>JBBSQB010000015.1:0-74622 GCA_038258245.1 Chthoniobacterales bacterium
GGTTGGTGCGTGCAAAGGTCGGACATCCTTTTTGGGAGGGTGTCCGGCAAACCGCCGCGATTGACCGGGTTAGGATAGCCATCCCTTGCTTTACGATAGTTGGAAATAATCGATCCTCGCGCTGGGCTTTGCTCGCTAGCAAATGATATCGCGCGAGCTGTACGAGCCTTAACGAGAACAAGATCAGCCGCCGCTGCGGAAAGCGCGCGTGGCGGCGAGGTGTGAGGTTTGTGTCGTGGAAAACTTTAGCGCTGACAGGAGGTTGATGCATCGCCTGGTTTAAACGTTTTCGCTCTGCTAACGGTTGAGTTTCCAATTCGTTTGCAGTTACAGATCGGGCTGGATCAGCGGCATCGGCGAGTGGTTTTGAGGCAGGTCTCTGGAATAACCACGGAGACTGTCGCTCCCAGTTGCATCCCAGGCTCGCCAAACCCGTCCCGGACATCTTTCTAGCGAGCATCTGTTGCGCAAGCGGCAGTGCAAAACCTTAAGCTGAATGTCAAAAACATCGTGGGTGAGCAAGTCCGTCAGCTTCGTTGGGCACGGGGGCTCCGACAGCGCGACCTCGCCGCGCGGCTTCAGATTATCGGCTGGAACGTAAGCCGCGTTGCGGTATCAAAAATCGAATCGCACTTGCGGTGCGTTGCTGACTACGAACTGCTTCTGCTTGCCAAAGCGCTCCGTGTAAACGTGGGCGACTTATTTCCGAAAGAATTGCCTCCCAGAGAAAGCGGGGAAAGCCCTCCAGGCCCGAAAGCAAGTAAACCTGACGGCTGAAGTGTGACAGCCACTGTGTGACAATACCTGCGTAAGCAGCCACTTTTGCAAGCTGGATGTCAGGGGTTCGAATCCCCTTGCCTCCAGGCCCCGAAAGATCGAGCGCTGGCCCCGATCTACCGCGCTGCGAGGGCGGTGCGATATTCCTCCAGCGCCTTTGGCATCAACGCCTGCAACTGTACGATGCGCGTCCCGTGTGATGGGTGGGTCGAGAGAAATTCCGGCGGAGCCGCGCCACCGGACTGCTCCATCCGTTCCCAGAATCGGATACTCTCCTGCGGATCGTAGCCGGCGCGCGCCATATACATGAGGCCAATTTCGTCGGCCTCGGATTCGTGCTTGCGACTAAAAGGCATGAGGATGCCAAACTGCGCGCCCGCTCCGAGCGCGCCCATGACCGCGCGTTGCTTGTCGTAATCCATATCGGAAAGCGAAACGGCGACTCCGGTCATCGCCGTTTGCGTGATGTTTTGCTGCAAGACGCGTTGCGCGCCGTGCCGTGAAATCGCGTGTGCCATTTCGTGCCCGAGCACGGTGGCCAGCGCCGCTTCATTCTGCGCCACGGCGAGGATGCCAGTGTAAACCACGATCTCCCCGCCGGGCAGGCAAAAGGCATTCGCCCTTCCGTCCTCGACTAACGAGACGCGCCATTGGAAATTCTGCCCCGCGTCGCCGGTCGCCGCGGCGAGTCGACTCACAACGCGCTTCACCATGTCCAGCTCCGGCCCACTCTCGACCGGGCGCGATTGCGCAAGGACGTTCTCGTAGGTTTGCAGGCCGAGCGCGGATTCCTGCTCGACCGACATGCCGACGTGGCTCGTGCGGCCGGTCTCGGGATTCACAAACTTTTCGGAGCCGAAATATTGCCAGGCAATAAAGAGGCCCGCGATCAGGATCGGGATCCACTTGATGTGTGAGCGATTCATGGTGGACGGCGCCGTGTTCTGCTCCAGGAGATGATACCTTGTCAGGGCGAGGAGACGATCGGCCGCTCGTTGCCGCGCTTCGAGCGTAACGCGTGCTTCACGAAATTGTTGCCGATTCCCCACATCGGACCGGGAAATCTCCGGCATTCATCCAGCGTCGAGTCGAGCGCGTTCACGAAAAGATCAATCTCCTTTTCGCCAATAATGAGCGGCGGGAGAATCTTCACCACGTCCATGCCGTGACCGGCCACCTGCGTGAGGATGCGATGTTTGGCGAGCAGTTGCGAGACGACCATCTGCGCGAAGAGCACCTTGTCGACCTTGTGCAAAAGCTTCCAGGCCATGCGCAGTTTGAATTCCGTCGGCTCGTGAAATTCGATCGCGATCATCAAGCCTTTCCCGCGCACTTCCTTGATGAACGAATGCTTCGTCAGCAACGCATCGATCCGCTCCATCAGCAACGCGCCCATCTTCGCGGAATGCTCGATCAAGCCTTCGCTCTCGATCACGTCGAGCGTCGCCAGGCCGCATGCCATCGCCAGGTTGTTACGCCCAAAAGTGGTGGAATGAACTACGCACCGATCCATCCGGCTGAAGGTCTTTTGGTAGATGTCGCGCCGCGCCACGATCGCGCCACACGGCACGTAGCCACCGCTTAACGTCTTGGCGAGCGTGATGATATCCGGCTCGAGATTCCAATGCTGGAATCCGAACATTTTGCCTGTTCGTCCGAGGCCGGTCTGCACTTCGTCGCAAATGAGCAGCGTTCCAAATTTGCGGCAAAGCTCCTGCGCGCGCGTGTAAAAATCGCCCTTCGGAAATTTCACGCCCTTGCCCTGCACCGGCTCGATCACCAGCGCTGCGACATCGCGCGCGGATAGTTCGCGTTCCAAAGCGGCCACATCATCGAGCGCTACGCGCGTCTCGAATCCTTCCATGAGCGGTCCAAATCCTTCAGTGAAACTCTCGCAGCCCATGAGCGATAGCGACCCAACGCTCAATCCGTGAAAGGCGTTCGCGAGCGAGATGAGACGCTTCCGTTGCGTCGCCGCGCGCGCAAACTTGATCGCGCCTTCCATCGCTTCCGTCCCCGAGTTGCAGAAGAACACGGCGTCGAGATGCGGCGGCGTGAGCTGCGTGATTTTCTCGGCGAGCAACCCGCTAAGGAGCGAGCAATCCATTTGCACCATGTTCGGCAAATCGAGATCGAGCACATCGCGGATCGCCTTCTGGATGGCGGGATGATTGCGGCCGATGTTGTAAACGCTGTAGCCGCTCAGGAAATCGAGATAGGCGGCGTTATCCATGTCGTAGAGATAAGCGCCCTCCGCTCGCGCATAGACCTTGTCGAAACCGATCACGCGCTGAGCCGCGACGAGCGTGCGATTGAGATGGCGCTCGTGCAGGTCGTAATTCTCACCTAACCGCGCGGCGACGATCTCTTTTAGGTCGATTGCCATGAACAAATGCTCTGCCATTTGCCAGAGAAGCGCAACCTAACCCGCGTCCCGCCTGACGCCTTTGATGAATACCATCGAAATGCAGCCACTGCCGACCGCCAGCCCCGCGGCCATCAACATGACCACGCGAAAGCCCGCCACGAACGAGGCGCCAATCGCTTCGCGTACTGACTCTATCTCGACTGTGCCCAGGCCTGGCGGCAACGAGATCGCGGCCAGCCCGTCGCGTTGTCGGTCGATCAATTCCCTCACACTCGGAGGCAACGACAACGCCGCGAGGTGGCGGTCGAGCGCATGATTGAATACGAAAAACATCATTGCGCCCAGTGCCGCGATGGCGAGCAAGCTGCCGGCGCGCGAGACCGCGTTATTGGTTCCGGAAGCGACGCCGACCCGCGCCGGCGCGACAGAATTCATCACCGTAGTGGTCAGCGGCGCGACACTGGTCGCCATTCCCACACCAATCACAACGAGCGCCGGAAAAAATGTGAACCAATAATTTCCGCCCGTTCCGGGAAGGGCGAGAAGCGCAAACCCAACCGCGGCCGCGAACGGCCCGATGACGAGCGGCCACTTCGGCCCGTAGCATTCGACCAATCCCCCGCCCCAGCGGGAAAGCGAAAACATAATCAGGATGAAAGGAAGGAGCGCAGCTCCGGCGGCCGTCGCGGAATATCCCTGCACCTGGATGAGATTCAGCGGCAGGAAAAACAGCGCGCCACCCAGTGCAGCATAAAGCAGGAATGTCAGCGCATTCGCGCCACTGAAATTGCGCGACCGGAAGAGAGACGGCGGCAACATCGGATGTTCGATGCGCGATTCATAAAAGACGAAAGCGATCAAAATGAGCGCACCGCCACCCGTCGACGCCCAGATGGCCGGATGCCCAAACCCAAGGCGTGAAGATTCAATGAGCCCGTAAACGATCGCGCTCAATCCGACGACCGTAAGAGCTGCGCCCAACCAGTCGAGTTGCGGTGACCCCGCTTCGTCCTTGCTTTCGCCGAGAGCGTAAAAGGAAAGCAACAGAACGACGAGGGCCAGCGGGACGTTGATAAAGAAAACCGCGCGCCACGAGACGTGTTCGATCAGCCAGCCACCGAGCAGCGGACCAATCGCCGCGGTCATGGCGGTGAAGCCCGACCACGTCCCGATGGCGCGCCCGCGCTCGTTTTCTGCGAACTCCGTACTGATGATGGCGAGACTGCCCGGGACGAGTAACGCCGCCCCCAGGCCCTGCGCCGCTCTTGCCGCGATCAACAAATGAATGGTCCGCGCGCAACCGCACCCGACGGAGGCCAACGTGAAAAGAACAACTCCGAGCAGGAACACGCGGCGCCGTCCAAAATGATCGCCTAACGAACCACCGAGCAAAAGAAATCCGGCCAGGAGAAGCGCGTACGCTTCCACCACCCATTGCACTTCGGAAACCGTGGCGCCGAAGTTCGATTGCAACGCAGGCAGCGCGACGTTGACGACGGTGCCATCGATAAACGCCATGCTCGAGGCAAGAATGGTGGCAGCGAGAATCCACGGCCCGCTCGCCGGTCGGGACGGAGCGGTGGCCACCTTGGAACGCACCAGCCCTTCATCACACGGCGGCCGCACAGCGATTGCCATATCACAAAACGCTAACCGAGAATGCGAAGCGCCGTCTACAAATTCGACGCCTCGCATTCATTTCCGCGATTGAGCGCGAGGCGACATCGGCTAACGTCGCCCCAGATGATGGAGACACCAGAAATCACGCCCGAACTGGTCGCGCAACATGGCCTGCTCTCGGACGAATTCGAGCGCATCAAAACCATTCTCGGGCGCGAGCCGAACTTTACCGAGCTCGGCATCTTCTCCGTGATGTGGAGCGAGCATTGTTCCTACAAAAATTCGCGGAAAGAGCTGAAGAAATTCCCAACGAGCGGCCCGAACATCCTCGTTAAAGCGGGCGAAGAAAACGCCGGTGTCGTCGATATCGGTGACGGCTGGGCGGTCTGTTTTAAGATCGAATCGCACAATCACCCGAGCGCGATCGAGCCCTTCCAGGGCGCCGCCACCGGCGTGGGCGGAATCATTCGCGACATTTTCACGATGGGCGCGCGCCCGGAGTTTCTCCTCAATTCCCTCCGCTTCGGCCCGATCGCGTGCGGCGATAAGGACAATCGCGCCAACGTGCGGCTCTTCACGGGCGTGGTCGAAGGCATCGCGCACTACGGCAACTGCATCGGCGTGCCCACGATCGGCGGCGAAATCTATTTCGACAAAAGCTTCGAGGGTAATCCGCTCGTCAACGTCTTCTGCCTCGGCTCGCTCCGGCACGAGCAACTGGCGCGCGGCGCGGCCAGCGGCGTGGGCAATCCCGTTTTCTATGTCGGCGCGGAAACCGGGCGCGACGGGCTGGCTGGCGCGGCGTTCGCTTCGCGCGAATTGACCGAGCAATCGAAGCAGGATCGCCCGGCCGTGCAGGTGGGCGACCCGTTCAAGGAGAAGCTGCTCCTCGAAGCGTGTCTCGAATTGCTCGCGACTGACGCCGTCGCCGGCATCCAGGATATGGGCGCGGCCGGCCTCACTTGTTCCACCTGCGAGACGGCCAGTCGTGGCGGCACCGGCGTGGAGATCGATCTGGCCAAAGTGCCGAAGCGCGAAACGGGCATGACGCCTTACGAAACGCTGTTGAGCGAATCGCAGGAACGCATGCTCATCATCGCAAAGCGCGGGCAGGAAGAAGTCGTTAGGCGCATTTTTGAGAAATGGGACGTGCCCTGCGCCGAGATCGGCCGCGTGACCGATGACGGCATGATGCGCGTGCTCGAGCACGGCGCGGTCGTCGCCGAGATTCCGGCAAAGCCGCTGGCCGACGAAGCGCCGCTCTATTCGCGCGAAGCGAAAGCGCCCGCGCCCACGCCGCCGCTCGATTTGGCCAGCGTGCCGGCAATTGATTTGCAGAAGGCGCTCCCGCGACTGCTCCGCGCGCCGACCATTGCTTCGAAGAATTGGGTCTATCGCCAGTTCGATCACATGGTGCGCACCGGCACGATCGTCTCGCCGGGGTCGGACGCCGCCGTTTTTCGTTTGCGCGAGGCGGATAAAATTCTCGCCGCCACGGCGGACTGCAACCCGCTCTTCTGCCTGCTCGATCCGCGCGAAGGCGGCCGCATCGCCGTCGCGGAAGCGGCGCGCAATCTCACCTGCTCCGGCGCGAAACCGCTGGCCGTGACCGACAATTTGAATTTCGGCAATCCCTACAAGCCGGAAATTTTCTGGCAACTGCGCGAAGCGGTGGAAGGCGAAGCGGAAGCCTGCCGCGCATTCGGCACGCCGGTCACGGGCGGCAACGTCTCGCTTTACAACGAGAGCCCGGCCGGCGCGGTCGATCCCACGCCGACGATTGCGATGGTGGGTCTGATCGAAGACGAAAGCCATATCACGACGCAATTCTTTCAGGCGGCGGGCAACGCGATTGTGTTGTTAGGGGATTTGGGGGACGAACTCGGCGCGTCGCATTTCCTGAAAGTCTGTCACGGGCGGAAGGAGGGTTTGCCGCCGCGTCTCGATATTGAGCGCGAACTGCATCTGCAAAAAACTTTGCGCGAACTCATTCGCGCAGGGCTGGTGAGAAGCGCCCATGATTGCTCGGAAGGCGGGTTGGCCGTGACGATGGCGGAGAGCTGCTTCCATCCAGATCACTTGCTGGGCGCGAACGTTGATCTGGGAAAAGTTGATGCGCGTCTCGATCAAATTCTTTTCAACGAAGATCAATCCCGCGTGGTGATTTCGGTCGCGCCCGAAAATGTCGATGCGGTTTTGCGCGGCTGCGGAGATTTGCCGGCGAAACAAATCGGCGTGGTCGGCGAGAAAATGCTGCGCATTCGCGCCAACGGCTCGGAGTTTTCCTGGCCAATCGAAGAAATTTACGACCAATGGTTCAACTCCATTCGCAGGACCGTTGAGCAAAGCGTCATCCCGAGCGAAGCCGATGGATCCCGTGGAGGAAGCTAAAAGGTAACACCACGGGATTCCTCGACTCCGCTTCGCTCGCTCGGAATGACAATGTAACGAAATGGTGGAGAATAGAATTGCGATGCCCACTGAATTGGTGAACGAGACGTTGCCCGACGAGAAAATGATTCCGCAACACGAGTGCGGCATCTTCGGCATATTCGGCCATCCCAACGCCGCCGTCCTCACCTACTACGGCCTCTTCGCGCTGCAACATCGCGGGCAGGAAAGCGCCGGCATCGTCACGAGCAACGGCCCCGGCTCCACTTTCCAGCTCCATCGCGACATGGGGCTCGTCTCCCAGGTTTTCGGGCAGGACGAACTGGCCCGGCTCAAGGGCATGCGCGCGGTCGGCCATACTCGTTATTCCACGACTGGCTCGAGCACGGTCAAGAATGCGCAGCCGTTCGTGGTCGATTGTTTTCGCGGCCAGCTCGCCATCGCGCACAACGGCAATCTGATTAACGCCGATGTCCTGCGCGACGAACTCGAACGCAACGGCTCCATTTTTCAAACGACCGCCGATAGCGAGATCATCCTCCATCTGCTCGCGCAGCCGTCGAAAAACGGCGGCGGCATTTTGAGCGCGCTCCGCCGCGTCGAAGGCGCCTTTTCCGTCATCCTCATGAGCGAACGCGAAATCATCGCGGTGCGCGACCCGTTTGGTTTCCGGCCGCTCGTGCTCGGCAAGCTGGATGGCGCGTACGTGCTCGCTTCCGAGACATGCGCGTTCGATCTCATCCATGCTGAATTCATTCGTGAAATCGAGCCGGGCGAAGTGCTCATCATTAGCGAAGACGGCATTCGCTCGGAGTGGCCTTTTCGCGACGAACAGGAAGCGTTCTGCATGTTCGAATACGTTTATTTTGCGCGGCCGGACAGCATCATGGGCGGCGTCAACGTCGCCAAAGTGCGCACGCAAATGGGACGCGAGCTGGCGCGCCAATTCCCGGTCGAAGCCGACATCGTCGTGCCGGTGCCGGATTCCGGGAACTACGCGGCGCTCGGTTTCGCGCAGGAGCTGAAGATTCCCTACGAGCACGCCTTCGTCCGCAATCACTACATCGGCCGCACCTTCCTCCAGCCGAGCCAGCTCATTCGCGATTTCGATGTGCGGGTGAAGTTGAATCTGATCAAGGAAGCGGTCGAAGGAAAACGCGTCGTCGTGGTGGACGATTCCATCGTTAGGGGAACGACCGCGCGCGCCCGCGTGGTCAACTTGCGCGAAGCGGGTGCGAAGGAGGTGCACATGCGGGTGAGCTGCCCGCCGCATCGATTCGCCTGCCATTACGGCATCGATTTTCCCGATCCCGAGAAGTTGATCGCGAATCAGTTGACGATGGAAAAGATTTGCGAATACCTCGGCGTCGACAGCCTTGGTTATCTCGATTTAGAGGGAATGATTCGCGCGACCGGCCGGCCGGCCAATCAGTTTTGTCTCGCCTGTTTCACCGGCAATTACCCCCTGCCCGTCGATCCCGAGCTGGACAAGTTCATCATGGAAAAACGCGAAGCGCGCTCCAAGGCGCTCACGGCCGAGACGGCGCATCCGACGCTGTTCGCTGATTTGAAGTAGCGCCGACCACTTCTTCTTTGTCATTCCGAGCGAAGTCGAGGAATCTCTCGCTAATCCGAGGAAAGTGAGAAATGTCTCGACTCGGCTCGACATGACAAAAAAGAAAAAAGCTTACGCGCGCGCGGGCGTGGACGTCGATCTGGGCAACGCGCTCAAAGGCAATATCCAGCGCTTGGTTAGGCAAACACATGGCCCGCAGGTGCTCGGCGAGATTGGCGGGTTCGGCGGGCTCTTTGCCGCGAAGTTTCCCGGAATGCGCGAGCCAGTCTTGGTGGCCAGCATCGACGGCGTGGGCACCAAATTGAAGATCGCGTTTGCCATGGATCGGCACGACACAGTCGGCGCCGATCTGGTCAATCATTGCGTGAACGACATCGCCGTTCTCGGCGCCCGTCCGCTTTTCTTTCTCGATTACATTGGCTGCGAGAAACTGGAGCCGCGCGTCTTCGCGCAATTGCTCAGCGGATTTTCCAAGGCATGTCGCGCAGCCAAATGCGCGCTCATCGGCGGCGAAACAGCGCAAATGCCCGGAATGTATCGGCGCGGTGAATACGATCTGGCCGGCTGCATTGTCGGCGTGGTCGATCGCCGGCAAATGATCGACGGCCGCAAAATCAAGCCGGGCGATGTCTTGCTCGGGCTTCCCTCGAATGGCCTGCACACCAATGGCTATTCGCTCGCTCGCCAGGTCTTCTTTCAGAAGATGCGCCTCAAACCTTCTGCGCGCGTGGCCGGTTTGAAACTCACCATCGGCGAGGAGTTGCTGCGGCCTCACCGGAACTACCAACCGCAGTTGGCAAAATTGCCTTCCAGCCTCATCAAAGGATTGGCCCATATCACTGGCGGAGGTTTGGTCGATAACCTGCCCCGCGTTTTGCCGGAGAACTGCGACGCGGTCATCGAGACGGCGGGTTGGACGATCCCTCCCGTCTTCGCGCTGTTGCAAAAGAACGGAAAGATCGCGCGCGAAGAAATGTATCAAGTCTTCAACATGGGCATCGGCATGGTGGTCATCGTGGCCGAGCGCGATGTCGCGAAAGTGAAAGGGAAGTTATCGAACGTGAAGGTCATCGGGCGGATTAAACGCGGTTCGCGCCGGACGCTTTTGCAGTTCTAGTATTTTATGAAGCAACGAAAGCTGGGACGCGGCGGGCCGATGGTATCGGCACTGGGCTTGGGCTGCATGGGCATGTCGGATTTTTACAGCGGGCGCGATGACGAGGAATCGATCGCGACCATCCAGCGCGCGCTCGATCTCGGCATTACCTTTTTCGACACGGCCGACATGTACGGGCCACATATTAATGAAGAGTTGGTGGGTCGGGCGCTTCGTGGACATCGGGGGAAGGTCATCATCGCGACGAAGTTTGGCATCGTGCGCGACCCGGCCAATCCCGCCAAACGCAGCGTGTGTGGCAAGCCGGATTACGTGCGCGAGGCTTGCGAAGGAAGCCTGAAGCGTCTGGGCGTGGACGTGATCGACCTTTACTACCAGCATCGTGTCGATCCTGAGACACCGATCGAAGAGACAGTCGGCGCCATGGCCAAGCTGGTGGAAGAAGGAAAGGTTCGTTATCTCGGATTATCGGAAGCAGGCGCGCAGACGATTCGGCGTGCACACGCGGTTCATCCGATCACCGCTTTGCAATCGGAATACTCACTTTGGACCCGTGATCCGGAGAAGGAGAATCTGGCTGTCTGCCGCGAGCTCGGCATCGGTCTTGTTCCTTACAGTCCTTTAGGTCGGGGATTTCTGACCGGCCAAATCAAGCGATTTGAGGATTTGGCAGAAGATGATTACCGCCGCCATTCACCTCGCTTCCAAGGGGAGAATTTTCAAAGCAATCTCGATCTGGTCGACCGGGTGAGCGCAATTGCGCACGAGAAGAAATGTACGCCCGCGCAGCTAGCCCTCGCCTGGGTGCTCGCCCAAGGCCAGGACATCGTTCCTATTCCAGGCACCAAGCACCGCAAGTATCTCGTCGACAATGTCGGTGCGCTCGACGTGAGCCTAACGACTGCAGATCTCGAGAAAATCGAGGAAGTGGCGGGGCCGGGAGCATTTTCCGGGGAGCGTTATCCCGAAGCCATGATGCGGCTGATAAACGCTTAGCGCGGGATCAGTCATCTGTAGCCGTTTCGCTGTGCGAAACGTGGGACCGGCTCTCGCTGCATCACCAAATGCCACGTTTCGCCCAGCGAAACGGCTACAGGAAGGCCAACCGAGGAATTCCTGGGGCCTTCCGAGCCAGCCCGGTACAGGACCGGGCTGGCCGAAAGGATTGAAGAGAGTTACTACTTGCGGCCGCGACGGCGAGCTGCCCAGCGAGCCTTCATCATTTCAGAAAGCTTGCGGCGTCCTTCGGGAGTAAGGCCGCCCTTCTTGCGCGACTTCTTGGCCGAGGTCGACTTTCCTGCTGAAGCCGAACCACCGCGCTGTTTCGCCCAGCGGGCTTTGGCAGCAGCGGAGAGTTTCGCCCGCGTGGCAGCCGACATCGAACGACGGCCTCCGCGACCCCCGCGATTGGCGGACGGTGCGGCCGGTTGGGGGCTGGTGGCAGAAGCGCTGCGTGCACCAAACAAACCGGCAAGCTGTGTTTCCAAAGCTTGAATTTGTTGACGCAATGCAATTGCTTCTTTGAGTGTATTAAGAGACAAGTCCATGTCGGATGGATAAACGATCTTTCGGTAACTGCAAACTAAATGCTCGACTTAGTTAGGGAAGTAGCTGCTTTCTTTTTCCCACGAAGGCAGCCATTTCTTGCCAGATAGTCAGGACGAACGGTTATTCGATATCGAAAAACGGGCGGTTAGCTCAGTGGTAGAGCGGCTGGTTTACACCCAGTAGGTCGGGGGTTCGAGACCCTCACCGCCCAAGTCCCGAAGGCCTCGCTCCTCTTGCCTGGTCGGGAGTTAGTCCAGGCCCAGAACGGTCTTTTTCTCGCTCTCCGGCATCTTGCTCTTCTTGATCCATTCCCTGGCTTTCGCGGCATCTTCCTTCATCCAAAGCTCGGCCAAAGGCTTGGTGTAACGGAGACGCAACTTGGGGTCGTTGATCTTAAGTGCCCAGGTCATTGCTTTTTCCGGCTGCCTCGAAGCGATAGCGGAGATATAACCGGAAAGTGCGGCGTCGCGGCGCGTCTCCTTCAACGTATCTACCCACTTTTCGGCCGCCTTCTGGTCGCGTTGCGTCCAGCTGGCGGCAATCAAGGCAAGGGCATTCCTTCCTTTCTCCGGGGGGAGAGAAGCCGCCCATTTCGCGGCGGCGGCCTGGTCGCGCTCCGCCCAGGCCCCGGCGATCTGCAAGAGAGCGGCACTTTCCGCGCGCTCCCCTTCCACCCAAGGCAGCCACTGCAACGCAATTTTCGGATCCTGATCGGCCACGGGACCAGCGAAAAGGCCGGCGATTCTTTTGTCACCCGCCGTTTTTAAATGAGCGCCAAGGTAAGCGGCCGCCGCCTTGGCATCTTTGCGCCACCAACCGAGGATCGCATTTTCCAAAGCGAAGTAATTTACCGGCTCTTTTCGATACCAACTCACGGCCGCCTGTGGATCGGCCGCCCCCCAATTCATCGCGACCCCGCGCGTCGTGTTGAGAAGGTTGCCGTCGCCCGCGCCGGGTTTCGCGAGACGCGCGGCCGCCTTGGGATAAAGCTCGGCCACGAACTCTGCTGCGCCTGCTGCATCCTTCTGGCTCCACTTCACGATCGCCAATCCAAGGAGGCGCTCCTTTTCGTCAGCTCCCAACTGCTTTTCATCGGCCGCGCGCAAACTGCGCGCGAGCGAGGCGGCGGATTCCGATGTCACTCCATGAGCCAAAGCTTCAGCGGCGACCGTTCTCGTTTTCATCGTCGAAAACGTAAGAGCTTCCTTCAAAGCAGCGACCGGCTCGACCGCGCCCCATGCCATAAAGAACGCGTTGATTTTGGCGTTCGATTGGCCGCCTTCGGGCAGGCGATGAAACGGTTGTGCAAACGTCAGACGCTCCGCCGTGCTCATGGCCTTTAGACGCTTGATCCTGTCCTCCAACGGAAAGGTGGCAATCGACGCGGCGTCGAATTTAGGGGCGACCATTTCAATCGACGGAGAAGGTTTAGGCGAGGGCGACGGTTGCGCATGGAGGCAAAGAGGCAAAAGACCGGACCCAATCACGAGGGGGGCTATTATTCTGTGCGCTAAGGTTTTCACGAGGCGCAAGCTAGCCGGGAACGCAAGCCGCTCAAATGAGGAGCGTCCCAATCTCCCACCACTGCACTTGCGGGCTCGCGTTGTCCGCTACTTTAAGGCAAAGTGCCTGCCGGTAGCCTAACAGCGCAGCCATGACCTCTCGCGACGACACGACAACGGCCAACGGAAAAATAGCGACTGCACGCGAACAGTGTCCGAGTCTGGATTCGCTTCGTTCCGTTCCCATCTTTAGCGGGCTGGAAGACGAGACGCTCCTCGAATTGTGCGAGCTGCTCAAGGTGCACGAAGTCACCGCCGGCACGCCGCTCGTTCATCGCGGAGATCCCGGTGAAGCGATGTATTTGATCGATAGCGGCAAGGTGCGCATCAGCGTGAAGGATGCGGACGGGCATGATGCTCCGCTCGCGGAATTGGGAGCCGGCGCATTCTTCGGTGAAATGGCGATTCTCGATGGCCAGGTGCGTTCGGCCGATGTCACCGCGATTGAGAATTCCCGATTGTCCGTTTTGTCGCGCGCCGATTTTCGCGCCTTGCTCCGCAAGAACCCCGACATGGCGCTCTGCATGTTAAAGGAAATGACGGGACGCCTGCGACGGACCGACGATCTTCTGCGCCATCGTGTTTCGCGTAACGCGAATGACGAAGAGAAAGCCCGCCTGACCATGGCGGATCGCGCCGCGGACCTCATCGCCGAGTTCGGCGGCAGTTGGAAATTCATCGGCGCAGCGATCGCGTTTTCCCTCATCTGGATCGCCATCAACACCTGGATGCTGCTCAATGGCGGCTTCGATCCGTATCCTTACGTGCTCCTCAATCTCGTGCTGGGCATGATCGCCGGCTTGCAGGCGCCGATCATCATGATGTCGCAAAATCGACAGGGGGAGAAAGACCGGTTGCGCGCCGATCTCGATTACCGCGTGAATTTGAAGAACGAGCTGCTTCTTTCCGAAATTGCCCGTCGCCTGGAGATCGTCGAATCGATTCTGCATCCACCGCGCCCTGAGCCGGAGAAGCGGAATTCCGATTGACGCGCTACCGGAGGACGCGCACGACTTCTACGCGCCATGTCCGTCCACGATGAATCCGATTTGCCGCTCGAGATCGGGCACGTCCTCTTCATGGACATTTGCGATTACTCGAAGTTGCTCATCAACGAGCAGAGCGAAGTATTGCAGCAATTGAAGGAAGTCGTCTCCGAAACGGAGCAATTCCGCGCCGCCGCCACTGAGGACGCACTCGTTAGGCTGCCGACCGGCGATGGCATGGCGCTCGTCTTTCGCAATCACCTGGAAGCCCCCGCCCAGTGCGCGCTGCAGATCAGCAAAGCGCTCCGGGCTTACCCGCACATCCATCTCCGCATGGGCGTGCACAGCGGGCCCGTCAACATCATCTCGGACGTCAACGAGCGCGCCAACGTCACCGGCGCGGGCATTAACATGGCGCAGCGAGTGATGGATTGCGGCGACGCCGGCCACATCCTGCTCTCCAAACGCGTGGCCGACGATCTCGAGCAATACCGCCGCTGGCAGCCGCATCTGCATTATCTCGGCGAATGCCAGGTCAAACACGGCGTGACCATTTCACTGGCTAATCTTTTCACTGATGAGGCCGGCAACCCGAAGCCGCCCAAAAGGTTTGCCGGGACCGGACCGACCCGAGACAGCGCGCCGGCGAGACACTCAAGCTGGCAAACTTTGCCGGCCGAACTTCGACGCCGCAACGTCTATCGCGCCGCGCTCATTTACGCGCTGGCCGGCTGGCTGCTCATCGAATTGGCGTTTCGGTTTTATCCGACTCTTCACCTAACGAATGGAGCAGGCCGCTGGTTGCTCATCGCGCTGGTGCTTGGCCTGCCGCTGGCCGTCGCCCTCGCCTGGTGGTTTGACCTCACGCCGGAAGGGATTCGGAAAACAGACGATCTCCCGCTCGATAAATCGGCGCGCTGGCCAATGCGGCGGAAAATCGATTTCGCGCTTATCGCCGTTCTCGTCTGCGCTCTTGGTTTTCTTCTCTTCCTCCATTACGGGATAGACGCGCGATCCACCCTGCCAGAGAAAAGCATCGCCGTGCTGCCCTTCGAGAATCTGAGCAACCAAAAGGACAACGCCTTCTTCGCTGATGGCTTGCAGGACGATCTCCTGACGAACCTGGCCAAGATCAAAGACCTCAAGGTCATCAGCCGGACGAGCGTGATGAAATACCGCGACGCGGAAACGCGCGACATTTCCGAAATCGCCCATGAACTTGGCGTGGCCAACATTCTCGAAGGAAGCGTGCGGCGGGTCGGTAACCGCATCGCGGTCAACGCGCAGTTGATCGATACACGGACCGATCGCCACATCTGGGCGAACAAGTACGATCGCACGCTCGCCGATTCGTTAGGCATCGAAGGCGAATTGGCGACCGAGATCGCCGATGCGTTGCGCGCCCGGCTCACGCCGGAGGAGAAAAGCCGCGTGGTGCAAAAGCCGACGCAGAACGCCGACGCCTACGATCTTTATCTGCGTGCGCTCCCCTACGAACAGGGCCCGGACACTTTGCTGGTCGATTACAAACGGGCTGAGCAGCTCTATTCCAGCGCGATCCAGCTCGATCCAAACTTCGCCCTCGCCCATGCACGACTCGCCTCGACCTGCGCCGAAATCTTTCATTTCCACGAACCGCTCGATACCTGGAAAACAAAAGCATTGGGCGAGGCGCAAACCGCCTTGCGCCTGCAGCCGAACTTAATGGAAGCGCATTTCGCTCTCGGCCAGTGTTATTACTGGCTCGATCAGGATTACGAAGCGGCCCTGCGCGAATTCGGCATTGCCCAGGATCTTTCGCCGAGCAACGCCAACATCGGTTTGCTGGTCGGAGCGATTCGTCGCCGGCAAGGCCGCTGGGAGGAAACGCTGCGCATCTACGAAAAGTGCGAGCGGCTCGATCCGCAGAATCCCAACATTGTGCGGAATCTTCTCTTTACCAACACGGCCATGCGACGCTGGAAGGAGGCTTCGCGTTTCAGCGAGCGGCTCCGCCAGATCGCGCCCGATTCCATCGTGGCGCGGATTCAATCCGCCTACGTTTCTTTTTGGTGGAAGGGCGATGTGAGCGCGCTGCGCCGCGAGCTGTCGACGGTGGCGCCGGGACGCGACCCGGATGGCGTGGTCACGGCCTGCCGCTGGGAGGCGGCGATGCTCGAGCGTAACTTCGCGGAAGCCCAAAAGGTGGTTGATAACTCGGTGCTCCAGGAAGTTTCCTATCTCAACGGCGGACCGTCGCCTCTCTCGTTTTTCCGCGGTTGCATCGGCCTGGCGAGCGGAGACATGGCGATGGCGAAGAAGGAATTCGAAGCCGCCCGGCCTTCGTTTGAAGAGGCTGTGCAGGAAGCGCCGGACAGCGCGGAGCGGCACGCCAATCTCGGTTTGTTCTACGCGTTCAGCGGTCGCAAAGAAGATGCCATCCGCGAAGGCCGCGTGGCCGTTGAACTGAGACCGCAATCCAAAGACGCCGTCGATGGAACAATCATGCGCTGCTTTCTCGCGCTCATCTACGCGCGTTGCGGCGAACCGGATCAGGCGTTCCCGCTTTTGCAGGAATTGCTCCATACGCCGGGCGCGGTCGACAGCGTCGATTACAGCGTGACGGTCAATGATCTGAAGTATCGCTGGGAATGGGATCCGCTGCGCAAGGATCCGCGTTTTGCGAAGCTGCTCGAAACAAAAAAGTAAGCCGCTGATCGCCCCCGGGGTCGGGAATGAGTCGTTATGATTTTGGCGATTCCGGTGGCTTTTGCGGCAGCCTCACGGTGAAAATGGAGCCGCGGCCCAGACTGCTCCGCACCGCAATGTCGCCACCGTGCTCGGCCAATACTTGCCGGCAATAGCTCAATCCGATGCCGGTCGATTCGCCGAGCGGCGCGTCCTTATCGACTCGTTCGCCTTCCGTAAAAATTCGTTCCTGATCTTCCGGTGCGATGCCGATGCCGTTATCCGCGACGGTCACGGTCACGGCCCAATCCTCGTCGGACGCCGAAATTGATCCGCTGCCATTTCCCGGCAACGCCGAGCTTTCGGAATTGTTGAGCACGATCACGTCCACACGGCCACCGCGAGGGGTGAATTTCACGGCGTTGGCCAGTAAATTGACAAACACACGCTTTAGCCCGCGCGGATTACCGCAAATCGAATCAACCGGCGCGACGGCGCTGTCATCGATGACCACGCCGGCGCGTTCGGCCAGCGGGGCTACTTGATCGATGGCGCTTTCCACCAACTCGTGCAGCCGGCAATCGGTGAACGTCAACCGCGGCGACGCAACGGCCGGCTTCTTCTCATTCAACTCAAGCAACTGATTGATAAGATCGCACAATTCGCGCGAGCTGTTCTTGGCCATCTCCCAGCAGAAACGCTGCTCCTCATTCAACGGTCCACTCATTTCCACCCCGTCGAGACTAACGAGCATGGCCGTGATCGGCGTGCGAAGATCGTGCACGTTTTGCCGCACGCGGCGGGATTGTCCGACCTGATTTTCTCGGAGGGAAGCGACATCCTGGTCCGCCTTCCGCAAACGGTTGCGCAGGGTGATTTCCGACATCGCCTGGTCGGCCAGCGTGCGCAGGATCGAGAGCTCCTGCGCGGACCATTCCCGCGGCTGCGTGTCGATCGCGCAGAAGGAACCGATGGCATATCCGTCTTCGGTGACGAGCGGGATGCCGGCGTAGGCGATCACGTTGAGATCGCGCACCGCCAGGTTCTCCTGCACCAACGGCATGTTGCGCGCGTCGGTGACCACGAGCGGTTCGCCGAGCGCGGCGACATATTGGCAGAACGACTGCGAAAGCGGCGTCTCACGCTCGCGCACGGCTCCGGGCGGGAGCCCGGCTTCGCTTTTAAAAAACTGACGTTTTTCGTCGACCAGCGAAATCAGCGCCACCGGCAGGTGTAGAATGTCCGTGGCAAGCTTGGTCAGTTTGTCGAAAAATTCTTCGGGAGGAGAATCAATAAGACCCGTGGCGCGCAAAGCAGCGAGGCGCTTTTCTTCGTGGGCTCGAAGTTCAGAGGCAGAACGCATATTTTCCTAATCGATTGAGGGAGAAGCATATCTATTTTTGCTTCGAAGGCGAAAAATGTCTCACGGCTTAACTCCTAACGGATCGGCGCTCGACGTTTTTCTCCCCATTTTTCGAGCGCGCTCGCCATGACGAAGGAGGCGCCCTTTCGAGCGCCTCCTTGCCGAAAACGAATGCGGAAGTCGAAGCTTATCCAGCTTTCTCGTAACGCTTCGAGACTTCGTCCCAATTCACCGTGTTCCACCAAGCTTTCAGGTAATCGGGCCGGCGGTTTTGGTAATTGAGATAGTAGGCGTGCTCCCAGACGTCGACGCCGAGCACGGGCGTGTTCCCGTCCATGAGCGGACTGTCCTGATTCGCGGTCGAAGTCACTTCCAACTTTCCGCTCTTGTTTTTGATCAACCACGCCCAGCCACTGCCGAAACGTTTCGCACCGGCATCAGCCAGCTTTTCCTTGAACGCGTCGAAGCTGCCGAAAGTGGATTTGATGTCGTCGGCCAGTTTGCCTTTCGGCTCGCCGCCTTTGCCCGGCCCCATGATCTGCCAGAAGAAACTGTGATTGGCGTGGCCGCCGCCGTTGTTGCGCACCGCGGTGCGAATATCTTCCGGCACGGCACTGAGATCGCCGATCAATTCGTCGATCGATTTCTTCTCGAGGTCGGCCTTGCCCTCGATCGCCTTGTTCAAATTGTTGATGTAAGCCTGATGATGTTTGTCGTGATGGATTTCCATCGTCTTGGCGTCGATGTGGGGTTCGAGCGCGTCGTTCGGATAGGGAAGCTTTGGTAATTCGTATGCCATAATGATCAATGTCCGACCCGAAGCGCGATGCGTCAATTACAGGGGAAGTTTCCACTCGTTAACTTGTAGCCGTTTCGCTGTGCGAAACGTGAGGGAAACGTCGGCTGAATCGCTCTCACGTTTCACGCAGCGAAACGGCCACAGGCGCGCTACGCCGAGTGGTAGAAGCTCGGGTAATGTTCGCGGCCGCTGCGATAATTCACATACGTGGCCAGCGCGAGAAGCGGGAAGTTCTGCCGGTACATGTCGTACTTGAGATAGAAGACCCGCGGGAAACCTGTGCCGGTTATTTGCGGTTCGTCCCAGGCGCCGTCCGTGCGCTGCGTCGAGAGCAGATAGCGAATGCCCCGTTGCACACTGGCGCGCTCCGGTCCGCCGCAGGCGATAATGCCCATAAGCGCCCACGCCGTTTGCGAAGCGGTGCTGTCGCCGATTCCCTTGAGCAGCGGATTGTCGTAGGTAGCGCAGCTTTCACCCCAGCCACCGTCGGCGTTCTGACAGCTTTCCAGCCAGTCGCGTCCGCGCAGAATCCAGTCCTGCGTCATGTTTTCGCCGATGGCGCGCAGACCGCGCAAGACCTGCCAGGTACCGTAAATGTAGTTCACACCCCAGCGGCCGTACCAGGAACCGTCGTCGTCCTGCGTGTCGATGAGGTAGCGAATGGCCCGCCGCACACAGCGCGACTGGGCGTCGTAGCCGATGTAGCCTAACAACTCGATCGTGCGCGCCGTCAAATCGCTGCAGGTCGGATCGAGGATGGCATTGTGATCGGCGAACGGCATGTCTTCGAGCCAGCCTTGCGTCACTTCCTTGTCGAATGCCGCCCAGCCGCCGTCTTTGCATTGGAAACTGAGCTGCCAGCCGAGCGCACGCTTGAAGAGACCTTCAAGTTCTTCCTGGTTTTCCGGCCTAACGAGTCGCAGCGCCATCAAGACCATGGCCGTGTCGTCGGTGTCCGGATAATAAACGTTGTTGTATTCGAAAGCCCAGCCGCTCGCTTCCGGATGGGGATTGTTGACCGCCCAATCGCCACGGGCGCGCACTTCCTTTTCCACGAGCCAGCGCGCTGCTTTCTGCATCGCCGGGTGCTCGGCCGGCACACCGGATTCGCCGAGCGAAATAATGTTGATGGCGGTGTCCCAAACAGGCGAGAGACACGGTTGAATCCGAAAATCCTCGGGATCGTCCACGAACAAGCCTTCAAAATCCTTCTTCGCTTTCTGCACGATCGGATGCGTATCCGAATAACCGAGAGCGCGCAGGGCAATGAGCGCATTGAGCATGGCCGGAAAAACCGTGGCCAGCCCGTCGCTCCCTTCGCCGATTCGCTCCAGCATCCAATCGGCCGCGACTTCGAGCGCCCGTTTGCGCATCGGTTTCACCGGAATGCGATGGAGAATCTTCAACGCATCGTCGATGCGCAGGAAAAGATTGCGCCAGGTCAGGATGCGTTCGTCGCGTTCCAGCCGGAAATCCTTGTGCTCGGTCCCGAGCGGATAAAGCTCGTGCAGCTGCTTCATGCCGGGAAGTTCGCGCGTCGGCTTGAAGTGATTAATGATGGCGAGCGGCACGAGCATGGCGCGGCTCCACGACGACATCAGGTACATGTGGAACGGCGACCAATCGGGCAGCAGCACCATTTCCACCGGGATGGTGGGAAGATAATGCCAGGGGAACTGGCCGAGCAGCGCCAGGTAAAGTTTGCTGAAAGTGTTCATGCGCGGAATGCCGCCCAGGCGCATGATGTTGGCGCGCGCTTCCATCATGAACGGCAGATCGGCCGAATAACCGGCCAGCTTGAGCGCGAAGTAAGCTTTGACCGAGGCGTTGATTTCGCTCGGGCCGCTGTAGTAAATGTTCCAGCCGCCGTCTTCGAGCTGGCGCTTCAGGATGTGGCTGACGCAACGCTGCTGCAGCTTTTCATCCACCTGCCCAAGCCAATGCATGTAGAGCACGTAATCGGAGCAGAGCGTGCTATCGACAAGCAGCTCGCCGCACCAGTGACCATCGGGATGTTGCTGACGCAGCAAATTTTCCTGCGCGCGCCCGATTGCATCGGCTAAATCGGGATGGGTGGCCGAATAGGCACGTGCGTTTGGAGCGTCGGCGCTGGGCAACGCGATAACGTTCGCGGCGGAATTCGGCATAACCGGAACTACGACGCCTGCTCGGCCAACTCCTCAGCCTTGCGGCCAGTGAGATGTCCGTTGCCAGAGGTGACGCCGTTGTAAGCCGCGATTTCGCTGCCGAGACCGCGCGCCTCGGGTTTGCGTCCGAAATTGAATTTGATCGTCTTCCACGTGTCGCCGGGTTTCGCCTGCAAGCCGAGACTCGCCGTTGGCTCGTAGCCGCAATGCGTCATGCAATTCTCGCAGCGCGGATCGCGCGCCTTGCCCTCGACGACGCCGTATTTTTCCCAATTCACGCTGGCCAGCATCTCGGCGTAGCTTTTGTAATGGCCCGCCGTTCCCACTGTGTCGGTCATGAAATAGCAGGGTGCCTTCCAGCCCATCATGTTGCGCGTCGGGATCGCCCAGGCGGAGCAGGTCAGATCGCGTTTTCCGGCCAGGAATTCGAAATAAACGGGCGTGCCGAAGAGCGTGTAATCCGCCATCCACTTCTCGATGCGCGCGAATTTCTCATTCGTCGCTTTGCGGGTGAGGAAGAAATTTTCCGGTTGCAGATTCAACCGCGAAATCATGTCGCGCTTCGCCGCATCGTAATCGTAGCCCGGCGTAATGGTGTGGCCGTCCACGCCGAGATCGGCCAGGAATTCGAACATCTGCTCGATCTCGTCGATATCCGTCTCTTTGTAGACGGTCGTGTTGGTCGCGACCTGGTAGCCCAGCAGTTTGGCCATCTTGATCGCCAGGATGCATTCCTTGAACACGCCTTCACGTTCCACAATCAAATCGTGCGTCCGCTCGAGGCCATCGAGGTGAACGTTCCAATACATCCATCTGCTCGGGCCGATGGTCGACTTCGTGTTCTCTTTTTTCGGATGACGAACCGCTTCTTCCTCCGCGGCGGAGACGAGTCCCTCAGTCACCAACCGCTGCAGTTTCGCTTCCAACGCTTTCCGGTTTCCGCTCTCCGGTTTTCGCAATTCTTGCGAGAGCCAGTCGCGCATCTTTTTGCGCATGAACATGGCGTTCGTGCAGATGTAAACGATCCGCTTTTGCTCGAGCAATCCGCCGACGAGTTCCTCGATGTGCGGGTAGATGAGCGGCTCGCCGCCGCAGACCGAGACCATCGGCGCGTTGCACTCCTGGGCCGCGCCGAGGCAATCCTCGAGCGACATCATGTTCTTGAGCGACGTCGAATATTCCCGGATGCGACCGCAGCCGGTGCAGGTCAGATTGCAGGTGTGAAGGGGCTCCAATTGCAGGACCGTGGCAAACTTTTCGGTCCGGCGGAGCTTGTGTGTGATGATGTAGGCGGCGATTTTGGTCGTCAACGCCAGCGGAAACCTCATAGGGGGAGGATAGTAACAAGCACCCCCACCCTGTCAATAGACTCGGGCCGCCCTCGCTCCTCGGTTTTGCCCGAACCCGGAGGACAAAGTATAAGGAAGGATGAGCGAAAAATCTGAGATCGTAGCCGTGCTCGGCGCTTCGCCGAAACCCGATCGCTACGCCTACCGGGCGATGGAATTGCTGGCCGAATACGGCCACCGCGCCGTGCCCGTAAATCCGGCATTTGGCGAGATCCTCGGGCAGACTTGTTATCCCGGGATCGCCGCTGTGCCGGGACCGATCGACACCATCACGCTTTATCTGGGCGCAGCTCGCTCGACGCCGTTGATTGACGAAATCGTGGCCACGAAACCTCGTCGCATCATCATGAACCCGGGCGCGGAAAATTCGGCATTAGCCGAGAAAGCGGAAGCGACCGGCATCGAGGTCGTGGAAGGTTGCACGCTGGTCATGTTGCGGACCGGGCAATTTTGAAGATCTCAGGCCGTAACCTGCCAGCCGCGCCGAATCAGGCTCACCGCGATGGCCGCGAGCAGCAAGGAAACCAGTTTCGAGACGCCATTCATCCCCTGTTTTCCTAAAACTTTCGCGACGTAATCAGCATAACGAAAACTTACGCCGACAATGAGCAGATTCACAAAGAGCGAGAGCAGCGTGTAAAGCACGCCCACCTTGTCGATAATGATGAGCAGCGCAGTGAGCAGCGCGGGCCCGGCAATCAGCGGCATGCCCAGCGGCACCACGCCGAACGATTCGCCCGCAAACCGGCTTTCGCCGCCCATGTCGAGAAGTTCACGCACCGCCAGCCCGAGCAGGATCAATCCGCCCGCCACCTGAAAATCCGCCACCGTGATGCCGAGCGCGTTGAAGATAATTTTGCCGAGAAAAATGAAGCCGACCGAAACTCCAAGCGCCGTGACCAGCGCCAGATGTCCCTCGGCCTGGCGTCGGCTCTTGTCGGAACGGCCGGCCAACCCGAGAAAAATCGCCACCAGCCCCACTGCATCGATCGCGACGAAAAGCGGGATGAACGCGACCGTAAATTTTTCGACGAAGTGTCCCATCGCCTGCTTTTTCGCACGCCGATCGGCGTTTGCAAAGCACGCGTGCAGGAATCGACTTTACCATTGGGCGGCGAGGCACAATGTTCGCCCTTCAACCCTGCCGCCTATGAAACTCCTGTTGCTCGCGCTCCTTCTGGCCACTCCGCTTCCGCAATTGCGGGCCGCGGACGCAAAAACCATCGCCGATTTCCAATCGGCCGCCGATAAAGCGAACGAAATCCTGACCATCCCTGATTGGCCGCAAACGCCTGACGCCGTCGCGGCCTTGGCCAAGGATGCGATCGCCAAAGGGAACGCGGCGCTCGATCAGATCGGCCAACAGGACCTGAGCAAAGTGACCTTCAAAAGCACGGTCGTCGCGCTCGACGATCTGGCTTACGACGCGACGATCGCGGCGAACAAGGCGGTCATCACCAAGGAAACCAACACCGCGCCCGCCATGCGCACTGCGGCCGAAAATGCGGTCAAGGCGTTTCAGGATTGGGCGGTGGGGCTCGATTACCGCGAAGATGTTTACAAGGCGGTCAAGGCCTTTGCCGATACGCATCCGAAATTGAGCGGCGAAGACAAAAAGCTGCTCGACGACACGCTGCGCGATTACCGCCGCGCCGGCCTCGCCCTTGCGCCGGAGAAACGCCAGGAAGTGGAAAAACTGCGCAAGGAACTCTCCAAAATGGAGACCGATTTCGCGAGCAACATCGTGGCCGCCAAAGCCTCGCTTGTTTTCACGAAAGCGGAAATGGACGGCGTGCCCGACAGCATTCTCAACTCGCCCGGCGTCAAAACGGACGACGCCTACACCATCCTGGCGAACGTGACCTTTCTCTACAACGGCGTGATGCAAACCGCCAAAAATGAGGAAACGCGCAAACGGCTCAACGTGGCGCGCAGCAACCTGGCGCGCGACAAAAACGTGCAGCTCCTCAATTCCATTCTCGCCACCCGCAACGAAATCGCGCTCCGGCTCGGCTACAAATCGTGGGACGATTTCCAAACCGAAATCCGCATGGCCAAAACCGGCGCGACCGCCCGGCAATTCATCAACGACCTCGTCGCCGGGACGCAGCCTAAGTTTGATGCCGAGATCGCCAAAATGCGGAAGATAAAAATCGCCGACACAAAAAATCCGGACGCCCGCATCATGCGTTGGGACTGGCGTTACTATTCGGAGGAAGTGCGCAAGCAGGGTTACCAGGTCGATACGGAAGCGCTCCGCGTTTATTTCCCATTTCAGCGAACGCTCGAAGGCATGTTCGCCATTTACCAAAGAATCTTCGGGCTGAAATTCGACAAAATCACCGCGCCCTACAAATGGATCGACGATCTGCAGCTTTATCTGGTGAGCGATGCCGCGACCGGCCAGCCGCTCGGGATGTTTTATCTCGACATGTTCCCGCGTGACGGAAAATTCAATCACTTCGCCCAGTTCGACATCATCGGCGGCAAACTTCTGCCCGATGGAAAATATCAGCGGCCGACTGTTGCGCTGCTCTGCAATTTTCCGCCGGCCAGCAAAGACAAACCGTCGCTCCTCAGCCACAGCGACGTGGAAACGCTCTTCCATGAGTTCGGCCACGCGCTCCATTCGATCGTGACCACGGCGAAGTACGGGCGCTTTTCCGGCACCAATGTGCCGCGTGATTTCGTCGAAGCGCCTTCACAAATGCTGCAAAACTGGGTCTGGGACAAAAAGGTTCTCGATACGTTCGCGGCCGATTATCGCGATCCGTCGAAGAAAATTCCGGCCGAGACAATTGCGAAAATGAAAGAAGCGAAACTGGCCACCGTCGGCGTGTTTTATCGGCGCCAATTCGCCTTCGCCGATCTCGACCTCGCGCTGCACGACGTCCATCCGGAAGGCCAGCCGTACGATTGCGTGAAAATTTCCAACACCGAGCTGCAAAAAGTTTTTCTGCCGATCGAGCCGGACACGGCCTTCGTCGCCTACTTCGGGCATCTCGCCGGTTACGACGCGGGTTACTACGGCTATGCCTGGGCCGATTCGATCGCGGCCGACATGGCGACGGTGTTTGAAAAAGCGAAGGATGGATTTCTCGACAAGGAAGCCGGCCTGCGTTTGCGCAACGAAATTTATGCGCGCGGCGGTTCCCGCGACATCAATGTCTCCATCGAGAAATTTCTCGGGCGCAAACGCTCGATCCAACCCTACTTGAAGACTCTCGGCATCGGCGGGAAGAAGGCCAAAGGCGGACCGACCGGGGAAAATCAATAGAACGAGTTTTGCGAGAGGCGGCGAGCGCCGCTACAGGTAATTCTCATGAAAGCCTTTCGCCTCGTCCCGGTCTGCGGTTATTTTTGCCTAACGACTTATCTATTCGCTGCGGGCGGCTCGCAAATGCCTCCCGCCCCGGCGCTCAAGGCCATCGATGCCGCCGACATGCTCACCCACATCAAGGTGCTCGCGTCTGATAAATTTGAAGGCCGCGCGCCTGGCTCGAAAGGCGAGACGTTGACGGTCGATTACATCTCCGAGCAGTTTAAAAAGATCGGCCTCAAGCCGGGCAATCCAGACGGCACCTATGTGCAGGAAGTTCCGCTCGCCGGCATCACCACGTCACCGACCGCGTCGTTCATGGTGAAAGGCAAAACGATGCCGCTGCAATACCCGGATGATTACGTCGCGAGCAGCGCGCAGTTGCGCTCGGAGATCGACGTCAAAAATTCGGACATCGTTTTCGTCGGCTACGGCGTGGTCGCGCCCGAATACGGCTGGGACGATTACAAAGGCGTGGACGTGAACGGCAAAACGATCCTCATGCTAATCAACGATCCGGCCATTCCCGATCCGAACGATGCGTCAAAGCTCGACGACAAAATGTTCAAGGGCCGCGCCATGACCTACTACGGCCGCTGGAGTTACAAATACGAAATTGCCGCCGAGAAAGGCGCCGCCGCCGCCGTCATCATTCACGAGACCGAGCCGGCCGCGTATCCCTATTCAGTCGTGCGGACGAGTTGGGCGAAGGAAAATTTCGAGATCGATGCCGCCGACAAAAACATGGGCACGGTGCCGGTCCAATCATGGATCACCCTCGATGTCGCGAAGAAGCTACTGAGCGCGTGCGGTCAGAACTTCGACGACCTGAAGAAGCAAGCCATCCAAAAGGATTTCCGTCCCATCCCGCTCGGCGCGCAGGCGAATTTCGCGCTCAAGCAAAAGGTGCGCTCATTCAAGTCGCATAACGTCATCGGTAAAATCGATGGCGCCGATCCGAAACTGAAGGACGAATGGGTCATCTACAGCGCGCATTGGGATCATCTCGGCAAACACGACGACATGAAGGGCGACAACATCTTCAACGGCGCGCTCGATAATGCGTCCGGCGTGGCCACCATTATGGAAGTCGCGCGCGGCTTTGTCGCTCTGCCCGAGCCGGCGAAACGCTCCATCCTTTTCATGGCGCCGACCGCAGAGGAAGCCGGCTTGTTAGGCGCGAAATATTACGCGCAACATCCGCTCTATCCGCTCGCGAAAACGCTCGCCGATATCAACATCGACGGCGCGAACGCCTGGGGGAAAACGCACGACATCGAAGACATCAGCGATGGCCTCTCCACGCTCGACGACATGCTCGTCACCGCCGCCAAGACGCAGGGCCGCGTCGTCGTCCCGAATCGGCAGCCGGAAAAAGGCAGTTTTTATCGCGCCGATCACTTCGAATTTTCGAAGCTTGGCGTGCCTGCGCTTTACCCGGGCAAAGGAATGGAAGTCCTCGGCAAGCCGGCCGATTTCGGGACAAAGAAGCGCGACGAATACACGCAGAAGCATTACCACCAGCCGTCGGATGAAGTCGATCCGGCTTGGGATTTGTCGGGCGCAGTTCAGGACGCGCAGTTGCTTTTCGATGTCGGCTACAAGGTCGCGAACGGCGATACGTTCCCGACCTGGAAGGATGGCACCGAATTCAAAGCGAAACGCGAAGCCTCGTTAGGGAAAAAATGATTTATGCACGCTTCTGTCATTCCCAGCGAAGCCGAAGGCGGAGTTGAGGAATCCTGTGGAGTGACCTTTAAGTTAGCGCGACGGGATCCTCGGCTGCGCTCGGGATGACCGCTTAAACATGCACGGCGACCTGCTTCCCATTCCCATCATCAGCGTCCTGCTCGGGGCGCTCATTCTCTTCTTCGGACGCCGCCTCTTCTGGCTTTTCGTTGCCGCCGTCGGTTTCGCCGCCGGCATCGAACTCGCCCCGCAACTTCTCAACGATCCCTCCCCCATTCTCGTTATCTCCGCTGCGCTGGTGCTCGGTTTTCTCGGCGCGCTGCTCGCATTGCTCCTCCAAAAAGTCGCCATCGCCGTCGTCGGATTTATCGCGGGCGGACGTCTGGCCGTTGCCGCTTTTACCACTTTTTTCCTCTCTGGAACAACGTCGCACGCGCTCATTTTCCTCATCGGCGGAATCATCGGCGCATTGTTACTCATCTTCCTTTTCGATTGGGCGCTCATCATTCTTTCCGCCATGGTCGGCGCGCATTTGATTCAAAGCGCGATCACCATGCCGCGCAGCGGAGCGGCCATTGTTTTCATCGTCCTCACCGTGATCGGGATTGCTGTCCAAGCCGGGTTCGCGCGACGCCGTGCGCAGGCGGTTTAACTGTAAGGCGTTTCTGTGAAACGCCTTCCCGGCAAAGCCTCAGAACAAATAAGGCGTTTCACAGAAACGCCCTACAGTAAACACATCGACGGAGACAGCGCAGCGACGCGATCCCGTTCGCCTAATGCCGAAAATGGCGCACGCCAGTGAAGATCATCGCCATATCGCGCTCGTTCGCAGCGGCGATCACTTCCGCGTCGCGCACCGAGCCACCCGGCTGAATCGCGCAGGTCGCGCCTGCATCGGCCGCGGCAATGAGACCATCGGCAAACGGAAAGAACGCATCGCTCGCCACCGCGCTGCCCGCCAATGGTAAACCGGCTTCCGCCGCTTTCCATACCGCGATGCGCGACGCGTCCACTCGCGACATTTGTCCAGCGCCAATCCCCAGGGTGCGATCGTGCGCGGCATAAACAATCGCATTCGACTTCACGTGCTTCACCACGCGCCAGCCGAAAAGCATGGCCGCCATTTCCTGCTCAGTCGGCGGCCGTTCGGTCACCACTTTGCCAGCTAAATCGTCCAGCTCTTTCCCGCCTGCATCCTTGTCCTGGACAAGAATGCCGCCGCAAACCGATCGCACATCCATTTCCTTTTCGGCCGGGCTGGTCACGGCGAGGGAACGAATGAGGCGCAGGTTTTTCTTCTTTTGCAAAAGCGCGCGCGCGTCGCCTTCAAATTCGGGTGCGATAATCACTTCGCTGAAAATTTCGCTGATCGCTTTGGCGAGCGGTTCATCGATTGGTCGATTGCAAACGATCACGCCGCCGAACGGCGCCTGCTTGTCAGTCGCAAACGCCTTTTCCCACGCCTCGCGCAAATCGGGATCGCTCCCCACCCCACACGGATTCGTGTGCTTCAGAATGGCGACGGTCGGCTCGGTGAAATCGGCGATCAGGTTCGTCGCGGCGCTGATGTCGAGAATGTTGTTATAGGAAAGCTCCTTGCCGTGGAGCTTCTCAAAGCATTCATCGAACTTGCCGTAAAGCGCGGCCGTTTGATGCGGATTTTCGCCGTAGCGCAGGCGCGTCGAGAGCGGCAGCGAAAGCGAAAACGACGCATCGGTCGTCTGTTCGCGATTCAAAAAATTGCCGATCACGCGATCGTATTCCGAGGTTCTGATGAACGCCTTGATGGCCAGCCGCTCGCGCAATTTCAGCGTTGTTTCGCCTTCGTGATCGCGAATCGCCTCCAGCACTTCGTCGTAATCGGCCGGATCGACCACCACGGTGACCGATTCATAATTCTTCGCCGCGCTCCGAATCATCGACGGCCCGCCGATGTCGATCTGCTCGATCGCTTCGGGAAGCGTGACATCGGCTTTCGCGATCGTCTTCTCGAAGGGATAAAGATTCACCACCACCAGATCGATCGGTTGAAAGCCGCATTCCGCGGCCTCGGCTTCGTGCTTGGCGTTCCCGCGTTTGTAAAGGAGCCCGCCGTGCACGCGCGGATGCAGCGTCTTCACCCGGCCATCGAGCACTTCGGGAAAATCGGTGAAGTTCGAGATCTCGCGCACCGGCACGTTTTCCTTCCGCAATAACTCGGCGGTGCCGCCAGTCGATATGATGTCGATGCCGCGCCGTTCGAGAGCGCGGGCCAGTGCGGCGACCCCCGTTTTGTCCGAAACGGAAATAAGGGCGCGCGCGATTTTAACGGATTTGCTCACTACGAAAATGCGCCGGCGTTTCCGCTCAGCGCTCGAAAATGACGCTCTTCGCCATCGGATACAGCACCGGGCAGCAACCGATTGTTTCGCAGAACGCTTTGCTGAAATGGCTCAAGCTCGAGTAACCGACTTCGGTCGCCGCTTCGGTCACATTGTAACGGCCGCTGCGCAGCAACTCGGCCGCGCGTTCCATGCGGATGTTGCGCAGATATTGCGGAATGGTGAGCCCGACTTCGCGCGAAAACGTGCGGCTGAGATAGAACGAGCTGCAACCGGCTTCCTGACCGAGCATTTCCAAGGTCGGCGGGTTGGCCAGATCGCGGGCCAGCAATTCCTTCGTGCAGGTCACGCGATCGCGCGCCACGCGCTTGTGGCGCATGCAGAAAAGCTCGGGGTCTTTCGGCTCGAAGAGAAAATGCGAGATCAGCTCAAGCGCCTTGCTTTGATACCAAAGCGCCTGCGCCGCTTTCGGCACGGGTGGCTGCGCGAGACTGGCGACGACTTCGAGTTGCTGCGTCGACATGCCGCGCGGCCGCGAAATCACGGTCGTATCCTTCTTTGGGAAAACGGCGGCGCGCATCTGCGGTTCCATTTCGCCGGCGGAAGCGGCCAGTTGTTGCTGCAAATGGGAGCGCGAAAATTCGAGGGTAAGAAAACGATGGCTCTCGTTTGCCCCGCGCAGGGCGGCGAGCGGTTCGTCGCCTAACGAGTAGAACCCGGTGCTGCGCGGTTGATAATCGCCGCGGCTGTTGCCCGGGCCGACGACGCCGCGCCCGTCGAGGTTGAGACAAAACTCGATGCTTTGCGGACGAAAGCTGGCACCCCAATCAAGCGCTTCCGCGCTCTTGAACTCGTGCCATTCCAAGCTCACACCGAGGCGGTCGAAATCGCCGTAAAGCTGCTGCCAGCCGGCGCCCACCTTGGCCCAAACACCCGCTTCCGCTCCCTCGCTCCCCGTTTTCATCGCAGCTATTTTAGCGGTGAGTGGGAAGAGATTGCAAGACGGCAATGTTCTGTTCGAGGGCGGCGCGATCCCATTTTCCCGCTTCTGCCGCCGCCAGATAGGTGTCTTCGAGGAAGTCGAGCAGGACCGCATCGGGATCGCTCGCCGTGCGCACGGCGTCATAGGGCAGAACGAATTCGTGCAGCGTGGAATTATAGGAAGCTTCAGCCGGTTTGATTTTCGCCTCCGCAAAGCCGGGCGGCTCCGGATAGGCGTAGGAATAAAAGATCGGTTGCGGAGCCATTTCCGCGCCGGGCCAGAAACCAGCGCTGCTCACTTCGTGCGAATAGGCTTCGCGCGTCACCGTATCGGGCAAATGCGGGACGCCGCCCGGATGCTGGGGCGCGCGCCGGCCGGAGAACCGCGTCACCGCCAGATCGAAGCTTCCCCAGAAAAAATGGCTCGGGCTGCATTTGCCGATGAAGCGGGCGCGGAATTTTTTGAAGACACGATCCGCCTGGAGCAGCGCGGTCCAAAAGCGATGCGCGTATTCCGGGTCGTAGCTGCAATGTTGCTCGTCGCGTTCGAACGGCGTGGCGTCGGCCAATTCGTTAGGCGAATGCGAGATGACAATCGGCAGGTCGAGCATCTGCATCGTCTCCATCACTTCGCCATAAAATGCGGCCACCGACTGCGGTCGCAATTTTAGCACGCGCAGCGCGCCGTCATTCCTCAGAAAACGCAGCTCGTGATCGATGAAATCGAAGCGCAGCTCGAAAACGCGGGCGCCGTATGGAATCGGCGAAGTCGTCAGGCCGCGCGCGCTCAAGTAAAGCGTGACGTGCCAGGAATGGTTTTGCCACGGCGAGAGGGTGAGCCGGATTTTGCCGATGATCTGCGTCCAAAGTTGCAGCGTCGCGCAAGTGTCTTTCCACTCGGCGAACGGAAGCGCCGGCCAATCTGATGACTGTGATTTGTCGTTCAAAGCCGGCCACCGATTAGTGGTTGAAAAAATCGACGAACGAACGGCGCACCTTTCGGAAGGATCGCTTCGCGTCGTCGCGCGCCTGCCGGAACATCCGCTTGATGTTGCGCTTCACGAAATTTTCGTCCTCGGGATTGTCTTCTTCTTCGTCGGCCAACTGATCACGGTCGGCGTCCGCGCCATTAACGACTTGATCCATGCCCGCGCCGCTAAACATTCCTTCAGTCCGCGTGACCGTGCCTTGGTTCGCGCCAATATAAATGGTGCCGACCGCACGCTGCTCTTCATTTTGCAGAGTGACCACCCAGGTCGGCTCGCCCTGCTCGTCGGTGCGCAGCGTGTAATTCGCCGTCGCGAAGCGCGTGTGCGCTCCCTCGGCCGCGCGACTGGCCACTGTATACGCGCCGCTCGAATCGAGATTGAGATGCGCGGTATTGATGGTGGAGTTCTCGGTCGAACCCACGATGGCATGCAGCGGCGTGCGTTCTGAAGTCACGCGGCCATTAGCCACCTCCAACTCGCGCACTCCACCCCGCGCGCGACGATCTTCGAGCAGAATTTTCCACGTCGCCGGCTGCGGATTTCCATCCAGACCAGTGACCGAGATGACATGATTTACCGCGTCGCGATTCAATTGCGTGCCGACCACGCGCATCGCTTCGTAGGCCGTGCCGCTCTCCTGCGCCGCGGCGGTCGAGCCCACCAGACAAAGCATGAGCAACCACTTCTTCATCGCGCAACAGAGCGCCGCTTTTTTCGGCTGTCCAACTTTTCTGCGAGGGCCGGAGTTGCGAACCGCGGAAGTTGATTCAGCATGAAAGGTGAAGTGGCCTCGAAATCCGGACGCTCTGGGCGGATGAAACAAAAGATCGAGTTCTGCAGCCACACGGCCAACCTCGCGCTCATGCGGGATTTCGTGCGGCGCTGTCTCGAATCGTATTCCTTTTCCGAGGAGCAACGCACCCTCATGGTGCTCGGCGTCGATGAAGCCTGCACCAACATCATTCGTCACGCCTACGAACGGCAGGATGACCAGTTGATCGCGCTCTCGGTGGAAGGTCTGCGGGAATGCGTGCGCATGCGGCTGCGTGATTACGGAAAACAAACGCCGCAGGAATCGATGAAAGGGCGCGCCCAGGATTTAATTCGGCCCGGCGGGCTCGGGCTGCATTTGATCCGCAACGTCTTCGACAAAGTCGATTACATCGTGCGCAAACGCGGGACGGAATTGGTGTTGACGAAGAATCTGGAATAAACGCCGCGCCCCGCATTTTCCCGCCGCGACCGAAGTCCGACTCCGCCTCCGGGGAGCGCACGCGACCCGCGTGCTGGTTTCGGCGACTCGCCGAAACGAACTTGGCGGAGCTGGCGCGGTTTCTCGCGCAGCGTGATCGAAGATTTCTCTGTCGCCATGCCGGTTTCCTTGTCGAAGCAAAAAGATCCCACGCCGCATTTTCCTCTCACCACACTGTCGAAGTTTCCTCTCCGCCCGGTCGTCATTTCGGCGAGGCGCCCGCGCTCCCCGGAATGAAAACCGCGACGTAACGAAGACGCGACCTCAAAATCGCGCCGTGCGTGGGGACGGCTCCGATGTTATGAAACGAGCGCTACGAAAATGAAACCGCCCGAAACCGATCCCGCCTTAGAAGTCTCGCTGCGGCCGCCGATGTTCAGCGAATTCACCGGACAGGTGAAAGTGTGCGAACGGCTCGAAGTGCTCGTCCAAGCTGCCAAAAAACGCGGCGACGTTCTCGAGCACATCCTGCTCAGCGGCCCTCCCGGTCTCGGCAAAACCACCCTCGCCCACATCATTGCCAATGCGATGGGCGTGAATGTAAAAAACACGAGCGGTCCGGTGATTGAAAAGGCGGGCGAACTCGCCGGCCTGCTCACCAGCCTCGAAAAAGGCGACGTCCTTTTCATCGACGAGATCCATCGGCTACAACCGACGATCGAGGAATATCTCTATCCGGCGATGGAGGATTACCGGCTCGACATTATCATCGATCAAGGGCCGCAAGCGCGCAGTCTGCGTTTGCAGTTGCCGAAGTTCACGCTCATTGGCGCGACCACACGCGCAGGCATGGTGAGCGCGCCGCTCCGCTCGCGTTTCGGGATGACGGCACGGCTCGATTATTACTCCGCGGAGGAGATGCAGAAAATCATCACGCGCAGCGCCGGCTTGTTAGGCATCGAGATTGACGATAAAGGCGCAGCCGAAATCGCCGCTCGCGCGCGCGGCACGCCGCGTACTTCCAACAATTTGCTCCGTTGGGTGCGCGATTTCGTGCAAGTGAAAGCCGACGGCAAAATCACGGCCGATCTCGCGGACAAGGCGTTGACCATGCTCGAGATCGATCGCGATGGATTCGATCAATGGGACAAGCGCATCATCGAAACGCTCATCCATAAATTTAACGGCGGACCGGTCGGCTTGAGTTCGCTCGCTGTCGCGGTCGGCGAAGAAGCGGGCACGCTCGAAGAAGTGAACGAGCCGTATTTGATCATGGAAGGCTACATCAAACGCACGCCGCAAGGCCGCGTCGCCATGCCGCACGCCTATCGCAAACTCGGCCTCAAACCTCCGGCTGGCGCGCAGAGCGAGCTCTTCAACGGCTGAGAAATTAACCACAGAGATCGCAGAGACCACAGAGATAAAAGCAAATTCACCTCTGCGATCTCCGCGGCCTCTGCGGTAAACTTCCTCAATGGAGTCCGATCTCTTTCCACAAGTTTCCAAAGTCCTTACCGTCGCAGAGCTGACGCGCTCCATTCGCGGGCTGCTCGAGACACGCTTCGGTAACGTCTGGGTGCAGGGAGAGATTTCGAATTACAAGCTGCACCCGAGCGGCCACCAGTATTTCACGCTCAAGGACCAGCGCGCCCAGATTTCGTGCGTCATTTTTCGCAACGCGATGGCGCCATTGCGCACGCCGTTGAGTGATGGCGCGCAGGTGCAGGTCTACGGCAGCGTCACCGTTTTCGAAGCGCGCGGCCAATACCAGATCAATGTGCAAATGGTGCAACCGCGCGGCGCTGGTTTGCTCCAGGCGAAATTCGAAACGCTCAAGCGAAAACTGGAAGCGGAAGGCCTCTTCGATCCCACGCGGAAACGGCCGCTGCCGAAATTTCCGCGGCGCATCGGACTCGTGACCTCACCGAGCGGCGCGGCTGTTCGCGACATGCTCAACGTGCTGCGGCGGCGTGCGCCGCATTTGGAAATCCTCATCAGTCCGGTGCGCGTGCAGGGCGTCGGTGCCGCGGCGGAAATCGCGACGGCCATTCGCGAACTGGCATTGCCTAACGAATCGTGGGCGCCGCTCGATCTCATCGTCATCACGCGCGGCGGCGGGAGCATCGAAGACCTTTGGGAATTCAACGAAGAGATAGTGGCGCGCGCCATTTTTCATTCGGCACTGCCGGTGGTGAGCGCGGTGGGCCATGAAATTGATTTCACGATCGCCGATTTCGTGGCCGACCTGCGCGCGCCGACGCCGAGCGCCGCGGCGGAATTGATCGCACCGGACGCCGTCGATTTGCAGCGGCGTCTCGAGGAATTGTCTGCCTGTCTGCGACGTTGCCTGCGCAACTTCCTTTCCCAGGCGCAGACGCGGCTGCGTTTTCTTTCCGAGCGGACGCTCGGCCGCGAACTGCTCAAACGTCGCCAGGACGCGCAGCAACAACTCGATTGGGCGCGCGAGCGGTTGCAACGGCATCTGCGGCAACAGCTGAGCGACGCGCGCGCGCAAATCGAGAATCGCGCGGCGATCGTAAAGGCGCACAGCCCGCAGCGCGAACTAGTCGCGCTGCGCCAGCGTTTCGCCGAAGCGCAGCGGCGCCTGGCCACGGCGACGCCGCAAGCGTGGCAGAAGCAACACGATCGTTTCACGCGGGTGGCCGACGTACTGCGCGCTCTCGGCCCGGAGGGAACGCTGCGCCGCGGCTACAGCATCACGACGGATGACAAGGGCCGCATCGTCACGTCGATCCAACTCGTTAGGCCGAAAACGAAGATCCGGACGCGCGTGCGGGACGGAGAGTTTTCGTCCGAAGTGATCGAAGAATCGTAAAGGCGCTACGCTCTCCGCTGTAGCCGTTTCGCTGCGCGAAACGCGGCGTTGGGGAAGACCACGAGAGCCGATACCCACGTTTCGCATAGCGAAACGGCTACAGGTCGTGCCGCGCCAGCGCGTGGGGAATCGGGCCGCCGTTAGGGATTCGTGAGGGCAGTGGCGGCGTCGGAGTTCTGCAAGGTGCCGTCGGGATCGCCGCTCATTTTGCCAACGGTCGATTGGAATTTGTTTGTGTCGCCGCCAAAGTTCGCGGCCGTTGCCTGATTTTTCCGGAGCACGGCAGCGTCGCCACCCTTGTGCATGACGACGAAACCTTTCTCGCCATACGGCGCGCCGGTCGCGGTGAGAGGCGTGTTGTAGATGTAATTAGAGGTCACACAGAAGAGCGTGTTCGAGGAATCGACTTCCTTGATTTTGTAAACCTTGAGACCGCTCTTGCCGGTGAGCGTGACGGTGGTGACGCCGTTGCCATCGGTTGTTGAATTAACGGTACAATTGGCGCCCGGCGCGTTGAGCAACTTCTGCAAATCACCGGTGGTGAGGTAACCGTTGGAGACAAGCTTGCTGCAATATTGCTCGAGCGAAGTGATCGCGTCGGAGCCGGTGTAATCGCCGGGCCAGGCGTAGTTCGGATCGGAGTTGGTCGCGCCGTCGAGCGCCATTTGCTGGCCGGCGAGGAAGAATTGGCGCGCGTTGTTCATGGTGCCGGTCATCTGACCTTTGGCCAGCGCCTGCTGCAATGTCGGGACGGCAAACGCCGCGATGATGGCGATGATCGAAATGACAACGAGCATTTCAATCAAGGTGAAACCGCTGGGGGATTTGTTCATGGGAGGGAGAATTTGGACGATCTTTGCGAAGAGCCGCCCGCAGCGTCAAGCGAAACCTGAGAAATAACACGCGAGCCGGAAAGAGAACTTCACACCGTCATCCCGAGCGAAGTCGTTACCTCGCGCCGTAACTGATGGTGAAGGTGGAAAGGATTCCGCAACACCGAAAGCATTTGGGGCTCGGAGTGGCTACGAGTCTTCGTCGTTCGAATCGGAATCCGCCGGCGCTTCGCGTTCGAGCTTGAACGCGATGGTCGCGAGCGGCGGCAATTGCATCACAATGGAATGATCGCGCGACATCCACGCGTGCGACTGGCTTTGCATGCCCCCGAAGTTGCCGACGTTGCTGCCGCCGTAGGTCTCGGCGTCGGTGTTGATCAACTCGCGGTAGTAACCAGTCTGCGGCACGCCTAACCGGTAATCGTGCAGCACCTGCGGCGTGGCGTTGATGACGAAGACGATGATCTCGCCCTCCTGCGATTTGCGCATGAACGAGATGACGCTGTTATCGGCGTCGTGAAAATCGATCCACTCGAAGCCGTCGTAGGTGTCGTCGAGATCCCAGAGTGCGGGCTCGTTGCGATAGACGTAATTGAGATGCTGCACGAGGCGGCGGAGCCCGTCGTGTTTCGGGAATTGGAGCAGCTCCCAATCGAGTTCGCGATCGTGACTCCACTCCCGCACCTGCCCAAATTCGCCGCCCATAAAGAGCAATTTCTTCCCGGGGTGGGCATACATCCAGGCGAAGAAGAGGCGCAGATTGGCAAACTTCTGCCATTCGTCGCCCGGCATCTTGCCGATGAGCGAACCTTTGCCGTGCACCACTTCGTCATGACTCAAAACGAGAACGAAATGCTCGGAGAACGCGTAGACGAGCGAGAAGGTGATGCTGCCGTGATGATAACGGCGAAAGATCGGATCGAGCTTCATGTAATCGAGGAAGTCGTGCATCCAGCCCATGTTCCATTTGAAGCCGAAACCGAGGCCGCCCAGATAGGTCGGACGCGACACGCTCGGCCACGCGGTTGATTCCTCCGCGATCGTCATCACGCCGGGGTAACGCTCGTAGCAGACTTCGTTGACGCGTTTGAGGAAGTGGACCGCCTCCAGATTCTCGCGGCCGCCGAAGGCATTCGGAATCCACTCGCCGGCCTTGCGCGAGTAATCGAGGTAAAGCATCGACGCCACCGCGTCCACGCGCAGACCGTCGATGTGATATTCGTCGAGCCAGAAAAGCGCGTTCGCGAGCAGGAAATTGCGGACTTCGTTGCGGCCGAAATTAAAAATGAGCGTGCCCCAATCCTGATGCTCGCCCTGGCGCGGATCAGCGTGTTCGTAGAGGTCGGTCCCGTCGAATTCGGCGAGCCCGTGCGTGTCCTTCGGAAAATGCGCGGGCACCCAATCCATGATCACGCCGATGCCGCATTGATGACACTTATCAACGAAATGGCGGAACTCATCGGGCGAACCGAAACGGCTGGTCGGCGCGTAGTAATTCGTGACCTGATAACCCCACGAACCTTCAAACGGATGCTCCGCGATCGGCATCAACTCGATGTGAGTGTAGCCCATCTCGATGACATACGGGAGCAGCGTCTCCGATAACTCCAGGTAGCTGAACGGGCGATTGCGCTCCTCCACTTTGCGCCGCCAGGAACCGAGATGCACTTCATAGACGCTGATCGGCGAGCGAATCCACGTCTTCGAGCGGCGCGCCTCCATCCATTCGCCATCGCTCCATTGATAACGCCGCAGATCGTAAACGAGCGACGACGTGTCCTTGCTGTGTTGATTGAAAAAGGCGAACGGATCGCTCTTTAACAAAATCGCGCCGCTCGGCGTGCGAATCTCAAACTTGTAATGCGCACCTTCGCTCACGCCAGGCAGGAATAATTCCCATACGCCGCTGCCGATCAGTTTGCGCATCGGATGCACTCGGCCATCCCAGCCATTAAAATCGCCGACCACGCTGACGCGTTGCGCGTTGGGCGCCCAGACCGCGAAATAAACGCCCGTCTCCTCGCCCACCGTGCGCAAATGCGCGCCGAATTGCCGGTAAAGATCGAGATGATTTCCCTCGGCGAAGAGATGTAAATCCATCTCGCCCATGAACGTCCCGTAGCAGTACGGATCATGCGCAATCTGCTCGCTCCCATCCCAGCGTTCGACCTTCACCCGATACTGACAATCGCGTCGCGCGCCCGGGAGCAGCGCCTGGAAAAAGCCTTCCGCATGAATGCGCTCCGCTTCCACTTCCTTCCCGCCATCGGGAGGGAGAATGGTCACCTTTTGCGCATCCGGGCGGAAGATGCGCACCACCAGATCGTCGCCCAGCCGATGCGGGCCGAGCACCCGAAACGGATCGGCATGCGCGCCGAGCATGAAGACTTCCAATTCATCAGTAGGCAAACCAAGGACAGCAAACGAACTCATTGCCGACCACCGTAAAGGCGCATCTCCATCGGCTCAACCTTTGAGGGCGGATTGCGATTGCGCCTGCGGACCCATCTCCGCCAAAACTGCCGCGATATGTTGCTCTAATCTCGATAACACACTTCGATTGATCATCTGGATTCCAGCCGGGATACGATCTGGTTGACTCATAAATTGACTTACGCTTGACTAATTACGCCGTGGCTTACGAACCACAATTTCATATCAGTCCGCGCCTGCTTTCGACGGTGGAGGCCGTCGCGGTGCTGCGTGAGAGAATTCAAGGCGCGGCCGTGGAACTCTCGTGGATTCCAGCGCTGCAAAAAGATACTCGTACGCGCAACGGCCACGCCTCAACGGCCATCGAAGGCAACCCGTTGACACTTGAGCAGGTTCGGGCTCTGGAGGAAGGCTGGGAGCTTGCCGCTGCGGACCAGCGTTCGAGTCGCGAGGTGCTTAACTATTTTGCCGGGTTGCGCTACGTGGAAAAATATGTCCACAAAAGGACGCTCCGGCACGAAGACATCTTCGCGCTGCATCGCCTCCTGGCTGCGGAAGTGATGGACCAGGGAGAAGCGGACCGTTATCGGACGATCGCCGTGCGCGTGGGCCGGCATTTTCCGCCCGCCGCGGCTGATGTCTCCGGCTTGATGTTTGAGCTCATGGAGTGGTGGAACCGGAAGGCGGCCGAACTTTCTCCCGTCTTGAGTTCGGCGATTCTGCACTATCAGTTTGAGCACATCCACCCATTCGCCGATGGCAACGGACGGACGGGACGGGCGCTGGCGTTGTGGGAACTCTACCGGCGGGGCTTCGACAGCCATCATATTTTTTCTGTGGATGAATATTATTGGGAGGACCGCCCTGGCTACTACGCAGCGCTTGATGCCGTGCGACGGGCGGGCGGGGATCTCTCCAACTGGCTGGAATACTGCGCCGAAGGCTTGAGGCAGACGCTGGAAAACGTGTGGTTGCGGATGCAAGCGTTCCGCGTGAAAACGCCCGCGAAACTTGTCTTGCGTCCCAAGCAGGAACAGCTGCTCAAACTTTTGCGAGACCATGGGAGCATGGCCCCGGCAGAACTCTGGGAAGTGCTCGGTGTCTCGCGCCAAGGCGCAATGAACTTACTGCGGCCGCTGGTGTCAGCAGGATTGGTTCAAAAATTAGGCACTAAAAAAAGCGGACGGTATTCCCTCAAACAAGCATGAATGAGAACGAAACGTACGGGGAGCCTATCGAGGCCACATGGCAGGCAGCGGACCGGGGTCACCAGCTGGCCGCATTTCACAAAATATGAGCAGACCAAAAGGAGCGAAGAATTTTATCTCGCTCGAAGAGCGTCATTCAATTCCGACGAGTTCGAGCAAAGAGGTGCGCCACCTAGCTAGCATCAAGGGAAACCCTCTCGAAGAGTTCCGAGGGTTGCTCAAGCATCAAGAGAACTTTCTCGACTGGGTCGACGGCCGTCATGATACAATCGTCAGGCTCAAAAAGGAGATTCACATTCTTAAGAGTGCTGCGAAAAGCAATGGCCCAACCGGCGCTAAGGAAGGAACATTTATCAAGTATCGGTGGTATGCCGAGCAGCTGGTGCTTCTCGAGGCGATCAACGCATTCGAGACGTTTTTCAAGAAGACCATTGTCCGCTTGGGAACTCTTCTCGTTGACTATGTCCTGCCGGAAGCATTCAAAGACGTCAAGATCGACGCCTCCCTGATTTGGTCGACCGCGGGGCAAATTGACGCACCAGCTCTAATGTTTGAACAAAGCCTTTTTCATGATTTGGAAGCCATAGACAAGTGCCTTCAGATGCTGGTTGGAGCTCGCCGCTACAACCAAAATTCTCCTAAGCCCGCAATGTCTAAACGTGTCAAAGCATTGAGAACAATCTTCCAAATTCGCCACACGCTTTCTCATAACGGTGGCTTGGTGACCAGCGGAGATGCCCTGAAGTTCAAACGACTCAGGTTTAACGTAAACTCATCGGAGGTCATCGACCCTGCGAAAGATTATCTCGGCGTCGCAGTTTTTCGGATCCTCAACGCGGAAGCATCTGAAATGACCGCGTGGCTTGCGGACGCTACCGCTACGTTTTTGCAAGCGTGTGTCGCGGATCGTGCTCTCGCTGTCCCTTCAAGCGGCAGAAGCGACTTCGAAAAACTGCTCGGAGCGAGCGCATCATGGAAGGCTGTAACTTGGTCGTGATGACTGCACTTCGCGATTATTCTTTCGATTTCGCGACCAGCGCGTCCTCGATAACAATCCATCCAAAGAAATAGCAGTCTCTTTTTCATGAACGCGCCCACGTGAGAAGAAAATGCCGGTTTTCTATACATTTCTTCGCTAAAGCGAGGCTGGCGCGCCTCGGGCTTTGACACAGATAGACGTTCCAAACTATCCTGCTCCCGTGGAAGTCTTCGAAAAATCGGCCGTCGCGCCCGTCCTGCCGGAAGGGCCGCTCTCTCGAGTGATCGAGTTGGTTCAACCACAACTCAACGAGGTCGAAGCTCGCATCACACAGCAGGCCGCCGCTTTCGATCCGTCCATCGAAGGCTATGTCTCCTACGCCATCGGCAGCCGCGGAAAACGATTGCGTCCGCTCGTCGCTCTGCTGAGCGGCGGCGCGACCGGACCCGTGACCAGCGGCCATGTCGATCTGGCCGTGATCGTCGAACTCATCCACCTCGCCACGCTGGTGCACGACGATATCATGGATGAAGCGGAACGCCGCCGCGCGCAGCCGACCGTCAACGCGCGCTGGGGAAATTCGCTGAGCGTTTTGTTAGGCGATTGTCTTTTCGCGCACGCGCTCAATCTCGCGACCGAATTCGACAACACTACGATCAGCCGGACGATCGCCCGCGCCGCGCGCGAAGTTTGTTCGGGGGAAATCATTCAGACGCAGCACCGCTTCGATCTTCATCTGAGCACGGAGGATTATCTGCGCATCGTGGGGATGAAGACGGGCGCGCTTTTCGCCGCCGCCGCGGAACTTGGACCTTTCATTAGCGGCGCCGACGCGAACACGGTCGCGGCTTTGCGCGAGTATGGAATGAACCTGGGCGCCGCTTACCAAATTTACGACGACTGCCTCGATATCGCGGGCAGCGAGAAGGAGACGGGCAAAACGCTCGGCACCGATCTGCGCAAAGGGAAGCTGACGCTACCGATCCTGATGCTCCTCAAATCGGCGCCAGTCGTGGAGCGGGAACGGATTTGCGCGCTCATCCTGGATGACAAATCGGAGGAGACGGCGCAGTTGCTGAAAGCAGCGGTGAGCGACGGCTCGCTCAGCGCATCACTCGATCTCGGCGAGAAACTTATTCGCCAGGCGCAAGGCAAACTCAACGGTCTGCCGGCCGGTCCGCACACGGAAGCGCTCATGCAATTGGGCGAAGGCGTGCGGGAATTACTCGATCAATTTCGCGCCTAACGAATGAAAGCGGCGCTTCGGCCGCGGCTTGAACTTTTCACCCCCCACATGCCGCAGACAAAAATTCGTGAGATGCCGCCGGACGAACGTCCGCGCGAGAAGCTGGCCCACCGCGGCGCGGCCGCGCTGAGCGATGCGGAATTGATCGCCATTCTTCTGCGCACTGGATTGCCCGGCGCCAACGCCGTCGACGTCGCGCGTGAACTCTTGCAGCGCTACGGCTCGCTCGGGGGATTGAGCCGTTGCAGCGTGAAGGAAATCGCGGCCATTCGCGGCATCGGGCAAGCGAAAGCCGTGCAACTAGTCGCGGCCTTCGGGTTGGGCCAACGTCTCGCGCGCGAAACGCTGGCCCAGCAAAAACTGGAAACGCCTGAACTGATTTGCGACCTACTCGGGGCGGAGATGCGCATGTTGCGCAAGGAATCGTTGCGCGTGGTTTTGCTCGATACGCGCTATCGCCTCATTTGCGTGGAGGAAATATCGATGGGCAGCATTAACGAAAGCATCGCTCATCCGCGTGACGTCTTTCGACCGGCGCTGATCCATTCTGCTTACGGCGTGGTCGTGGTGCACAATCATCCTTCGGGCGATCCGTCTCCCAGCCAGGCCGATCATAGTCTGACGCGGCGGCTGCGCGAAGCCGCCGGGCTTCTCCAGATTCGCCTGCTCGATCACATTATCATCGGCTCTCCCGCGCCGGCCCGGCCCGGTTATTTCAGCTTCAAGGAAACGGGCATCCTATGAAAATTCATCCGACCGCTAGTATCGACCCGGCCGCACGCATCGGGGCCGATAGTGAAGTAGGCGCTTACGCCGTCATCGGCCCCCAGGTCATTCTGGGAGAGCGAACCATCATCGGGCCACACGCCCTTCTCGAAGGCGCGGTCGAGGCAGGCAACGGGAACACCATCGGACCGGGCGCGATCATCGGCACGACGCCGCAGGATCTCTCTTTTCGCTCCGACACGAGGAGCGGTGTCCGCCTCGGCCACGACAACGTCATTCGCGAGTTGTGCACCATTCATCGCGGCACCGCGGAAGGCAGCCTAACGACTATCGGTAACAAAAATTTCCTGATGGTCGGGGTCCATCTCGGTCACAACTGCTCGATCGGAAACAACGTCATCATCGCGAACAATTGCCTTCTCGGTGGCTACGCGAGCGTGGCAGATGGCGCGTTTCTGGGCGGCGGCAGCACCTTCCATCAATTCTTGCACGTCGGGCGGCTGGCCATGGTCCAGGGCGGCTCCGGTTTCAGTAAAGACGTTCCCCCATTCGTCACCGCGGCCATCCGCAACTTCGTCGTCGGACTCAACATGATTGGGATGCGCCGCGCTGGTTTCACGGCCGCGCAACGGAGCGAAGCTAAAATGGCGTTCAAAACTCTCTATCTTTCCGGGATGAATACACGTCAGGCGCTGGCTAAGGCAGAGCAAGAAAATGTCGGTGCGATCGGGGCGGAGTTTTTCGAATTCGTGGCGCAGGCGAAGAAGCGCGGCGTTTGCGCTTATCGCCCAGAGACGTTGAACGCGGAATGGTCTAACGAATAGCGAGCAGCGCGAGCATGCGGCCCGTCCGCCCTTTCTCGGCCCGATACGAATAATAATGATCGAGATCGCAAGCGGTGCAGATGCCGCCATCGTGCACCTGATCGACGCCGGCAGCGCGGCATTGGCGCATGATCTCCGCCGCGAAATCGATTTCGTAATGGGGCGGGCGAATGCATGGACTGAGCTGCACGATCAGGTCGTTTGAGGACGTGCCGAATTCCTTCTGCATCTGGGCAATGGCGCGTGAGGCGATCCCCAATTCCGTTCCTTTCTTGCCCGAATGAACAAGGCCCACCGCGCGACGGATCGGGTCGACCAGATAAATGGCGCAGCAATCGGCCACGTAAATCCCGAGACAAACCTCAGGATTGTTTGTGATCAACCCATCGCAATCCGGGAAGCATTGATCGGTGGCCGCCGAGACGGTGGCCACGGAATTCCCATGCACTTGCGTGGCGGTGACAAAAGCACGTGCGCCCAAGCCTAACGAGTCGCGCACGTCGCGATGCACGGCATCGAGCCGCGCGAGCGCTTCCGCCTTATCGTAGGAAACGTCAATGCCGGGAACGCGCCGGACAAAGGCGTGCCGGCAAACCTCCGCCGGGAGCGCGGCGAATTGCTCGATGTCGCTATTTTCCAAACGGTCGCCCGAAGGCGGGGCGGCCCCGGTTTTCCCTCGCTCCCGGTCCGTTGAGCGGGAGCGGCGTCGGCTTCGGCGCCGGGGTGGAAGCGGCTTCGGTTTTCAATTTTCGCCGCGTGCGCGGTTCGTCGAGCATCGAGGAGTAGGTCACCTCCGTGGCGGTGGCGCGATCGAATTCGGCCACGGCGGTATCGTAGGTGTAAAGGGCCTGGAGCTGGGTCGATTGCGCGGTCGTCAACTGCACGCGCGCGTCGAGCACTTCCAATTGCGTCCCGGCGCCGGCGCCGAGGCGGGCACTGGCCAGACGCAGGGCTTCATTCGCCTGCTCGACGTTTTTCTCCTGGCTCTGAATCAATTCGCGGCCCTGGATTAAGTTCGAGTAGGCCTGCTGGACTTCGAGTTCCACCTGCCGGACGGCATCGTCGAGCGTCACTTTCGATTGCTCGAGGATCGACCTGGCTTGCTTGACGCGGCCGTAGGTCGCCCCCCAATCCCAAATCGCCCAGTTGCCGGTCGCGCCAAAGACGTAACCGTTGCGAACGTCGCGCGGATTATCGGTGTAGGGATTGCTGCGCACTTCTTCGGCGATGGTGGCGCTGAGTTGCGGAAAAAAGTCGGCGCGCGCCACGCCGATCTGCGCGCGGTTGGCGAGCACGTTGGCTTTTTGCTCCTTCAGGAATGGACGATTGGCTTTGGCCACTTCGATGGCCTCCGGGAGGGGCATGGCACGCGGGACGTAGGTCAACGCGCCGACTGCTTCCAGCGGAGCCGCGTCTCCCCGGCGCGGATCGAAATCGAGGCCGATCGTCTTGGCGAGTTGCAACTGCGCGATGCGGTAGTTATTCCGCGCGCTGATCAATTGCGGGTATTGATTCGAAAGGGCGACCTGCGCCTGGAGGACGTTGAAACGCGGCACGGTGCCGGCTTCGAATCGATTCTGCTGATCCTGCAACTGGCTTTGCAGCAGCTTGACCGATTCTTCCTGCACACCGATCAACGCTTGATTAAGCAAAACCAGGGAGAATTGCTGCCGCACAGTGGCGACGGTTTGATCGATGGCGTTACGAAAACCGTAGAAGGTGCTATCGCGTTGGAAGTCGGCCGAACGAATTTGTGAAACAAGGCGGCCACCCGCGAAGACGGCCTGCGTCGCCTGGATCTGGACGCTGTAGCTGCGTTCGACACTGCTGAAACTGGTGAACGCGCTCGTGCCGGGGACCGGAACGGGCGTAGCCGTGGGGCCGGGCGATGGAGTGGGCGTCACGCCACCTCCGCCGCCGGCAGTCGTCGTCGAACCAAATCCGCCAAGGCTCTGGAGGTGCGGGTCGGTGTCGGCAAACGCGCCGGTCGCCGCGATCTGCGGCAGGACGGCCGCGCGCACTTCGAGGTAGAGACCTTTGGTCCGCTCGATCTCCTGGCGCGCCCGCATGATATCGGGATTGCGCTGGAGCGCGGTCAGGATGGCTTGATCGAGAGTGAAACGGGGGACTTCGCTGCGGGAGTTGTATTCTTCATCACCGGCACGCGCCAGCGGCGGGAGCAGGATGGCAGTGGCCAGGACTAAAACGATAAGACGGAGCATTCGCATTCTGTTGTGTGTTTTCGGCTGAAAGCACGCGTTCCGGTCGCACGCCCAAGGGTTAGCAGGTCATTCTATCGGCGGCGGGAGGTGTTTCCGCCTGACAGAAACCGTAAATCTTCGTGTAAATTTGGAGCCAGGTTTTTTGTTCCACCGGCGAGAGACGGGCCATCACTTTCATCACGTTGCCGACCATTTCGGCGCGGATGCGTTGAACCAAATCTGAGCCCTTGGGCGTAATACAAACCATCACCCGGCGCCGATCTTCCCGCGCGACCGAGCGCACGACGTGCCCGAGATTTTCCAGGCGCGCGACCAGGCCGCTCGCCGCCGCGGTAGTGTGCGCCATTTTTTTGGCAATGGCCGACATGGTCAGGACTTCTTTGTGGTCGAGATAGGCGAGCAGGAAAAACTGCGGAAAGGAAACGTTGCCGGGAGCGAGTTCTTTCGAGAGGCGCAAAATGAAACAGCGCTGCAACTCCATGATGATGTGCGCTAGCTCCTCGGCGTCCGATTTGACCTGATTATTCAGGCCAGGGAAAAAATCGGTCTCGATTTCAGTTTTCAACGCGCGCTTAAGCTAAAATGCCTAGGTAGCGTGTCAAACGTGGGTCGCCAGATTCGCCTTAAGGCCAAACCAACACCGCGATCATCTCGTCGGCGCGCTTCTTTTCGCCCGGCGCGAGGCGAAGCAAACTGTTGGAACGACTTAGGCCAAAAAGTGCATGCGATTCCTGCCGCCCCATCACGGTGAAAACGCCCTCGCGAAGCATCCCGCGAAAATAATGGACGCGGTCGCCTTCGTTTTCCAAATCTGCGGCCAGGCGCGCGAAACTCATCGGCAACGATTGCGCCGCTTGGTTTGCGCCCATCATTTTCAAAAGCGCTGGCCGCACCAGCAGCAGGAAAGTGACGAAAGCCGAAACGGGATTGCCGGGCAGGCCAAAGACCGCGCAGTTTCGCGCTCGGCCAAAGAGACACGGTTTGCCTGGTTTCATCGCCACCCGCCACAAATCGATTTCCACTCCCAGCTCGCGCAAAACTGGCCGCACAAAATCACGATCACCCACCGACACGCCGCCGCTGATGATCAAAGCATCCTGGGCCAGACCGCTCGCAAACGCTTCGCGCACCTTCGCCGGCTCATCGACAACATGCTCGTTCGAGATCACGCGGGCGCCGGCGCCTTCGATCAAACCGCGCAACAAAGTCGAATTGCTTTCGTAGATTTGCCCCTCGGCAATCGCCTCGCCCGGCCGGGCCAGCTCGTCGCCCGTGCTGATCAAGGCGACGAGCGCCTCTCCGCCTACCTGCACTTCAGCCAAACCTTGCGCAGCCAGGAGAGCGAGCGATTCCGGTCTCAACGGCTCGCCGGCGTCGAGGATCACCTGTCCCTCCGTCACATCGCCGCCACGCCGCCGCACAAATTCTCCCGGCGCGACATCTGTGTTAATCGTAACGCCCTCCCCTTCCCGCGTCGTTTCTTCCTGCATCACGACGGCATCCGCGCCTGCAGGCAACGGTGCGCCAGTAAAAATCCGGACCGTTTCGCCCGCACCAACGCGCAGTTGCCGAGCAAGACCCGCGGGCTGTTCGCCGATCACGCGCAAACGCGCGCCGCGTTGCGTTTCCGCCGCGCGCAACGCATAGCCGTCCATCGCCGAGTTATCGAAAATCGGAAGCGAAAGACCGGCGCGAACTTCCTGGTGCACGAAACATCCTCGCGCTTCCTCGATCGAAACGCGTCGCGCTGGCAACGCCACTACCCGGGAAAGAATTTGCGCAAGTGCTTCCTCTTCGCTGATCACGAGAAATCTATTCCGCCGCGTGGCCGTTCTTGGCAACTGGAGTCCATGTGTGCCAATGGAATTGTGCGGTTGGCAATTCCAAAATCCCCGCCTATTTTCGTGGCCGCGACAATAGAAGGTGAGGTGGCTGAGTGGTCGAAAGCAGCGCTTTGCTAAAGCGCCGTACTCCAAAAGGGTACCCAGGGTTCGAATCCCTGCCTCACCGAGCCTTTATTTCTGCAACACTGCGGCTACACACGCGACCGTGGCAGGTTGATGGGCATCTTCATCAAAGATAGATCGCTCCCCGCGGTGAAGAGTGTTCGTTCCCTTGGCGACGATCGGCGACGGCAATCGTAAGGCCGTGGCGGATGAGTTCGACGGCTTAATGGTGGCGCGGCGGGATCCCTCGACTTCGCTCGGGATGACGGCGGAAAAGAGAGCGCTCCCCGCGCTCAACATCCCCTCCCTTCTCCGGCCAAAACTTTGGCGACAAAGTGACAAATTAATAATGGTAAAGGGCGTGACAGGTTCCTCCTAAGTCTGGTTTGATAGATGGCAGCTAAAGCCATTTATGAAAAAACGAATTAACTCCAAATCCGCTTTCTTTAACCCCCGCGTTCTCGCGGGTTTTTTTATGTGTCTGGGCGGCGCGTTTTTGACGCTGGTCGCCTTCTCGATGTATTTCAGCCCGGCGGCTGAGGCGCAAAAGCGCCCAGATCGCACCGCAAAGATCAGCGCGCGGCCGGAAGTGATTCCGATCTTCGGACCGATCTCGCAAGATCGGGATTTGCGGAGCTTGCCTTATATCCCGGCGAATGAGGAAAACGAGGAGACGCGCCTGATGCGCCATCCGAATTTTAAATCGAACGGCGCGCCTGACCCGATGCGCGCCATTCGGCAGGCTGCCACTATTGTGACGATGCCAGCGCCGATCGCCACCTATCCCGGCATCAGCTCGGCACAGAGCGGCTGCGGCTGCTTGCCGCCCGATACCAATGGTGATGTGGGGCCGAACAATTACATCCAGTCGGTCAATTCCAGCATCAAGATCACCGATAAATCGGGGAACACGTTGTCCGGACCCACGACCTACAATTCATTTTTCGCTCCAATGGGGCCGACGACGCCCTGCGGCGCCAATCAGAATGATGGCGATGGTTTCGTCTTTTACGATCACCTGGCCGATCGCTGGGTGGTAAGCGATTTCGCGTTCCCGGCTTTCCCGGGCGTCTCGTTTTATCAATGCGTGGGCGTTTCGAAAACGAGCAACCCGGTTACGGGCGGATGGTGGCTTTACGCGGTGCAGGTCGACCCAAATAATCCCAATTACCTGGGCGACTATCCGAAGTTCGGTCTTTGGCCCGACGCCTATTATTTCTCGGTCAACCTTTTCTCGAATGGTTCCACCTTCAATGGCGTGCGCGTCTTTGCTCTCCCTCGCAATGACCTGATCAATGGCACGGGAGCGCCGAACGCAGGCGCGATCGCCTTCACCATCGATCCTGCCACGCTGGGCGATAGCTATAGTCTGGTCCCGGGAACTTTCCGCACCGGAGCAACACCGCCGACCGGCCGCCCGGAATATTTCCTCTCCATCGACAGCCCGGGCTCGGCCGATGTGGTTCAAACTCAGGTGCACGTCTGGCGGTTCCATGCAGATTTCGCGACGCCCGCCAACTCGACCTTTGGCGTGGGCGCGAATCATGCGCCCGATGGGAACGTTACGGTAGCCGGTTTCGTTGATGCTTATACGACCGCCACCAATATCGTCCCGCAGAACGGCACGACACGTCTGCTCGATACTTTGGGCGATAAATTGATGACGCCGCTCGTTTACCAAAACCTGGGCGGAACCGAATCGCTCTGGATTTCACATACCGTGAACAACAATAACAACGGCACTGGCCCCACCGGCGTTCGTTGGTATCAGTTCGACTTCACCGGCGACGTCATTCCGGCGAACCCGGTGCAGCAACAAACCTTCACCAATGGAGGAGACGGCCTCTGGCGTTGGATGCCGAGTATTTCCGTCGATGCCAATGGAAATATGGCCATCGGCTACAGCAACTCGAGTTCCACGACTGAGCCGTCCATTCGTTATGCAGGCCGGTTGGCGGGCGATCCGCTCGGTACTCTGGCGCAAGGAGAAGCCATTTTGCAGTCGGGTGGCGGGCATCAGACGAGTTCGAGTGGCCGCTGGGGCGACTACAGCTCGATGGGCATAGACCCGGCCGATAATCTAACGTTCTGGCATACGAACGAATATTACTCGGCCACGAGCAACGCGGGTTGGAATACGCGCATCGGCAAATTCAAATTCCCGGTCGCGCCCACCGCTTTGAGCGCGGTCTCACGCAAAACGCACGGAGGCGCAGGCGACTTCGACGTTAACCTGCCGCTTACCGGCACTCCCGGCATCGAAGATCGCAGGAGCGCTACGGCTGGTAACCATACGATCATCGTCAACTTCGCCAATCCTGTGACAGTCGCTTCTGCGTCCGTCTCCTCCGGGACGGGAACGGCCAGCAGTTTCACCGTGAGCGGATCGCAAGTGACCGTGAACCTGACCGGCGTCGCCAACGCCCAGTATCTGACCGTCAAGCTGAGCACCGTGAACGACGGGACGAATGTCGGCGACGTTTTCATCCCGGTCGCCTTCCTGTTGGGTGATGCGGGAGGGAACGGCGCCACCGATGGGGTCGACGTTAGCCAGGTGAAGTCGCAATCAGGTCACGCTACCGACGGATCCAATTTCCGGGACGACGTGAATTCCGACGGCGCCGTCAACACTGCCGATATCTCGCTGGTAAAGGGCAATTCGGGTACCGGTTTGCCCACTCCTTAGTCGAAGCGAAGCACTCGAAACGCAATTATCAGAACGCCTGCCGGTCATAGTGCCGGCAGGCGTTCTTCTTTTTCGCTCTCGCTTGCCAGTGCCGCGATCGAGCGGAAGGATATTGCCTTCACCATGGGATCGGCACGCAGGAAAATTGTCATCGTCGGCGCGGGCGGGCGGCTCGGTTCCGTCCTGGTCAACGCTTATCGCGATCATTACGAGATCGCCGCGTTCAATCACGCCCAACTCGATCTCAGCGATTTGCCCGCGCTGCGCGCCGCGCTCCAGTCGCGTGATTTCGATCTGCTCATCAACACGGCGGCGCAAACGAACGTCGATCGCTGCGAAGACCATCGCGATGAAGCGTTCCTTCTCAATGCCGAAGCGCCCCGCGTGCTCGCGGAAATCTGCACCGCGAAGAGCGCGAAGCTCATTCACATCAGCACTGATTATGTTTTTGCCGGAGACGAACACGGCCCGCGCCGCGAAGAAGACGCGGCCGAGCCGGTCAGCGTTTACGGCGAATCGAAACGCGCCGGTGAAGAGAACGTGCTCGCCGTCGATGTGAAGCATCTGGTCGTGCGCGTCTCGTGGGTCTTCGGGCCGGAGCGGCCCAGTTTTGTCGATCAAATGCTGAAGCTCGCGGCCGAGAAAGATCAGATTGCCGCCGTGGCCGACAAATGGTCGACGCCCAGTTACACCCGCGATCTGGCGGAGGAATTGCCTTTCGTTTTCGATCACCCCGAAGCCACCGGTCTCCTTCACCTCGCCAACAGCGGCGAATGCACCTGGCAGGAATATGCGCAGTGGGCCATCACCTGTGCCGCCGAAGCGGGGGCGAATTTGAAAACCAAAAAAGTGGGCGCTGTCTCGATGGCGGCGATGAAGGCCTGGAAAGCGCGCCGGCCCGTCCACACCGTTCTGGCCACGGAAAAATTCGAGCATCTTTCCGGGCGTCGGCCGCGCGATTGGCGCGACGCGGTGAAGGAGTATGTTAGCGAATTCTATTCAAAACGATGAACACGAAAAAATGGCTAGGAGTGAGTGGTGTGTTGATATTCGGGTTTCTGGCAACGGCCCGGGCGGAATTGAAATGGCAGGAGACCGAGGTGGAGCTTCATCCGAAAGCGTCCGATGCGACGGCGGTCGCCCAGTATCACTACGAAAATGTAGGCGATAAGCCGGTTCATATTGCTTCTGTGAAAACCTCCTGCGGTTGCACGGTGGCGACGCTCAAATCCAACGACGTCGCTCCGGGCGATAAAGGCGAAATCACCGCCACCTTTAACATCGCCGGGCACACCGGCCTGCAGCACAAAATGATCACCGTCCTGACCGACGACACGGCCAAACCGAGCACCGTCCTCACCCTCACCGCTAATGTCCCCAAGCTCGTCGACGTCGAGCCGATCTTTGTCTTTTGGAACAGCAACGAAAAGCTGAAACCCAAGACGATCACGGTGACCGCGTCCGACGATTCGAAGATCACCGATTTCACAGCCTCCTCCTCCTCGCCGCAAATCAGCGCCGAGATCAAGCCTGGGAAAAAGCCGCACCAGTGGATCGTACGCGTCACGCCCAAAGCCGGCGGCGATCCGTTCGCGGCCAATGTTGCCCTCAAACCCGAAGGCGGCCCCGGCCGGGTGCAACTCTCTAACGTCGGCGTGCGCGTGCTGGCGCGTCCGCCCGCGGCGCACTGATGCGGCGCGCGCTTACGCGGCAGATTCTGCTCCTCCTCGGGCTCGCTTTCGTGCCCGGCATCACCCAGGCCCTTTACTTCCGCGATCGCATTTCGTGGCAAAGCCCGGTGCCCGCTTCCGAGATGGTAACCGTCGCCCAGGCGCAACAGTGGGGCGAAAACGCGCTCTGGCTGGATGCCCGGCCTAACGAGGAATTCGAAGCGTCTCATTACGGCGGTGCGTTGCCTCTGAACGAGGAGCATTGGAACGAAATGCTGCCGCCCGTCTTCGCCGCCTGGGCGCCGGAGAAACGCATCGTCATCTACTGCGACAGCGCGAGTTGCGGCGCGAGCCGCGCCATCGCCCAGCGACTCCGCGACGAAGCGCATTGGCAAAACGTTTACGTACTGGAAGGCGGCTGGGAGGCCTTGCGCGCCGCGCCCAAATGAAATGGCTCTGGCGCGCCGCCGACTTCCTGGTCGGCGCCGTTTTCATTTACGCCGGGGTGCTCAAAGCGATGGCGCCGCTTCGCTTCGCCAGCGACATCGAGAATTATCATCTCCTCCCCTGGGCATTTGGCGTGCGGCTCGCCTTCTATTTGCCGTGGCTGGAAATGTTGTGCGGCCTCGGTCTCCTCACGCGACGCCTTTACGCCGGCAGCATCGCCATTTTGTCCGCGCTGCTCGCGGTCTTCATCGCCGCCAGCGTCATCGCGCGCGCGCGCGGCATCGACGTGAGCTGCGGATGTTTTGGGACGGCTGGCAGCAATCTCGGCTTTGCCGGCCATCTCGCCATCGATTTTGGGATGCTCGCCCTGCTTCTACTTTTGGGGCGCAAGCAAATCGCTCGCTCGTGAAGTCGCCCGGCTTTCGCTTTCTGAAATTGCGGCCGCGGCCTGGAAGACTCGCCCCGGTTCACGCGGAAAAGTTTTTCGCGGACTTCTCGCTGCGAAGAACGAGCGGCTCACGCCCAGCGCGGCGCAGGAATGTTCCTTCGCGCAGCCCGACGCTTATCGCGAAAATTAGGCGCGACTGGCCACCCTTTTCGGCCGGCCTAACGAGCAACCGCTGGCGTCTGAGATCGCGTTCATGGAAGGGACGCGCCGCCGTCCCTCCACGCGCCCGGGCCGTGTCGGGCCCGACGATTATTTTTTCCTGACGGCCTGCGTCAGCCTGCTCGCGCCGCGCCGGATCATTGAGGTCGGAACACTCACCGGTTTTTCCGCCGCCATCATGGCCGCAGCGCTCGATCGACTTCCGGGCCAAAGCGAAAACGCACGCGTCGATTCCATCGACATCAACACGCAATGCGTGGTCGAGCCGTCGCGCCGGACCGGCTTCGAGGTGGAAGAATTTGAGCCATCGGTGGCGGCTCGCGTTCGCTTTCACAATCCGCACGATTCCGCCCATGCCGCGTCGCTCGTGAATGGCAATGAGTTGGATTTCGCGTTCATCGATGCCGGGCACCGTCATCCACATCCGCTGCTGGATCTGTTGCGCCTCGCGCGTTCGATGCCGGGCGGCAGTTGGATCGCGTTGCACGATATCCGGCTCGGCACGATCGGGCGGGAAGCGGCTGCCCGGGGCGAGTCGCTCGCGTTCGATCCCGTGGCTGGGGCCGAGATCCTCCTCACGCGCTGGCCTTTTCCAAAAGTGCGCGGGGGAAATATCGGAGCGGTGCAACTTCCGCCGCGCTCCGCGGCACTCGCCGTCTTTGGATTACGCCTGATGCAGGAGCCGTTCGAAGTGGAGGAACGAAAACGATCGACGCTGCGCCAATATCTATATCGGGCGATCGGCGATCTCCTTTAAGCGCTGCGCAGTCCGCGCACGAAACGCATCAATTCCTGGGCCAGTTCTTCAATACGCTGCGCCAGCTTTTCGTCTGTCATCTTGCCGTCGGCGAACGCTTCGCCCGTCGCGTAGACGAAACGCGGGACGATGGTGCAGCGAAAATCGAGCATCAGACTGTTCGCGTAAGCCATCACCGACATGTAGCTGCTGTAACCGCCTGCCGCGCAAAGGAAGCCGACTATTTTTCCGGTCCACGCCTGCCCCGTCAGCTCGATCATGTTTTTCGCGACCGCGCTCACGTCGTAATTATAAATTGGCGCGGCGATCAAAATGCCGTCGGCCGCGCGAATGGCGGCACCGAATTTTTGCACTGCGGGATCCGCGTAGCAGGCGTCCGCATCGCAAAGCGGCAGATTGAGCGTGCTGGCATCAAGCCATTCGCAATCTACTTTCGCGGCCAGCAAGTGTTCATAGGCGAGCCGCGCCATGATGCGACTCCGACTCTCCGGACTTCCGCTGGTGCTAATGACGAGATATTTCATGCGAAGCGCCTTCACTAAAGCAGCGAATCGAAATGGCGAAAGCGCACGACTGGATCGCCCATTCGGGTAGCGCAGGCTGCCAGCCTGCGGGTCGCGGCAGCCTGCCGCGACAGCGCTGCGCGCGAGCAAAATTGACCCCACCCGTTTCCGGCAAGCTGCCGGAAACTGCAGGCTGGCAGCCTGCGCTACCCGGAGGTCAGACGCCGGCGGTCTGTGGTGAAATGCCGGGCTCACTTCAGGCGTGCATTTCCGTGCGTCTTTGTATAATCGCGGCCGGCTGCCATGCACCACGGACCTGTCACTCCTGAAATTGCCGCCGGTTTGCTCGCCTTGAAAAAGCGCATCGCCGCCTCGAAAATTCCGCCCTCGAAACTCGACGAGACCATCAATCTCGCCGTCTGGAATATTCGCGAATTCGGCCGCGTGCATCGCACCGATGCGGCCATCCATTACATCGCGGAAATTCTCGGGCAATTCGATCTCATCGCCATCGTCGAGCTGCGCGACGATCTCTCGGATTTATACCGCGTCCTTTGTTACCTCGGGCCAGCCTGGCGTTTCGTTTACTCCGATTGGATGGACGACGGCGGCGGCAACAAAGAGCGCGTCGCGTTCTTGTACGATCGCCGCGCCGTCACCCATAACGGCCTCGCCGCCGAGATCGATGCGCCGCGTTCGAAGCAGACCAAGGAATATCTCGCCACCAAATCGTTCTGGCGCGCGCCTTACATGTGTTCGTTCCGTTCCGGTAATTTCGATTTCATCGCCATTGCCACGCATGCCCGCTGGGGCGACAGCCTCGCCGCGCGCGAAGCGGAGTTGCAGATGCTCTCCGATTGGATCGACACGCGGTTCCAAAACAAATTCGTCGAAGATCACGACCTGCTCGTGATGGGCGACTTCAATACGCCGAAGACTTCCGATCCTCTCTTTCGCGCGCTCACCAGCCGGGGGCTCAAGATTCCGAAACCGCTCGTTCAGTTAACGGTCGGCGATCGCGTCATCGGTGGTTCCAATCTCGGAAATGATGCGCGTTACGATCAGATTCTCCATCTCCCCACGATCCCGGAGGATTTTACGAACCATGGCGGCGCGCTCGATTTCTTCATCGACGACGCCCATATCGACGAGCTTTTTCCCGGCAAAAAATACACGCGCGCCAAGTTCACCTACCAACTCTCCGATCACCTGCCGATCTGGATTCAAATCAAGACCGACATCGACGGCTACCGTCTCGATCAGATCGTGCAGGAAGGGTAATCGCAAAGTTCCGGGTAGCGCAGGCTGCCAGCCTGCGGGTCGCGGCAGCCTGCCGCGACAACCGTGTGCGGAAACGACAATTCCCGAACCACCACCACCCCGAAATTGTTTCCGGCAAGCTGCCGGAAACTGCAGGCTGGCAGCCTGCGCTACCCGAATTCAACCGAGCACGCGCCTAACGAGGCGGGAATTCGAATTCCGCTTTGTCCTTCTTGGGCGAGACAATTAGGTAGGCGCCGAATTTGTTTCCGCGCTTTGAGACGAAATCTTCAATGAGCGGCGACTTCCCTTCGGTCAGCAATTCCGTCACTTCCTCGCGCGTGATTTCATGCTCGCACAGCTTCTTCGAAAGCTTGAAGACCTGGCGATTATCCTGATCCGGTTTGCGCACGTAATAGGCGTCGCCCACTTCGACGAGTTCGCCGTGATGCAACTTGCTCTCGCCGATCACTTCCGCTTTCGAGAGATCCACTTTCACACGCTCTTTGCGCGCGATCGGTTTGCCGTCCTTTCCATTTTTCGGGGCGCGCGGTGGAAATTCCCAGCCGACTCTCGGACCGGCCCGCAGCAGAAACGCGTCGAACGGCCGGCCCTTTTTCGAGATGAAGCCCTTCATCAAATCGGTCTTCCCTTTTTCAATTAACTGCACGGCGGCTTCGCGCGGGATTTCCTTCTGGCACATCATGCGGCTCACGCGGAAGGCTTGCTTCCACTCGTCGCCCTCTTTTTCGCGCAGGACGAAACTGTTCCCGACCTCGCAGAGTTGCCCGCCCGTCGCCGGGTCGGTCCAGAACGGTTCGACCGAACCGAGATCGACCTTGTCCCCGAAATCGTATTCCGCTTTCCATTTCGCGGTCTTCTCGTCCTTGGCCAGACGCAGTGTCGCGGCGAAACGCGCTCGCGTTTTCGCGGAAATAAATCCATCGAGCGGGCCAACGCTGCCTTTCTCGACCAGCTCCCTGATTTCGGATTCCTCCATTTTGCGGCCGCCGATCACCTTGTAGACCATGAACTCGCCATCCTGCGATTTGTAGCCGCGCAACGTCTCGCGCAGCGGTTGCTGATCGGTCGGCGAAATGATGTCGGTGACGCGCGCGACCGAGTCATCTTCCTCGAAAGATTTCACGCGCTCCACGATTCCCCTGGTCTTCTCCACGATCCCGGCCATGAATTTCTCGCGCGGAAATTTTCCCTGCTCCATCTGGCGCAACTGATGTTCCCATTCGCCCGTCATCGCCGGGCTGGTGATATCGGTCGCCTTCACCGCGGTGAGAAATTGGATCAACTGTTCCGCCTTCGCCGACGGCACCAATTCGCGCTGGTTGCGGTCCATGTATTTTTGATAAATGAGCCCGTCGATCGTGTCGGCGCGCGTGGCTGGCGTGCCGAGGCCGCGTTCCTTCAAGGCCTCGGCCAGCTCTTCGTCCTCGACAAATTTTCCCGCCGTTTCCATGGCGGAGAGAAGCGTCGCTTCCGTGTAACGCGGAGGCGGTTTCGTCGTTTCGGCGTGTAGCGTGGCTTCGAGCGTCTTCGCCTGATTTTTGTCTTCGGTGCTCAACGCCGGCAGCGCTTTGTCGTCATCCACCGTGCCTTTGCCGTAGACCTCCAGCCAGCCGGCGGAGGTCATCACTTTGCCCTCCGTTTTGAACTTGTGGGCGCCGACCATGCTGAAGCGCGTGGTCACGTCGAACTCGGCAGCGGGATAAAATACCGCCACGAACCGCCGCGCCACCATGTCGAAAATTTTCGCTTCCGAGTCGTCGAGATTCTTCGCTTCGGAAGTGGTCGGAATGATCGCGAAGTGATCGCTGATCTGCGCGTTATTGAAGATGCGCTTGTTCGGCTTCACCCAATTCTGCGCGAGCGCTTTTTCGGCGTGGCTTTGGAGCGGCCCGGAAAGATTGGCCAGCGTCTGCTTCGCCACCGGCACGTAATCCTCCGGCAACGCGCGCGAATCGGTGCGCGGATAAGTGAGCATCTTGTGCCGCTCGTAAAGCGCCTGCGCGATTTGCAACGTGCGCTTGGCCGAGAATCCGTAACGGCCGTTCGCTTCGCGCTGCAACGTCGTCAGATCGTAAAGCCGCGGCGCGATCTGCGTGCTCGCCTTTTTCTCTTCGGAAACTTCGGCCACTGGCTGGCCCTGGCAGGTGGCGACCACGGTCGCGGCGGCCGCTTCGTCCCAAACGCGATCGATGCGATCGTGCTCGTCGTCGTTCCGCTTGAAATCGGCGCGTTGATAAACGCCTTCGTAACTTCCCTTGGCGATCCCGAACTTCGCGGTCACGCGCCAGTAATCGCGCGGTTTGAAATTCCGAATCTCCAATTCGCGCGCGTAAACGAGCGCGATCGTTGGCGTCTGCACACGGCCGACCGAAGCAACATTGCCGGCGCGAGAACCGAACATGCGCTTGGTGATGGCGCGCGTGCCGTTGATGCCAATGAGCCAATCGCTTTCACTGCGCGAACGCGCCGCATCGGCCAGGCCCTGCATCTCCGCGCCGTCGCGCAAATGCTTGAAGCCATCGCGAATCGCCTGCGGCGTCATCGATTGGAGCCAGAGGCGCTTGACCGGATGTTTGTTCTTCGCGAGCTGCGTGAGGTAAGTAAAAATCAGTTCGCCTTCGCGGCCGGCGTCGCACGCATTGATCACTTCGCCGATGTCCTTACGCGCGATCAGCTTTTTCAAATGTGTAAACTTGTCCTTGGAAGTCTCACTCGGCTTGAGCTCGAATTTTTCCGGAATGATGGGCAGCGTTTCCAGCCGCCAGAAGCCGTATTTCTTTTTGTCGATATCCTCCGGCATCTGCAGCTCGGCGACGTGGCCGACGGCCGACGAGACAACAAACTCATCGTTCTCGTAGTGGTCGCCCGTTTTCGGAATTTTGCCGAGAGCGCGCGCAATGTCGGCGGCAACACTCGGTTTCTCAGCGATGATGAGGGATTTGGACATTTTGGGAAAAAAGCTGCCTGGCAAAAAGCGGAAGCACGTTGCGCACGCGCCTAGGCCAGTTTCACGAAATATTTTCCGGGCAACTGTTTAACCAGCCGTTTTAGCTCGAGGCGCAGGAGGGTAGAAGAGACCTTCCCGCTTGGCAAATGGCATTTGGCGGCAATGTCGTCGATGGCCGTTTCCTCCGCCTCGATCGCGTCGAGCACGCTGCGCTCGTCCTCGGATAATTCCGGCAAGGGCCGCTCGGCCGCTGCGGGCGAAGGCTTTGTGTCGGGCAGAAGGATCTGCATGTCGTCGAGAATATCGGCCGCGCTCATGACGAGTTTGGCGCCTTGCTGAATGAGGCGGTTCGAACCTTGCGCGCTCGGCGCGTTGATGTGGCCGGGCACCGCGTAGACGGAACGGCCTTGCTCGATCGCCTGCGTCGCGGTGATGAGCGCGCCGCTGTTCAACCCGGCTTCGACCACCAGAATGCCATGGCTCCAGCCGCTGATGATCCGGTTGCGCATCGGGAATGTCTGGCGATCCGGTTCCACTTCCATGGAGAACTCGGACACTACCGCGCCGTTTCCGTTGCGAATTTTTTCGGCGAGCGCCGCATTTTCGGGCGGATAGAGTTTCAATAACCCCGAGCCGATCACCGCAATCGTACGTCCTTTGGCCGCGATCGCTCCTTGATGAGCGGCAGTGTCGATGCCGCGCGCGAGACCGCTCACCACCGTGAGCCCGGCATATGCCAGTTGATAGGAAAGCTTCTTGGCCGATTCGGTTCCATAGTGCGTCGTCCGCCGCGCGCCGATCACGCCGATGGCGTGGCGATCGCGCTCCTGCAATTCGCCCCAGACATAGAGCACGATGGGCGGCGCATGAATCTCGCGCAGTTGCCGCGGATATTCCGGCGACGACGCTGTGATCACCGTCGCGCCAAACGCGCGAATCCGCTCCAGCTCCGCGCTCAAATCGACGCTCGATTCCCAATTCGTAATTTGCGCGGCCACATCGGGACCAACTCCTTCTACCGCGCGCAACTCCGCGCCGCGCGCCGTCAGAATCCGCTCCGGCGTTTCGAAAACAGCGAGCAACTTGCGCAACCGCACCGGCCCCATGGTCGGAAGCATGTTGAGCGCGATACACGCTTCAGTGGCGTTCATAAAAGGGGGCCGACCGTTGCCGATCGATAACCGTTAAGAGAAAGAATCAATTACCGCGAAAGGGAGCAAGCGTGGATTGGCGAGGATTTCTTAGCGAGCGCTAATGAACTCCTCGGGCGAAATGCCGGCTTGCCTCAAAACGCCCGCCAAAGTGCCCACCTTGAGTTCGCGGTGGCTCGGCACCACGCACCCGGCCGTCCCGCGTCGCATGACGATATGACTTCCTCGCTGTCGAACGACAAGAAATCCCAAATTTTTCAACACCTGCACAGCTTCCGCGCCGGAAATGCGCGGCAGTTTAGGCATGAACCGTTGCGACTTCGAAGGTCGTCACCAAGGGTTGTCCCCCACTCTTTATGGGAAATTCCTCAAGGTAAATCTCGGTCGCTTCGCGAAGATTTGCGATCGCCTCCGGCACGCTCTCGCCTTGGGTTGTCGAGCCGGTCTCCGGATTCAGCGCGATGAAGCCACCTTCCTCAGCTGGGATTAAAACAGCGGTGAGAAGCATGGCGACGTATTTCTTTTAAGGAAACGCTCCTCTTAAAACGGGATCTCGTCGTCGTCTGGTTCGGCTGGTGGGTTGCGGGGAGGAGGAGCGCTGGTGCCGCGCGACGGCCGCGAAGAACTGCCGCTTTCTTCCACATCGCCGCCGCCACCTCCACCACCACCGCCGGGCCGGCTGCCGAGCATCTGCATCATCTCGCCGATGACTTTGAGTTTGCTCCGTTTTTGGCCGGAAGTTTTGTCGTCCCACGTGTCGAGCTGGAGACGGCCTTCCACAAAAATGGAGCGGCCTTTCTTTAAATATTCGCCAGCGACTTCGGCAGTGCGGCCCCAAAAGGTGACGTCGACGAAGGTGACTTCTTCGCGTTTTTCGCCGCTTTCCAGAGTGTACTGGCGATTGACGGCGAGACCGAGATCGGCCACGGCGCTGCCTTTGGGCGTGTAGCGGACTTCCGGGTCGCGCGTCAAATTCCCGAGAAGAAGAACTTTGTTAAAACTGGCCATGGGCCGTTTGTAACGAACTTACTCTGCGGCGGCTACTTTTTTCGCGGGCCGATCTTTCTTCGCGCGGAGGCGCTGGAAATTCTGGCGATAGACCTCGGGATCGAGTTTGAATTTCGAGCGCAATTTCACGATCAACTGCGGGTCGGCGTGGAAAACGAAATTGACGTAGTAGCCAGATGAGAGGTCGCCCGCGACATAGGAAAACTCGCGCTTGTCCATCTTTTGCACCTGTTCGATCTCGGCGCCTTCTTTTTGAAATTCGGATTCAAGGCGATCGACGATGTCCTTGATGGTGTCTTCTTTGCCCTGCGCATTGAGAACGAGCAGCGCTTCGTAACGATTCTTCATTTATTCTTGAGCTTGGTTGAATGTGTTCATCGCGGAAACCACGCCTTTGTCAATCGCGCACTGCACCGCTTCCACGGCACGAGTGACGCTTTTCTCGACGAGCGGCTTCTCTTCTTCGAAGAAACGGCCGAGGACGTAATCGACTGAGCCTTCGCGCGGCGGACCGCCGATTCCCATGCGCAGCCGCGGGATTTCGTCGGTGGCGAAATGGAAGAAGATCGATTCGAGGCCGTTGTGGCCGCCGGAACTTCCCTCACGGCGAATCCGGAGCCGGCCGAGGGGCAGCGAGAAATCGTCGAGGACGATGAGGATTTCCGCCGGCTCGATTTTGTAGAATTGGGCAAAGGCAGCGAGCGGTTCGCCGCTGCGATTCATGTAACTGGTCGGCTTGAGCAAAAAGCCGGACGAGCCTTTCGCCCAAAGCGCATCCCATTTGCTGCCGCGTTTCCACGAAAGTCCTTCGGAACGGGCCAGCTCGTCGAGCAAGGCAAAGCCGATGTTGTGGCGCGTGGCCGCATATTCCGCCCCGGGATTCCCGAGGCCGACAACGAGCCGGATCGGCGCTGCTTCAGCCTGCACGGTTTCGCGACCGCCGAAATGATCAACCGATCACTTCTTCGGCTCTTTTTCCTTCGCGGCTGGAGCGGCCGGAGTTTCCGCGCCCTCTTCCTTCTTCTCCTTAATGACCTCGGGAGAGGTCGGGGCGTCGGCGGCTACGGTCGGCTCTTCCTCCACCGTCGGAGCCATCACGGCGATAACGGTCAAATCCGGATTGACGCGCGTGGTCACGCCTTCCGGTAACTTGATATCCTTCACGTGGATGGCGTCACCAATGTTCAGCTCGGAAACGTCGACTGTGATCTTGTCCGGCAAATCGCGCGGGAGACATTCGATATCGAGCGAGCGAACGCTTTGCTCGAGCAGACCGCCGAAATTCTTGACGCCGTTGGCCGTACCGGTCGGTTCCACAGGCACTTCCGCTTCAATCACTTCGTCCATCGAGACTGCATGAAAATCGATATGTAAAACGTCGCCGCCGAGAGGCGAATGTTGCACTTCCTGGACAAGCGCGGTCCGGCTTTTGCCGCCGACTTCCAGATCGACCAAAATGTTTTCGCCGGCAGCGTGGCTGAGGAGGGCGTTGATGTCGCGCCGCGATATCTGCAAAGGCTCCGGTTTATCCTTGGCTCCGTAAATGATGGCCGGGACGACGCCCTGGGCCTTGAGTTTGCGCACGGCGGAACGTCCAATCGCGGTGCGCGGTTCTGCTGAAAGTTTTGCCTGTTTAGCCATATCAGTTTTTCTTTGTCCCGTTTTCGATCTTGAACAGCGAAGAGACCGATTCGTCGTTATGAATGCGCTTCATGCCTTCACCGAGAAGCTCGGAGACACAAAGGACGGTGGTTTTAAAATTATCCACCGTCCGCACCGGCGTGCTGTTGGTCGTAACCAATTCCTCTATTTCGGACTTTTGCAACCGCTCAATCGCGACATCGACGAGGACGGCATGGGCGACGCCAGCGTAGATTTTTTGGGCGCCCCGCTTCTTCAAAATGGTGGCGGCAGAAGTGAGCGTACCGGCCGTTTCGGTGAGGTCATCGACGAGGAGCACGTCGCAGCCATCGACATCGCCGATTACGTAGAGAGCTTCGGTCTCGGTCGCGCTTTTCCGCTGCTTGGCGACGATTGCGAGATTGCAGCCGAGGGCCTGCGAATAAGCCGAAGCCATCTTTAATCCGCCCACGTCGGGCGAGACGACCACCATTTTGCTGGTGAGGCGTGTGCGCAGGTATTTGATCAACACCGGCATGGAATAGAGATGGTCGACCGGAATATCGAAGAAGCCCTGCACCTGTTGCGCGTGCAGATCCATGGTGAGGACGCGGCTGACGCCGGCAGCCGAGAGAAGGTTGGCCACGAGTTTCGCAGTGATCGGCACGCGCGGTTGATCTTTGCGATCCTGTCGCGCGTAGCCGAAAAACGGAATGACCGCCGTGATGCGGTCGGCGCTGGCGCGTTTCGCCGCATCGACCATGATGAGCAGCTCCATGAGATGCTGATTGGTCGGCGGGCAGGTCGGTTGAATAATGAAGACGTCGCGCCCGCGGATGTTCTCCTCGATTTTGACGTAGGTTTCGCCGTCGGGGAACGAGCTGATGATGGCGGCGCCGAGCGGGATGCCGATGGATTGGCAGATGCGTTGGGCGAGCTCGATGTTGGCCGAGCCGCTGAAGACTTTCATTTCCGGTTGGCGCGCGAACATGGCGAAGGGCGCTTACCTTGCCGCTCGTTCTGGCGAATGGCAATGACGGATTGCGCGTTTGTTTCGCGCAGCGTGGAAACGCTCGCGCTAGAGCCACTGCAGTGAACAAAGACTTCCGCGGAAGAGGCGATGGACTTGATCGAAGTTTTCTTTGCGGGCGAGGATACGAAAACGCAACTGGGTTGTGCCTACGTTCACGTACAAGACGCTGAGCCGGTATTCCTGCGCGTAGAGTTGATACCCAATCACCACTTCGTAAGTCGGCTGGGCGTGGATTCGAATGGGATTTTGCTCTTCGCTAACGACCGCGATTTTTTCGGCACCGGGAGGCACCAGCGTGAGCGCCTGAGTTTGTAAAGCAGCTCCGGCAGTGGCGTCGAGCGGCTGCGGCGCAGGCAGCTCAACCTCGTCAATACGCGCGCGCGCCGACGGAATATCGGGCGGAGTGAAAACGATGCTGCTGCGGTCGCCGGAGTAGCGCCAGCCGGGAGGCGGTTCGTAGGCGATGGCGAGCGCGCCTTCGTGGAAGATCAATTGCTTGAAAACGGATCCTTCGAGTGTCCGCTCGGCCGTTGTCGGGCTAAAGTCGATCGCGCCGCGAGAAGTGTCGCAAAAGAGCGCTGTCGCGCAGCAAAGCGTCGTGACGAAAAGACGAGGGACGGCGGAAGTGGTTCTCATAGTCTGCCATTGCTTCAGCAGGTTGCAGACCGAGCGTTACTGCATGAACCAGCGGCCGCGCCGATAATCGACATCATAGGGGACGCCGGGCGGAGGATGGGAGAGGAAATTCTTGTCGAAATACCAGGCGCGATTCGGCGCGGCGTAAACGTTGCCTGCGCCCCAATGCCCGATCGCCTGCTTGCTATTGAAGAGTTCAATCATCGAGCCGTAGTAGGTGAGCGTTTTGCCCGCCCAGTTTTCGAGGAACCGCGGGAAATTCTCCGCGCCGCCGCTGTAGTAGCCGTCCCCGGTCGGGACGATACCGGCAACGATCGCGGTGTTCACGGTGGTATTGCTGGCCGTGCTGTTGGGTGTATTGGTGTCGAGCCAGGAGTTGGACAAGATGGTCACCGCGTCGGCGATGACGGCGGCGGGCTTGCGATCGTAACCGGAGACGGTAGGACTGGCGGGATTGGAAGAAGGGGCGTTGGTGGCGTCGGGAGAGGTATCGGACTCCGGTTTGACTGAGGCGGTCGTGCCGGTGTTGTAATCGCCCTGAATATAGACGGGATTGCTGCTGGCGATAGTGAGCCCATTGGGCGGGAGGCTGCCGCCATTTTTCAATCTCACCGCGCGCTTGTTCGTCATCCCAGTCGGGTCGGCACTGGTGTCCGTAATATAAATAATCGGGGCGGAAAAATCAATTTTGTTTCCCGAATCAGCGGCCTGAGCGGTTAAGGCACTCACATCGAGGGTAACGACGCGAATGCTACTTGTGCCGGTCGTCGCACCTTCCCGGTTATCCGTGATATTTTCGTTAGTAGTAATAGCGTCCTGGAAGAGATTGTAGGTCTGAAGATCTTTCGGATTTTTTGATTTGTTGGTTACGATCTTGCCGGCCGAATTGCGAACTTCGATATTGTTGCTCGCATCAATCGTCACCATGAATGTGTAATTGTCCTTGTACGAATAACTGCTCTTGTAAAGAGGATCACTGGTCGCCAATGTTCCGTTAGGGAGCGTGGTCGGGTTCTCGATCAGCCCGTGATAATCATTGACATCGATCCCGAAAGGCACCGACGCCTGTTCCCAAGCGGGAGGTTCTCCCGTTCCCCATGAAGGCATGGTGGGACTTTCACTGTGTTGACCATCTCCGGCCATAAAACCGACCGACCACTTTCCGGAAAACGACGTCGACCCATTCAAGGTGAGAGAGCTATGCGCCGTGTAAAGATCGCCGTTGGTGTGGACGTCGCCATTGACCACGAAGGTGGGACCCGGATGAATCTCCAGATCGTCCCGATAATCGATGGCCTTATCGGTCTTATTATGACGATATTTCTCAAGAATTCGTCTCACCTTCGCCACGACATTTCCGGAGTCGGTCGCGCTGCCTACGATCTTGGAAGTCAAGGTAGGCACGATGACGTCGGCCGTAGCCATGTAGTAATAGCTGTAGTTTTGAGGATTGGGACCCATGGTTTTTGGAGGGATTAAATCGTCCGCAATGGGCTCCCAGCTCGAATCCACGCCCACGACGGCGAAGTTGGTGAGCGTGTATTTGCTCACGCCGGGGAAATTTCCCGGGCTCGGGCTGGGCACCACCGATGCTGCGTTGAAGGTGCTGCCTTTTGGCGCAGGGTTTGCGTAGTTTTTGATACAGGTGGCGCGCCAATCGGCAAAGGCCATCTCCGTGGCGGCATCGCCAATATTGATGGCCTGGCGCAGGAGGAGGCTGCGCTGCACATTGCGGCTTACGCTGCGTGTTAAATCAATCGATAGCGCGACGAAACCAGACACGACCGCAATGGTGACCAGAGTGACGATTAGCGCATTGCCGCTGCGTTCTTCAGAATGCCTTCTCATAAGCAGAGTTCTATTGAAAGACCGTTAGCCGGGAACGGAAGGGGATATAGGAGTTGATAAACATGTTCACAGCCGCGAAGCCGCGGTTGGAGTATTGCGAATCGGATGTGGTCAGATTAACGGCACCCACCGAACGAAGATCCGTGCCGCCATTCTGGTTGAAGAGGATTTGGAACGGCGTGGTCGCGATCAGATTGCGCGCAATCACCCGGTAGGTTAGCGGGTCATTCGTCGGAAAATAGCGCAGCTCTTTCGCGATCACCGCATAGCTCACCCGATGGGTGGTGAACCCGATGATATTGCTCGTGCCATCTTTGTTGCCGTCTCCATTGCCGCTTCCGTCCGCCTTCGTGATGATGTCGACGCCGACTGGGTTGCTGAAGAAAATGATGCGGTAGCTTCCATAGGCAACGATGGACGCGACATCCTGTTCGACTTTGTGGGATGGGATGTTGAACCTAAGGCCCGCTACGCTCTGGTTCGCATCGAGATCCGGCGCCAGGATTGCGATGTAATTTTGCGTCGCGGCAACGTTGGCGCCTGTGTAGAGCAAATAGGGACCGCCATCGAACTGCTGAAAATCCACTCCCGCGGCGGGTCCGGTGCCCGGCGCCGCAATGGGAGCGAGATTCGTATCGACCAGCTGCGGAATGGAAACCGATGCGTGAATATTGGCCAGCATCTGGTCCACGCCGGTGCGGGCCTGTTGATGCGCCGAGTTCATCGCCGTGTTCTTGGCGTAAAGCACCATTCCGGTATTGAGGAAGGAAAAGATGAGTCCTCCTGCCAGCGTGAACACGCCGATCGCCACCATCATTTCGACGAGCGTGAACGCGGCGGCACGCTGCTTCTTTAACGCGAGTGAAAATTGCATCTTGCGTAACCTCATGAATTCCCATCCACGTCCGAGGAACGGATCGCATTCAACTGCACGCTGTGCGATTTTCCGCGATACGAGAACGTGACGAGCACTGTCGCGGAATACATGTTCAAGCTGCGGCCACTGACCGTCTTGTTCATGTCGGTGATCGTGGTCTGTCTTTTAGCCGTTACCGTCAGCCCATTGCTCTTGCCTGGATCGCTGTAAATGACAACGGCATCTTCGGTGGCGGTTGAGGAACCACCCGTCGGCAGAGGACTTGGGCCGCCCAGGACATCCGGCACCTGGCTCTTCTGCGGATTGAATGGCCCTTTTGACATGATCAGATCGATCTGGTTTTGAGCCGCCACCTGCGCTCCAGTGTAAAGGCGTGATAATGCGGCGTAGCTGTTGGCCTGGGTAAGCGACCAAAGCGCGCCGCCCGCGAACAAACCGAGCAGGAGGAGGGCAACCATTACTTCGACCAAGGTAAATGCTCCTGGGCCTGCCCGATCGACTGAGTTAACGCGGCGAAAAGTCATATTGTCTGCGAGGAAGGAAAGCAGCCGGTGTGCCTGATTAACAAGGCATATTAGAATTTCTAGATTGTGCGCAGGAAAAACAGCCTACACGAGGCTCATCACCGATTGTGCGATGGACTCGTTTCCCGTCGGAAGTTCCTCTACGGGACAGAGAAAGACACGTTTTCGCCGGGTAAATAGTTGCCATCGACGGGTGGTCGCATTCGGATGGCATCACGACCGGCGATCAACACCGAGGACTCTCGGTTCCTGCATCCGCTCCCCGGGCAACTAGGTTTCCCCGGCCACTCTATTAATTCTTTCGAGCTGAACTTCGGTAAACACGAAACTCCTTGCGGCGGAGAAGGCGCGTCCCGAGGGATGATCCCCGCGCGTTCCATAGAGCCTGTCCTGCACTTTTGGAGGGTAAGCTCGTAGACATTTCGCTGTGCGAAACGCGGGAATCGGCTCTCGCGGCCTTCCCGACGGCTGCGTTTCGCACAGCGAAACGTCTACAGCGGACTCGCGAAAGCGAAGTGCATGACACGCGCGGCTACCGATCCCGTACCTGCCCTCGGTGAATGCCGTCAGCAAAAATAAATATTGCGCCTATTTCCCGGGATGGCTAATCTCCGTCGAAAGTTGGCATGAAAAATTTGTTGACGATGCGAATCGATTATGAGAATTATTGAACTTGTCAGTAATTCACTTCGAGAAAACAAACCTAATCAAATACTCAAATGCCTAATAAAATGAATATCCGAATCATTCGTTCCAGCCAAATCACCGCTGTCCTCTGCGCGCTTTTCTGCGCTTTCGCCGCCAGTTCCACCTTCGCCGCCGTCAGCTCCATGAGCTGGCAGCCCGCTCCTGTCGACTTGCACGATCTCGATCACCGCATGCTGTACACCTGGCGCATTGACGACATCAACGTGGCCCCGTCCACCATTACCAGTGCCAGCATCACCTTCACGAACATCGCGAACTGGAACAACAGCGCCAACGTCCTGCACATGCACCTCCTCGACACGGCGAAAGGTTCGGGCGTGCGCTCTTTCCAGGACGATTACAATAACAACGTCACCGACCTGACGGACGACTTCATCAACACCCGATTCCATAACGATCCCAACTGGCTCGTGGCCAACGGCACGGCGGACACCTTCCTCAAGGATAAGAGCTTCGGCACCACGCCGACCACTTACACCTACAACTTCTCCTCCTCCGAGCTCTCCGCGCTGCAACAGTATCTCGCCAATGGCAAAGACATTGCGCTCGGCTTCGATCCGGATTGCCACTACTTCAATGATGGCATCACCTTCACCTTGAATTTCACCCCCGTGCCCGAGGTGGCCAATCTCCTGCCGATCGCTCTCATGATTGCGGTCGCCCTTGGCATCGAAATCCGCCGCCGCCGCCGCGTGCCCGCCCTGGCCAAAGTAAAGATTTAGTTGGTTTGCTGTTGTTTGATTAGGAGCGGCCGTTCCGAAAGGAGCGGCCGTTTTCTTTTTCCGCGAAGTCTCCTCTTGGCTCCGAAAATCAGGCTCCGGGAGGGGGCGGCGATGCCGCCCGTTGCAACCGCCTCATCGCCTGGTCTACCAGACTCTGTTCTTCCGGCAGAAGTTTCGCCCCCAGCGCCTTTTCCAAATAGGGCAGCGCCTTGGCGCGCTCCGGCGAATCGGCCAGGAAAATACCGTAGTAAGCCGCGATCGCCGGCTCTTGCAATTGACGCTCGCTCAGCGTCCGCATCGCCTGGATCGCTTCCTTTACCTTTCCCTGCGCAAACATCGCATAGGCATAGGTCGTGACGTAATTTGGATTCCCTGGCTGCGCGCGATAGACTTCGTCCGCCAGTTTTTGCGCAAACCCGGTCTCCACATTCAGGAGCAACGCGATTTGGGCGAGATTGTTTTTCACATCCGGATCGCTGCTTTCCACTTCCGCCAGCCGGGAGAGCACGCGATACAACCCCGGCGTATCCTTTAGATCCAAATAATGAAGATAGAGGCCGTGCAATGCCTCCACTTTCTTGTCCGGGAATTTGGTCGACGCCCAAAGCACTTCGGTCATTTCGGAATCCCAACCCCAATTGGCAATCAACTGCATCAACGCGGAAAGCGCCTCCCCTTGCTCAGAGGCGATCTTGATCGCTTCTGCCCATTCCCCCCGCGCGGCAGCCGTCTTGCCTTCCTCGCGCCAGGCCCGGGACAGCCAGGCGTGGCGAAGAAATTCGAAATCACCCCAGTCATCGCCCTGCACCAATTGCTCGATCGCCGGCCATTCTCCCAGCCTCGCGTGCGACTCAGCCAGCGCCGCGGGGATTGGCCATTTTTGCCGAATCTCCGGCGACAATCCCTTCGCAAAATCAAGGGCGAGCAGGCTGAGCCGATTCCGGTTCATCCACGAAAGAAGCGTCGCCAGCTCAGTCGGCTGCGAGGGCGCTTCCCGCTCAAGCTTCGTCAAAAGCACTGAAAATTCCGGATCATTGGCCTCTCGCAGGGTTTCAAGCTGCAGCATGCGATCGGTGAACGATGCATCCGGAAACGCGACCAAATCTTTCGCCAGGGAGAGCAATCCGCCCGGGTCGCGGCCATGTTGCACACCTTCCAGTAAAAGAGCGCGCGTCGCCGCCCGGCCCAGTTTCTCGTCGTGGCGCAACGATTCCATCAGTTCGCGTCCGCGCCGCTGTTTCGCGGAATCGGCCGAGGCGAGCAGCGCCGCCGCCAGTTTCAAACGAAATGATTGATCGTTAGGCGCGAGCCGCACCGCTTCGTCGAGATGCGCAATCGCTTCCGCATTGTTTTTGTGCGCCTGCGCCACTTCCGCCGCCGCCGCGTGATACGCCGCCGTCGTTCCCGCCGTCCCGGCCAGTTGCACGACCGTCTTTTCCGCTGTGGCCAGGTCGCCGAATTGCAGTGCCGAATCGACCAGCGCCACGGCGTCGTCCGCGGAATTCGGTTCCAACTCCACCACCCGCCGCCGCCAATCGACGGCCTGCCGATCGTTCGCCTTCTCCGAGATTTCTCCAAGCAACCGCGCTGCGGCCACATTGGTGTCGTCCTGTTGAAACGCCCGCCGCGCACTCAACATGGCGGCTTTGATATCGCCGCCGCTCAGAAAGGCGTTCGCCCGCCGCACCAAATGTTTCGATTGCCAATCGCTGTAAAACCGCCAGCCGCCCCAGCAAAGGAAGCCGAACACGATCACGCCGCAAAAAAGCCCAACCGTGAGCTTGATGTACGAGCGCTCAATTTTTTCGAGAGAAGTCTCCAAGGATCAAATCTTAGGGTTCGCAGACGTGCGGTCAATTTTGCCGCCGTTTCCGGCGCTCATTTCTTTAAGCAAGTTTTTCGCCACCCTGCCGCCACTTGCGTGAAATGGCGAAATCCACGATTATGGCAGCCTTCATCGCCCATGAATCCTGATTCCATTCGCGTCGAACGCGTCACCACCGATTCGAAGATTTTCGCCTTCACTCGTTGGGACATCATTCCCACCCTGGCCGGCCTCTTTCATCTCGCCTACTTCCTCGCTCTCTTCTTCCTCTTCCCCCGCACCCCGCTCTGGATCATGCTCCTCCTCGGATTCGTCTACTCCCTCATGGTCAACGCCAACATCAACGGCGTCTCGCACAACTTCATTCACAACCCCTTCTTCCGCTCCCACCTCCTCAATCGTCTCTTCGGCATCACCGAATCCGTCGCCTGCTGTTTTTCGCAGACCTACTACGACGTCGTCCACCTGCAGCATCACAAAGGGAACAGCGACCGGCCCGGCGAAGATGGCGAAACGATCGACTGGCTTTCCATTTACCGGCGTGGCCACGACGGCGAAGCCGAAAATCCGTGGAGCTACGTTTTTCTCAGCTTCTTCCGGGACAATCCGGCCGCCATCAAACGCGAACTCTCCAAGCGCGGCAAAACTGAGATGCGCTGGGGAAACCTCGAGCTCGCCAGCTTCGCCATCACCCTCTTCGTCATGTTCTGCTTCAACTGGCGCTTCATTGTTTACTTCCTGCCCTTCTTTTATCTCGGCCATTGCTTCAGCTATTTGAACGGCTACTTCCGGCATTACGGCGCCGATCCCGACAAGCCGATCGCGTGGGGCGTGAGCAGCTACGGCAAAATCTACAACTGGCTCTTCTTCTACAACGGCTACCACGCCGAACATCATTTCCGGCCGAAAGTGCATTGGACGAAAATGGAATCCTTCCACCAGCAAATCGCCGACCTGCAACGCCAGGAAAACGTGCGCGTCATCAACCGAGCGCACATGCTCGGATTCCTTGATCCGAGTCTTCCACCGCGCACCGGCAATCAACCGCCCGCGGAGCCGAGCGCAATCGCTTCCTAAAACGCGATCCTATTTCGCGAAAGTCGCGCGCAGCTTTTCCTTCTTCGCTTCGCAGTCTTCCTGCAACCGGCGGATGTCCATCGCCATTTGCTGTTGCAGCGATTCGATCTCGTCGAACTTTTCGCTCGTCTGCGCTTTGGCGATCTCCCCCTTCAGGAAAACTTCGCGCTCCGCGATGCGCGCTTTGAAATTGGAATCAATCTCCGCAAGCTGACTCTTCTGTTCGTCGTTCAAAGCGACACTCGGCGCGCTCTTCTCCAATCGCTCCATCGCCAGTTCGTAAGCTGATTTCATATGCGTGCGACCCAAGTTAGCGCGCTCCAGCGCTCGCGCCAAGCGACGCGTTGCCATCGCCTCATCCGTCCCTAGATTAGCGCGCCATGCCCGAAAAAATCCGTCTGCTCAGCACCGATTTTGACGGCACGCTCGTCTCGCACCACACCAAGCCGGTCCTCGACACCGGCTGCATGGAATTGATCGCAGAGCTGCAAGAGAACGGCGCCGTTTGGGCCATTAACACCGGCCGCTCCGTTGATTTGCTCGACACCGGCCTCGCCGATTTTTCCTTTTCCGTCCGGCCCGACTTCATTCTCACCAGCGAACGCGACGTCTTCCGTCCCTCGGAAAACGGCGGAACCTGGGAAGCGTATGGCGATTGGAACGAACGTTGCGCCCGGGATCACTCCGAGCTTTTCCGTTCCGCATCCTCCGTCTTCGCCGAGGTCGTCGATTTCGTGAACCAGAAAACCAAAGCGCGCGTCATTTATGAAGAAGGCGCGCCCGCCGGGTTAATTGCGCAGAGCGAAGAAGAGATGGACCAAGTGACCGAGTTCATCGAGAACGCGCGCGCGAAGCAGCCGAAATTCCATTACCAGCGCAACACCGTTTACCTGCGATTCTGTCATTCCGATTATCACAAAGGCGCCGCCCTCGCCGAGCTGGCGCGCCTCCTCGAAGTGCCGCGCGACGAAATCTTCGCCGCCGGCGATCATCATAACGACCTCTCGATGCTCGACGGCCGCTACGCGAAATTTCCAGCCTGCCCCTCGAACGCGATCGATCTCGTCAAAGAAACCGTGCGTCAGGCCGACGGCTATGTTGCGAAAGGCGCGTGCGGCGCCGGCATTCACGAAGCGCTGCTTTACTTTACTCGTTAGGGGAAGCCGCGACCGCCGCAAGTTGCAGCCGCGCATCTTCGCGCAAAATCTCGCCGAGCGGCGCCCACTGCTCGCCGCCCTCCATCCCCTGAAACGCGTGCAGATACAACGTCACCTCTTCGGCCGGATATTTGGCCAGCAGCGCACCGACCGCGCTCGCAATCTTTTCCTTGGGCGGCGCGGGCGGAATAGTTTCGGCCGTTCCGTCATCCGAGCGCGGAATCTCGAACGCGTCGAGAAACTGGCAGAGCATTTCCTTATGCGCGCTCAGCAGCCAGGCTTGAAGCAAATGCGCCGCCACCCCATCGCCGATCGGGCGGCCAAGCGCCGCCTGTATCCAGGCGTGCCGCTCGTTAGGCGGCTTCCGCTCGATAAAGACCGCGCGCAGTTTGCGCTGGTTGGCCAGGCCTTGAATCGCCGCCTTGTAGACCTGCTTGTCTTCCTTTTGCAGGTAGGTGAAAATTTTGACCGCCAAAGCCCGCGGCAGCTTCTGGAAAATCTCGTGCGTTTTCATCAAATCGCTTCCGGATCGGCCACTGCCAGCGCCGGCGGCGCATCGGCCACGATTTTTCCGGCGAAACGATTCGTCATGTAGGTGAGCAGCAAAACCCAGAAAGTCAGCGCGAGACTAAAGAGGGGAAACTGGAGCGCAAGTGGGAGCGAATAAATGATCGCCATCACCGGGCCCCACATCGCCCAAGTGGCCAGCAACGTCGGGATGATTTGTGCGCGATAATGCCGCCACGTGAAACTGCTCGCCACCGACACCCACGAAAAACCGTCGTTTTTCCATTCGTAGATCAGCACCTCCGCCGGTGCGGCCAGGAAGGGATTGTAGCCGAATTGGTCCACGCAAATTTTCGCAATCACCACCGGGATCGTGACGACGTCGCCGAACCAATGCGCGTTCAGCCGATACATCAGATCGACGAGCAACCCGTCGCACGCCCACGTCGGCACAGTGAAGGCGAGATTGTGCAAATTCGTTAGGCTGACGCGGCCTTTTTGAAAGAACACGATCAGGAAAATTTCCGGAAGAAAGGCGCCGGCTGCGATCGCTGCGATGAGGACGAACCAAAGGCTATGCGCTTCGCGATAGAGGGCGAGCGCGTCGAGCCAGCGCGCGACCGACGGCACGAAATAATAGCCAATCAGCAACAACAGCATGGCTGCCTGCAGAACCAATCCGGGAAGCGCGTTGGCGCGCGCGGCTTCCCAGCCGAGCGACCACGGCGTGCGTTTTGGTTCGTCCCGCTTCACGGCCGCGAAGCTTGCCCGTCCGTGATTTCGTTCAAGCGAATTGTCATTCCAAGCGCAGCGAGCCCTCCACCCTGTCGAGCCCCGAAAGCGTTCGGGGCCGAGGAATCCTGCCGCGAAGCCCTTAAATAACATCCCGACGATCCAACAGTAGATCGCGTTTCCCCTGCTGGGGAGGGGGCGCGCGGGGGCGGCCGGGGTGGGGGGCGGGCCCACCACCGGAGGCGGCGCGGGGGGGCGGGCCCGCGCGGGGGTCCCAGGGGA
>JBBSQB010000016.1:0-66976 GCA_038258245.1 Chthoniobacterales bacterium
ATTCGCCGAGACGCTGGCGTGGCGCGCGAACGCGTTCGCGCACGAAGTCGACGAGGCGCTGTTTGCGTTTCTGATGCGTCTCCCAAAGCTGGGCATCGGGAATGTCGATGACGCCGCGCCAGAATTCGTGGTCGGTGAGATGCTCTTCCCAAGGGCCGAGATGCTTTTGGTAAAGGGCGGCAAACTCGGGGGCCATCCAGGTTTTGGTATGGACGCCATTGGTGATGCTGGTGATGGGGACTTCGTGCTCGGGCACGCCGGCCCAGACGTCTTTCCAAAGGCCGCGACTTACTTCGCCGTGCAGCTTGCTCACGCCGTTGGCGTGACGACTCATGCGCAAGGCGAGAATGGTCATGCTGAAGGCGCCTTGCGGGTCGACGCTGGTGCGGCCGAAGCGCATCAATTCGTCGAAGGGGATCTGGAGTTGCATGGCGAAATCGCCGAAGTAGCGCAACATCATGTCGCGCGGGAAAGCGTCGTTGCCGGCGGGGACAGGCGTGTGAGTGGTGAAGATGTTGGCGGAGGCGACGACCTGGAGCGCGGCGTAGAAGTCGAGCTTCTTCTCGACGACGTGCAATCGGATGCGCTCGAGGGCGAGGAAGGCGGAGTGGCCTTCGTTCATGTGGAAGACTTCGGCGTCAATGCCGAGCGCGCTGAGAACTTTCACGCCGCCGATGCCGAGGACGATTTCCTGGCGCATGCGCATTTCGAGATCGCCGCCGTAAAGGCCGGCGGTGATGAGGCGGTCTTCGGCGCTGTTATGCGGCGTGTCGGTATCGAGCAGGTAAAGGCTGATGCGGCCGACTTTGAGTTCCCAAACTTTGGCGACGACTTCGCGGTCGAGCAGGCGGACGGAGATGAGGAGGTTCGCGTCGTTGCTGCGGACTTCGCGGATGGGAAGGTGATGGAAGTTTTGGTTGAGGTTGACGGCTTCCTGCACGCCGTCCTTGTCGATCTGCTGGCGAAAGTAACCGTGGCGATAGAGGAGGCCGATGGCGACGAAGTTGAGGTCGAGGTCGCTGGCCGATTTGCAATGGTCGCCGGCGAGAATGCCGAGGCCACCCGAGTAATTCGGGATCGATTCGTGGAAACCGACTTCGGCGGAGAAATACGCGACCGGCTTTTTCAGCGCGCTGCCGGCGCCGGTTTTTCCGTAGGTATCCTGGCGGGCGAGGTAGTTGCAGAAGGTTTCGTAAACTTCCTTCAGCTCGCGCAAAAATGTTTTGTCCTGCGAAACCTCGACGAGCCGGGCTTGGCGCGAGAGCTGGAGCATGCGGACGGGGTTGTGATTGGTGCGATCCCAAAGATCGGGATCGAGATGGCGGAAGAGGCGACGAGCCGATGGTTCCCAAGTCCACCAGACGTTGAAGCTCATCTCGCGCAACGGCTCGAGCGCTTCGGGCAGCGTGGGGATGACGTTATAAATTTGGTAGTTAGGCATGAGCCGAATTCTGCGCCGCCGGTATAAAGTTGAGCCGGAACTGTGGCAGGAATCGTTTGAGCAGCAAGCGTTCCAGCATGCCGCGCTAGGTGCGAAGGGCGCGCGGCGCGAGAATGAGCCCAAGCACGAGACCGCCAACCAAACCGCTCAAATGCGAGGCCATGCTCACCTGCGGCGTCGAGAGATCGAACGCCGTCTGGATGACAATGATGACGGCGATGTTGCGCAAGCGCCGCCCGGCGAGCGGCGCGTGCCGATTTTTCAAAAGCAAGCCGGCCCACGCGCCGACCACACCCATGATGGATCCGGATGCGCCGACGACGTCTTGCGGCGGGATGAAGCCGAAGCGATGCAACGTGACCACGCCGAGGCCGGCGCCGATTCCCGAAAGCAGGTAACAGGCGGCGAAACGCGCTCCGCCCATCGCGCGCTCGAGCGCCGGCCCGAGAATGTAGAGCGCATAAAGATTGAAAGTGATGTGGAGAAATCCGTAATGGAGGAAGAGCGAACTGAGCAGCCGCCAATACTGGCCTTGCTGAAAGAAGCTGAAGGTTTCGAGCTGGCCGAGATAATGGAGGGTGAGCGGATTTTGGGAGCCGCCGAAGAAAATCTCGAGCGCGAACATCGCGGCATTGAGCGCGATGAGGGTGAGGACGACGGGGGTGATGTGAAGATAGCGGTCGCCTAACGAGGTGGCGACAGGCTGTTTTTCGACTCGATCGAGGATGCGGTCAGTCTCGGCGGATCGCGCGTCGACTGGCGCGCGGTAGGTTTCAGCGTTTTGCAGACGTTGCGAAATATCGGCGCGGAGAGTGCCGTCCGTCGTCGTTGCGAGCAGTTCGCGCAGTTGCTCGCGACCTTTCTCGATTTCGCCGGCGGCCAGATGGGAGGTGGCGATCCAAAACGCGCCGGTGGGCGCGGGCCGGCGCCGTGAAGAGCGCTCGATCAGCCTAACGAGTGGAGCGGTGCGCCCGCCAAAGGCGAACAACGGGAGGAGCGCGCTTTGCAGCGCTTCGCCGGTCGGACTGCCGGCCGTGGCCATTTGGGCGCGAGCCGCAAATTGAAAAACCATCGCGTGGGGCGAGTGGGTTTCGCCGAGGGCGCGGAGATAAAGCGCGAGGATCGCCGGGTCGCGCCACCAAATCGCGGACGCAGAGGGTTGTCCGCACCATTCGATCAAGCCGCGCCAGTCGCCGCGCAGCCGGAAAGTTTGGGCGATTGCTTCGCGGCCAACGGCGCTTGTTTCCGATTGCAGCCGCGCGAGCCGCGAGAACGCTTCTTCTTTTCGTTCGCGCCGCGTGAGATCGAGCGCGCGCCAAAGCCGGGCGCGTCGCGACATTTCATCAAACGGATAGAGGAAGCTGAGCGCGCGGGCGAGAAGGTGCGCTGTTCCGTAGCGTTCCTGCGAAGCGAGCGCGGACATTTTGCGCAGGGCAAGGAGAGGAACGACGAGCAAGGCGAACCACGCGCCGCAGCCGATGTAACCGGCCAGGCGAGGAATGAGCACCCACGCGAGGGCGACCACCAGGAGGACGGCGATGGAAGCGAGACGCCAGCTTCGTTGTGGTCCGAGCCGTCCGCGCGTGCGCGCGAGGAGGATCACCGGCGAGATGACGGCGATGAAGAGAAGAAGGTGATTCAGGTTCATGGCGCGAGCTCGGGCAGGATTTTCGCACGTTCGGCGGCGGCGTCATGCGTGTGTTTTAAGGTTTCAGCTTTTGGCGACCGCGGAGATTTCTGCGAGGGTCGGCGCATGAAGATCAAGGCGACCTACTTTCTCGATGTCATTTCTTCCTGGTGCTATTGGGCGGAGCCGGCCTGGGCGGAATTGCAGGAACGCTATGCCGAACAGGTCGAGTTCGATTGGAAGGTCGCGCTCATGGATAAAACGGGCCTGCCGACTTCGCGTGAGCAACACGATTGGTTCTATCAACGCAGCGGCTTGATGATGGAATCGCCATTCAAGTTGCGCTCGGAATGGTGCGATCACACGGAGGCGGAATTCATCGCGCCGAATGCAGTCGCGCGCGCCGCCGCTGAGCTCGGAACGAAAGACGATCGCGTGCGCCTCGCCATTGCGCACGCGGCCTTGCGCGAAGGAAAAAGAGTGGGCGAATGGGAAATGGCGGCCGCGATCGGCGCCGAAGCCGCGGGGTTGGCCAAAAAGGAATTACTCGAGCGCGCGCAATCGCCCGCCATCGAGAAACAGTTGCGCGAGGAAACAGCGGAATGGCACGCGCTCCAGGTCACGCAACGGCCGACGTTCGTCTTCGAAAGCGAGATCGGCGACAAAGCGGTGCTCTCGGGTTTTGCGCGTGCCGGAGCGCTGACGGCGACGCTCGATTCGATGATCGCGGACCAGAAGGCCTACGAAATTTACGCTGTTCATTTTGGCGCGGCGCCGGCGTAGTTGTGACGCAGTTTTAACCTTGCCACTTCAGGATTCTGGCTTACAACTTCCATCGGTTCGCGAAAAGCGAATCTGTCGCCGCAGTTTTCGCAGTTGCGGTGAGGCCGAAGTGATCGGCCGGCGGAGATTTCGCCGGTGGAAATGCGACAAGAAGTAAACACGGCAGCACGGTCACTTCCCGTCTCTGCCGCCCAGGAGCTTGATTTAATCTGCAACCACATATTCGTGTAAACGGTCGGATTCGCGCCCGCGAAGTCCGGGTCATCATGGGAGCCACCGGCGAGCAGCTCGGCGTCATGAAATTGTCCGACGCGCTGCGCAAAGCTCAGAGCATCGATCTCGATTTGGTGGAAGTGGCGCCCACCGCCAACCCGCCGGTCTGCAAGATCGTCGATCTCGGCAAATTTCGTTACGACATTTCCAAGCAGGACAAAGAGAAGAAGGCGTCCGGGACGCGGCTGAAGGAAATCAAATTCCGCGTCAACATCGACGCGCACGATTACATGACGAAGATTCGTCATGGCGAAGATTTTCTCGATAAGGGGAACAAGGTGCGCGTGCAGTTGCAATTCCGCGGCCGCGAAATGGCGCACCAGGAAATCGGGATGCAGCTCATGTACAGAGTGCGCGACGATCTGGCCACGATGGCGCAGGTGGAAATGGAGCCGAAGGCGGCCGGGCGCAACATCACCATGACGCTTTCGCCCCTGCCGTTGGGCCGCCGCAAACGGCGTTTCTCCACGGCGGAAGACGATGAAGAAAATGCGCCGGCCGCCAACGCGACGGCGGAAGCGGATTCCTAAGAGCGGACACGCGTCGCCGCGTTAGACCACTTTGTGGCGCAACGGCCGCACGCAGTTGGTCAGCTTGCGCAGACCGAGTTCGAGCCGCGTTTTCACCGTGCCGAGCGGAGTGCCCGTGCGCGTCGCGATCTCGCGATGGCTCAGCCCCTGGAAGAACGATAGCTTGAGCGCTTCCTGCTGATACTCGGGCAGCGCTCGCATCTGACGCTCGAGAAAACGCCGGATATCCGCGCGCGATAATTCCTGGTCGATGCGAATGCCGCGCGTCGCGATCCGTTGCGTGCCGAGCTGTTCTTCGAAGCGATCCTTGGCGCGTCCGTAAGCCTGACGGCGGCGCAATCGGTCGATCGCGCGGCGCCGGGCCAGCGTCACGACCCAGCCAAGCGGTTTGCCGAATTGAGGTGAATAATTAGCCGCTTCCTTCCAAATCTGGAGCAGGATTTCCTGCAACACGTCATCGGCCTCCGTTTCTTCGTGAACGACATGCAGGACGACCGATTTGAGCGTCTTGCCGTAGCGGACGAGAAGTTCTTCAAGCGCGCTTTGCTGGCGCTCGGTAATGGCCTGCATGAGGGCTTCATCACTGACCTTGGCGTAGGAGCTTTTTTCGAGAGGTGGTTGAATCATACTTTCGAAATGCGCGGCGATTTATTTTTTGGAGAGAATCTTTTTGCTGTGATGGCGCGTATTAATCACAACCGGAATTAAGAGACCGCCCGTGCACTGACAATTGGATGACGGACTAGTCCCCGCGTAGGTAAAAACCTTAGCCTGTCCCTCGTTTTGATCACGCGATTGCAAATCATTTTTTCCGCGCGGATCGTGATGAGCGCGCGATAATAAAAAGATGAGCGATCAATCTGCCGGCGATATGCCGCCGCCCGATCCAGCACAAAATGAGGAGCTTGATGAGCTGCTCGTTTTCGGGAGCCGAGCGACGCGGCGAAAATTTTTGCAACAGATGGCCGGGACCGGCGCGGCCATTACTTTGGGACCAAAACTTATGAGTCTATCCACCGCCATGGCCGCAGAAATCGGTGCGCGCAGCGGAGTCGCCGCGACCACCGCAAGCGTGCAGTTGAAGATCAATGGCGCGACCCACACGCTGAAGATCGATCCGCGCGTCACGCTGCTCGATGCATTGCGCGAACATCTGCAGTTGACCGGCTCCAAGAAAGGTTGCGATCACGGCCAGTGCGGTGCCTGCACCGTTCTCGTGAACGGCCGCCGCATTAATTCCTGTCTCTCTTTCGCCATCACACACGAAGGGGACGAGATCACGACGATCGAAGGCCTGGCCAAAGGCAATGAACTGCATCCGATGCAGGCGGCCTTCGTTGAGCACGATGGTTTTCAGTGCGGCTACTGCACGCCAGGTCAGATTTGTTCCGCCGTCGCCTGCGTCCAGGAAGGCCACGCAAAAGACGACGCCCAGATTCGCGAATGGATGAGCGGGAACCTTTGCCGTTGCGGGGCGTATCCAAACATTGTCGATGCGGTCAAGGAAGCGCGCGGCGCGATGGGAGGGAAGGCCTAGATGAATCCGTTTACCTATTCGCGCGCAGCCGATCCGCAGCAGGCCGTTAACGGCGTGGCCGCCAATGCGCAGGCCAAGTTTCTCGGCGGCGGCACGAACCTCGTCGATCTGATGAAGATGGGCGTCGAGACTCCCGCCCAACTCGTCGACATCAATCGTCTTCCGCTAAACAAAGTGGAAGAGCTGCCGAACAACGGCGGTGTCCGAATCGGTGCGCTCGTGCGTAATTCCGATCTGGCCGAGCATCCGCTCATCACTTCGCGTTATCCGATGCTGAGCGAAGCGTTGCTTTCCGGCGCGAGTCCGCAATTGCGCAATCTCGCCACCACCGGCGGCAATCTTCTGCAGCGAACGCGCTGCTATTATTTCTACGACCCGGCTTTCCCGATGTGCAATAAGCGCAATCCCGGCAGCGGCTGCGGCGCGCTCGAAGGATTCAACCGCATCCACGCCATTCTCGGACAGAGCGAAGAATGCATCGCGACGCATCCGAGCGACATGTGTGTGGCCATGGCGGCGCTCGACGCGGTCGTGCGAGTGCAGGGACCGAAAGGCGAGCGCACCATTCCGTTCGCCGATTTCCATCGGTTGCCCGGCGACACGCCAAACGTCGAAACCAATCTTCAGCCTAACGAATTGATCATGGCGGTCGATTTGCCCGTGCTCCCGTTCATGGCGCGCTCGCATTATTTGAAAGTGCGCGACCGCGCGAGCTACGCCTTCGCGCTCGTCAGCGTGGCGGCGGCGCTTGAAATGGAAGGCGGCAAAATCAAAACGGCCCGTCTCGCGCTGGGCGGCGTCGCCCACAAACCATGGCGGGCAAGCAAGGCGGAAAAGGCGCTCGCCGGCCAGGCGCCTAACGAAAAATCGTTTCAGGCTGCGGCCGATTCAGAACTGGCCGGCGCCAAAGGATACAAACACAACTCCTTCAAAATCGGACTGGCCAAGCGAGCCATCGCGCAGGCGCTCGCCACTGTCGCCGCTCTTCCCTAACGCATATGGCAAACACCAACATTCTCGGTCCCGCCCGCAGCCGCGTCGACGGGCCATTAAAAGTGACCGGCCACGCCAAATACGCCGTCGAATTCGAGGTTCCAAAATGCAGCTACGCCTGGCCGGTGGAAAGCAACATCGCCAAGGGCAAGATCACCAAAATTGATGCCTCCGCCGCGCAGGCTGTGCCCGGCGTTCTCACCGTTTTGACTCATCAGAACGTGCCCGAGATGAAGGAAGCCAAAGGCGGCATGATGAAAGGAATTCGCAGCGAAGAGCGCAATCCACTGAGCGACGATGACGTGCATTACGCCGGGCAATACATCGCTCTTGTTGTGGCGCAGACGCTCGAGCAGGCGCAGCATGCGGCCTCATTGGTTCGCGTGAGCTACGCTGCGGAGAATCCGCTTCTCAATATGGAGGAGGCCGAGCACAAGTCGGAGAAGCCGAAACAAAACAACGGCGAACACGTCCAGGTGAAAAAAGGCGACGTCGAGCCGGCGCTCAAGAATCAGGATCTCGTGCGCGTGGAGCAGACCTATTACACGCCGACGGAAACGCATAACCCGATCGAAATGTCGGGCACGATTGCGCAGTGGGACGGCGATAATAAACTCACCGTTTGGGACGCGACCCAGTTCGTCAAAGGCGTGCAGAATTTGCTCGCCGAGAGCTTTGGCCTCGAGGTCGAAAATGTCCGCGTTATTTGCCCATTCGTCGGCGGCGCCTTCGGTTGCAAAGGCGCTCTCTGGCCGCACGTACTGCTGGCCGCCGCGGCTGCGAAGGCGACCAAAGTGCCGGTCAAATTTCACATCCCGCGCAGGTCCATGTTTACCGGCACTGGTCATCGCACGCCGACGCGCCAAACGCTTTCCCTCGCCGCGACCCACGACGGCAAGTTGCAGGCGATTCGCCATGTGACGGACACGCTCACTTCGCCCGTGGGGGATTTCACCGAATCGTGCGGCGCGCGTTCGACCGGATTGATGTACGAGAGCCCGACCATTCGCGTGGAGGAAACTGTTTTTCCGGTCAACGTCGCCACACCGACGTTCATGCGCGCGCCCGGTGAATGCCCGGGCACTTACGCGCTGGAATGCGCCCTCGACGAATTGGCTGTCGGCCTTTCGATCGATCCGGTGCAATTGCGCCTAACGAATCATGCCGACAACCATCCGACGAAGGATGTGCCGTTCAGCGCGAAACATCTAAAGGAAGCCTATCAGCTCGGCGCGGAAAAGTTCGGCTGGTCCAAACGCAATCCGCAGCCGGGCTCCATGCGCGACGGCAATCTGCTCGTTGGTTGGGGTATGGCCACGGCCACTTATCCGGCGCACAAAATGGCGGCGGCCGCCAAAGCCATCTTACGCGCGGATGGGAGCGCGACCGTGCAGTGCGCCACGCACGATCTCGGGACCGGCGCTTACACGGCATTCACGCAAATTTCTTCCGAGCAGCTCGGTGTTCCGTTCGAGAAGGTGACATTCGATCTGGGTAAATCGGAGTATCCATTTGGTCCTGTGGCCGGCGGCTCTAACTCGACCGGGACGGTCGGCACAGCCATTCATGAGGTCGCAGGCATTCTCCATCAAGCGCTGGCCGAACTGGCCATCGCCGATGCAAAATCGCCGCTGCATGGTTTGAAAAAGGACGACATCACGATGGTCGCGCCTGGCCGGATCGGCGTGAAAGGCGAGAGCGCGAAGTCCGACAGCTTCACCGATATTTTGAAGCGCGCGGGAAAAGACGAGATCGCGGTCGAGAGTAAGTTGCACGCGCCGGAGGAGAACGAGAAATTTGCCTTTCAATCGTGGGGCGCGCAGTTTTGTGAAGTCAAAATCGATCCGCTTCTGCCGCGCGTGCAGGTGACGCGTTTCGTGAGCGTGATAAACGGTGGTCGCATCGTGAACGAGAAAACAGCGCGGAGCCAGATTCTGGGCGGCGTCGTCATGGGCATCGGCATGGCTTTGACGGAAGAGACGGCCTACGACGGAAAGACCGGGTTGCCGGTGACGGCGAACCTCGCCGAATACCACGTCCCCACCCACGCCGATATTCCACCGATCGAAGTGCATTTCGTGGGCGAACCGGATTTCGCCTTCAATCCGATTGGCGCGCGCGGGCTCGGGGAGATCGGCATTACGGGCACGGCGGCGGCGGTCGCAAATGCGGTCTATCACGCGACCGGCAAACGAATCCGCAGCCTGCCGATCACGCCCGATAAGTTGATGTGATGTCCTGGTCATCCCGAGCAGAGCGCAGCGGAGTCGAGGGATCCCGTGGCGTGACCTTAAAGCTTCACGACGGGATTCCTCGGCTTCGCTCGGAATGACATGAAAGAAGTTTGCGAAATCATTTTCGAATTCGAAAAACGGTGCGGCGAAAAACTGGCACTCGCCACACTCGTTAGGGCGCATGGCTCCAGCTATCGGCGGCCCGGCGCGCGCATGTTGGTGGCCACCGATCGCAGCACGATCGGCGTGTTGAGCGGCGGTTGTCTCGAAGAAGAGGTGGCGGAATGCGCGCAGGAAGTCATCGCCACGGGCGCTCCGCGACTGCTCAGTTTTGACACGCGCCTCCGCTACGGTTGCAACGGCACCATTGAAATCCTTATCGAAAGCGCGCCGCATCAGCTTCTTGACGAGCTCGGCGCCGCTCTGCGCGAACGCCGCGCCTGTCAGGTGGCGACGCAATTCGAAAATTCCAATTTGTTAGGCAGCCGCCTGCTGGCGCCGGAGGAGGAAACGGAGCCGGGTGCTTTCGTCCAGACGATCACGCCGCCTCTGCGCCTTCTGCTCATCGGCGAAGGGCCGGATAGCGCGCCGCTGCGAGAGTTTGGCCGCACGCTCGGCTGGCAGGTGATCGAGACGGAAGAGGCCGCTGCCTTGCCTAACGAATTCGATGCCTGGACGGCGGCCATCGTGAAGACGCACAACTACGGCCGCGATTACGCAGCGCTGGCCCGCTTGCTGCCGCTCGGTTTGCGATACGTTGCGCTGCTCGGCCCGCGCCGTCGGCGCGATCAATTATTCCATGCTCTCGCGGATGCTGGCGTGCCAATTCGCTCCGAACTCTTCGCGCCGGCCGGTCTCGATATTGGCGCGGAATCACCGGAGGAAATCGCGCTCGCCATGGTCACGGAAATTCAGGCAACTTTCATGGGCGGCGATACGGACTCCTTGCGTGCGCGAAGAGATCCGATCCACCGCCCGCATCACGAACCGAACGCAGCCCTTCAGAGTCGTTAGGCTATGATGCGTCCATGTGCCGTGGTCCTTGCCGCCGGTGGTTCCAGCCGGATGGGGCAGCCGAAGCAACTGCTCCGTTTTCGCGGTGAAACTCTGCTCCATCACACGATCTCTGCGGCCCGGATGGCCAACTGTTCGCCGATCATTGTCGTAACCGGCGCGGATCGCGAGGAAGTCGAGAGTGAGGTGGGAAACACGGGCGGTTGTTCGGCCGTCCATAATGCGGAATGGCGCCGCGGGCTCGGCACTTCCATTCGCGCCGGCCTGGTCGCGTTGAGCAGGGAGGAACACAATTGCGAAGGCGTTTTGTTGCTGGTGAGCGATCAGCCCTGGATCGATGGGACGGTTTTGGCCCGGCTGCTCAAAAAAAGAATTGAACCGGGCAAGACGATCGTTGCGACCAGTTACGCGCAGACGCTGGGCGTGCCGGCGTTTTTCGCGCGGGCTCATTTCCCGAAGTTGCTCGCTTTGCCGGATAACGAAGGCGCGAAAACGATGATCGACAGCCACCGCGATGAAGTGGCGATTTTTACTTTTCCCGAGGCGGCGGTCGACATCGACACCGCGGCCGATTACGAGCAGTTGCGCAAGACGGATCCGGAAACGCACTGAGCGCGAGCGGCGCTCCCGGCTATTTTCCACCGCCGAAAAAGCGGCGAAAGGACTGCATCAACTTATTAGGTGCTTCGGCTGCCTTGCGCCCAGCTTGTTGCAATTTCTGGACGAGCTGGCTTTGGGTGCCGCCGTGGACTGGGCAAACGGTGGTCGGTACCTTGTCGGCAGGGAGAGTGATTTCGTAGGCGGTGCCAGCTCCCTGGCAACCGCTGGTGGCGAGCTGGTTGGAAATGGAACAGACCACCGCTTTAGCCATCGGCATGGTCGGTTGAAAAGGCTCGGCCGGGTAGCGCGCGGCGGCGCGTTCCATGACCTGCGCCCAAACCGGGAGAGCGAGCGTCGCGCCGTAGCCGCGCGACATAATGGTGGCAGGCTGATCGAATCCGACCCACACGCCGCAGGTCATCGACGTGGTGTAGCCGAGAAACCACGCGTCCTTGTAATCGTTGGTCGTGCCGGTCTTGCCGGCGGCGGGCAGATCGAAGCCTAACGAGCGGGAACTGGCGGCCGTGCCGCGGGTCATTACTTCTTCGAGCAATTGGGAAGTCATCCAGGCCGCGCTCGGATCGAGCGCAGGCAAAGTGACGTGGGCGGCGCGATAGATCGGGCGATGATCGGGATCGTCGATGCGCTCTACGATGTAGGATTGCTTTCGCACGCCGGCATTGGGGAAGACGCTGTAAGCGGAGGTGAGATCTTTGAGGTTCGTTTCAAACGAACCGATGTAGATGGCCGCGCCGTGCGGCACGTTGTTACTGAGCCCGAGAGTCGTGGCGATTTTTTGGGTGTCGTCGAGGCCGGCAAATTCGCCGACGCGCACGCTCATGGTATTGCGTGAACGAATGAGGCCGTTGGCCACCGGCTGGATGCCGCCGTAAATGCCGTCGGAATTGCCGGGCGACCAATTGCCCGCGCCGGTGATTTCGCCGGGTTGAATGGGACCATCGCTCATGGCCGCGCCCGGCAGAAGGCCATGCATGAAAGCGAGGGTGTAGACAAACGGTTTGAAGGAGGAGCCGACCTGGCGATTGGCCGGCGGCAGCGCACGATTGAATTTGCTCTGTGCATAATCGCGGCCGCCGACGAGCGCGCGGATGCCGCCGCTCGCGTTATCGATCGCCACAACGGCGCCTTCGAGATACGGCATGGCCGCATCGGGCGCGTCTTCCTTCACGTGATAATCGGCCTTCTTCGGGTGATGGAAATTCGGGAGCTTCTCGATTTTTGAGAGCTGGGTTTCGAGCGCCTTGGCCGCTTCGTTTTGCACGGAGGCGTCGAGCGTCGTGTAAATGTAAAGGCCGCCGTTATCGATTTGGTCCTGAGTGAGGAGCAGGTTCAAATCGCGTTGCACGGCGTCCATCGCATAATTTTCCTGGATGAGCGCGACGCGCCGCGGGTGCGCGTTCACCTGGGTCGCCTTCGCCTGCTGTGCTTCCGCCTGCGTGATTTTTTTCAACTCAAGCATGCGATCGATCACGGTGTTGCGCTGGATTTTCGCACCCTCGGGATTCTTCAAAGGCGAGAACCGGTTCGGGCTGCGAATCAATCCGGCGAGCATCGCGGACTCCGACAAATTCAACTTGGCCGCATCTTTGCCAAAGTAGGCTTGCGACGCCGTTTCAATGCCGTAGCAACCGGAGCCGAAATAAATTCGGTTCACATAAAGCTCGAGAATCTGATCTTTGGTGAACTCGCGCTCGATGCGAAACGCGACCATGGCTTCGAGCATTTTGCGCGTGATGGTGCGGCCGCCGAGCGGAAGGCTGTTGCGGGCGAGCTGTTGGGTGATGCTGCTGGCGCCTTCCTTGGCCGAGCGCGTGATGACATCGCGGTAGAGCGCGCGCGCCACGCCGCGCCAGTCGAGCCCGCCGTGCTCGTAGAAGCGCGAGTCTTCGCGCACCAGAAGTGCGTCGATGAAGTAGGGGGAAACATCCTTGATCGAAACACGCAATCGATTTGCGCCGGCGAGGCGACTGTAGATTTTGCCATCGACGTCGAAGACCGTGTTGCGCTCCGGCATGCGCCCGATCTGCTTCATATCGAACGTCTGCGCCCAGGCGCCGAAAAACAGAATGGTGCCGAAGCCGAGGGCGAGCAGGACGGTGAGAAGCGAGAGCTTCCAGCCCCAGAAGCGCCGCTTCTTTTTGACCTTACGGGCCATGGTTAGCGATCAGCGTTCCACATTTTTTCGACCCGGAAAGCAGAAAGACCTTCCACTGAGAGAAGGTCTTTCGCGATCTGAAATGAACGCTGCGAGATCAGGCTACAAGCGCAGTTTCACCGCGCCTTCGGGATGCTGTTCGTGCGCGCAAGGCGCGTTCGTCGGCACCGCGGTCTCCGCGTCGCTCGAAGCGATGATTTTGCTTTCGATGAGGTAATTCTCGACTTCGTCACCGCTCACGTCGGCCAGCATTTTGCCATTCACTTCCACGCAGGGCGAAAGGGGCTGGCCGCTTTTGGTTTCCATTTCCCAGCGAAACGCGGGGTTCTGAATGATGTCCTTTTCCGTGAAGGGAAGGTCGTATTTCGCGAGCACGGCCCGCACGCCCGCGCTCCAGCCGCAGGTGGTTTTGAGGTATGCAGTAATTTCGGGCTTTTCCATGTGCGAGTAACGTAGCACGCGCCGGGCGCGGTCAAAGGATTTTGCCGCCTGTTTCAGATTTGCTCGACGCGACAGCCGCGCGCTTTGAGTAACGCGATGACGCCTTGCGGCCCGCCCATGTGCGCCGCTCCAGCGACGACGAAATAGACCTGGCCGCTATTCAGGTAGCGCTCGATTTTCGGGATCCAATTACGATTCCGCGCGGTCAGCAACCGATCGTAAAAGGTGGGAAAATCGCGGAACGATTCCCGTTGCATCCGCGCGACCGCATCGGCGTCGCCCCGCCGCCACGCCGTCATTTGGCGTTTCTGCTTTTCGCAGCCAGCCTCGGAAGGGATGAAGGTAAGCAAAAGCAGCAGCTCGGCCTGGTGGTCAGTCATTTTCGAAAAGATCTCCATGTGCTCGTTGAATGATTCGAGCCCGCTGATCGGCATCGAATTGGCCTGCGCGCGCTTCGCGAGAAAACCTTCGACGCCAAGTTCCTGGGAATAGCCGCCGCCTTCGGCGGACCAAAGCGCGAGCACCAACGCCCACGGCCGTAGCTTTGCCCAATCCTTTTCCGGGAGATGCATCAACCCAAAGACGCGGCGCAGATAATCGTAAGTGCGCGGATCGAGATGGTTCTTCAAACTATCGCGGCCGGAATATTTGCCGGAGTTGGAGAAGCGCCGGAGGCGATAGGAGGAAGCGGCGCTGGGGTCGTCTTCAAAAACGAGCCGTGACGAAGATTCGAAGGCGCGGTTGTAGGCGCTCGGCAGGGGATAATCGGTGCTGCGCAGCGAATGAATCGAGCCGCCGAGAAAAAGTGTGCCGCCGTGCGGGCCCGTCACTTTCCAGACGCAGGCGGCAAAAGTTTCCCGGCCAAATCCGCAAAGGCCAATGATCAATAAGAAGAGGAGGAGTTGCCGCGGCCGGCGATTTCTGGAGAGCATGGCCTCGGCTGTAGCAGGTCGCTCCATCGCGGACAAGTTCTCTTTTTTTCGCTTGGAACGGGGAAGGTGAAACCGCTACAAATCGGCCATGAAAAGATTCGCCCCCCGGATGGTTCCCTTGGTTTTGCTCTTCGCTCTTTGCCTGACGGCGCGCGGCCAGGACGCTTCGATCGATCAATTGCTCAAGAAGCTGCCGTCGCCCGAAAAACTGGTGAAGACGCCAGTGCAACGCGCCCTCGAACAAAAGGATCCGGCGATGGAAGATCCGATGGTGCGCTCAATTACCAGCTCGATCGATCGCTGGCAATTCGCGGATGCGTGGAGAGTGTCGCAGAAGCTGATGAACCGTTACCCGCGCAGTGCGGCGGCGGCTTGTCTGCATGGCGTGATCGCTTCCGCCTTCCGTCATTATGGAGAAGCGGTGGCGTCCTTTCGCAAAGCGATCAGCGTCGATCCGAAGTTTGCCTTTGCCTATTTCGCATTGGGCGACGCCCAAGCTTCGCAAGGTCACTTCGCCGCGGCGCTTCCCAATTTTCAGAAACTGACGCGGTTGCAACCCAATTTGTATCTGAGCTGGTTTTACCTGAGCGCGTGTGAAGAAAAACTGGGCCATCGGCAGGACAGCCTGACGCATGCGAAAAAAGCAACCGCAGTCTCACCGGCGGCGGTCGCAGGGTGGATTCAACTCGCGCGCGCCGAGATCGGCGTGAAGGATTCGAAAGGCGCATTCAACGCCGTAATCCGTGCGGCCGATCTTTCCCCGGACGACGCCGACCTGCTCGCGACGTTGGGTTACACCTACATCAACTTCAATCGGGTGAACGATGCCATCCGTCCGCTCTCCCGGGCTGCCCAATTGGACAAGCAGGACTTCCTCATTCAATCGCAGCTCGGCTATTGCCTGCTCATGAACGGACAGACTGATGCCGCCATCGATCATTTGCGCAAAGGGACGAAACTGAAGCCGGACTATGGCGCAGCCTGGGATCATCTCGGCCTCGCTTATCGAAAACAAAACCGGCATCGCGATGCGTTGAATGCGTTCGAGCGGGCCACGCAACTGATGCCGACCTTCCGCTTGGGCTGGCAGCATTTGGCCGAGGAATATCGGGCCAATGGCGATACGGCTAATGCGAATCGAGCTGCCGCTCGTGTGCGGGCGATGCCGGCAGTCGCTTCCCACAAAACCAGGAAGCGTTAACCGAGAGATCTATTTCTCTTCCGGCGGTTCCCACAGCTCGATGCGGTTGCCTTCTGGATCCATGATCCAGCCGAAGGAACCGAACTCCGAGCGGTCCGTTTTCTCCTCCACCTCCACCCCTTCGCTCCGCAATTGCGCGAGAAGCGCGTCGAGATCTTGGACGCGGTAATTGATCATGAACGGCTTCGTGCTCGGTTCGAAATGCTTCGTGTTTGAATCGAACGGCGACCAGGTGATCTGCGCCTTGCGTTTCGGTTTGAGATCAGCGCCCGCGCCTTCCTGGAAAGCGACGCCGCCCCAGTCTTCCACGTTCAAGCCAAGATGCTTTTGATACCAGGCGGTTAGCTTTTCCGGGTTGGCCGCTTTGAAGAAGATTCCGCCAATGCCGAGGACGCGTTTCATGAGTAAAACTCTTGGTTAATCCCTTTTCGGTTTCAAGAGCGGAAAAAGAACCACGTCGCGAATCGATTCCGCGCCCGTTAGCAGCATGACGAGCCGGTCGATGCCGATGCCGAACCCGCCGGCCGGCGGCATTCCATGCTCGAGAGCGAGGAGGAAATCTTCGTCGAGCTTTTGCGTTTCTTCGCCCGCCTGCTCCAGAAGACGCTGGCGTTGCACCGTCGGATCATTCAACTCGGTGTAGCCGGGCGAAATTTCCTGGCCGTTGATGATCAATTCGTAAACGTCGACTAACGAGTCGTCGTCAGTGTTCTGCTTGGCCAGTGGGACCAATTCCTTCGGGCAATGCGTCACGAAAAGCGGGTCGAACGTTTTCTCTTCGATCAGTTTCTCAAAGATTTGCTGCGTCACTTCGTAATCGGCCATGCGCGGATTGATCTCCACGCCGAGCTCGGTGCAGCGCGCGCGCCGTTCCTCGCTCGAGTAGTCGAACCACTTCGGATCGATCTCGCAAATGAGATCGCGATAACGCGCGCGTCGCCACGGGCGACTGAGATCGAGCGTGCGCGTTACGTTTCCCTCCGCGTCGCGATGTTCGATCAAAATCTTCTCTCCGGTTTCCGGTTTCCGGTTTCCGCTATCAGCAAGGTGGCAAATCAGTTCCTCGACTAGGTCCGCGATTTTTTCGAAATCCGCATAAGCCCAATAGCCTTCCAGCATGGTGAACTCCGGATTGTGCCGCCGCGAAATGCCTTCGTTGCGAAAGTTGCGATTCAATTCGAAAACCTTGTTGTAGCCGCCGACGAGCAGCCGCTTCAGGTAGAGCTCCGGCGCGATGCGCAAATAGAGATCGAGCCCGAGCGCCTTGTGATGCGTGCGAAACGGCTCGGCCGCCGCGCCGCCGGGGACCGCTTGCAACATCGGCGTCTCCACTTCGAGAAAACCGCGCGCTTCCATGAAACGCCGGATTTCGCGCGTGATCGCAATCCGCTTTTCGAAAATGACGCGCGACGGTTCGTTCGTGATCAGGTCGAGATAGCGTTGCCGATAACGCGTCTCCACGTCCTGCAAGCCGTGCCATTTCTCCGGCAGCGGCCGCAACGTTTTCGAGAGGACTTCGAGCGCGCGCACTTTCAGCGTCGGCTCGCCAGTCTTGGTGAGGAAGCAACTTCCCTCGACCCCGATGAAATCGCCGAGATCGAGCAGCCCGAAAATCTCCATCGTTTCCGCCCCGAGTTCCTTGGCCTGCACATAAACCTGAATGCGGCCGGTCGCGTCGCGCAGGTCAACGAAGTGGCTTTTCCCCAGGTCGCGATGCGCTGTGATGCGACCGGCGACGCGCAACGTTTCGCCTTCCTGAAACTTCGCGCACACTTCGGCGACGTTGCCGCTCGTCTCAAAGGCTGCGCCAAACGGACGCACGCCGCGCGCGCGCAACGCCTCCATTTTTTCACGCCGCTGCGCGATCAAATCGTTCTCTTCGTCCATTGCGCCCCGATCTTAGGCAGAAACCGCGCATTGGGAAGGCTCGCCCCGGTGAAACCCACTTATCGGTTGCAAAAAAGGGCGGCGCGGCGAGATAGTGCGTTCTGCGGCATGGCTGTTGATTTACCCGAAACCACTTCCAAAATCGGCGGACCTCTGGTCAAGCAGTTCTCGGTGTTTCTCCCTAATAAAGTGGGCGCCATGCTCGACGTGGTGAAGCTCCTGGGAGCGAGTCACACGCATTTGGTCGCGCTCAGCATCACGGAATCGACTGATTCGGCGATCGCGCGCATGGTGGTGAGCGACCCGGAGCGCGTCGAGGAACTCTTCGGCGAACACAATGTCCCGTTCGGCGTCAGCGAGATGCTGGTGGTCGAGATCCGCGAAGTGGCGACGCAACTTTCCAAACTGCTGGCCGCGCTTCTCATGGCCGAAGTGAATGTCCATTTTACCTACGCGCTCCTGACGCGCCCGCGCGGGATGGCCGCGCTCGCTCTGCATGTGGACGACACAGAGTGCGCCATGTCGGTTTTGCAGGGCGAAGGGTTCAAACTCCTCGGTCAAAACGACATTTCCCGTTAGAAAAAATTGAGCGCTGGAGGCCGGGTGATGGTCTCTCCCCGTGCCCCCCGCGCGCTTTTTTTTTCCAGCAAATGCGAGCCATTCCTTTCCAATCCGTTTTTCGCTCGGACAAAACCTTTGCCATCGCGCTCAGTTTTGTCGCGTTCCTCGGCCTATTCGAGATCGGCGCGGTCGTCTTTCATTATGCCTCGCAGGCACGGGCCAGTTATCGTTCGACGACACCGGCCGTAACCGTCGTGGCACCGACGCCCGTCCCCGTCGCAGCGGCGACGCCGCAGCCCGCGTTCGTACCAAAACCAGTGGCCGCCATTGCCAAACCGCCCGGTGCGCCGGTGGAAAGTTTGATCGAGGAAGCGAGACAATTGCGCGAGCGCGGCGACACGACCAATGCCCTGGAACGTTTGAAGCAGGCGCTCCAAATCGATCCCAAGAACGCCGAAGTGCTCGCTGGGATGGCGATGATTTACGAATCGATCCAGCTCTTCGATCGCTCGAATGAAACCTGGCATCGCGTGGAGGACATCGGGTCATCGGCCGGTCCGCTCTTCGAGCTGGCCCAGCTCAAGTTGAAGGTCGGCGTGCCGGCCGACAACTCCAACACGCACGTCACCAATTCGCCATCCTATAATATGGAAGGCATCCCCGAGGGCTCGAGTTTCGGCGTGACCGAGCTCACGCCGACCGTGGTGCAGGATCCCGATGCGGACATGCACCTGACGTTGCGCGTCGGTGTGAAAGCGCGCGAGAATGCTTCGATCGATTTCACGAAAGTGAAAATTCAGGTCTTCTTCTACGATACGGTCGACGATGCCCGCGTTGTGCTGACCGATGCCGATGTGAGCTACGAGTGGCTGACGCCGCATCATAATTGGTCGGACGCCAATCCCGAGATTCTCTCCGTCACTTATCTGCGGCAGAAAAAAGATTCGGCCAGCACGTCGGACGCCGCCTTGACCGCCGCGGCCGCCAAAGTGATTCCGCCGATGCCCGGAAGAAGAGCGCGCGTCCGCAAGACGCCGGCCCACAGCGAGCCGGCCGAAACCGGCCAGCGAAAATATCTGGGCTACATCGTGCGCGTCTATTATCGCGACCAGTTGCAAGCGGTGCGGGCCGATCCCAATCGCCTGCTCAATTTGTTCCCGCCGCCCTTCACCGCGCCCACGCAGTGAATGCAAGTGCTCTTCGTGCACGCCGAAAAAAGGCGCCGCTCGTTCGTAGCGCTTTCATCTCCATCGAATTCAACTATTTTACGCGCCATGAAACCGGGGACATTTGTCGTGCTGCTGCTTTTGCTGGCCGGGACGGCGCAGGCGCAAATCCAGGTCGGCCTGAAATTGCACCGCCTCCAGTACGTCTCTTACGAACCGATTGTCGCCACTCTTACGGTGACCAATCTGGCCGGGCGCGATGTCGAGTTGCGCGACGGCGGTGGCCAGCATTGGTTTGGCTTTGAGATCAGCTCGCGCGATGGCCAGCCGATTGCGCCGGTCACCGATCAGGCCGGGCCGCCCCTCAAAATCGAGTCGGGCAAAACCGTCACGCGCAAAGTCGATCTCGCGCCCCTCTATCCCGTGCACGATCTCGGCAACTACCGCGTGCGCGCGAATGTTTTCTTCGCCGATCTCAACAAATACTTTTATTCGCAGCCGAAGATTTTTCAGATCACCAAAGCGCATACCATCTGGCGCAAGACCGTCGGCGTTCCCGAAGGAATGGACGGCGCCGGGGAAACGCGTACTTATTCGCTCATGACGAACCGGTTTGCCGATCACACCTCGCTTTACGTGCGCGTGGAGAATAAGGATTCCGGCGCGGTCTACGCCGCTTACTCGTTAGGCCGCATTCTGAGCATGGACGAACCGCAGGCCGAAATCGATCGCGCGAATCAACTGCATGTTCTGCATTGCGTGGCTCCGCGCACCTGGGCCTACGCGCACATTGGGCTGGATGGCGCGCTCTTGAAGAAGGATCGCCTGCTCGAAGCGAAAACGCGCCCGCGCCTCCTTCACACCGCCAATGGCGCGATTGCCATTCGCGGCGGCATGCAGGCCACCGCCGTCGCCCGCAACATTCGCCCGAACGTCCCTAAACTTTCCGCCCGTCCGGCTTCGGCGCCGGACGATGGCGATCCACGATGAGGCACAGCTCCTTTTTCATGGCCGGAGCGCGCGTTCTGGCCCTCGCCGGCATTCTCCTTCTCAGCCTCACCGGCGCCGACGGCGCGCCGCGGCGTTCGACGCGCGGGTCTTCCGACAGGAGGCCGCTCGTGATCGTCGATGCCGGGCACGGCGGCTTCGATCGAGGCGGCATTCCGGGGCAGCGCGTGGCGGAAAAGTCGATGGCGCTCGATGTTTCGCAGCGGCTGCGCGACCTGCTGCGCAGAGCCGGTTATCGCGTGGTCATGACACGTGATTCGGATGTGTTCGTGCCGTTGCCACGTCGCGTGGCCATCGCGAATTCGTATCGCAACGCCATTTTCGTTTGCGTTCACTTCAACTCCTCCACGCGCGCTGGCGCGAACGGTATCGAGACCTATTACTACCGTCGCGATTCCACCCGGCTGGCGGCCAACATTCACAAAAACGTGCTCGCCGGTGCGCCCTCGGAGAACCGCGGGATTCGCCGCCGCGGCTATTACGTTTTGCGACGGACCAGCATTCCCAGCGTGCTCGTGGAGTGCGGCTTTCTCACCAACCCAATGGAAGCGCGCCTGGCGTTGAAGGCGTCCTATCGGCAGACGCTGGCCGAAAACATTGCTCGCGGCATCATGGGCCAACCGCCGCTGGTGGTGCGCGCGCCCGCTTCCCGCAACTATCCGGCGGCAACCGAAGTGGAAGCGCAGCCTTTCAATGGCGGCACCGATTTCATCAAGGCGCCAGCGGAGCATAGATCCACGCATCGCAGCAGGCGTTCGCGGCATTCCAGGTCGCATCACCATAAGAGATCGAAATCGAAGAAATCGACTTCGAAGAAGAGCACGAAGAAAAAGAAGAGCACCAAGGAAAAGAAGAAAAAGTCGGAGGATTAATTGGACTCGCCCATTGTCACGGCGGCGCAAATGCGGGCGGCTGAAAAAGCGACCTTCGCCCGCGGGACCACGGCGGAGCGTTTGATGGAACAAGCGGGCGAAGGCCTCGCGCGCAGTGTACGGAAATTTTTTCCGCGACCGGGCCGCTGTCTGATTTTTGCAGGCAAGGGCAACAATGGCGGCGATGCACTCGTCGCGGCCCGCCATCTTTCGGCTGCGCATTGGACGATCGAGTTGCAACTGCCTTACCCGGACAAGGACCTCGGCGAATTACCTGTGCGCAAGCTGCGGGAATTGCGCGCGGTGGAAACGCGACGCCGTTTCGATCCGGCGCCGGATGCACCATTGATTATACTCGACGGCTTGCTCGGGCTCGGGGCTAAGCCGCCGTTGCGCGAGCCGATTCGCAAAGCTTGTCGCGAAATCAATCGTCTGCGCCGCCACGCGAACGCCTTCGTCTTCGCCATCGATCTGCCGACCGGTCTCGACGGCGAAAGCGGGCGCGGTGACCGCGATGCCGTCGTCGCCGATTTCACAGTGACGATCGGTTTTGCGAAGAAAGGTTTGCTCGCGGATGAAGCGCTCGATTTTGTCGGGCGCCTCGAAGTGGTGGAGCTGGCGGCGTTGCGGAAAAACTTGCCGACGCGTTCCGCAGGCCTGGTCGCGACGCCGCAGAGTTTGCGCGAGCTGGCGCCGCGCCGTGCCTTTGGCACTTACAAGAATCAGTGCGGCCGTGTCGGCATCGTCGCCGGTTCGAAAGGGTTTACGGGAGCCGCGGTCCTTTCCGCGCTCGGCGCGTTGCGCGCGGGCGCGGGCCTCGTCGAAGTTTTTGTGCCGGAAGAAATTTACGAGATCGTCGCGAGTGCGGCGCCGATCGAGGCGATGGTGAAACCGATTTCCGCCTACACCTCGTTAGGCAACGAGGAAGTGGATGCCTGGGGAATCGGGCCTGGCCTCGGACGTGCCCATGCCCCGGAGATTCTCGAGTTCATTCGCAATGCGACGCAACCGATGGTGATCGACGCAGACGCGCTCAATATTCTCTCGACCAAAATGCGCGCCTTGCGGCAATGCGCGGGTCCGCGGCTGCTTACGCCGCATCCCGGGGAGATGAAGCGATTGTTCCCCTCGGCCAAGGGAACGCGCCCGCAGATTGCGCAACATTTCTGCCGGAAATATCCGGTGGCGCTTCTCTATAAAGGAAGCCGCACGATTGTGGCGGAACGCGGCGAGCCGCTCAGCTTCAACACCACCGGCAATCCCGGCATGGCGACCGGCGGGATGGGCGACGTGCTCACTGGAGTGTGCGCCGCGCTCATGGCGCGTGGGCTGTCCAGTTATGATGCGGCGCGGCTGGGAGCGTGGCTCTGCGGGCGCGCGGCGGAAATCGTAGTGGCCAGGGGAGAAGCGAGCGAAGAATCGCTGCTGCCTCGCGATTTGTTAAGGCGTCTTGGCGCCGCGTTTGCAGACTTGCGAGCTCGTTAGCCGGAAGCCCCATTTTTTTTGGTGGCGGGAACGCGAAACTCTTGCTAAAGCGTCGGCATGAAACCGAAGTTCCTCCTGCCGTTCGCGTTGCTGATACTCGCTCCTCTGGCCTTTGGCCAGACGAATTACCTCTTCGATCATCAATCGAAGGAATGGCGGGAATTGATCAAGCGCGGGATGCTTCCCTACCATCAACTTCACGTCGAAGATTTTTCGGTGCGGCCCGAAAGCCCGACCGGCGCGCCGGTTTGGACGCAACAATTTCTAAGCTTCCGCCATGATGTGAAATCGCAACCGTGCGACGGCGGCAATATCTGCGCACAAGTCGGGAATTGGCGGATTTACTCGGGCATGAACCAGCCCGCTTCCGGCCGGCTCGGGGGCGATGACAAACTGGAGGAGCGCCTGCCGTATTTGCAGGTGCTGAGCGACATCCAGGAAGTGCACGCGCGCAAATTGGCTGCGACCCCGCTCGAAAAATTGCCGACTGGCCGCGGCAAAACGCGCGCTGAAGCACTCACCGATCTAAACCAAAAGCTGCGCGCCTTTTGCACGGCCGAGAGCACGGCCATTCGCAAGGAAAAAGAGAAATACATTGCGGCGACCCGTTCCGGCACGCGCGCCAGCGCCGTCCGCCGCTGGGAACGCCGCCTCACCAAACGCCTCGCCAATTACGGCCTCGGTCGTTAGGCGTTTTCTTCGCCCCTGGCTTCGTGGTTTCCAAATCAAAACTCCGGCTTAACGTTCCGTCATGGCTGACGTAACCATCGACATCATCAAGAACGGCCCGCTTATCGTGAAAGGCGACGTGGAATTAAAAGACGCCGAGGGCAACACCTATCCGGCGGAGAAACGCATGGCCCTTTGCCGCTGCGGCGCCTCTACCGAAAAGCCATTCTGTGACGGCACCCATTCGAAGATCGGCTTCCAGGCCGCCGAAAATGCCGTTCCCGAATCGAAGGAAGAATAACTAGACCTCGTTAGGCTGGTTCCTTTTGCCGGCCTGCTGGCTTCCAAATTCGACAGAGAATTCACCACAGAGGTCACGGAGAACACTGAGTCGGGGAAAGGGGCAGGATAATTTCCTCGCGCAGGTGAACACGGGATCTTCGAATTCTTTCCTGAGTTCCTGCTTTCCTGATTCATTCCATTCCTTCTGGATTCCTGGCTTCCAAATTCAAATATCTGCGTTGCTGGCGCGGGCCTGTCGTAGAGCGGAGATTGCCGTCGCATGAGAACCAAAAAGATCGCGCTCGTCACGGGCGCCAATAAAGGGATTGGATTCGAAGTCGCGCGAGAACTCGCACGCATGGGCTTCCGTGTTTTTCTCGGCGCGCGCAATGATGAAGCCGGCCGGGCCGCCGCCGCGCGCATCAACGATGGCGAGGCGAATTTCATCGCGCTCGACATCGCCGATCCCGCCAGCATTGATCGCGCGTTCGCGGAACTTTCGCGTCACGCTGATCGCCTCGACGTCCTCGTCAATAACGCCGGTATTTGTCTCGATGAAGACAAAGGCGCGCTCACCATCACGCCGGAAATTTTCGAAAAGACGCTGCGCACGAATACGCTCGGCCCGTGGCTGGTTGCGCGGGCCTTCGTCCCGCTTTTGGAAAAGAGCGACACGCCGCGCATCATCAATGTCTCGAGCGGCGGCGGTCAGCTCGACGGCGGCGCGGATGGCTGGGCGCCGACCTATTGCGTCTCGAAGACCGCGCTTAACGGCGTCACCGTGCAGCTTGCCGCCGCACTGCCGAAGTTCGCGGTCAACTGCGTTTGCCCCGGCTGGGTCCGCACCGACATGGGCGGCGAGGGCGCCACCCGCTCCATCGCCGAAGGCGCCGCCGGCATCGTCTGGCTCGCCGCCGAAGCGCCGCAGGATTTCACCGGCCAATTCGTTAGGGACCGCAAAGTCATTCCGTGGTGAGACCAGCGATGGCACATCGTATTTGATAGAATGCCGAGAGACCACGTGGTAAAGAATTCCCATGCGCGACGCGACGGCTCCTGTGAAAAAGCTCTCGCCTGTCGTTAAAGAGGAGGAGCAGCTTTATCTGGTCCGCAACCAGGGCAACGGAGCCGCGAACGGATTTCGGCATCATCGTCCGAAAGCCAAACGCCCCGATGTGTCTACAAAGGCGCTCGATCCTGCAAAAGTATTGACCGAGTTTTCCGATAACAAACGCGGCGCGATTGAGCAGTTGCTCGCGCTGAATTCGCATTTTCGCACGCGACCCTGGCCGGCTCCCTTCGACGTCACATCGCACGTCCTGCGACGAGGAGATGCACGAGACCTCTCATGGATCGCAAATCAAAGCGTCCATCTTGTGGTGACCTCGCCTCCGTACTGGACGCTCAAGAAATATGAAGAAAATGATCAGCAGCTAGGCGAGATCGCGGACTACGACCGCTTTTTAGACGAGTTGGACAAGGTTTGGCGAGAGTGCGCGCGAGTGTTGGTTCCAGGCGGGAGGATTTGTTGTGTGGTGGGTGATGTCTGCATTCCTCGGAAACAAGGCCGGCATCGTGTTATGCCGCTGCACGCAGATATCATGGTCCGTGCGCGATCCTTTGGACTGGACGCTCTTACTCCGATTCTTTGGTTCAAAATCGCGAATGGAGTTACTGAGGCGAAGGGCAACGGAGCCGGATTCTACGGAAAGCCGTATCAACCCGGAGCCATCATCAAAAACGACGCTGAGTACATTCTCTTTTTGCGGAAAGGGGGCGAATATCGATCGCCGTCGGCTATGCAAAAGGCACTCTCAATGTTGAAAAAGGAAGAGATGAAATCCTGGCTGCGTTCCGCGTGGTTCGATATCAAGGGCGAATCGACTCGCCGCGGGCATCCGGCGCCTTATCCCGAAAATTTGGCGGAGCGCTTGATCAAACTCTTCTCCTTCGCAGGGGATACGATTCTCGATCCATTCTCTGGTACTGGCACCACCAGCCTCGCGGCGATCACGACGGGCCGTAATAGCATCGCCAACGAGATTGAACCTGCCTATCTGAAGCTGGCCGCGCAGCGGCTCAAACTCGCGACGGCAATGCCTCGAATGTTTGGTGCGACCCACGCGAACCTCGAAGTGAAACAATGACCGAGGAGAAGTACGGGCTCCTCAGAACGTTTCGTGGACTTTTCGAGGGCAAGCCTTACCGACATCGCGTCGCGAACCTGGGCGATATGGTCGCATCGCAGCTTTACGAAGATCTGACCACTCTCGAAAAATCGGCCACATTCATGGCGCGCGTTCAACATCACGAACGCGTTGTGAATCTAAGAAATTTGATGACGGGCAAACCGGGTCGGCGCGGTGACGGCACTTTCGGGGAATTGGTGCCGGCAGCTGTGGCGCTCACGCAGAAGGGAATTCTGGTCGCTCGGGGGCCGGTTGCGACGATTGAGATTGGGGCCGAAACCAAGATCCTGGCAAAGGCAATGATCAAGCAAATCGATCGCGTAATTAGCGACCTTGTGAATCAGGCCAGCCAGTTTAAGCGCGGAGGTGGAAATCCGATTTGTGTTGCCTTCGTGGGTATCAATTTCGCGGACAAATACGTTTCCTTCGAAGGCCGTCGTAAATGGCCGACGGATGGTAAAAAATACAAGCATCCGATTCAGGAAGCCGCTCAAGCCGAGCAACGGCTTAACGAGAAAGCGCGCGCGGCGGTCGATGAATTTCAAGTGCTGCGTTTCCGGGCGACGAATGCAAAGCCGTTTCCATTTGAATGGGTAAATCTCGAAACCACCGAGATGGAATATTCCTCGGTGCTAACTCGTGTTTCTCGCGAATACGATCGACGATTTGCCTAAAGACGGGTTGGTGTGCTCCGCGTCGCAGATTTTAATTTCTGAGAGAATCTGCGGAAATCTGCGCAATCTGCGGATGATTTCTCCTCACCCGACCTTTCGCTCGGGACGGCGGCGGCTCGACCGAGGCGCTCTTAATCCGCGAAGAGCTCGATGGCGTCGATGAGTGAATCGGCGATCGATTCCTTCGAGATCCAATGTTGTATCCCAGCCGCGGCATCTTCGCGCCGGCCGGGCGCCATTAGAAACACTTCGGTGCCATCAAGTCGCAACTTGGTCAGGATCTCAAAGACCGAAGTGTCGGAGCTGATGACGGCGTAGCCTTGCGAGGCGATCTCGGCAATGGTCGTATCCTGGCGCGGATGCCGCACGGCGTGCAGCGCGGCGTTGATCGTGATGACGCCGTTAATTCTGTTCTTCTCCATGGCGAGAAAACAGGCGTCGGCGGGATAGGAAGGAAGAATGATGGCCAGTTCCGGCAAGGTCATGTCGGCGGGCAACCGGATGATCCGGGCATGCGTCAGCTCGCGCGCCGGTTTCATGTATTGAATGTTCGCCTGCATCGCGCTCGGCATGCGATGGCCGCGCCGGTGCAGCTTCAAGGTGTAGATGCTTTCGTTCGAAATCATCTTTCGCAATCCGTAAGCGATCGCCACCGTGATCGTCATCGGAACGATGACGCCGTAGTCGAGCGTCATTTCGAAAATCATGACGATGGCGGTGATGGCTGCGCCGGTCGTGCCACCGACGATGCCGGCCATGCCGACGACGGCAAAGGCGGCCGGACTGATTTCCGCGCTTGGAAAAATCAGGTGCAGCACGATTCCGTAGGCGCTGCCCAGCGTTGCTCCGAGAAAAAGAGCAGGCGAGAAGACGCCGCCCGATGCGCCTGAGCCGAGCGTCAGTGAGGTGGCAAAAAGCTTGAGCACAAAAAGCAGCAAAAGCAGCCAGACCGAGGAGAGCGTGCCGGAAAGCACTCCTTGAATGGTGGCGTAACCGACGCCTTCGATGTGATACGAGCCGGTTTGCCGAAGCAGGACATACATCAAAATGCCGAGCACCAGCATGCCGCTCGCATGCCGCAGATAGGGATTGCGAATTTTCTGGTCGAAAAAATCCTCGAAGGCGTAGATCGACCGGATGTAGAGCACCGAGACCAAACCAATGAGCAACCCCAGCCCAACGTAAGCGATGAGAAGCAGCGGATGGGTGAGGTGGAAGTAATCCATGCGCAACTCCGGGATGGCGAAGGCTGGATTCGGACCGAAGAAATAGCGTCCCACGTAACTTGCGCTCGCGGTCGAAATGACGACCGGGACCAGCGTCCAGACGCTGATTTCGTGCAGGAGCAACTCCGCGGCGAAGAGGACGCCGCCGATCGGCGTGTTGAAGGTGGCCGCGATGCCTGCGCCCGCGCCGGCTGCGATCAAGGTGGTGCGCTGCCAGGCCGGGATGCGCAGCCATTGGCCGACGCTCGAGCCAAAAGCCGAACCGATCTGGATGATCGGACCTTCGCGCCCGACCGAGCCGCCGCTGCCGATGGAGAGCGCGGAGGCGAGCGCCTTTATCACCGATACCTGCGGGCGAATGATGCTCTTGTTATAATAGATGGCGTCCATCACTTCGGGCACGCCGTGACCGCGCGCTTCCGGTGCAAATGTTTTCACCAGCCAGGTCACGCCGATCCCACCGATCACCGGCACAAGAATGATCCATGCGCCCCACGGGCTGGGCGGGGTGTGGACGTTGGCCTCGTAAAAGAAGGAGACTTGTCCCAGGAAAAACAGGTTATGAAAAAATGCGATCATCCCGCGGAAGACGACCGCGCCCAAACCGCCGACGAGCCCGATGACGACGGCGAGCAACCAAAAGGCGAGCGGCGGGAGCGCTCGTTTGCGACTCGGTTTGGCGGGCCCAGCGGCCGGGGTCTCGACAATTTTTGAAACGAGATCAGCCACGGCCAGGAAGTTGCACTTTCATTCTTATCGCAGCCACCTGCCGCTCCGGCAAGAGCCGCCTTCTTCCGGCGGGCGAACGCTACGGGCGTTTCGTCACGGAAAAGCGGAGCGCGTTTTTCCGGGCACGTCGGTTCTCGCGCAAGTCCCGTTGGCGATGAACGCCGCGCCAACTTTCTACGCGCGCTTCGGCGATTGGTTCGGCTGGATTTGTGTGGGGCTGGCGCTGCTTTTGCGGTTCGCGCCTCGCCGCATGACACGGCAATGATTGCACTTCAGCGTCAGCGGAGCAGAGCGCGAGCTTTGGCAAGGATGTCTTCGAGGATTGGCTCTGGTAGTTTCGCAGCCAACCGGCAGCGCCGCGCGTTCCAGTCCAGGCTCTTCACCTGATCGCAAAGCACAACGCCTTCTACGGCGAAGTCGGAAGGAAGGTGAACTTCAAAGGGATAACCTTTTGTTCGACTCGTGATTGGACAGCAGAGGGCCAATCCTGAAGCGCGATTATAGGCCCGAGGGGAGAGGACAATAGCGGGACGATGACCCGCTTGTTCGCCCTGCTTGCGGGTCGAACTGCAGCCAGACGACCTCACCGCGATCTGGCACGTAACGGGCGGCCATCTACCAGCGCTCCTGGCCGCGGGGCTTTCCGGTCCCGATTTCGGTGTGTCGATTCTTCGCGGTGATGCCGGAAATAAGATCGGACAAATCGTATTCCTTCCTAGTCAGGGGCGCGACCACGAGGCGACCTTTGGTTACCCGCAGGTCGACGGCGTGGCCTTCTCCCACCGCGATCTCCGTGGCAACTGCACTCGGGATACGCAAAGCGAGGCTGTTGCCCCATTTTTGAAGAATAGTTTTCATGTAGATACATGGAAGATACGCGGACCCGGCCGATGCGGCAAGAGTGGGCGCCGCGGGGCAGGCGGTTGCGTAGCCAGGACTTTGCGGCGTTCTTGGTCGTTAAGATGAAGACGAATCGCTTGCTGTTGTTAGTCGCAGGAATGTTGGGATTGCTGATGTTGAAGGCGGGCGCGGCGGAGCTGAAGCCAGCGCCGGCCGCGAAGAAGAAGCCGGTCGTGAACGAGTACCACGGCGTCAAGGTGACGGACGATTATCAGTGGCTCGAAAACGATGACGATCCCGCGGTGAAGGCGTGGTCGGACGCGGAGAACAAGCGGACTCGCGCCTACCTCGACGGTGTGCCGGATCACGCGCAGATCGCGCAGCAATTGACCGATTGGTACGCGAAAACGTCGCCGAATTATTTCAATCTGATTGCGCGCGGCGGTGTGCTTTTCACCATGAAATTTCAACCACCCAAGCAGCAACCGATGCTCGTTAGGCTGGCCTCGGCCGATGATTTGAAATCGGAGAAGGTGCTGGTCGATCCCAACAAGATCGACGCGAAGGGGACGACGGCGATCGATTGGTTTGAGCCGTCGCTCGACGGCAAGAAGCTCGCGGTTTCCATTTCGAAAGGCGGAAGCGAGGACGGCACCCTCCATTTTTACGATGCGACCAGCGGCAAGGAAATCGGCGACACCATCGCGCATGTGCAATACCCGACGGCGGGCGGGAGCGCGGCCTGGAATGGTGACGGGACGGGCGTTTACTACACGCGTTTTCCGCGCAAAGGCGAGCGGCCGGCGGCGGATGTGAATTTTTATCAGCAGGTTTATTTTCACAAACTCGGCACGCCGGAGAGCAAGGACACTTACGCGATCGGCAAGGAGTTCCCGCGCATCGCGGAGATCGTGCTGGAATCGTCGAAGGATGGAAAATATGTGCTCGCCACGGTGGCGAATGGCGATGGCGGCGACTTCGCTTTTTACTTGTTAGGCCCGGATGGGAAGTGGCAGCAGATCGCGCAGTTCAGCGATCAGGTGAAAGCGGCACGGATTGGCCGGGACGGTGCGATTTACCTGCTGTCGCGGGCCAACGCGCCGCGCGGGAAGGTGCTGCGGTTGCCGTTGGCGACGCCGGAGTTGAGCAAGGCGACGGAGATCGTGCCGGCTAGCGAAGCGGTCGTAGCGACGCTCGTGCCGACAAAAAAGGCGCTTTATATCGGCGACTTGTTAGGCGGACCGTCGCAGATCCGGCGGTTCGACTTGCAGGGCAAAAACGGCGTCACCATTCCGGTGCCGTCGATTTCGAACGTGCAGGAAATGACAGGGCTCGAGGACGGCTCGCTCTTGTTCAAGGACCTGAGCTACGTCGCGCCAGCGGCGTGGCTTCGCGTCGCGGCGGACAAGACCGATCCGGTGAAGACCGCACTGGCCAGCACGTCGCCGGTTTCTTTCGACGACATCGAAGTGACGCGCGACTTCGCGACCTCGAAGGATGGCACCAGGGTTCCGCTCAACATCATGAAGCGGAAAGGGACGAAGCTCGACGGCAGCAACCCGACGCTGCTCTATGGCTACGGTGGTTACAGCATCAGCATGTCGCCGCGGTTCGATTTCACGCAGCGGCTTTGGTTCGATCGCGGCGGCATTTATGTGGTGGCGAACATTCGGGGCGGCGGCGAATTCGGCGAGGAATGGCACAAGGGCGGCAACCTAACGAATAAACAAAATGTGTTCGATGATTTCACTGCGGCCGCGCAGTTCCTGATCGATCAGAAATATACGAACCCGGGCAAGCTCGCGCTGATGGGCGGCAGCAATGGCGGCTTGCTGATGGGCGCGATGATCACGCAGCATCCGGATTTGATGAGGGCGGTCATGTCGGCGGTCGGTATTTACGACATGCTGCGGGTGGAGCTGGCGCCGAACGGGGCGTTTAATGTGACGGAGTTCGGCACGGTGAAGAATGAAGCGCAGTTCAAGGCGCTGTATGCCTACTCGCCGTATCATCACGTGGTAGATGGGACGAAGTATCCGGCCGTTCTCATGATGACGGGCGCGAACGATGGACGGGTCGCGCCGTATCATTCGCGCAAGATGACGGCGCGCCTTCAGGCGGCGAACAAATCGGAGCATCCGATTTTGTTGCGCACGACGACGAGTGCAGGCCACGGGATCGGGACGGCGTTGAGCGAACGGATCAAGCAACAGGCGGATGTGTACAGCTTTTTGTTCGATCAACTCGGGATGAAGCCGGCGAAGTGAGCGGAGCGCTTGCGCTGAGCAGAATGGTAGGGTGCGACCGCCGGGCGCGCCGCGAGGGCGGCCATGCTTACAGGTGGCGCGACGGGATTCCTCGACTTCGCTCGGAATGACCGCGAAGCAGCGGACAGCTCCGGCTTTCGCGTTTAGCCAGACCGCGCGAAATTCCGGACATGCCGGAAAAGTTGCCGCCGCCGCGCAAGATCATCCATCTCGATATGGATTGCTTTTACGCGGCGATCGAGGTGCGCGATCAGCCGAAGCTGCGCGGCAAACCGGTGGGCGTGATCGGCGCGGCGTACTCACGACTTGCAATTACGAGGCGCGCAAATTCGGCGTGCACTCAGCCATGCCGACGTTTATGGCGCTGCAACGTTGCCCGCAATTGATCGTGCTGCCGACGCGTTTCGATGTTTATCGCCGCGAGTCCGCCGCCATTCGCGCGATCCTGCATCGCTTCACGCCGCTCGTGGAACCGCTCTCACTCGATGAAGCCTATCTCGATGTGACGGCACATCCCAGCGCGCCCGGGCCGCTCGCGCAAGTCATCCGCGAATTGATTTTCGCGAAAACGAAACTGACGGCGTCGGCCGGTATTGGCCCTAACAAGTTGATCGCAAAGATTGCCGGCGAAATCAAAAAGCCGAACGGCCAGTTCGAAGTCGCGCCGGAAGATGTGGCGGAGTTCATGGCCGAGTTGCCGGTGCGAAAAATTTGGGGGATCGGCGCAGTCACGGAAAAGAAGGTGGATGCGCTGGGTGTGAAAACATGCGGCGAACTGCAGCGCTTCACGCGCGTACAGTTGCAGGAGCATTTCGGAAAATTCGGCGGCGAACTCTACGATCTGGCGCGCGGGATCGATGACCGCGTGGTCGAGCCCGATCGCGCGCGCAAATCGCTCAGTAATGAAGAAACTTTCTCCATCGATCTGACGACGCTCGAACAATGCGAAGAGCGCCTGGAAGAGTTGTTCGAGGAGCTGATGGCCGACGTGGCGCAGAAGGAATCGACGCGGGTAATCACGAAGATTTTTGTGAAGCTGAAGTTCGCCGATTTCACGCGCACCACGGTCGAGCGAGCCGGTCTCGCTCCCACGCTCGATCATTTTACGACGTTGCTCGGCGAGGCGTTTAGTCGCACGGGAAAAGCCGTGCGTTTGATGGGAGTGGGCGTGCGCTTTGCCGAAATTGCGAAGCCCCTCGGCGCGCAGCTCGATCTGCTCTAAGCGTGTGTTTGAAAGGTCATCCCGAGTGCAGTCGAGGGATCCCGTTGCGAAACCTTTAAGCTCATTTCCATGGGATCCCTCGGCTGCGCTCGGGATGACGATTCGCGCGAGCTTTACGGAACTTCGGAATGCAGATTGAACGGCGTGGCCGAGGGCGATTCGCGACTGCGAATGCGCAACGGCACGCTCTGCACCAGCGCGCCATCGAGATAAAACTCGACGCGATATTTTCCTTCCGCCCAGCCGGACGGCGGACGCGTCAGCGTAAACAGGCCGTGTGCGTCCGCGGAGCTGGTGATGGTGGTGGCATCGTCAATCTGGTAGTTTGGCGGCGCGATATCGCCCACATTCTCGGCGATCCAGACGGCGCGGATTTTCGCTTTGTCGCGCAGCCCGGTTCCTTCCCAGCGCGCGTAAAGGTTCGGCGCCTCCGGCGAAATCTCCGTCTCGAAAGCCCCGATGGGGCGGCTCGAAACGCCGACCACCAATTTCGAGTTCGCGGCCGGCGTGGGCGCGGCGGCGACGCGCGGCAAACTTCGCAGCTCGAGCGTCCGCCGGCCTAACAAGTCGCCGCCCGGCCCGCGCATCGTCGTCACTTCCTTGATAAAACCGATTCCGGGTATGAACCAGCGGTCGGAGACAATCGCCGCCGGCATCGTTTGTTCGCCTTGAAAACGAAAAGCAGTAAACGTCCCGGCCGGCACCGCCACATCTTCGGTCCCGAGGATTCGCCAGCTTTGATGCATGGCGACGCCGCGCACTTCACCCTCGACTTTCCACGTCACACCGGTGGCTAAGTTTTTCGGCACGACTACCACGGGCGCGGGCAATGATTTCACGTTTCCGTCGCCATCATGCGTGGCGGCGGAGCGCACGCCTTCCTTGTCCACCGCGACCAATTCGGTAAGGGACAATTTGCCGTCGGTAAACGTTTGCAGCTTGAAGAGTTGGCGGCCATTCGCTTCCTCGGTGCCGTCGAATCGCCTCGTCACGACCGAATGGCGCGAAGCGTTTGCGCCATCTTCTTCGGTGGCGTCATAAGTCCAGCTTGTCCCGCGCGTGGTCGGCAACAGTTCCCCCGCCTGGACAAGGCTAACCGCGAAAAAAAGTGGAGCGAAGTGCAGGATTCTCACGGTCACTCTTGGACAATCGGCGGGCGGAAGCGTTGAGAATCTCCGGAGTCTACGGGGCTCGAACCCGCAACCTCCGCCGTGACAGGGCGGCGCTCTAACCAATTGAGCTAAGACTCCTGGAAAAAGGAAGAGCAGGGTAGGTCGCCCGGTCGCTCCCTTCAACTTTTTTCCCGCACCTCTTCCGGGTAGCGCAAGCTTCCAGCTTGCGCTATTTTGCTGGCGAAATTTGCGAGGGAGGCGCGCGGAAGTTATACTCCGGAGGCAGGCCGGGAAAACATGGGAACGCACAAATGAGTGACGAGCGGAGCGAAGATTTCGAAATGCACGAAGGCTCGGACACTCCGCAGCTGACCTTGCTAGAAGCGTTCGATCGCATTCTCGCTTCCATTCCGGTAGGCGATCCGGTGCGCACGGAATTGTTCGCGTTGCGTTTTGAAATCGCGGAACGCGAAGAGACCATCGGCGAAGCGCGCCACATGATCGAGAAGCTCGAAGAGGTCGTGAAAAAAGTCACGTCTCCCGCGAACCGCATCGGCACTTATCTCGGAAATCCTTCCAAGGAAACTGCGCATATTGTGGTCGGCGGCGCGGATTATTATTGCAACGTCGATCCGCGCGTGTCGCTCGCGAAACTGAAAAAAGGCACCCGCGTTTTGGTGAATGAAGCCTACGTCATCGTGGGCGATCTCGGTTACGAAACGGCTGGCCCGGTGGCGAAAATCGCGGAAGTGATCGGGAAGGATCGATTGCGCGTGGGCAGCGAACATGGCTTGCAGTCGATCGTGCTACTGCGCTCAGCGGAACTGGCCAGAGCGAAGCTGAAAACAGGCGACGACGTGCGCGTCGATCCCAGTTATCGCATGGCGTTGGAAGTCCTGGCGCGCCCGGAATCGCGCGAACATTATCTCGATGACGTGCCGGAGTTGCCTTGGGAAAAAGTGGGTGGCCAGGACCAAGCGCTTCAGGCGATCAAGGACGCGATCGAGCTGCCGCTCTTGCACGAGGAGCTTTTCAAGAAATTTCAGCATGCCACGCCGAAAGGATTTCTCCTGCACGGCCCGCCCGGTTGCGGCAAGACCCTCATCGGCAAGGCGACCGCCTACAATTTGACGCGACAATTGCGCGAAAAGACCGGCGTCGAGATGAAGGAATACTTCATGCATGTGAAAGGCCCCGAGATTCTCAACATGTGGGTCGGCGAATCGGAACGCATCGTCCGCGACATCTTCGCGACCGCGCGCGAAAAACGGCGGGAAGGTTTCCTGCCGTTTCTCTTCATCGACGAAGCGGAGAGCGTGCTCGGCACGCGTCGCGCCTCGCGTTACTCGAACATTCTTTCCACGCTGGTGCCGATGTTTTGCTCGGAAATGGACGGCATCGATTCCATGCATCAAGTCGTCATCATCCTGGCCTCGAATCGCGCGGACTTGATCGACCCCGCGATTTTGCGGCCCGGTCGCATCGATCGCAAGATCAAGGTGAATCGGCCTAACAAGGAAGGCGCGCGCGAAATCTACCGCATTTATCTCACGCCCGATCTTCCCTATGACGGCGCGTTGCCCAAGGAGGCCGAGGGCCTCGAAGCCGCGCTCCACCAGATGATCGATCGCTTTCTCAACTGGCAATTCGCACGACGCGACGAGAACAAATTTCTGGAAGTGACGCTGCGCAGCGGCCGCAAGGAAACGCTTTACCGCAGCGACTTGCTGAGCGGCGCGATCATTGCGTCGATCGTCGAGCGGGCCAAAGGCATGGCGATCAAACGCACCATCGCCACGCAGGAGGAGACCGGCATTCGCGAGAAGGATCTCGAGCTTTCCTTCATCGCCGAGTTTACCGAGAACGACATCTTCCCGCCGACCGATATCACGGAGGATTGGCTCAAGTTGATCGACTACGATCCGGAAAACGTCGTCAAAATTTCGCCTGTGCGGCGAGCGGATCCATCGCGCGCTCGCGGCGATTCCGGCGTCATTTAACCGTCGCTTCTTTTCGGCCAAAAAAATTCCCGCGCGCGTCGCCCCTTTTCCCGTGGTAAAAATCCACGCATGAAAACGACGATCTTTTTTGCTTCGCTCCTCGCGACTTCCGCTCTCTTCGCTGCGGAGGAACACAAACTGCCAGTCGACCAAAGCCTGCCGCAGATGATTTCCCGCTTTGCTCCCACGGAAATCACGGCCGACATCTCGAAGCTTTCCGCCGCCGATCGCAAGGTGCTCGCGAAATTGGTCGAAGCGTCGCAGATCGTGGACGGAATTTTTCTACGCCAGGCGTGGTCGGGCAACGCGCCCATGCTGCTCGATCTGGCCGCCGACCAAAGCGCCGAAGGCCGCGCGCGTCTCCATTATTTCCTGATCAACAAAGGCCCGTGGTCGAGCCTTGATCATAACGCGCCCTTCGTCGTCGGCGCGCCGCCCAAACCGGAAGGCGCGAGCTTTTACCCGCTCGATGCGACCAAGGCCGAAATTGAGAAGTGGATGAAGACTCTGCCGGAAACGCAGAGCAAGGAGGCGAGAGGATTCTTCACCGTCATCCGTCGCGAGGGCGACGGGCTCGTGGTGGTGCCCTACAATGTTGAGTACCAAAACGAGCTGATCCGCGCCGCCAAACTTTTGCGGAAAGCAGCCGACGCCGCGACCGAGCCGACCTTGAAGCGATTCCTGACCACGAGGGCGGCGGCATTTTTGACCAACGATTATTACGAAAGCGACGTCGCCTGGATGGAATTGAAAGGCGCGATCGAGCCGACGATTGGACCGTACGAAGTTTACGGGGACGAATGGTTTAACTACAAAGCCGCCTTCGAAGCGTTCATCACAGTGCTGGATGAGGGTGAAAGCGCGAAACTGCAAAAGTTCTCCGGGCAGTTGCAGGACATCGAGAATCATCTCCCGATCGATCCAAAATATCGCAATCCGAAGCTCGGCGCCCTCGCGCCCATCGTGGTCGTGAACGAAATTTACGACGCTGGTGACGCTAACCATGGCGTGCAGACCGCGGCGTTCAATCTGCCTAACGATGAACGCGTCACCCGCGAGAAAGGCTCCAAACGCGTCATGCTCAAAAATGTGCAGGATGCCAAGTTCGCCAAAATCCTTGGGCCCATTGCCAAAGTAGTGCTTTCCCCTAACGACCAGAAAGATTTGTCGTTCGACGCCTTCTTTACCCACATCGTCGTGCACGAACTGATGCACGGTCTCGGCCCGCACGACATTACCGTTGGCGGAAAAAAGACGACGGTGCGTCAGGAGATGAAAGAAGCGGGCAGCGCGCTCGAAGAAGCGAAGGCGGATATTTCCGGTCTCTTCGCCATCCAATACATGATCGACAAAGGCGTGATCGATAAGTCGATCCAGCGCTCGCTTTACACGACGTATCTGGCGTCATCGTTCCGCACCATTCGGTTTGGGACGAGCGAAGCGCACGGCCTCGGCATGGCGGTGCAATTTAACTACCTGCTCGATGCCGGTGGCATTATCGCGAAGAGCGACGGGACGTTTGCCGTAGACCTGGAGAAGATGAAGAAAGGTGTCGCCGGGCTCACCCGTGAGATCATGACGATCCAGGCGGAAGGCAGCTACGCCAAAGCGAAGGAGCTGACCGCGCGTCTCGGCGTTGTGCGGCCCGAGGTGCAGCGGGCGCTCGATAAATTGGGCAACGTGCCGATCGACATTGAGCCGAAGTTCGTCACAGGGGAGACGCTTTTGCGCGAAGCGCGGTAGGAACGGACCGCCGGGGCGTCCGCTCGTGATGGTAGCGGTCGGCTGCAGCCGTTTCGCTGTGCGAAACGCGAGGATCCGGAGCGCGCCCGATCAGTTTGCCCTTTTGTCCGGGCCGTCGCGCTGGCAATATCGCGCCGTGAAAACCTTTTCGCTGTTCGTTGCGCTCATTGTCGGAGGGATCGGCCCGATGGCCGGGCAAATTACGCCGCCGCCGCGGCAGCCGGATGTTTCGAGCAAAGCGCTCCTCACTACCCCGAGCGAGAGCTTGAAAGGCCATACCGAAGCCATCGCACTGCACAAGCTGGCCGATGATTTCTACGCCTGGCGCAATCAGAATTATCCCGTAAGCAGCAGTGACTCCGGTTTGCACACTTGGGACGATCGACTCACCGATTACTCGACTGCAGCCATGGCGGCGCGCACGAAACACGAGCGCGAAACGCTCGAGCAAGTCCGTAAACTTCCCGGCGAAACCTGGCCGAAGGACGAGAAGATCGATTGGATACTCTTCCGTGCGCAACTCGAGGCCTACGACTTTGGCGATCGCGTCCTAAAGTCCGAAGAGACCAACCCGCAGGTCTATGTGGGCGAATGCGTTTCCGGCATCTTCTCGTTGCTTAAAAAGGATTACGACACCCCGCAGAAACGCGCGCTCGCGGCCACCGCGCGCCTCAAACAAATGCCTGCGCTTCTCGATCAGGGCCTGAGCAACCTCAAAAAACCGGTCAAGCTCTACGCCCAACTCGCCATCGCCTCGGCGCGCTCGATCGATTCGCTCTTCAACGACAGCCTGATGACGCTGGCCAGCGGCCTGACCGAAGCGCAACGCGCCGATCTCGTGGAAGCGCGCGACGCCGCGCTGGCCAGTATTCATCACTTCGCGGATACGCTTGAGAAGAAACTCCCGTCGATGGTCGATTTCGCGCCGATGGGCGAAGCCAATTACAATTACTACCTCAAGCACATCCTTCTCCTGCCGCTCGACGCGAGCGAAGTGGAAATGATCGGCCGGGTGGAGCTGGCTCGTTATCGCGCGCTTGAAGCGATGTTGCCCGATCCCGCGCTGGCCGATCCCAATCCGGCGCGGAGCAAAAACATTCCGCCGGACCAGGCATCGTTCCTCAAGGCCTATGAAAGTCGCGAGCAGGAAATGATCGCGTTTTTGAAATCGCGTCGGCTCGTTAGTCTGCCCGGTTACCTCGGCAAATTTGAAATTCGCCAGTTGCCCGATGCCTTCAAGCCAACCAGCCCCGGCGGCTTCATGAACCCGCCCGGCGTTTACGATAAGGACGCGACCGGCTTTTACTTCATTCCCACCTACGATCCGAAGTCGAAGAACTTCTACATCCGCGCCGCCATCGAAGATCCGCGGCCCATTCTTGGCCACGAAGGCATCCCGGGCCATTTCCTCCAGCTCTCCATCGCGAATCATCTCACCGATGAAATCCGGCGGCAGCATCAGGACAATGTCTTCGTCGAAGGCTGGGCCCTTTACGGCGAAGAGATGCTCATGCGCACCGGCCTTTATCCCGAGAACTCGGCGGCGCAGGGACAAATCCTGCGCTTGTCGCGTTATCGTTCCGCGCGTGTCGGCGTGGATGTAAATTTGCATACCGGTCGCTGGAGTTTCGAGCAGGCCGTGAAGTATTTCATGGACGCCGGCGGCCTCGACCGCGAAGCCGCCGAAGGCGAAGCGGCCGGCGCCGCCTCCAGCCCGACGCAAAAAATTAGCTACATCATCGGCAAATGGCAGATCATGAATTTGCTGGGCAAATACCGTGATAAACAAGGCGCGGACTTCCGCCTTGGCCAATTCCACGACGACCTCATCAAGAACGGCAGCCTGCCTGTCTCGGTGATCGAATGGATACTGCTCGATGATCCCACCGCGTTAGACAAGGCGCTGAAGTAAACCCCGACCTGTAGGGCAGGCGCTCCCGCCTGCCGGTTACTTTGAAGGTAGCGCAAGCTTCCAGCTTGCCGCCCAAAACATCGCAAGCTGGAAGCTTGCGCTACCTTTTGAATCAAGCTCCGCGATCTCGGCGGCTAACTTCGCTTCGCTTTCCGCGCGGATGAAGCGGGTGCATTCGTCACCGGCATCAGATTAAACGTCCGGAACAACGGCGCGAGATCACATCCCGCTAATCTCGCGTTTCATTTGGCCTTCATCGGATTCGCGATCACCGGCTTGATCGTCGCGCTCTTCGCGAAGTTGCATTAGCGAGTGTGCGCTTTGCGACGGGCAGCGTTTGCCGATCGCAAATCTCATCCTTCAGGCGCTAGGTCCCACCGGCTACGGTGTAACCTTCGGCTCGCAGGTCTTCGGCCAGTTCCTTCTCCATTTGCACCGCCGCCTCGAACGGCATTGGATTCAAATGCTCATAAAGTTCCGGCAGCAAACGGATGCCGTATTTCTCCGCGAAGCGCGAGGATTTGTAACCGTTCCTGTGGTTCTCGAAGCGATGTTCGACTGGCAACCCGGTCATACCGACGTAGACGCACGGCCTGGCCGGCTTGCGCTTCGGGTTCAGTCGGATGAGCGCGGGATCCTGGCGCGCTGAATCGTCCAGCAAAATAACGTAAACGTTATGATGAAACGTGGTCTCGTTAGGCGCACGCCCGGAGCGGGACCGCATCGGCGTTCTACCCTCGCTTCGTCTTGCGCGAGACCGATGGTGCGGGCGCTTTCGCCAACGGCATCAGATCAAACGTCCGAAACAACGGCGCGAGATCGATGACGGCGTTGGCCGAAGCTTTCAGCACGTTGCCCAGGTTCTGATCGACCGAGGCTACTTCCACGCGAATGCCTCGCCGGCGCAGCTTCGTTGCGAGATAAGCGAAATCGGCGTCACCGGTTACCAGGATCACCACATCGGGCTGCATCTCGACCGATAACTCAAGCGCGTCGATCGCCATCATGACATCGACGTTCGCCTTGTAGTGGCCTTCATCGGCCGGCGCGCCATCCTTGGTCACCACCATGAACCCATTCGCGCGCAGCCAATGGACGAACTTGTTCTTCTTATCGCGTTCGTCCTGCCAGAGCGGGATGGCCGGCGGCAAGCCTGCGTAGACCACCATCTCGATGAGTTCACGCCCCGTCTCCGGACCCGCGAGAAAATCGCGCAACCGCAGCCAGTCGAGTCCGCGTCCCACCGTGCGCACGGAGCTGCCGATGTTTGATTCATCCACCAGGATCAACAGGCGTAGACGTGAAGAGAGTTGACCGCGTTTAGGCATTTAAGGGGATTGAATTTGGAAACCACGAAGCCAGGAGTGGACGAGCAGAAAGAGATAGATCGAAACTCCCTAAATCATATTTGGCGGAGCCTCCGTGAACTCTGTGGTTAACCGATTTCGGAGAACCGCTGTCAGCGACAACGGCTACAGACGAGCCGCCTATTTCGCTGTCTTCTTGCTCTTTTTGGCGGCGGCGAGGCGCTCGGTTTTTTTGCGGCGGGCCGCACGTTTTTTCACATTGTCTCTGCCTTGGCTGTTTCCCATAAGACCGACAACGTCGTCTCTCGAAGAGACTTTGGAAAGGAAAAGCGGGGTGCGTTCGCGAAGATGGCAGCGAACCGGAACGGAATCGGCTCAGCCGGTCTTCAGAAAAGCAAAGGAGCCAGCCGAATCATCGGCTGGCTCCCGTAAAAAGCAGATCTTGCGCCCGCGCGGCGCGCGCCACACCCCTAACGAGCCGCCAGGAGCCGACGCCGCAAGAGGCCGGCACCGAGGAGCAGACCAGCTGCTAGCAAACTCACTGTGGAAGGCTCTGGAACCGCGCCATTCACCAGGAGAGGCAATGCGACCTGTGGTCCCGTTCCCGTGTTATCGAGCAAGTCGAACCATGTCGCTCCGCCATCCGCACTTTGCAGGCTGTTGCCGACGGGTTGCGAACCATCCGTGTTCATGACGGGCGGATTGAAAACCGAACCTGCGGCGCCCGGCGCGGTCACGCCGTTGACCGACCAGGAAGCCCAATAGGTTCCCGCCGCCAGCGGCACATTGGCAAACATCATCGAAGCCGAGAAAACCGGCCGATTGGCATTAGTCAAGGCGGTCTGTTGCACACGATAAACACCCGTCCACGACGTCATCGAGAGCGTCGTCGAAGTGAATAAAATCGAGGCGCCCATCGTGCCCGGCTGCGCATTCCAGATGCTCAGAGTCGCCGAGGTGAAGGGCGAGGCCGGAGGATAAGGATAGGTGCTCGTCGAGTAGCTGTAGAAAGCGATCGAGCTGATCGTCGAATTGGAGCCGAGCGTGAAATCATCAGCCAGATAGTAATTCAAGCCAGATGCTGCGGTGCTGTTATCCGTAAATCCGTAGGTTGAGGAATTGGAAGCAATCGCGCTGGTATTCGCGCCATTGAAGCCATTTCCGATACCGGTTGTGATGTTGCTGTCATCGTACAAAATCGCGGCCTGAGCCGCCTGCATGGTGAGACCGATCACGGTCAGGCACACTAGGGAGATAAGTTTCATGAATGGCATCCTTATGAAGTAAGCGTCTCAGCGTCAAGCTATTTCATTTTTACAAAATCTGTTACTTTTTTCTCCAAAATAGTAATTCGCGATTCGAAGGTTTACCGCAAAGAACACGGAGATAAGCCTTCGAAAGCACGCTTGTAGGGTGCTTTCCCCAAAGTTAGAGCTTTTCGGGCGCTCTCAACAGCTCGACCACTTTTTGGAGCAGCCGGCCCGCGCCGCCGCCGTCCAGACTGCGGTGATCGAAGCTGAGCGTGAGCTCGGCTTGCGTGGTGGGAACAAATTGATTCTTCGCTTCGTCCCAGCTCGGCGCTTTCTTGCCGGCGCCGAGACCGAGCAGGAGCGTTTGATCGGGCAGGGGAATCGGCGTGCCCCAATCCAGACCGAACGTGCCGAAGTTTGAAACGGAAGCGATGCCGCCAGCGGTCATCTCACTGGTGACACGGCGACGCCGCGCCAGATCGACCAGCTCGGTGTATTTACTCGTTAGGTCAGCGAGCGACGTTTTGTCGGCATTACGAATGACCGGAACCATGATGCCATCCTGCGCTTCGACGGCGACGCCGATATCGATCGAGTTCGAGCGAAGCGCGCGGCCACCGATCAGCCGCGCTGCTGCATTCGGCGTTTCCGCCAAAGCCAAAGCGAGCGCGCGCAGAACATACAAAGCGGGACCCGGCTTCGGATCGCGCTTCTTGCGATCTTCCAGGACGGGATCGAGACAAACCGAGAGACCGACTGTGGCCAGCGGTCGCGTCCAACTGCGCCGCATCGCGTCGGCTACGCCGGCGCGGATCGCGCTCGCGTCTTCCGCGGTTTGTTTTTCCAGTCCGTCGAGAAATGTTTCCAGATCCTTTATCGTGACACGCCCGGCGTTTCCACTCCCGGCGATCCCGGCCAAATCGGCGCTCGTTAGGCTGAGTTCGGCCATGCGGGCGCGCACTCGCGGCGACATGTAGCCGGCGCCTTTTGTCCCCGCCGGCACTGGCAAAACTCCGGTCTTATCGACTTGGAAATGCGAACCCGTCGGCACCGGCGCGAGCCCTTTTTCATCGACTTGAAAATGTGAGCCGCTGCCGTTCTGCGTCTTCCCGGCTTTGGCAGACTCTTCCTCGCGGCCCGGCACTTCCTTGGCCACTTCGCCTTTTGGGGGCTCCGATGTTGTCTTTTTGAAACGCGCCGCGTCGGCCTCGCTCGCCTCGATGTAACCGAGCACCGCACCCACCGCGTAGACCTTTTTCACCTCTGCTTCGATGCCGGCGATCTCGCCCGCGCACGGCGTGGTCACGCCCATGACCGCCTTGTCCGTCTCGACTTCAATGATCTCCTGATCGACCGCGACCTTCTCGCCTTTTTTCACTTTGATCGCGACGATCGTGGCCTCGGCCATTGATTCGCCGAGCTGCGGCATGGTGATTGGAACTTTGGGCATAATGAATTATTCGGCGAGAATTTGTCGGACTTTCGCGGTGATGCTTTTCGCGTTCGGCCGATGCGTTTCCCAGAGATTCGGATGATAAGGAATCGGCGTGTCTTTGGCGTTAAGGCGCGCCGGTGCGGCGTCCAGTAAATGAAAACCTTCGGTCGTGACGCGCGCGATCACTTCCGCCGTGACGCCGCCCCAAGGAAAGGTTTCGCCCACGCAAAGCAAGCGTCCGGTTCGAGCGACGGAAGCGAGGACGGTATCGGTATCGAGCGGCTTGACCGTGCGCAGATCGACCACTTCGATTTCAACGCCTTCGCCGCTCATCTGGTTCGCGACCGCGAGCGCTTCATGCACCATTGCGCTGTTCGAGACGATGGTGAGATCGCGGCCGGGCCTAACGATTCGTGCTTTGCCGATCGGCAGCGCTTCCTTGGGCAGCGCGTCGGCCTTGAGATGGTAATAAAGATACTTGTGCTCGCAGTAGATGACCGGGTCGTCGATCGCGACCGCATCGATGAGCATGGTGTAGGCATCTTCCACCGTCGCCGGCGTCATCACGACCAGTCCGGGATAATGCGAGTAAATGGCCTCCATGCTCTGGCTGTGAAATGGACCGCTCCCTTTCGTGCCGCCACTTGGGAGGCGGACAGTGATCGGGCAGGGCTGGTTTGTGCGCCAAAACTGGGTGCCCGCGTTATTCAAAATCTGGTTTAACGCGATGCTGGAGAAATCGGCAAATTGCATTTCGACAATCGGCCGCATTCCTTCCATGGCTGCGCCGATGGCGGTGCCGACCATTGCGTCTTCGCTGATCGGCGTGTTTAAGACGCGACCTGGAAATTTCTCGGCCAACCCTTTCGTCGCTTTGAACGCGCCGCCGAATTTGCCGGCGATGTCCTGGCCATAAAGGTAAACGCGATCGTCTTCGCGGAGAAGATGGGCCTGCGCTTCACGGATCGCTTCGAGGTAGGTGACGCTCATGGCCGGAAATCCGAAACCCGAAATCCGAATGACGAAACAAGGACGAATGAGGAATGACGAAACGACTTTGCGCGAAGTGGCGTTTGGGCTTTGGGCTTGGTCATTGTTTCGGGTTTCGGTATTCGGATTTCGTCATTCTCCTGGTTCATCCAGGAGCCGCCTCGTCGCGATTGCGGACCAATCTTCTTCGCTGCCGACCGGTCCCGCTTCGCGTTGCGCGGTTTCAACGGCTTTCTCGACTTCGGCCGAAATTTCAGCGCGCCACTGCATGAGCGTCGCGTCGTCGAGCCAGCCATTGGCCAAAATCAATTTCTCCGTCGCGGGCACGCAATCCTGCGCCCACGGCTCCTGCTTCATCTCTGCCGGAACGTAGCTGGCATCATCGTGTTCGCCGTGGCCGGCGAGGCGGAGAAGCGACGCGACCACCAATTGCGGCGGACCGCCGTTGCGCGCGCGATCGACGGCGCCGCCAATCACGTTCAGGCAAGCTTCGAGATTCGTCCCATCGACCGCGTGCCCTTCGTAACCGTAAGCCTTTGCCCGGTCGACCAACTGCGCGCAGGCAAATTGCCTGTCGTTAGGCGTGGAATAGGCGAAGTGATTATTCGACGCCACCAGCACGAACGGCACTTTCTCGACCGCCGCGATATTCATTCCTTCGTGCGTCGCGCCCGTCTGCATGCCGCCTTCGCCGATCGTCGTCAGGCCAATAAAATCTTTCTCACCCTTCATTCGTTTCGCCATCAGCTTGCCCACCACGACGGAGATGAGTGAGCCGAGGTGGGAAATCATGGCGAGTTGGCCGGCTTCGGCACAACCGCGATGGATGTTGCCGTCGCGGCCGCGCATCGGCCCCTGGCGCGAACCGAGATAAGTGCGCGTGACGTTGACGAGTGGTTCGCCGCCAGCCGCGCGCCCGGCCTGATCGCGAATGAGCGGACCGAAGATATCGCCCTTTTGTAAAAATAATCCGCAAGCCGTGCTGACCGCTTCCTGGCCGCGCCCGACGTAAACGCCGCCGATGATCTGGCCGCCGCGATAGAGCGCGGTCAATTTTTCCTCGAAAATGCGCGTCTGCAGCATCCAGCGGAAGGCTTCGAGGTAGCGTTCATGCGGCGGCACTTTCGATTTGGTAGTTGCGTCGCGTTCCGCCGTTTGAAGCATCCGACGATTTTGGCAGCAACGGATGCGCGCGCAAATGATTTCCGGGTAGCGCAGGCTGCCAGCCTGCGGGTCGCGGCAGCCTGCCGCGAGTTGTTTGGAGTTCGGAGATGCGCGGCAAGGTTGGTTCCACCGCGATTTTCCACGCGTCTACGATGTTTCCGGCAAGCTGCCGGAAACGGCAGGCTGGCAGCCTGCGCTACCCAGAGTGATCGTATCGTGCCTAACGGCTCAACGCGACGTCGCTCGAGCGTTCCGCTGTCTCGAGCGAGAACTGCTCCTGCGTTGATTTCGCCGGTTCGGAAGCTGGCGCGCTGGCGCCGTTTTCGGCCGCTGGTGCGCTCAATTTCATCCCGACCAACTTGCTCACGCCGCGTTCCTCCATCGTCACTCCATACAAAATATCGGCCTTCGCGATGGTGCGTTTATTATGCGTGATGATGATGAACTGGCTCTGTTTCACGAAACGATCGAGCACGCGGATGAAGCGATTGATGTTCGATTCGTCGAGCGGCGCATCCATTTCGTCGAGGATGCAGAACGGACTCGGGCGCACCATATAGATGGCGAAGAGCAACGCGACCGCCGTCATGGTGCGTTCGCCGCCGGAGAGAAGCGAGACGCTTTGTAATTGTTTGCCCGGCGGTTTGGCGCTGATCTCGATGCCGCAATTGAGCGGATCGTTTTCGTCCTGAAGGGAAAGATCGGCGCGGCCGCCGGCGAATAGTTCGCCGAACATCTCGCGGAAATTGGTGCGCACTTGCGCGAACGTTTCGGCAAAGAGCTTTTGCGTCGTTTCGTTGATGCGCGCAATCACGTCGAGCAATTCGCGGCGCGCCGCGGTCAGGTCGTTGTTTTGGGTTTCGAGAAATTGATAACGCTCTTCCAGCTCGTCGTATTCCTGGACGGCCTCGAGGTTAACCGGCCCCATGTTGTCGAGCTGGCGCGTCAGTTCGGCGATGATCTGTTCAAGCTGCGCGTCAGTGACAGGGGAAACCTCGGCCTCTGGGGAGCGCACGCGCTCTCGCGTGTTGCTTTCGGCGCCCTCGCCGGACGCAGCGGCCGCGACGTCAGCCTGGTCGCCGGCGGGGGCGCCGGCTTCAGCACGCGAGGCGCGTGCGCTCCCCGGATCAGCGGGCGTGTCCGAAGGATTCTTGCCGCGCTTCAACTGCACCTGCAGCGTTTTGACGTAGGCATACGAATCGGGTTCGAACGCGCGCAGATCGACCTGATAACGCCGCTGCACATTCTCGGCCAGATTGTCGATCTGCATCTGCAACTGCGCCTGCCGCACTTCCTGTTTCCCGCGGCGATCACGAAGTTCGTTCAACGAGTCGCGCACGCGCCGAAGGTCCGCTTCGAGCGCACTGACGGCGGTGAGACGTGCGGAGCGCTGGTCAGAAATCTCGGCAACGTGGCGTTCGGCCAGAGAAAATTCCGCAGTCTGCGCTTCGATTGCTTCGGTGGCGGCGTTCGATTCCTGTTCCTGCACGGTGAGGCGATCGCGATAGCGCGCAACATCCGTGCGCCGCGTGGCGATTAATTCCGCCAGTTCCGTTTCGCGCGCCGCCATCGGTTGCCGCTGCGTGACGAGATGGTCCTGGCGCTGCCGTTCCGTTGCGACGGCGAGCCGCAGTTCGTTCAACCGCTCAGTCGCTTCCTCTTCCTGAAGCTGCGCGTTCTCGATTTCCGTTTGCAACGCCGCCATCCGATCCTGCTCGGCGCGAAGATTCTCGCGATGGGCCGCCACTTCCTGCTGCAACGCAGTCAGATGTTCATCCGCGACCTGCACCTGATGATCGAGCGTCGATTTTTCGGTGCGCAGACTCGCCAGCTTCTGCTCCGATTCGTTTTGCTCGCGCTCAACGAGAGAGATTTTCCCAGCGGCCGTCGAATGCTGCAAATGCGCGCTTTGATGGCGCGTTCGCGTTTCTTCGACTCGCTCGCGAAGCGATTGCAACTGCCGCGCCGCGCTTTCGCGAGCTTCGGTCAATCCGGAACGCCGCTGTTCGAGCGCCGCTTTTTCTTCGGCCAACTGCTGGATGCGGGCTTTGCGTTCGAGAACGGAATCGGATTGCGCGCCGCTGCGGCCGCCGAACAAGATTCCTTCCGCGGAAATGAATTCGCCGGTCAGCGTGGCGGCCGGCAGCATCGATCCGCCCTGCCGGAGCGCGAGCGCCGTCTCCAAATCGGGCGCAATGACGACATCGCGCAGTAATTGCCTAACGAACGGACGCAGCGCTTCGGGCGCGGTCACTTTGTCGTTCGCCCAGGCCAGCGCGTGTGCAGGAAGATTTCGTGGCTCGGAATCGACCGTCGTGTCGGACGAAAACTCGGGAAGCGCGAGCGCCGCCTGACCCAGTTTTTGGCTCGTCAGCGTGGCGACCATTTTCGACGCCAATTGTGCGTCGCGCAGAACGACGGCATGCAAGTTGCGGCCGAGCGCCGCTTCAATGGCCGAGACAAAATCGCTCTGCACATCGAGCTGCGAGGCGAGGGCGCCAGCCAACGCTGGCCGAATCGTTTCCGGATCGTCGAGACCGCGCAGGACGGCCTGCGAACCTTGCGCGAGTCCTGCGCCTTCTTCATTAAGCTGACGCAGGATTTCGAGTCGCGATTCCTTCTCGACGATCTCGCGCTCCAACGCGGCCAGATTTTTCTCGGAAGTCGCCAGCGTTTGCTCCGCGCCCTGCAACTGCTGCTCCGCGGCGCGCGCGTCCTGAAGTAATGCTGTCAGCGCTGTCTCCTCGGTCTGGATCGATTCGCGGGCGGTGGAAAGTTGCTGGCCGGTTTCCTCGAATTGACGCGTCGTCGCGGCGATGGCCGTCTCGAGATCGGCGAGGCGGGCGACCGTCGTCTCGCGCCGCACGCTGCTCCCGTTCAAATCATCGTCGAGCCCGCTGATCCGGCTTTGCAATTGACCGATCGAATCTTGAATTCCGTCGATCTCGGAGTCGCGTGCGCTGCGCTGGTCGCGTAAACGCGTGGCGCGTTCCGACAGTTCGGCGAGTTCGGATTCCTTCGTCGCGAGCAGGCGATTCGTTTTTTCAATGAGCGCGTCGGCTTCCTCGATTTCCGTCGCCTGCTGCGTGCGTTTCGCTTCGGCGGCGCCGATATCGTTGCGGTAACGCTCGACCAATTCCTCAAATTCCTGGGCGCGCTGCCGATTGAATTCAATCCGGTTGCGATGCGCGGCAATCTCGCTTTGCAAACGCTGCACTTCGCCGCGGGCGTCGCTGATGCGGCTGTCGATTTCGTCGAGCACGCTGCGTTGCGCGCCGAGATCGTTCTCGCTCGATTCGATTTTCGTCTGCGTCGTCAGTTCCGTCTCCGTCAGTCGCGCACTTTCGGCGCGCGAATTTTCGAGTTCGCCTTCCAGGTTGCCCAACTGCTGTCGCGAATGATGCGTATCGAGCACCTGCAAATCGGTCAGCAACGCCTGATAACGCCGCGCCTTGCCGGCCTGCCGTTGCAGCGAACCGATCTGGCGTTTCACTTCCTTAATGATGTCGCCGATGCGCAATAGATTCGCTTCGGTCGCTTCGAGTTTGCGCATCGCTTCGCGTTTTTGCGTGCGGTACTTAGTGATGCCGGCCGCTTCTTCGAAAACGGCGCGCCGATCTTCCGGACGCGAGCTCAAGATCTGATCGATCTTGCCCTGCTCCATGATCGAGTAAGCGCTGCGACCTACGCCGGTATCGGCGAACAAACTCTGGATGTCCTTCAGTCGGCAGACGTTTTTGTTGAGCAAATACTCGGAGTTGCCGTCGCGATAAACGCGTCGCGTCACGCGCACATCATGCCAGTCGACGCCGAGTTCCTGCGCGCAATCGGTGAAGGTGAGCGAGACTTCGGCGAACCCGACCGGCTTGCGCGAATCGGTGCCGCTAAAGATGACGTCGGCCATTTCGCCGCCACGGAGCGCCTTGGCCGATTGCTCGCCGAGGACCCAGCGAGTCGCATCGAGGACGTTCGATTTTCCGCACCCGTTAGGGCCGACGATGGCGGTGACGCCTTCGTGGAAGTTGAAAATGGTTTTGTCGGCGAAAGACTTGAAGCCGAAGAGTTCGAGCGATTGAAGATGCATGGCGGGCAGGCAGCGACTGCGGTTGCCGTTAATTAGGGCCAATGGCTGGAAGCTGACAAGCGAAATTACACAACTCCCAGCGGTCCGCCGTTACCCGACCCACAAGATGTGGTGCCCGCCTGGCGGAGTAGATCAGACGGCCGGCGAGCGACGCCGGAGAATGAATTGCCGTATGAAAAAGAGGAGTGACGCCGCCACCAAACAGATACCGGTGATTTCAAATTCGTCCTTCCGGGCATGCGCCAGCACCCACACGATAAAGACGATCGCGATCACCGGAATGATGTTGCCGCCGCGAAAAGAGAACGGCGCGCCATCACTCTGGACATCGCGGCGTTTCAATTCCATCGCGGCCAGACAACACAGAATGTAAAGCAGCAGCACCGCCATGTTGGAAAGGACGGCCAGCTTTTGGAAACTGGAGCTGAAGGAAAGAACGAACGCCGCTGCGGCATAGGTCACGATCGCGACGTCGGGCGTGCGGAATCGCGGATGCACATGGGCGAACCATTTGGGCAGAAATGAGTCGCGCCCGAACGCGAAGAGGATTCGCGGCGAACTCAAGATGTCGCTCGCCGTCCAGCCAAACGCCGAGACGGCGAGACCGACCAGCATCAAGGTGCGGCCGGCGTTCCCGAGAAAACGCGAAGCGGCTTCGGCCAGCGCGGTGTCGCCATATTTAGCCAGCTCATTACCGAGCACGCCGAGAGCGACGAGTTGAATAGAGATGTAAAGCACGGTCGTTAGGCCAAGCGCGGTGAAGATGGCGCGCGGAATGGTGCGCGCGGGATTCTTGACCTCGCCGCTCGGGACGAGCGCGATTTCCACGCCGACAAAGGCGAAGAGCAGTTGTAGCACGCTGCGGCCGAGCGCGTCGCCTTGCGGCCAGCCCGGCCAGGCGAGCGCCGCCGGCCGAATGAAGAAAAATCCCGCGATGATGAAGAGGAGCAACGGCGCGACTTTGATCAGCGTGACCGCTTCCACCGTGCGCGCGCCGATGCGCACGCCGCGAATGTTGATTGTGACCAGAAACGCGAGGAGCACCAGAATGATGGCGGCGCGTCCGACCGGGCTGGCGAGAGCGGGAATCAATCCACTGACCGATTGCGCGATGAGGCTGATGATTCCAGAGATGGCGAGGATGGCGGTGATGAAATAAAGCGCGCCCGCGATGAAGCCGAGATAGCGTCCGAAGGCGACCTCGACATAGGCATAAAGTCCGCCGGTGAGCGACACGCGGCTGCCGGCCATGGCAAAGCAGGTGACGAACAAACACATCGCCAGCGCGCAAATGACGTAGGCGATGGGCGCGGCCGCGCCGAGTTGGAGCGCAACGACGGCGGGCAACGCGAAAATTCCCGCGCCGATCGTGCTGTTGACGATGTTCGCCGTCAGGCTCGGAATGCCGAGGGCGCGGACGAGTTCCGTGTCTTCTTTGGGAGGGGCGGTGGCCGGCCTTGTCACGCGCGCACGCTGAACCAGCGGGGCGAAGGAGACAAGCTTCTTCCCGCATTCGCGCGCAACGAGAAGCCAGCAACTCGTCTGGAATTTGGAAGCCAGAAATCCAGGATTTGCTTGTGCCTCTGCGCTCTCCGCGATCTCTGCGGTTCAACCCTGTTGCCGGACCGACGGAATTATTTCAGCCACCGATTAACACAGATGAAACACAGAAAAAAAACTCTGTGGTCTCCGTGTTCTCTGTGGTTAACCCCGTTCCCCTTTTTTCGCACGCTTGGCGCACGCGCCGAATCCGTTTATCGTCGCTCCCATGCGCGACTCTCACCTTGAAGATTATTATTCCTTTCTCCGTTTCCCGAGCATTTCGACCGATGACGCTTTCAACAAACAAACGAGCGATTGCGCGAATTGGGTCGCGGAGAAACTAAAAGCCATCGGACTCGAAGCGGAAGTGGTGCCGACCGCGGGCCATCCCGTCGTGTGGGGGCGCAACAAGCACAAGCCTGGTCGCAAAACGGTGATGCTCTACGGTCATTACGATGTGCAGCCGCCCGATCCGCTCGATCTGTGGGATTCGCCGCCTTTCGAGCCGGTCGAGAAAAACGGCTACGTCTTCGCGCGCGGCGCGACCGATAACAAAGGCCAGATTCTCGCTCACATTCTCGGGGTTCAGGAAACGATGGAGGAACACGGCGATTTGCCGGTCAATTTGCATTTCGTCATCGAAGGCGAAGAAGAAATCGGCAGCAACAACCTGCCCGGCTTTCTCAAGAAAAACAGCGACGCACTCAAATGCGATGTCGCCATCGTGTCCGACACCGGAATGATCGCGCGCGGCGTGCCGACGTTAAGCTACGGGCTGCGCGGCGTGACGGCGCTCGAAGTGAAGATCACCGGTTCGGCGATGGATTTGCACTCGGGCGTCTTCGGTGGCGCGGTCGCGAACTCGGTCACCGCACTCGCACGGTTGCTCGCCACCATTCATGACGCAGACGGACACGTCGCCATCGAAGGCTTCTACGACAAAGTGAAACCGCTCGAGCAATGGGAACGCGACGCGTGGAAGAACCTGCCGATCGATGGCGACAAGGCGATCCTCGAAGAAACGGGTTCGCCTGCGCTTTTTGGCGAGAAGGGTTACACCACGCTGGAGCGACTGTGGGCGCGGCCGACCGCAGAAATTAACGGCATCGGCGGCGGTTACCAAGGGAAGGGGACAAAGACGGTCATCGCCAGCCACGCGATGGCGAAGCTGACCTTCCGTTTGGTTCCGAATCAGGATGGCGACGAAATTTTGAGGCTGGCCCACAAACATTTGGAGAAACATCTTCCGCCGGGCGTGACCATGGAAATCACCGACGGCCACAGCGGCCCATGGTATTTGACCGATCCGCATTCGGCTTACGGCGAAGCGGCGCAGCGCGCGCTCCATGAATCGTTCAAGGCCGATGTCGCGCTCATCCGTGAAGGCGGCAGCATTCCGATCGTCTCGCAATTCCGCGATATTCTCGGAGTGGAAACGCTGCTCGTCGGGCTGGCCTTGCCCGATTGCCGCGCGCATTCACCTAACGAGAATTTCCCGCTCGAAAATCTGGAAGGCGGCATTCGTTTGAACAAAGCGATTCTCCAGGAATTGGCCCGCTGAAGGTGAAGGCCACCTTCCGGAACGGGCTTGGCCTTGCGCTTTGCCTGGCTCTCGTGCTGGGCGCGGCTGGTCATGTGCGCGCAAAAGAGGAGTCGTTAGGCGATAAGATCAAGAAGTTCTTCGCCACCCCCACGCCCACTCCCAAACATCGGAAGCGTTCCAGCACAACGAGATCGAAATCAAAGTCGAAGCCAACCCCGAGGGCTACCCCGAGGAAGAAACGACATTCGCCCACTCCGACGCCATCGCCTGAGAAGACTCCGGCGAAGAAGCGATCGAGGAGAGCGAGCCCTTCGCCCACTCCAGAAGAAACCGCGACGCCTGCTCCGAAAGCGAAACGGAAAAAGAAAAGCAGCAGTCCGACGCCATCGCCTTCACCGTCGCCCTCTCCCAGCCCGAGCGCGGAAGAGAGCGCCAGTCCCAGCGCGACCGAAACGCCGAGCGCCGCTCCGAGTCCAAGCGAAACCGCGACCCCCGAAAAAAAGAGCCGGGAGAACGCCACCATCTCCACCGATCAGATTGAAGGCTACGAAAAGTATCCGGAGTCGGTCCGGAAAATCATCGATCTTTCGCTCGACCTGACGAAACGCGATCTGAAGTACAGTTACGGCTCGGCCGATCCCTCGACCGGCGGGATGGATTGCTCCGGTTTCATTTATTACGTGCTCAAGCAAAACGGCGTCGACAACGTGCCGCGCGATTCGAGCCAGCAATATGTTTGGGTGCGTAAAGCCGGTAATTTTCGCGCCGTCCTGAGCCGGGAGGCCGATACGTTCGAGCTCGATGGATTGAAGCCGGGTGACCTGCTTTTCTGGACCGGCACTTACCAGATCGAGCGCGATCCCCCGGTGACGCACGCGATGATTTATGTGGGGCGCGAGAAGAAGACGGACAGACGCATCATGGTCGGCGCGAGTGACGGGCGTTCGTATGACGGGAAGCAGCGCTTCGGCGTGAGCCTGTTTGATTTTAAATTATCGAAGCCGCCCGCGAGCAAGGACGCGAAGCTCCATCCGATGTTTGTCGGTTATGGGGCGGCGCCGGGGTTGGGCGAGAAGTAGCTGTAGCCGTTTCGCTGTGCGAAACGTGAGATCGGCTCGCGCAGGCCTCATTCAACCGTCACGCTTCGCATAGCGAAGCGGCTACAGGGTGCTGAACGCGAAGCCGCTAACGGGAACTTTCGACGCTGGCGGGCGGTGTGACGCGTTCTTCGGCTTTGCGGTGATGCTTTACCAAAAAGGTGATGGCAAGGAGCAGGAAGACAATGGTGATGACGGCGCGTTGCTCGTTAGGCAGCAGCCGGAAGGTGGCGAATCGTTTCACGATTTGGCGTAGCGGATGGGATCGCTCAAACCGGCTTCGCGGAACCCGGCGAGACGGATGAGACAGGAATCACAATGACCGCAGGCGAGGCCGTCGGGCGTCGGATCGTAGCAACTGTGGGTGAGGGAGTAATCGACGCCGAGCGCGACGCCCTGCCGAATGATTTCGGCTTTCGTTAGGCGAATAAGCGGCGCGTGAATTTGGAAACGCGCGCCTTCTGCGCCGGCTTTGGTGGCGAGATTCGCCAGCGTTTCGAATTGCGCGATAAACTCCGGCCGGCAATCGGGGTAGCCACTGTAATCAACCGCGTTCACGCCGATGAAAATGTCGTGCGCGTGCAGCACTTCGGCCCAGGCGAGCGCGTAGCTGAGGAAGATGGTGTTGCGCGCCGGCACGTAGGTGATCGGGATTCCTTCGGAGCGTTGATCTTCCGATTGATTTTTTGGGACATCGATTTCGTCGGTCAAGGCCGAGCCGCCGAAGATGCGGAGATCGATTTCGGCGATGCGATGTTCGGTGGCGCCGAGTTTACTCGTTAGGCGGCGGGCGGCTTCGACCTCGAGATGATGGCGTTGACCGTAGGCAAAGGATAGCGCGTAGGTCTCAAAGTCGTCGCGTCGAGCCATCGCCAGGGTGGTGGCTGAGTCGAGGCCGCCGCTCACCAGCACGACGGCGCGTTTCATTTCTTCCGGCGTGACGCGGGATGAGTGGCCCGGACGGTCAAGGCCAGGCCGCCGCGCGCGGAAAATTCGGCGATGACGCTGGCGGCACGCGGCGCGCAGGCTTTGACGAAATCGTCGAGAATGCGGTTGGTGACCGCTTCGTTAAAGGCGCGTTCGTTGCGGAAGGAGGCGAGGTAAAACTTGAGCGACTTGCTTTCGACGCAGAGGCGTTTCGGCGTGTATTCGATGGTGATGTGGGCGAAATCCATCTGGCCGGTGACCGGACAGAGGGAGGTGAAGTCGGAGGTTTCGAAACGGATTTGATAATCGCGGCGGGAGGGATTCGGGAAGGTTTCGAGTCGGGCGTGCGCGGGGGATTCAGGCAAGCCGGTTTCGCTATGGCCGAGAAGGGTGAGGCCTTTGGTTGGTTTCTGTTTTGGCACGGTGGTTTCTTATGTAGCGGCGATCGGAGCGGATTTCACCACAGAGGACACAGAGAGCACAGAGTTTTTTAATCTGTGTTAAGGTGCCGCGTGAGTGATTCGACGAATTCAACGGAAGCACGCAGCGGAGTGGAGCACGCGAATGTGATCGACCTTTTCGGTCTCGATCAGAAGGCGGATGAGGTGCTGATGGTGATGAATGAGCCGCGGCCGTGGGATGGGACGGATCTGCGGTTGCATGAGGTGCAGGAGAAGTTCAACGCTTACGTTTCGTTTCTGCTCGATGGCGAAATGACAGAGGCGCATCCGGGATTGGCGGGCAAGCGGGCGAGGATCGAGCTGCGTTGCGCGGAAATGCCAGACGAACGTGCGATCGCTCTATTGAGTGCGATTCACGATCAGCTCGCGCTGCAGGAAATTCGCATGGAAGTGATCGCGGGCACCGAGGGCGGCGGCTGTGGAGAAGGCTGCGCCTGTCACGGGCACTAAGGCGACGCGGCCCGGCAGCTCTAGAAGAGCTGCGCTTGATGATCCTGCGTGGGCGCGCTGCCGATGATGCCGCGAATCTTCTCAAGCATTTCTTGAAAATCGTAGGGCTTTTGCACGGTGTCGATGACGCCGGCTTTGAGCATCTCTGAGCGCACGTTCGGCTCAAGATAGCCGCTGGCGACAATCGCCCGCACATCCGGTTTGTGCTCCTTCATCCTCATGAAGACGTCGCGTCCGCCGAGGCGCGGCAGGCCGAGATCGCAAATGACGAGGCCGATGTGGTCGGAATGCTCGTTGAACATTTCGACGGCTTCGATGCCATCCCTGGCTGCGAGCACATGGTAACCTTCGCCTTCCAAGATGGTGACGCCGAGCTCGCGCAACATCTCTTCGTCTTCGACGAGAAGAATGGTTTGCGCAGCGGTTTGCGTGGTGGCGCCGCCGCTCGCTCCCTCGCCGCCCATCTGTTCGGCGATGTTCTCCAAAGGCAGATAGATGGTGAAGGCGGTGCCGTGCCCTGGTTCGCTATCGGCGCGGACAAACCCGCGATGGTTATTGACGACGCCATAAACGACGGAGAGACCAAGCCCAGTGCCTTTGCTTCGTTCTTTCGTCGTGTAGAACGGCTCGAAAATGTGCGCTTTCACCTGCCGCGTCATGCCGGCGCCGGTGTCGATAATGCGGACGCGGACGTAGCTCGGGGATTCGGCGCTGGTGAAATGCTCGCCGACTTCCGCAGCGCTGGCGAGAGCGGTTTCAAAAGTAAGCGCGCCGCCGTTCGACATGGCGTCGCGAGCGTTGACACAAAGATTGAGCAGCACCTGGTAGATCTGGCTGCGATCGGCGTGGAGGCGCGGCAGGTTCGGATCGAGATGGAGGTTGAACTCGATCATCTTCGGGAAAGTGGCTTGCAACATTCCTTCGAGTTCGCGAATGAGCTCGTTCAAATCGAGCAGGGAGAAGCGCGCTTCGGTCTGGCGGGCGGAAGTGAGCAGTTGCTGCACGAGCGCGGCGCCGCGCTCGACCGCTTCCTTGATTACTTTGACGGCGTTCGGAATCTGGTTCGGATCGGTCCGCCAATTATCGAGGCGGGTGGTGTAGCCGAGGATGATGGCGAGGATGTTATTAAAGTCGTGGGCGATGCCGCCGGCGAGCGTGCCGAGCCCCTCCATTTTTTGGGCCTGCATGAGCTGTTGCTCGAGCCGCTTCCGCTTCGTGTCGTTGAAGAGATAACCCTGCAGCTCGGTGAGCTCGCCTTTTTCGTCGAACATTCCGATAAAGCGCGAGACGACGTAGACTGGGTCCCCATCACGTTGCCGCAATTCCAGTTCGTGGGTGTCGATTGATTCGCGCAGCCGGACGGATTCAAGCAGGTCCGTTCCATCTTTCCGGCTGCGCAGGAGCGAGAGAAAATTAGCGGATTGCGCTTCTTCGACGGAATCGAATCCAAAGATGCGGGCAAAGGCCGGATTGCAGGCAACGATGCCGCCATCGGGGCGCATGACGATGTTGCCAGTAAGATCTTCCTCGACGAAGCGGCGATAGCGTTCCTCACTTTTGCGCAGCGCCTCCTCGGCTTCCTTCCGCACGGTGATGTCGGTGTTGATCTGAAGGCGAGAGGACGAGGAGTTTTGCGGATCCAGCGTCCAGCGGCTGAAAACGACGACGGGCGAACCGTCGCGGCGCGTCTGGGTTAATTCGCCTTCCCAACTAGCCTGGCGCATCAGCAGTTCGTCCAGGTCGGCGGCGCCGTTAGTCAACTGCGTGCGCAAAAAGAGATGCACGTTCTGGCCGAGCGCCTCGTCCTGGTTCCAGCCGTAGAGACGTTGGGCGCCCTGGTTCCAATAAACGATCGTCCCGTCCGGCTGCGAGACGATGATGCTGTCACCTGCGCGATCGAGCAGTTCGAGGTCGAGTGGGACAGGCTGCGACATATGCGTGGGCGGGGCCGATGAGTTTACGCGGGTCTGATAAGAAGGAAAGCGTGTCGATGCGGATGTTTTCAAATGCAGAGTGATTGAGGTTGAGTGTTGGGAGAGGCAGCTCTTTTTGCTGCAAGTTCAGTGCCAGTTTCGAAGGCTCTTCGCGATGTGTGATCGCGCGCGATTTGTCGCGGTGAATTCGTGGCCCTGGTTAATTTTGTGGCGCCGAATCAGCCGCCGGAACGCCGCGACGATCCGCCAATTGGGTGTTGGCGAAATAAAACGCCACGATCGCGCCGAGGATGATGAGGAAGAGAAAGACGAAACTGGCTGCGCGAATGATCTGGGCCTGCGCGTGCGAACGTTGCCAGGCCGCGCGCTCGAGGGCGAGCTTCGCTTCGAGTAAACGGGCAATTTCTTCCGCGCTCGTTTCTTGCTTGCCCAAATCTTCCGTTATGGCCGACAACAGGGCCTCGTTCGTCTCGCTCACTACCAATGGAAACTGCAAGTCGCATGCCTCGGGACCGTAAACTCTGGGCTTATCTCTCGCCGATGGTGGCGTTTCTTTTTTTGCTCGTCATCCCTCCGGTGCTCAAGCAACTCGGCGGCGCGTCCTGGCTTGCGGCGGCGCCCTATTGGATTTATCCGGCGCAGGTTTTTTTATGCGGGGCCGTGCTCGTTTGGTTTTGGAGGGAATACGAGTTTGGCCCGTGGCGTCGGCCGCTCTTCACGCTCGCCGTAGGGCTTTTCGTTTTCGTGATGTGGATCGCGCCACAGGCTTATCTCGGGTTTGCCCCGCGGACAGAAGGCTTCGATCCGACGGTCTTTGCCACGCGGCCGGTGCTTTACTGGCTCACGGTGGTTTTGCGGTTCGCCCGCCTCGTCGTGATCGTTCCGCTGCTCGAAGAGGTTTTTTGGCGCGGCTTTCTGCTTCGCTATTTGATCGATGAAAAATTCGATCGCGTGCCGTTTGGCGCTTTTTCCTGGCTCTCCTTTCTCGTGGTCAGTGCCGCGTTCGCGCTCGAACATTCGATGGCGGATTGGGCGGCGGCGTTCGCCACCGGCATGATCTACAACGCGGTCGCCTACCGAACGAAGAGCCTGACCGCGTGTGTGATCGTCCATGCCGTGACCAACCTGTTGCTCGGTCTTTGGATCATGCGCACGGGGCAGTGGGGTTTCTGGTAAGGCAGTGGCACTTCCCCTGCTTCCCAAAAGGGGATGCAAGCCACCTTTATCCAAAAAGTCCTCATCTGTATGATCGCGGCCTTTTTCGCGGCGGCTCTCTTTCAATGGGGCAAGGTTTTCGTCACCGGGGCCGACGACGCTCTCAACGGCGAATACAGAAAAATCAAGTCTGCGCCGGCGAAGCCCTGACGCCGCGAAAGGCGTTGCCGCGCGGGTCGGCGCACATACCCTGCCGTGAGGCATGAAGATTGGCTTCGCCCAACTCAACGGCACGGTCGGCGATCTCGAGGGAAACTGCGCCAAAATTCTCGCGGCTTACCGGCGTTTGGCGGAAGCCGGCGCCGATCTTGTGCTCACGCCCGAGCTTTCCGTGACCGGCTATCCGCCGCAGGACCTTGTTTTCAAATCGCGTTTCGTCCCGCAGAATCTCGAGATGGTCGAGCGTCTCCAGGCTGCCGTGGGCAACGCCGGGTTGCTCGTCGGTTTCGTCGAGCGCAACGACGGGCCAGGCAAACCGTTTCGCAACGCGGTCGCCCTTTTGCAACGCGATCAGCCCGCGCAGAAAATCTGCAAATCGCTCATCCCGACCTACGACGTTTTCGATGAGGACCGCTACTTCGAGCCGCCGCGCGACGTGCAGCCATTTACCTTTGCCGGGCGCAAGATCGGCGTGACCATTTGTGAGGACATCTGGACGGAAGATTATCTGCCGCGCTCGCTCTATCAGGTGGAACCGCTCGATCGGCTCGTCGAACAAGGAGCCGAATGGATTCTCAACCTCAGCGCTTCGCCATTCAGCATGCGCAAACCGGCGCGCCGTTACGAGATGGTGAGCGCCTCGGCGCGCCTTCATCAGCGCCCAATCTTCTACTGCAACGCCGTCGGCGGAAACGACCAGCTCGTCTTCGACGGCAATTCATTTGCCGTGAACGCTGCCGGCGAAATGATCGCGCAACTGCCTGCCTTTTGCGAGGCCGAGACGATTGTTGAACTCGAAAACGCGCCCACCATTTCCTTCCGCCAGGAACCCGTCGCCGCCGAGGTCTATGGCGCGCTCTCGTTAGGCGTGCGCGATTATCTGGCCAAGTGCCATTTCAAAACAGCGGTGCTTGGCTTGAGCGGCGGGATTGATTCCGCGGTCGTTGCCGCCATCGCGGTGCACGCGCTCGGCGCGGACAACGTGACCGGCGTTTCCATGCCGAGCCCCTATTCCTCGCAAGGCAGCATCGATGACGCGCTCGCGCTCGCGCGAAATCTCGGTATTCGCTGCCTGCAAATCCCGATCGGTGACTCCTTCACCGCGTTTAAACGTCAGTTCCGCGAAATCTTCGCCGGCCTGCCCGAAGACACGACCGAGGAAAACATGCAAGCGCGTCTGCGCGGCATGACCTTGATGGCGCTCTCGAATAAGTTTGGTCATCTCCTGCTCACCACCGGCAACAAGAGCGAACTGGCCGTTGGTTACTGCACGATTTACGGCGACATGGCCGGCGGGCTCGCTGTCATCAGCGACGTGCCGAAGACGTTGGTTTACGAGCTGGCCCGCTGGATTAATTCTGATCGAGAAATCATTCCTGTCTCCACGATCGAAAAGCCGCCCAGCGCCGAGTTGCGCCCAAATCAAACCGATCAGGACACGCTTCCGCCCTACGACATTCTCGACGAAATTCTGCGGCTCTACGTGGAAGAAAATCTGAGCGCGCCCGACATCGTTGCTCGCAGCTTCAACGAGAAAACCGTCCGGTGGGTCCAACGCCGCGTGGACGTAAATGAATACAAACGCGCGCAAGCTGCGCCTGGCTTGAAAGTGACGAGCCGTGCCTTCGGCCTCGGCCGCCGCATGCCTATCGCACAAGAATACGTCGACTAAAGCAAAACGCCGCTCGTCCCAGGAGCGGGGCGCAAGTGAACCGTGGCCACGCCTCCCGTCCTTCGGTTGCGTAGCACAGAAGTTCGCGAACGCAGAAGGCGTTCACCAGCCCGGCAGGAGCCGGGCGCTCCCCGGACACGGAGCGCGCCTTCAAGAATCCGGAAAAATTGCCAGCCTAACGAGAAGAAGTGCACCGCGTTGGAATCGAACCAACAACCCAGTGATTAAGAGTCACTTGCTCTGCCAATTGAGCTAGCGGTGCCAAAAATCGATTCCGCGATCAGCGGAAGCGTTCGCAATTTTCGCAGCCGACGACGGGTTGGCAACGCGAAAATAATCGTCGCCCGGGAAAACCCGATCAGGCCTGCGTGTGCCGCGCGTAATGGACTTCCGCGCCCTTCGGCAAAAGACGCTTGCGCCCGCGCTGACGGCGGCGCGCGAGGATTGCCCGGCCGGACTTCGTTTTCATGCGCGCACGAAAACCGTGCTGGCGTTTACGGGTGCGCTTGGATCGTTGCAGAGTGCGTTTCATTGCGAAAAAGCTGGTCGCCGGAGCGAATTAAGAGCGCCTAAAGTAGGGCGGGCGGCTCGCTTGTCAATCGCCGCCTCGCATTCCCGTTTGCTCCTCGGTCTCCCGCATGGAATGTCGATGACGAATGAGCGATGTCGTGATCGAGCCCGCTACCGAAGAGGATTTGGACGAACTGTCCAGCCTGCTCGGCGAGCTTTTCAGCGAGGAAAAGGATTTCCGGCCGGATAAAGACAAGCAGCTCCGCGGGTTGCGCCTCATTTTTGAGCAGCCCAATCGCGGCCGCGTTTTCGTCCTCCGCCGCGATCGCGTCATCGTCGGCATGATCAATCTCCTTTTCACCATCAGCACTGCGGAAGGCGGGTTCGTCGTCCTGCTCGAAGATCTTGTCGTGCACGATGAATATCGAGCGGAAGGCTACGGCTCCATGCTGCTGGAACACGCCATCGAATTCTGCCGGCAAAAGAATTTCCTGCGCATCACGCTCTTGACCGATCGGCCTGAGATTCGTTCGCAGAACTTCTTTCGGCGCCACGGTTTCTTCGAATCGCACATGCTTCCGATGCGGCGCCTGCTCACGTCCGCGAGTCCCGCCGACGGCGGAGGCTTGTGAGCGGCACGATCCGCCTTTTCCGCTTTGCGGGCGTTACGGTTTACCTGCATTGGAGCTGGTTTCTGGTCGCGGCCTATTTCGTATCGTCGCTCGCCCATAGCTATCATCGGCCAATCTGGGCGGTGTATGAATATCTGTTTCTCTTTGCCATCGTGCTCGCGCACGAATTTGGGCATGCGCTGGCCTGCCGTTCCACCGGCGGCGTGGCCAATCGCATCGTCCTCTGGCCCCTCGGCGGCGTAGCTTTTGTGGCGCCTCCGCCTCGGCCCGGCGCTTATCTCTGGAGCCTGGCGGCCGGCCCGCTCGTCAACGTCGCGCTCATCCCGGTCATTTATGTGGTGATCATCGTGTTGAGTCCGCTCGCCCGCGCGAATCCCGATATCGCTCATCTCTTGTTTGAGATTCGGTGGATGAACTTTCTGCTCCTCGGCTTCAATCTTCTGCCCGTTTATCCACTCGATGGCGGGCAGATTTTGCGCGCGCTGCTCTGGTTCCCGCTGGGGCCGATTCGCAGCCTGCAAATCGCCGCCGTCATCGGTTTCATCGGCGGCGGGCTGATGGCGATGGCGGCTTTCTGGATGAGATCGCTCTGGTTCGGAATACTCGCCTTCTTCGTGCTTAGCCGAGCCGCCGCTGGATGGCAGGAAGCGCGCGCGCTTGTCGAGCAGGCAAAGGCGCCGGCCTTCGTCCCCGATCCGCCGCCGCTTCCTTGAAGTGTGCCTGTAGACGTTTCGCTATGCGAAACGCGCCGCGCGGGATGCGTTCTAGTCTTCGCGCAACGCGACCATCGGATCGACCTGTGTGGCCTTGCGCGCTGGCAAAAAATTCGCCAGCAACGTGACGCTGCCGAGTAGCAAAATCACGCCGCTCATCGTCAACGGATCGCTCGCGCCCACGCCATAGAGCAATCCGCTCAGCGCGCGTGTCAGCACCAGCGATGCGCACAGACCAATGACCACGCCAATCGCGGCCAGTTTCAAGCCGTTGCCGATAACGAGCCGAAAGATTTCGCCGCGTTGCGCGCCGAGCGCGAGTCGGATGCCGATTTCGCGCGTCCTTTGTGTCACGCGCAAAGCCATCACGCCAAACAATCCGACCGCCGCGAGCACGAGCGCGAGCCCGGCGAAGGCGAGCGTCAACGTCATCGTCAAACGACGCGACGCGAAGGTCGAGGCCATGCTTTTCTCCATCGTCGTCACGTCGGAGACCGGCTGGTCGGGATCGATTTCCAGGATCTGGCGTTTGACCGATTCGGTGAGCGCCAGCGGATTGCCGCGCGCGACGCGCACGATCAAGGTCTGCGCCGTCACCGCCTTCGCATATTGATCGGTGTAGAAATACATCTGCGGCAGCTCGAGTTGGGTAAAGGTCGAGGTCGGATCGTCCGTGCGGACGCGTCCGACCACGCCGACGATCGTCAGTGGCGGCGGATTCTTGGCGAGAGTCTGCTCGTCATCGATCTGTTTGCCGATCGGATCCTGATTCGGGAAAAAGCGTTTCGCGAGCGATTCGTCGATGATGATCGAACGCGGCTGGCCCGGCTTGTCTTGGGGACCAAAAAAGCGCCCGCGCCTAAGCGGCACCTTCATGGTCTTAAAGTAATCGGCTGAGACGACTGACACTTCTGAGGAAGGCTCTTTGCCCGGCGGATTCTGCGGGGTGCCGGTGAGATGAAACGTGGAATCCCACTCGCCGCTATCGAATGGAATATTTTCGGCAGATGCTGCAGCCGTCACGCCCGGTAATCCGCGAACGCGTTCGAGCAGTCGATTCGTGAACTGGGCGATCTTGGTGTCGTCTGAGTATTTCGAGGTGGGCAACGTCACCCGCATAAGGAGCAACTGATCAGGATCGAAACCGAGTTTGGCCTCCTGTACTTTCCAAAAGCTCTTCAGCAACAAGCCCGCGCCGCTCAGGAGAACGAGAGCGAGCGCAACCTGACAGACGACTAGGCCAGCGCGCAGACGTTGCCGCTCCACGCCATCGCTCGAGCCGCGGCCGCCTTCGTGCAACGCCGAGGTCGGCGACGCCGAACTGGCCACTCGCCACGCTGGCCACGCGCCCGCCAGCAACCCGGCGCCAACCGCGACCACGCTCGTGAAGATCAGCGCCGGCGTATTCAAATGGGTTGCTTGAAAGCGTAGACTATCCGCCGGGCTCAGAGCCAGAATGAGATCAAGCCCCCAAATGGCGAGAAGCACGCCGGCCGCGCCGCCGATTACGGAAAGGAGCAGGCTTTCGATGAGTAATTGAGTCGTTAGGCGAAAACGATTCGCGCCCAGCGCGGAGCGAATGCCGAGCTCGCGTTGCCTCGCCGTCCCACGCGCGAGAAGCAACCCGGCCACGTTCGCGCAGGCGATCAAAAGCACGCAGCCGACTGCGCCGAAGAGCACATAAAGGCTGCTACGATAATCGCCCACCCCGCTCTCGAGCAGCGTGCGCATGGTCACGCTCCGCCGCGCATTGGTGTCAGGATACTGTTTCTCGAGATTGCGCGCGATCGTATTGAAATCGGCGCGCGCTTGTTCAAGTGAAACACCATCTTTCAACCGGCCCAAGCCGGAAAAGCCGTTATGATTGCCGCGCTCCAACACATCGGGATCGATCCGCATTTCGGCGAGTGGCAAAAGAACCTGGGCCGCGCGCGCGAATTCCATTCCGGCCGGCAGCACACCGAGAATCTGCGTCGGCACGCCGCTTAAAGTCACCGTGCGCCCGACGATGTCGCGGTTGGCGCCGAAACGCGTCCGCCAAAGTTTGTCGCCGATGAGCGCGACGTGCACGCCCGGCTTGTCGTCCGCTTCAACGAAATCGCGGCCGATCACGGGACGCACGCCGAGAATCGAAAGCGTGTTGAACGAGGCGCGCGCGCCGGTGATGCGTTCCGGCTCGCCTTCGCCTTCAGCCGAAAGATTCACACCAGTCACGCGGTAGAGCGCGAGGTCAGTGAGCGAACGTTGCGCCGCGCGCCAGTCGAGATAGTTCGGATACGAGACCGAGCCGGTGGCGAAAAGGCCTTCCCGCTTCTCGCGCAACTGCACGATGCGATCGGAATGTGGATAGGGGAGTGGCCGCAACAACACCGAGTAAACCACGCTAAAGATCGCGGTGTTTGCGCCGATGCCGAGCGCGAGCGTGACGATGGCGAGCAAAGAAAAGCCAGGCGACTTGAGGAGCAGGCGGACGGCGTAGCGTAGATCTTGAAGCAGAGTATCCATGTTGAGTGCGGGTGAGCGAAAGTGCTTTAGCACTCACGATGCCAGCACTACCGCGCGGCGCTTTCTCCCTCGGCAAATGCAATTTCGGGCGTGTTCTCCCGTGAGGTTATTTTCACGAATTCGGGATGGCTCGTTCCCGTTTTCGGGACGCGCACTACACAAAATCAATTGCCCCACGCGAACTCCGTGCGACGCATTGAGCCTGTGCCAAAACCAAAGACAATTACCGTCATCGGCGGCGGCTCGGCTGGGTTCACCGCCGCGCGGGTCGCGGCCAAACTCGGCGCGCGCGTCCTCTTCTTCATGGGCGAGAACGCGGATCACGCTTCGCTCTGCATCGAGGCCGGCTGCATGCCGTCGAAGGCGATGTTCCAGGTCATCGATGCGATGCATCACGCGCGACGGCATGGCTGGCTGCGCGTCGAGCCGAAACAACCGGATGAATATCTCGCGCAGATCGTGCGTTGGAAGGATGTCGAGATCGCGCGCTTCCGCGATTTGCGGAACGCGGAGATCCGCGAGATGGCCAGCGAAAATTTCCAGATCATCCGCGCCAATGCCCGCTTCACCGGCGCGCACGAATTGGAGAGCGAAGGGAAACGTTACCGCTTTGACGCGGCGATCATCACGAGCGGCTCGGTCACTTCGTGGCCGAAAATTCCGGGATTTGATCGGAATTGGCCGGGCCTCTGGACAAGCGACGAGATTTTACAGAACACGCGCATCCCGAAATCGCTCGCTGTGATTGGGCCCGGACCGATCGGGCTGGAGTTCTCGCTGCGTTACGCGCGGCTCGGGGCGCAGGTCACGCTCATCGCGCGCTCCCCGCTTTTGCACGATTTCCCCGCGAAGTTCGGCGAACGAATCGCGACCATCTACGAGCGCGAAGGCGTGAGAATGCTGACCTCACAGAAGGTCGAGCGCATCGCGCGAAGAGACGATGGTTCGTTTGAACTCGCGCTCGCGAATGGCGAAACGCTGCACAGCGAAAAGGTGCTCGTGGCGGTTGGGCGGCGTCCCGCGGTGGATGGACTCGGTTTGGACGCAGCCGGCATTTCGCACAGCGCGGAAGGCTGCCTCGATATCGGCGAAGACATGCGCATCCCCGGCAGCGCGCACTTTTTCGCCGCCGGCGACGTGGCGGGCAAGCGCATGGTCGTGCATCACGCGCACATCGAGGCGGGCATCGCTGCGGAAAACGCCGTCACGGAAGGGGATCGCAAATGGACGAAACGCTCGAACATTCAGGTCATTTTCTCCGACCCGGAATTTGCTTTCGCCGGATGCAAACCATCGGACGCGAAAGCGGAAGGATGTCGCTTGGTCAGCGCCTCGGCGGAGAGCAAGGACGTCGGTAAGCTGCATCTCGCCGGGGATGATTTTGGGTTCGGTGAATTCTTTGCCGACGCCGAATCCGCGCGCCTCATCAGCGCCGGTTTGCTGTGCGACGACGCGAGCAATCTCATCCATCTGCCCGCCTATGCGATCGACCACCAGCACACCGTTCATCAACTCGAAGACGCCGAGTATTATCACCCGACGAAGATGGAAATTGTCTCTGAGATCGGCGATGCACTTTGCCGCAAACTGGGCGGAAAACCTTTTGCGCGCGCGGAAGAGTAATCACGACACCGCTCTGCTGTAGCCGAGGTCGCTGACCTCGGCCGGTCAGCGTGTTGCATCGCCCTCTCCGGGCCCGGTGCGCGACCGCGGCGGCCGGGGCGCGGCCGAACGAGCAATAGGCGCGCCGGCGCCGGGCC
>JBBSQB010000017.1:0-61395 GCA_038258245.1 Chthoniobacterales bacterium
AAGCCGGCGGGGGCGCCGGCTTCGGCACGCGAGGGCGCGTGCGCTCCCCGGAGTTTTACTCGTGGCCGCTTCATGAACTTCGTTACTCGCATGGCCTGGCGGGACAGCCGGTCGAGCCGGCGGCGGTTGCTCTTTTTTTCGCTCTCGATTTCGCTCGGGGTGGCGGCGCTGGTCGCGATCGGATCTTTTCGGCACAGCCTCGCACAGGCGATTGACGATCAGGCGCGAACGCTGATCGGCGCGGATTTGGTGGTGACCTCGACGCGGCCGTTTGGTGACGCGGACGAAAAATTTCTGCATTCGTTAGGCGGGCCGCAGGCGCGCGAAGTGCGACTCAATACGATGGCGCTCTTTCCGCAGAATGGCGGAACGCGGCTGGTCAGTCTGCGGGCGCTGGGTGGGAAGTTTCCGTTCTATGGCCGGATGGAAACGGCACCGGCCAATGCATCGGATCATTTTCGCGACGGTGCGTTCGCGATCGTCGATGAAAGTTTGCTGCTCCAATTTCACGCCGGCGTGGGCGACCGCGTCAAGATCGGCGATGCGGAATTCACGGTGGCGGGCGCGCTCAAGAAAATCCCGGGCGACGCCTCGGCCGGAGCGAGCTTTGCGCCGCGCGTTTATGTTCCGCTGCAATACTTGCCGGCGACGCAATTACTCAAGCCGGGCAGCGTGGCGCGCTATCGCGATTACGTGCAGTTCGCGCCGGGCGTGGCGGTGGAACCGCGCGTCGCCGTGTTGGTGCCGCAGATTTTAAAACTTGGGCTCGATTACGACACGGTGGCGAAGCGGAAGAAGGATCTCGGCGCGGCGCTCGATAATCTCTATCGCTTCCTCAATCTCGTCGGCTTCATCTCGCTGCTGCTCGGCGCGGTCGGCGTGGCCAGCGCGATTCAAGCGCATCTCCAACAAAAAATTCGGACCGGCGCGATCTTGCGTTGTCTCGGTGCGTCGGGCGGAAGCACGGTCGCGATCTATTTGTGGCAGGCAGCGGTGATGGGTTTGGTTGGCGCCGCCGTCGGCACCGGGCTCGGCATTCTGCTGCAATTATTGCTGCCTCATTTTTTGCGCAACATTCTGCCGATCGCGATTCCGGGCGGAATTGCATGGGGACCCGCGCTCATCGGCATGGCGATCGGTTTCGCCATTTGCATTCTTTTCGCGCTGCCGCCGCTGCTGCGCTTTCGGCGCGTCTCGCCGTTGCTGGTTTTGCGCGCGTCAGCCGATGACGAAATCGGCGAGCGCCGCCGCGATCCGCTCGTCTGGATGACGTACGGATTGATCGCGCTGGGTGTGATCGGCTTCGCCCTTTGGCAAAGCGAAACGTGGCTGCGCGGTTTGATTTTTAGCGCGGGACTCGGAGTCGCGATCGCGATTCTGGCAGGCGTGGCGAAGTTGCTCATCATCGCGGTACGCCGCTTTTTTCCGGCGCGCGCCAGTTTCGTGGTGCGCCAGGGGCTGGCTAATTTGTATCGGCCGCGCAATCGCACTTTGCTGCTCACGCTCTCGTTAGGCTTGGGAACGTTTCTGTTGCTCACGCTTTTCCTCACGCGCGACGTGTTGCTCGCGCAATTCCGCGGGCTCGATCGCAATGATCGGCCGAACATTTTCCTTTTCGATATTCAACCGGATCAGGATGAAGCGGTGGCCGCGCTGGTGCGCTCGCTCGGTTATCCGGTGCTGCAACAAGCGCCGATCGTGACGATGCGGCTGACCGAAATCAAAGGCCGCAAGACGAGCGAGCTGCGGGCCGATCCGCATCGCAAGATGCCGGAGTGGGAATTGGAACGCGAGTATCGCTCGACTTATCGCGAGCATCTGGAGGAGACGGAAAAAATCACGGCCGGGAAGTGGATCGGGCGCGTGAATTATTCGCCAGGCGATGCCGTTCCCATTTCGCTCGATAAGGATATCGCGCGCGATTTCGATGCGACGGTGGGTGACGAACTCGTCTTCGACGTCCAGGGCGTGCCGATCAAAACGAAGATCGCGAGTTTGCGCGAGGTCGATTGGAAGCGTTTTCAAACGAACTTCTTCGTCGTTTTTCCGGCGGGCGTTTTGGAAAACGCGCCGCGCTTCGAAGTGCTCGTTAGTCGCGTGCCGACGCCGGCCGAGTCGGCGCGGTTGCAAAGTGCAGTGGTGGGAAAATTCCCGGGCGTTTCAGCGATTGATCTGACCGCTGTGATTCAAACAGTCGATTCCGTTCTGAGCAAAGTGGTGCTGGTCATTCGCATCATGTCGCTCTTCACCGTCGGCGCGGGCGTGGTCGTTTTAGCGAGCACGATCTGGAGCGGCCGTTACCAGCGCGCGAAGGAATCAATCCTTCTGCGCACGCTCGGCGCGACGCGCCGCCAGATTCGGCAAATCCTGGGCGCGGAATATTTTTTCCTCGGCCTGTTCTCCAGTCTGACCGGGATTCTGCTGGCGCTGCTAGCGAGCTGGGCGCTGGCGCGATTTGTTTTTGAGCTCGCCTACCGGGCGTCGTTTGGGCCGCTGCTTTGGACTGGGGCGCTGGTCACGGCGTTGACGGTCCTGATCGGTCTGGCGGCGAGCCGGGGGGTGGGAAGTGCGCCGCCGCTCGAGGTTTTGCGCGCCGACCTGGACTGAGCCGAGCGCTTTGACTTCGGCGCCAGTGAGGAAACGCCAGGTGCCGCGCGGCATTTCGCCGAGGTGAAGCGAGCCGACGCGCACACGGACGAGGCGTTCCACTTCGTAGCCGACCGCGTAAAACATGCGGCGAATCTGGCGATTAATACCCTGCCGCAAGACGACCCGGACGCGCGTTGGCGCGATGGCGTGCAGACGCGCGAATTGGGCTCGTTCGCCTTCCAGATAAACGCCGCGCAACAGTTTCTCGCTCTTCGCGTGATCCCAAGGATGATCGAGCGTGACTTCGTATTCCTTGTCGATCTTGTGGCGCGGGTGGGAAAGTTTTTGGGCGAAATCGCCGTCGTTGGTGAGGACGAGAAGCCCTTCGCTTTGGGCGTCGAGGCGGCCGACGTGGAAAAGGCGCGGGAACTTGGCGGGGAGGAGATCGAAGATGGTGTCGCGCGCGTTGGGATCTTCGCGGGTGGAGACGAACCCGGCCGGTTTGTGCAGGAGCACGTAAAGCGGGCGATCGAGTTGCACGCGGTGACCATCGACTTTGACGTGATCGTCTTCGCCGGGCTGAACGCTGAAGTCGGCGACGACCTTGCCGTTGAGGGTGACGCGGCCGGCGGCGATCAATTCATCGCAATGGCGGCGCGAGCCGATGCCGGCAGCTGCGAGGACACGATTGAGGCGCACGAGACGACAGATTCGGCTGCGCCGGAAAACGCGAGCGGGGCGCGGTTAGGCGTCCGGCTTGGTCTTTGGGAGGCCCATTACGTTGATGCCGTCCTTCCACTGCCCACGTTTCTTGAGCAATTCGACGCGCTCGAAACGTTTGAGGACGTTGCGCTTGGCGGTGATGGTGTTGGCTCGTTTGAGACTGCGATGCTGCGACATAAAATTGCTCCGTTAACTGCGAAAATCAGGGCGGGACTCTACGGTGCTGTGCCGGATTTTCAAATGGTCATCGCTACATGCGGCTGCTCAGCACCACGTAGGTGCCGCAGGTCATCACCTGATGATAGGTATGGAAGCGAGTGGTGATGAGGTTTTGCCAGTAGGGAACGCGATCGCGTTCGACGATGAGATAGACTGGCTCCGGTGCGCGCCAGCGATCGAGCGCCGCCTGCTCCGTCACGAATCGGCTATGCGCTTCTTCACTGCCATCGAGGCGCAGCTCGGCATCGGGCGATTGATTCACGAGGTAAAATTTCCGATTCAAATAAAAGATGAGACTGCTGCCGAGATGAAGCGGCCCTTCGTAAATAACGGCGCCTTGCTTGTGTTCCGGCTGGTTGAGGTAACGGGCCGCGTCGGCCAGCGAAAAATAAGGAGCCATCCGCGCGACGCCTTCGATCATTAAAAATCCGATCGGGATCATGGGAAGAGCGAGAGCGAGAAGGGTGAGTTTCGGGCGATTCCTTTGCGACAGGTAAATGGCGAGGCCGGCGGCGATGAGGAGGCCGAGGCCGACACCGCCGATGACGGGCCGGAAGAGAAGCCATTTCGCGGCGGAGACATCGGTGATGGCGCGCCAGGCCGTGGAACGGTCGGCCGCGTCGCCCCAGTGAGGATCAGCCCCTTGCAAAATGCTGGGCAACCAGAGCGCGAAGAGAGCGATGAAAAGGCCCACGCCACCGATGGCCGCCGCGCCGAGAGTGCGGGCGAAACGCGGCATGCGTTCCCAGGCGCAGGCCGCCCAGAGCGCGAAGCCGCCCCACATGCTCATCGAATAATAATCCTGGCGCTGGCCGATGAAGAAGAGCGGGACGAAGACGACGGCCATCCAGCAAAGCGGAAAAGCATCGGCGAATTCCAGTTCGCGCGGCCGAATGATTTTGCGCCAGGCGACGGCGAGAGCAGGAACGATGGCGAGTGACCAGGGGAACCACCAGGCCAGATGCATGACGAGGAACTGGAGACGCGGCACGTCGTCGTAACTGTGCGTTTGATCGGGTCGGCCGAAGAGGTGGATTAGCCATTCGCCGCCGGTGATTTCGCGCAGGAAGCCGGGGAAATTTATCTCCGCCCAGATGTGCCAGGGCGCGGCGACGAGCAGAAAAAGCCCGATCAATTCCCAGCGGAGCAATTCGCGGAAACGCATCCGCGCTTCGCGATAGAAAATGGAAAGGAGAACGATGGTGCCGGCCGGATACAGGAGGCCGTGCAGGCTTTTGGTCATGCAGGCGAGAGCGCAACAAATCCAGAAACCGGCAAACCAGCGGCGGCGCAGCGCTCGCGATTGATAACCGCCCAGTGCGCAAAAGAGCGCGCCCATGACAAACGCGCTGAAAACCGGCTCGGGCATCAGGATGCGATTGAGGAGGAAGACGCCGGTTGAGCAGAGGTAGATCAAGCCGGCGAAGAAGCCGCGCCAATAGCCGGCGAGCCGTTCGCCCATTAAAAAAAGAAGCGCGACCGACGCGACGGTGGCGAGCGCGATGGGGAGACGCGCAGCGGCGGCGTTCACGCCGAGCGCTTTGTAGGAAACGATGATCAGCCAGTAGAGGAGCGGCGGTTTTTGGAGGCGCGGGATGCCGTCATTGGTGGGCGTGAGCCAATGATGGCTTTGCAGCATTTCGCGGGCGGCGCCGGCGTATTGGCCGTCGGTTTCATTGTAAAGATCGCCCCAGCCGGCGGTGGCGATGTGGAGAAGGACGGCGAGCCCCATGAGGCAGGCGAAGAGAGCGCGGCGGGTGGGCGGCGGCTTGAGCGCGGGGGGCGAGACAAGCGTTTCCTGTAAACGGAGAGCCTGAACGGTGGACGACATCACGCGGCGAGGACTCGTTAGGCGGCAGCGAGGGCCGGCCGGTATTTGTCCCATTCGTCGGGGACGCGGAGCAGTTTGCCCGAGGGCATGGTGATAAGGGCGAGCATCTGGCGGCATTCCGCGATGAGTGCGTCATCGGCGGGGCGGACAATGCGGAAGGCGCACCAAAAGCGCACGCGCTCGAGCCGATCGAGCCAGCCTTCCACGGCGAGGCGATCGCCCAGTTGCGCCGGGCGGCGGTAATCGATCTCGGTGCGGACGACGACCGGATATTTTTGGGTCTGAGCCATTTCGGCGAGGCGCATGCCGAGTTGTTCAGCGAGAAGGGTGCGGGCGATCTCGATGAAGCGGAGGTAGGCGATGTTGTGGACGACGGCGGCGCAATCGGTGTCGAAAAACATGACCTGCATTTCGGTGCGAATGCGTGGCAGCGTGTCGGACATTGGCGCAATCATTCCGCAAGGCTCCTCGAAAGCAAACATTTGCGAGAGCGGAAACCGGAAAGCGGAAAAGACGGCGGGGGCGTCTATTTCAATACGGACAAGAGGGCAGCGGTCGCTTCTGCGGCAGTGACGGCTTTCATGCAGCGGAAATCGATCGGGCATTCGCGCAGGAAACAGGGGCTGCACTCGACTTGATGGCGCAGGATGACGTGGCCGGAACCGAGCGGGCCCGTGAGACGCGGCTCGGTGGAACCGAAAACGGCGACGACCCGCACGCCGAGCAATGAAGCGAGGTGCATGGTGCCGGTGTCGTTGGTGAGCAAGGCGGCGCAAGTGCGCAGTTCGTCGATCAATTGCGTGAGCGTGGTCTGGCCGATGCGATTGGTGCAAGGTGCGTCGCCGAGCGCGCGGGCAACTTCCTGGCCGATGGCCGCGTCTTTCGCGGTGCCGAAGAGAATCCACTCGACTGGTTGTTGCTGCGAAATGGCAGTGGCGGTTTCGGCGAAGCGTTCGGGCAGCCAGCGTTTGGCCGGTCCGTATTCGGCGCCTGGACAAAGGGCGATTTTGCGAGGGCTGCTCTGATTCAGAGCGCGCGCGAGGGGATCAGGCGTCGGCAGCGGCTCGCCGCCAAGATCTTTTACGATGCGGAGGTAACGCGTGGTTTGGTGTTCGATCGGGCCCGGCTTCTTGCGTTCGGGGACGATTTGGTTGAGCAGCCAGCTCCGACGATGTCCGCGAAAGCCGATGCGCCGCGGGATGCGGGCCAGCCAGACTTCGAGAGCGGCGCGCAGGGAGTTGGGAAAAACGATCGCGGCATCGAAAGGTTCCTCTTTGCCTAACGAGCGAACGGTGCCAGCAAGCGAGCGCTCGGGAATAGCGAGGACGGTGTCCACTTCGGGCACGACCTGCCAGAGCGCTGCCAGCTTTGCGGGTGCGGCGACGGTGAGATGCATGTCGGGCCGGCCGGCTTTGATGGCGCGCACGACGGGCACGCTCATGACGGCGTCGCCCAGCCAATTGGGTGCGCGCACGAGCATGCGAAACGGCTGGAGGTTTTCGGCCGGCATGTCGGGCGGAACAAACACGCCGCGTTTGTATTTAGAAAGGAGGAAGTTCGGGCGCGGCGTTTTCCAGCGGTTATGCACCCAGAACCAATCGGCTGGCGCGGTACGAATTTGTTGAGCGATCAGCTCGTTCGTGCGCGCGGTCAGCGCGGGGATCGATTCGCCCGGCTGGATTAATAACTGCGTGAAAGCGAGCCGCCAACGAGCGCGGCCCGAGGTGTAAAGGCCTACCCCGATCAAGGCCGCACCGGTGCGTTTGGCGAGCAGCGCGGGCAGCGGCGTAGTGGAAGCGAGCCGGCCAAAGAACGGTGCCCAGAGTCCATGGTCGCCGGCATGTTGATCGCTGAGAATCCCGATCACGCCACCGCCGCGAAGCAATTCGATCGCGCCATGAAACCCTTCGCGGCGATCGAATAACTCCACGCCGGCCCGCCCGCGTTGCGCGCGCACGTGCGCATCGATGTAGGGATTGCCAAGCTTCTGGTAGACGGTGCCGTTGCGCACGTAACCGACCCAACGCGGGAGCAATTGCGCGATCAATTCCCAGTTGCTGAGGTGGCTGAGGACGAGCAAGACGGGGCGCCCGTTGCGCAGTTGGTGATGAATGGCATCGACGTTTTCGATGGTGATGCGCTGGACGGCTTTTTCCGATGGCAGCGCGCTCAGCTTGATGCCGCTGAGCAAATTGGCGCCCAGGTTTTGGAAATGACGGCGGACGAGCCGGCGCAATTCCGGTTCCGATTTCTCGCGCGCGAACGCGATCCGCACCATCTGCAAGGCGAGCCGCCGATAGGAAGACGCGAACAGCCAGGCGCACCAGCCGAGGCCTTGACCGAGGACGAAGAGAAGGCCGATGGGTAACGCCGTCGCCACCGCCCAACCCGCCCGGTACAATAGATAAACGCAATAATCGAGCATCGGGATCGGCGCGGGCAGTGGAGAGTAATTTTGCCTGCGACCTGCTTCAATCAAGATAATGTGGCGGTTGTGCAAGCCTCCGCCTTTTCGCCACAACGCGATTTTGCGCGGGTCTTCGCCCAGAAATTCGGGGAAGGCCGCGCCTTGATCGTGGGTGGCGACCAGACGGATTTGGAGCGGCAATGCCGCGCCGCGGAATTGGCGGCGACGGTTTGCGCGTCGGCCAGTGCGCTGCCGATGGCGGCTGGACGTAACGGAAATGCGATGGAATTCCAACGCGCCGTCTGGTTTTACGCGCCCGTTTCCCCGGACGAACGAGCCAGCGAAATCGCGGAGCTGGCGCGGCGCGCCGATGAGGTGCTTGTCCTGCCCGGCGCCGGAGTCGATGTCCTGAAGGTGCGGCCGCAACTGGTGGCGCGTTTTGGCGAACACGGTTTGCTACCCGATTACGAATGCGATCTGAGTGATTTTGGGGCCGGGGCAGTGCGCCTTTTGCGGCGCGCTCCGCAACGCGCGGACGATATCGTTCCCGCAGTGGAGACCGCGTTTTCCCGGGTGCATCTGCAAATGCGCAACCTGCACCGCAATCTCCGCACGCGGATGTCCGAGCTGGAAGCGGCCGATCGGCACATCGCGAAGCTCGAAGAGAAGATTCTCGGTTTGCGCGAAGCGAAGCGGGAATTGAAACAAGTGAGGCAGGAAAAACAGGCGCTCCGCAAATCGCCCGAACGCAAAGTGGGCCAGGTTTTGCTGGCGCCGTATCTCCTGCCGCAACGGCTCTATCGCGTGGTGCGGAAACAATGGCGCCGCCCGGAGCCGGAGAAGACGCGCCTTGATTTGGCAAATGAATATCAGGCCTGGCTGCAGGATCACCGCGTCGCGCAGGAGGAGATTCCCGCCCTTCGCGATGAAGCGCGGCGCTTCACTTTTCAACCCCTCATCAGCATCCTGACGCCCGTCTTCGATACACCGGTCGCGTGGCTCGAAGAAGCGGTCGAATCGGTGCGCGCGCAGATCTACGAAAACTGGGAGCTGATTCTGGTGGATGATGCTTCAACCGATCCGCAATTGCTCGCGGCGCTGCCGGGAATCGTGGCGCGCGATGAGCGCATTCGCTTCGCCCGGCGCGAGGAAAGCGGCGGCATTTCCGCGGCTTCAAACACGGCGCTTTCTCTGGCGCGCGGGGAGTGGGTCGCGCTTCTCGATCACGATGATTTCATCGAGCCGGATGCGCTTTTTCACATGGCCAAAGTGCTGCAGACTTTTCCCGAAGCCGATCTCATCTATTCCGATGAAGACAAGCTGACTGAGAATGGATTCGAAGCGCCCTCGCTCAAGCCTGATTGGTCACCCGATTTTTTTGTCTCCTACAATTACGTCTGCCACTTCGCCTGCCTGCGGCGCTCGCTCGCCCAGGAGGTGGGCGGCTTTCGTCCCGACTTCGACGGCGCGCAGGATTACGATCTGTTGCTGCGCGTGACGGAGCGGACGCGCCAGATCCATCATGTGCCGCGCGTGCTCTATCATTGGCGGCGCAGCATCACATCCACGTCCGATAACATCCGGCGCAAACCGCTCGCGCTCGAAGCGGGCAAGCAGGCCATTGAAGAACACCTGCAACGCCGGGGCGAGCCGGGCCATGTGGTGGTCGATTGGCACACGCACGCCTATTGGGTGAAGCGTGAAGTTCGCAACGCGCGCAAGATTTCCATCATTATTCCGGCGCGCGACCGGATCGAATTGCTTTCCCGTTGCCTCGACAGCCTAACGAGCAAGACCCGCTACCCGAACTACGAGATCGTGATTGTCGACAATGACAGCACCTCCGAGGAAGCGCGCGCCTATTTCGCCCGCATGCCGCATCGGCGCGTCCATTATTCCGGGCCGTTCAATTTCTCGGCTCTCAATAACCTGGCCGTCGAAGAGACGGATAGCCCGTGGCTGCTTTTCCTTAACAACGACGTGGAAGTGATCGATGGCGATTGGCTCAACGCGATGGCCGAGCACGTGCAACGGCCGGAAGTCGGCGCGGTCGGCGCGCGTTTGCTTTACCCGGACAACACCATCCAGCATGCCGGCGTCATTATCGGGGTGGGCGGGATTGCGCAGCATGCTTTTCGCGGTTTTCCGGCCGAACATCTGGGCGTCTGCCGGCAATTGCAGGTCATCCGCAATTACAGTTGCGTGACCGGCGCCTGCCTGCTGACGCGGCGCGAAGTTTTCAACGAAGTGGGCGGCTTCGACGAAGAACGGCTGCCGGTCACCTTCAACGATGTCGATCTTTGCCTGAAAATGCGGCGGGCCGGCTATCTCATCGTTTACACGCCGTTCGCAAAATTGTACCACTACGAATCGGCCAGCCGGCGGCGCACAGTGGAAGCGCTGGAGACCGAAGTCATCCGGGAACGCTGGCCGGAATTGTTGAAGCGCGATCCGTATTATAACCCAAACCTCTCGCGCGAACGCGCGGACTTCTCGTTAGGCGAACTGGATTAACATGAGCGACAATCTTTGGCAGGGAATTTCAAAGGCCGGCCGGGCTGCGCTCAGCATGCGCGATTACAAGGCGGGTTCGCTGGCTGAGCAATTGGCCGGCAGCGGGCTGGAAGCGCGCCATTTGCTCCCGGCGAATCGGCAGGAACTGGCGGAGGCCTGGATTCCGGGCGTCGAGGTTTTTGCGCGCACCATTTATCCGCAACGGCATCGGGGATCGTTTGGGGAATTTGGCCGCGAGGGCGAAGGGCTTCTCGGTGAGATCGGGCTGTGGCCGAAGCAGTGGTCGGCCGCGCGCATGTTTGCGCAGACGGCGAAAGGATTTCATGTCCATCCGCCCAGCATTCCGGATGGAACGAAAGCGGAAGATTGGTTTCGCCGTCTCTTTGTCGATGAACCGAAAAACGTCGGGCTGCGGCGTTACGACGAGGAGCAATGGGACGTGATGTTTATGGTGCAGGGCGTGGTGGAAATGTTCCTGCGCGATCTGCGCGAAGGAATGCCGGCGCGGACGATGCGGTTTTTGATCGATGGCGATAATCATCGCAGCGCGAGCAACGTGGCCGTCGTCATTCCGGCGGGTGTCGCGCACGCCTTGCGGGTGGAAGGTTCGGAAGACGTCATCATGGTTTACGGCACGAGCACCACCTTTCGGGCTGATTTTGAAGGGCGCATCGCGGCCGGGATCGAGACAGCGACGCTTCCGACCGAGTGGGAGAAATTTTTGAACCGTTAGGCGCGGCGACGATGGAGCGGCAGTTTGATCCGGGCACACCGGAACTGATGGACCGGCCCCAACCGATTTCGACGGAGCTCGAAAAAGATCTGCTGAATTTGCGGCAGCTCAATCGCTTCTTCGGCAGCCATGCGCTGACCCGCCGTTTTTTGCAGCGCTGGATTCGCCCGGGAGAAACACTGCGCGTGCTCGATCTGGCGACGGCCTCGGGAGACATTCCGCGGTTGGTGGTGGATTACGCGCGCGCCCGCGGCGCGATCGTCGGAGTGGACGCGGTCGAGCAACAGGAATCGACGCTCTCGATTGCGCGGGCGTTGAGCGCGGATTATCCCGAGATCAACTACCAGCAGGGTGACGTGCTTGATTGGGAAAGTGACGAGCCCTACGACATCGTTCTCTGCTCGCTCGCGCTGCATCATTTCAGCGAGGAGGACGCGGTGCGCCTGTTGCAACGTTGCCGCGAATTTAGCCGGCGTTGCGTGCTCGTTTCCGATCTGGAGCGCGGGCCGTTCGCCACCGTCGGAGTTTATCTTCTCACCGCCGCCATCTTTCGCGCGCCGATGACGCAGCATGATGCCCGCACTTCGGCGGAACGCGCTTTTTCGTTTCGCGAACTGCGTGCGCTCGCGGTCCGGGCCGGCTGGGAGAATTTTCAGCACCGCCATTTCCGTTTCGCCAGACAGGCCATCTGGCTGGAAGATTAGCGATGGAGATTTTCGACCGGGCCGCCGCCGCGCAAGCCCAGGCCGCCGCCAGCGACCAGCGCCGGGTGCTCGTGCCGACGATGGGCGCGCTGCATCGCGGCCATCTCGAGCTGGTGCGCATGGCTCGGCAATCGGCCGGCGACCAAGCCGAAGTGGTGGTGAGCATTTTTGTGAATCCGCTGCAGTTTGAGCCAGGCTCGGATTTTGAGCGCTATCCGCGGCCGGCCGCGCACGATGAAGAGTTGCTGCGCGAGGCGGGCGTCGATGTGCTTTATCGTCCCGGGCCGGACGAAATGTATGCGGCCGACCGCTCGGTTTACGTGGAGGAAACGTCGTTATCGGAAACGCTTTGCGGGCGGTCGCGGCCCGGACATTTTCGCGGCGTCTGCACCGTGGTGGCGAAGTTGTTTAACCTGCTCGCGCCGGAAGCCGCGGTTTTTGGTGAGAAGGATTTTCAACAACTGGCCATCATTCGACGGATGGTGCGTGATCTTGATTTTCCGATCGAGATTATCGGCGCGCCGATCGTGCGAGAAGAAGACGGGCTGGCGCTGAGCTCGCGAAATCAATACTTGAGCGCGGAGGAACGCGCGCAGGCGACGATCTTGTCGGCTGCCTGTGCGAAGGCGCGGGACATGACGCAGCGCGGTGAGAAATCGGGGGAACGTTTGCTCGAAGCGGCGCGAACCGTCCTTGCGGAGGCACCGCTTGCTCGCATCGATTACGTCGAAATTGTGAACGCCGAAACGTTGCGACCGATCACTCACATCGAGGCGCCGGCACGTTTTGCGCTCGCCGTTTTCTTCGGCAAGACGCGGTTGATCGACAACATCGCACTGGCATGAAGGCATACGATTTCGTCGTCATCGGCAGCGGGATCGCCGGTTTGAGCTTTGCGCTGAAAGCGGCGCAGCACGGCTCGGTCGTCGTCATCACCAAGCGCAAGGGCGCCGACTCCAACACCGCTTGGGCGCAGGGCGGCGTGGCCTGCGTGACGAGCGATGAGGATTCTTTCGAGCTGCATGTGCGCGATACCCTGGAGGCCGGCGCCGGTCTTTGCGACGAAGCGGCGGTGCGCACCATCGTCACCGAAGGACCGGCGCGGATTCAGGAATTGATCAACCTCGGGCTCCATTTTGACGAGCGCGAAAACGCCGGACATCGCGAGCTCGATCTCGGTCGCGAAGGCGGCCATTCGAAACGCCGCGTGCTTCACGTGCAGGACGTGACCGGCAAGGAAATCGAGCAAACGCTCCTGCGCGAACTTGGCCGGGCCCCCAATGTCGATCTGCTCGAAAACCACATGGCGGTGGATTTGATCACGGCGGGCAAGCTGGGCTTTGCCGCGCAGGATCGTTGCCTCGGCGCGTATGTGCTCGACGAGGGAAGCGGGCAGGTGGAGACGATTCGCTCCGATCGCATCGTCCTCGCCACCGGCGGGTGCGGGAAAGTTTACCTCTACACGACCAATCCGGACATCGCGACGGGCGACGGCGTGGCCATGGCCTGGCGCGCGGGCGCGGCCATTTCCAACATGGAGTTCGTCCAATTTCATCCGACCTGTCTTTTCCATCCGAAGGCGAAATCATTTCTCATTTCCGAAGCGGTGCGCGGTGAAGGCGGCATCCTGCGCAATCGCGAGGGCGAAGATTTTATGCAGCGGTATCATCCGCAGCGTTCGCTCGCGCCGCGCGATATCGTGGCCCGCGCGATCGATGCGGAGATGAAACGCTCCGGCGCGCGCTGCGTCTATCTCGATATCACGCAGCAGCCCCGCGAATTTTTGCAGGAACGATTCCCGCACATTTACGAAACCTGCCTGCGTTTCGGGATCGATATGGCGAAACAACCGATCCCGGTGGTCCCGGCCGCGCATTATCAATGCGGCGGAATCCAGACCGACGTGAACGGCGCGAGCAGTCTGCCCGGTTTGTATGCGATCGGCGAAGTGGCATGCACGGGATTGCATGGAGCGAATCGGCTGGCTAGCAATTCGCTGCTCGAAGGCGTCGTCATCGCGCATCGCGCTTGTGAAGCGTTTCTGCGCGCGCCGAAAGGAGGTGCGCAGGTCGGCGCCGGCGTTTCGTTGCCAGAATGGCAGTCAGGCGATGTTCAAAATGTGGACGAACTTGTCGTGATTTATCACAACTGGGACGAGATCAGGCGGCTCATGTGGGATTACGTTGGAATCGTAAGAACGGACAAACGATTGCAGCGCGCGGCTGCGCGGTTGCGCAATCTGCAGCACGAAATCCACGAGTTTTACTGGAACTTCCGGGTCACGGTGGATCTGCTGGAACTCCGCAACCTGGCGACGGTCGCGGCTTTAATCGTCGACTCCGCTCTCAGCCGCAAAGAGAGCCGCGGCCTCCATTTTACCCTCGATTACCCCGAGACGGACGACCAGCATTTCCGGCACGACACCGTCTTGACCCGCACCAGTTGGAATGGTTAGTGCTAAATAATTGTCTGCAACTTCGGGTGCGGCGGCTTCGTCCCAAGGGGAATGGAGGCTTGCGCCGGACACGAAGTTCGAATAAAAAGACCATTCCCATGCTGCTCAAACGGATATTTGCCCTCACCTTGCTCGCCCTCGGGGGCGCTCTCGTCTCGGTGCAGGCCCAATCTCCCTACGAAAGCAGCGCCGATTTTGCGAAATATGCGATGAAGCTGCGCGAACAGGCTTTGCTGAAGGTGGAGCCGCAAGTCTTTGTCCCGACTACTTCACGCACGAGCATTTCCCGTTATCCGTGGAAAACGCGAATCGTGACGACCGTTTTCTGGATCGGCGAAGCCGCGGCCGGGAACAATCCGGTGCCGAATATCAAGAGCTCGTGGGACGCGAATTGGACGTCGAACTACGGCGGGTTCGACACGCCGGATTCGTCGCAACGCCGCAATTACATCCCGGTCGGGTTCACGCCGCGGCAAAACCCTTTCTACTGCGCGCTGCCCTATAACGACGTTACGCACGGGCAGTTCAAACCGGAAGCGGCGCTCGTCATTCCGTGGTTCAAGCAGGCGTTCACGCAGCAGGGCCAGTCGGTTTGTAAAGATCGCTGGCTGGCGATTCGCAACGGGAACCGCACCTGTTATGCGCAATGGGAAGATTGCGGCCCGTTCCGCACCGATCATTTCCAATACGTTTTCCAAAACGAGCGGCCGAAGCCCAATCTCAACCGCGGAGCCGGCCTCGATGTTTCCCCGGCGGTGCGGGATTATCTCGGCCTCCAGCCGACCGATGTGACCGATTGGCAGTTCGTCGAAGTGCGCGATGTGCCTCCCGGACCTTGGCGCACTTACGGCGATAACAATCACTTTGTGATTGCTTCTCGTATAACGCAGGAACGCCTCGCCAAAAAGACGGGCGAAAACGCGAAGAAGTAGTCCAATCCCGGTGGACGCCGGTTTCAGGAATTGGCGCGAGCTAGCCGCGGCGCCAATTGATCGAAGGTCTTGATCAGCTTCTCCAGCCGGGTGAGCAGCGGCCCATAACTCTCGCGCGGCGCCGCGCAAAACGCTTCCAGCGGTTGGAAGGCGAGCGAAACTTCCTGGTAAAAAGTGTCGATGGAATGGAGCAGTTTGCCCTCGATTTCGCGCAACAAATCTTCGCGTTTCGTTTCCAACTGCTCGCGATAAGCATCGAGAATTTTTTTGCGCCGGCCGAAGACGACGATGCTGCCGACGACAAACGCCGAGGTGGCGAGAATGCCGGTCACGTCCGCGACGGCGGCGCTCGTCATGGCGGCGACCAGCGCGACGACGCCGCCCGCCGCGGCCACGCCTGCGGGCACGCGCAGCCAGGACGCCGTATCCTCCAGCATTTGCGAGAGTTCTTCTTCCGAACCTTTGGAAGCGGCGCGTTCCACGAGCGTGAGCTGGACGGCTTGCAATAGTTCTGCCCGTTGCCGCGCGAAATCGGGGACGGTTTTGGTGACGCGACCGCGCGCATCGCCGGCGAAATGCGCTTCCATCGTGTCCTGCAATTGCGGCCAGAGCCCGCGCAAATCCGCTTCGAGAAGTTGGATGGCGTTATCGATTTTCGGTTCGACCGACGCGCGCAGTTTCGTTTCGACCTCGAGCTGAAAATCCTGCTGCCATTGGCCTTTGCCGAAGATCAATTTCCAGGTGCGCCAGAAGGAAAGATTTTGCTCGAGCAACTTGAGGCCGGTTTGGGCGGAGGCGCGACAGGCTTGTTCAACCCCGCGCAGAAATCCGTTCACCTGCCGCAGCGTTTGCTCTTTGCGCTGCGCGAGAATGGAACGCAGATGCGCGAGCTGTGTTTCGTCGCGTTGGATCGTTTCGAATGATCCACGAATTTCCTCCGCGATTTCATCGAGCAAAATGCGCGCGGAGCGAGCGGTCGATTGCAGCTTGAGCACGCCGGCTCCGGAGGAAGTGACCGTGCGGTTAATCTGATCCTCGAGCGGACCGAAGCCGCTCTCCTGCCAAAGTGTTTCCTCGTCCGGCCCACCGTTGCGGGCCCGCAACGCTTTCCGCGCCGAGACGGCGAAGATGGGCGGCGCGATACCGAGCTTTTGCATGGCCGTATCCTGCAAATGCCGATGGACTGTCTCGATCTCGGCGGCGTCGCGCAGGTCGGCTTGTTGCAAAACGAAGACGACGTTCTTGAGCCATTTTTTCTGGACGAAGTCGAGCAGTTGCCAGGCGGATTGCGTCCAGGGATTAGTGACAGAGAAGACGAAGAGAACGAGATCGGCGCGCGGCACAAAGTTCTCGGTGATGGTCTGATGATCGGCCACCATCGTGTTCGTCCCGGGCGTGTCGACGACATTGAAGGTTTTGAGGAACTCGATCGGCAGGTAGCGTTCTGTCAGCCGCGGCGAAATCTCGACGACGCGGTCTTCGCTACCGTACTTGAAAACGTAAACGCGATCCGTGGCCGGCAGCACATCCACCCGGGCAAATTCCTGCCCGAAAAGGGCGTTGAGGAGCGACGATTTCCCGGCCTTCACTTCGCCGACGACGACGAAGAGCAGCGGCTCGCGCACGTCGCTAAGCAGGCCGCGGATCGTTTCGAGCGAAGCGACGTCGCGCTTCAAACCAGCGGCGAGGTCGAGGAGTTCACCAAGCGCAGTTTCGAGTTCGCTTCGAAGCTGCAGATAATGGTCGGCCAGCATGCCGCGGCTTATCCGTTGGGTGGAACGGGAGTGGAGACAGGGGCGCCCGGAGCCACGGCGGGGGCGGTCGCGGTCGGCGAGCTTTGCGGAACCGGCGTCGAGACCGGAAGTGCTTTGGGCGGGACTGGTGTCGCCATCGTGATCAAGTCGGACACGGTCTCGAAGGTGAACCCCTTGGCCGCCAGTGCCGTGAAAGTATCCGGCATGGCCGCGATCGTTCCCGGATGAATATCGTGCGCCAGAATGATGTCGCCGGCGCGCGCATTTTTCACGATGCGGCTTTCGACCACGCTCGGGCCGGGCCGTTTCCAATCGAGCGGATCCACTTCCCATAAAATGATGCGATAACCGAATTCTTTGTGAATCCATTGCCTCTGCCGGGCGGTGAGGGAGCCGTAAGGCGGGCGCATTATTTTCGGGTGCTGGCCGATGGCGGCATAAATGGCGTCGTCGGTCTTGCGCAACTCGCGCCGCACGGCTTCATCCGACATCTTGCCCAAGTTCGGATGCGACCAGGAATGATTGCCGATTTCATGGCCTTCGCGAAAGGCGCGCCGCACGATTTCCGGGTGCTCCGCCACGTTCTGGCCGATGACGAAAAACGTGGCCTTGATGTGCCGGGCCGCGAGGAGATCGAGCAGCTTGGGAGTTAACTTCTCGCTCGGGCCGTCGTCGAACGTCATGGCAATTTGATGGCCGTCGACGTGGACGGAACTAAAACTGATCCGCGGCGCAGCGTGCCCCGCGGCTGGCGTGCCTGAGGGGAGAGGATGGATGGTGGGACTGGTGGGGGCGGCGCTGGTAGGATCGCTTTGGGCCAGAGAGCACCGGACAAGGGCGAGGCAAATAGCGGTTACGAGGATCGAGCGGGTCAAACGCATGCGTAGAGACGAAACTCCGCTGTATCTAGCAGAGTGCGCGCCCAACGCAAGATGGCCCCCGGGTCAAAATCGCTTCGGCCCCTCAGGGGTTGGCTCCCAACTTGCTAAACAGAAGGCCGTTCTGGCCCAAGGGGCTGAGCTGCTTCTCCTGTATGAAAATCCTGTTAGTCGAAGATGATCCCAGCACGCGGCGCGTGTTGCAGATGTTGCTCGAACAACGCGGTCACGAAGTGGTGGCGTGCGAAAGCGCCGAAGAAGCCGAAACGGCGCTGAGCGACCAAGTCATCCGCTTCCTTATTCTCGATTGGATGTTGCCGGGCAAAACGGGCATTGAGCTTTGCCGCCAGGTGCGGGCTCAGGCGAACGGCGACGAATTTTTCATTTTACTCGTCACGGCGCGCTCCGAGCCGGAAGATCTGCGCAAGGCGCTCGAGGCGGGCGCGAATGATTACCTCATTAAACCGTTCACGGCCGATTGGCTCAACGTCCGCCTTGCCGTAGCCGATCGGCACGTGCGTGAAATTGAGGAGCGAACGGCTTCGCGGGTGGCGCTGCGTGCCTCCGCGCGCATGGGAGTGAGCGTCCTCGAGAACACCACGGAAGGCTTTTTCGCGCTCGATTCGGAATGGAAATGCATCTACGTGAATCCAAAGGCGGAGGAGTTCTTCGGCTGTTCGCGGGAAGAGATCGTAGGCAAAAATTTCTGGGCGAAGTTCCCCGACTTTGGTGGTTCCATTTTTGAAAAAAACTGCCGCCGGATCGCCGCGGAAAATCTGCCGTTGGAATTCGAGGCGACCAATGCGAGCGGCACCTCCTGTTTCGAAGTCCACGCCCATCCGAACAACGGCGATATTTTTCTCTTCGTGCGCGACATCACCGAGCGAAAGCGCACGGAAGAAGAACGGCTCAAGACGAGCAAGCTCGAATCGCTCGGCACCCTCGCCGGCGGCATCGCGCATGATCTCAACAACATTCTCACCGTCATCTCGGGCAACCTCGGCCTGGCTCAACTCGAAGCTCCCGATGAAACCCGCACCATTCTTCCGTTCCTGACCAAGGCGGGCGCCGCTGCGCAACACGCGGCCGGGCTTTCCGGGCAGTTGCTCACTTTCGCCAAAGGAGGCGCGCCGCAAAAGCGCGTGGTCTCGATTTCCGACCTCGTCAAAAAGGCGTCGGAGCTTTCCCTCTATGGCTCCAATCTGAGCGCGCGCGCGGACATTGCGCGCGATCTCTGGCCGGCTGAAGTCGATGCCAATCAGATCGAACAGGTCATCAACGCACTCGTTCTCAATGCGCGCGAAGCGATGCCTTCCGGCGGCTCTCTGCGCATCACTGTGGTGAATATCGAGCTGCCCGAAAGCCGGGACTCGCGGCTGCCGGCCGGCCGTTATATCAAGTTCAGCCTGGCCGATGAAGGGCGTGGAGTCGCTCCCGAAGTGAGCGCGAAAATTTTCGATCCCTACTACACAACGAAAGCCTCGGGCAGCGGCCTCGGCTTATCGATTGGTTATTCCGTCATCCGGAAACATGGCGGCTTGCTCGAGTTGGAATCCTCCTCGCCTACCGGGTCCATTTTTACTTTTTACCTGCCCGCAAGCGAAAGCGTGGCCGAAACGGTGGAGACGCCGCAGAGCGACCGCGTTCTCCAGTTTGCCCGGCAGCGCATTCTCGTGATGGACGACGATCCCGGCGTGCGCGATTTGACTTCCCACTTGTTAGGCACGCTTGGCTTTCAGGTCACGTCCGTGCCGGATGGATTGGAAGCAGTGCGCGTTTACGAAAAGGCATTGCATCGGGGCGAGCGGTTCGACGCGGTCGTTCTGGATGCGACCGTGCGCGGCGGGATGGGCGGGGTGGCGGCGATCGAGCGCCTCCGCGGCGTCGATCCAGAAGTCACGGCCGTGATTTGCAGCGGTTACTCCGATGAGTCGGCGCTCGCGCAATTTAGCGCCTACGGTTTCCGCGGATCCTTGCCGAAACCTTTTACCCGGCACGAACTGGCCGAAGCGCTCCGCCGAGCCATGAGCAAAGCGCGCGTCATTGACGCGCCCGGCAAGCCAGTGCTGACGCCGTAGCTAGCTCTTGTCGCTGAGCTTTTTCAACTGGGCGACGAAGGCCGGCGCGCCGCCTTCCATGTAACCGAGCGTGCCGACCATTTTTCCTTCGCCGTTCAGAACGACGATGGTCGGGAAGCCCTCGATGCCGTATTGCTGGGCGAGCTTCTCATTCTGCATGCGGGTTTCGGCGGAAATTTCTTTGCGCCGCGGAAAGTCGGCCGTCATGAGGACAAGGTTCTTTTCGGCGTATTGCTGGAACTCGGGTTGCGAGAACACTTCGCGATGCAGTTTGATGCACCAGCCGCACCAGTCGGACCCGGTGAAATCGATGAGCAATAATTTCTGCTGATCTTTGGCGGCGGCCTGGGCTTTGGGCAGATCGGTCATCCATTCGGGCGCCGCTGCAGCCGAGAGAGTTGAGAAGGCGAGAAGCGCGATGGCGCCGAGAGACAAGCGAAGTGTTTTCACACCTTCATTTTCCGTCAAAGGGGCCTGCGCCGCAACTGGGAGTTTGGGGAAGCGCAGGACAAAAAAATTAGCCCGGCGGGTGAGGCCGGGCTAACAAGTTTAACCGAGGAGTCGTTATTTGTTGATATGTCCGGAGACGAGCTTCGTCATCTCGAACATGCTGACCTGGGTCTTGCCGTTAAAGACCGGCTTGAGCGCGTCGTCGGCATTAATCTGTGTTCTTTTTTTCTTATCCTGCAGGCCATTCTTCTTGATGTAGTCCCAAAGCTTCTTGGTGAGCTCGGAACGGGGAATGGGCTTGGAACCGACGACAGCGGCGAGCTTGTCGTCCGGTTGCACCGGCCTCATAAAGGCGGCGTTCGGTTTACGTTTCGAAGGAGTCTTTTTCGCTGTGGTTTTCGGCATAAAGGCTGATTAGTCCCTCGCATGGGGTGGGGCAACACTAAATTTCGTCCCTCCGAAAAATTTTTTGCCGCCTATTTTACCCGGCGCACGGCCACAGCCGCAATGTCATCCGGCTGTTCCGTTTCATCCGGCGCGATTGTCTCCAACGTCGCGGCGAGCAATTCTTCGGCGCTCGTGCAATGGCGCGGGATCAGTTCGGCCAGTTTTTCGATCGTCATCCGGCCTTCGCCTTCGTCATCCGCGCCGTACAAGCCGTCGGTGTAAAGCAGGAAGGCATCGCCCGGCGCAAGATCGAGTTGCGTCTCGCTAAACTGCGAACGCTCGACCAGCCCAAGAGGCGGCGCGGATGATGAAATGGTCTCCACTGCGCCATTGGCTCGGATGACCAGCAAGGGAGGATGACCCGCGCCGACAATGCTGGCCTTCCCGTTCTCGGCATCGAGCGCGACGCACATCGCCGTCATGAACGAACGCGCGCCGAAGATGCTGCGGAAATCATCGTTGACCGTCTCCATGATCGCGGCCGGGTCGCTGTGTTCGTCGCTGCCGTGTTGAAAGAGAAGTTTCGACAAGGTGGTGATGAGGGCGGCGGCGGCTCCGTGCCCGGTCGCGTCCGCGATCCAATAAAGGGTGCGGCCGTCTCCCAGCCGCAGCCATCCGTAAATGTCGCCGCCCACCTGGATGACGGGCCGATAAACGGAAGCGGTTTCCCATCCGTCCAGCGAAGGCGGCTTTTGCGGAATGAGCGATTGCTGGGTGAGCCGCGCCGCGGCCAGATCGCGTTCGAGATTTTCGCGCCACGCTTCCAGTTCGTCGTTCTGTCGCTGCAACTGCTCGCGCAACGAGCGCAAACGCAGTTGCGTCTCGATGCGGGCCGAGAGGATGGGGAGGTTAATTGGCTTGGTCACAAAATCGTCCGCGCCCGCTTCCAGGCAGCGCAGCTCGCTTTGTTCCCCGGCGTGCCCGGTCAACATGATGGCCGGGATTTGCGCGATGGATGGATCCTCATCCGCGCGCAACCGCCGCATCACTTCCGCGCCGTCGATTCCCGGCATGTGGAAATCGAGCAGGAGAAGCGAAGGCTTGACCGTGTGCAGCATGGCGAGCGCCTCTTCGCCATCGTTCGTTTCGCAGCAATCGTAACCCGCTTGCTTGAGGGTATGGGCGAGCACCTTGCGCGAAAGCGCGTCGTCATCCACCACCAGAATGCGGGCTCCGTTTGTTGCTGGCATGTTCAAGGGAGAATCGTTTTCCATTCCCCGCTTCATCGTAAATGTTTGATTCGATTAAGAAAAGTCTCGTGCGCCGAAAACGGCCCGCTACCCTTTCAATTAACGTTTGTCTCTATTTCGAGGATGAATTAGAACAAAGAACACTCGTCGAATTCACACTATGAAAGTTACGCTGCTGCTCACTCTCTTCACGGCCCTGATCCTGGCCGCTTGCGAAACGGAACAACCGCCACCTCGCCGCCACCGGCGCTCCGCTTCTTATCCGCCTCCGCAAACCACCGAGTACCCGACCGAGCAGCAGCCGTTCAACCCCGATGAGCAAGGCCCGCCGCCGCCGTCCAATCCGCTCCTCGAATCGCCTTCGCCCGCCGCTACCGCCGCGCCCGTCACCCCGACCCGGGGCGATATTCCTTACGGCATCCCCGTGCCGAACAAACCCGGATTCGTCACCAGCCCATATGCCCCGACGGAAGGCTACGTCGATGTGCGCGGTTTCCCGCCCGGCACCGAGGTGAAAGATCCTTACAGCACAAAGATCTTTCTCGTCCCCTAACGACATCACGACGCGCGCCAGATTAGCCCTTCGCCGGCTTTCGGCGTGCTGGACAATGCGGCGCAATGCCGGATGCTGATCGCCGCGCGCGTTTCGCCTGGCTGCGGCGCGCACACATCGCAAGAAAGCTGATTCATGGAATATCGGGTCAAACGGGCGCCGCGCATCGATACAGAAATCGTTCTGCCGGGCGACAAGAGCATTTCGCATCGCGCCGCCATCATCGCCGCGCTTTCCAACGGCACCTGCGTGTTGCGCGGCTTTCTGCCGAGCGAAGCCTGCATGCACACCGTCAACGCCCTCCGCGCGCTCGGCATTCGCATCGAACAACCCGAGCCCACGCTCCTCATCGTGCACGGCAACAAGCGCCTTCTCAAAGCACCAGCCGGCCCGATTCAATGCGGCAACTCCGCCACCACCATGCGGCTGCTGGCCGGTTTGCTCGCCGGACAATCGTTCGAATCCCGCCTCGTGGGCGACGCCATGCTGGCCCGGCGGCCGATGGACCGCATCATCGCGCCGCTGCTCGAAATGGGCGCCAACATCGTGGCCGAAGGGCAGAACAACACGCTGCCCTTGCGCATCAAAGGCGCGCCCCTCAAAGGCATCTCTTATGAAATGCCCGTCGCCAGTGCCCAGGTGAAGAGCGCGCTTCTTCTGGCCGGCCTTTTCGCCAAGGGCAAAACGATCGTCCGCGAGCCATCGCCCAGCCGCAATCACACCGAGCTCATGCTCAAGTATTTTCTCGTCCGCAATCTCCGCCAAGAGGATGGCAGCATCACCATCTTCGGCGATCAAACCCCGGAATCGCGCGACTTCGACATCCCGGGAGACATTTCCTCTGCCGCCTTTTGGCTCACCGCCGCCGCCGCGCAACCGGGTGGCCACCTGCTCGTGCGCGATGTCGGTTTGAACGATACCCGCACCGCTTTGCTCGGCGTGCTCATTCGCATGGGCGCGCAGGTCCGCGAAGCCGTCGAAGACGTCGATCAACTCGAACCCCGCGGCGTCGTCGAAATCACTGGCGCGCAGCTCAAAGGAACCGTCATTCAAGGAAAAGAGATTCCGCAGTTGGTCGATGAGCTGCCCGTCCTCGCGGTGGCCGGCGCGCTCGCTTCCGGCATCACCATTATTCGGCAGGCCGAAGAATTGCGCGTCAAAGAAACCGATCGCATCGCCGCCATCGCGCACAATCTCCGCGCCATGGGAACGCAAGTGGTCGAGCTGAGCGACGGCCTCGAGATTCATGGCCGTCCGTCATTGCGCGGCGCGCGCCTCGCCAGCTTTGGCGATCACCGCATTGCCATGGCCTTTGCCGTCGCCGGTCTGCATGCCGATGGCGAGACCGTCATCCAGGATGTCGATTGCGTGCGCGAATCGTATCCCACCTTTGCCGAATCACTCGATCAATTCATGAACCCGAAACGGACGCGCGCCAGCACGCTGGTCATCGGTTCGCTTTCCCCGGCGCGGCTCGCCGAGGAATAATTTCGTCAATCCGAAAGCGGGCAGTTAAGATTGGCGCCGGTGAGCAGCACACATCGCATTGTCGCCATCGACGGGCCGGCCGCTTCGGGCAAAAGCAGCGTCGCCCGGCTCCTCGCGCAGCGGCTCGGTTTTGCCTACGTCAACTCCGGCGCGATGTATCGCGCCTTCACCTGGCATGTTTTGCAGAATGGCATTTCGCCAGATGACGCCGCGGCCATCGCGCGTCTCGCCGATTCCATTCCGCTCACCTGCGATCTGGAAGATCGGCAGGCGCGCATCCTCATCGGCGGCGTGGATCCGACGGAATTTCTGCAGGCCGAAAGCATCAACGAAGGCGTCTCGCGTGTCAGCAGCGTCCCGCGCGTGCGCGAGCTTTTGGTGGAAATGATGCGCCGCTACGGGGCTGCGCACGATGTGGTGATGGAAGGCCGTGACATCGGTTCGGTTGTCTTTCCCGAAACGCCCTACAAGTTTTACATTGATGCTTCGCCGGAAGTGCGCCGCCGCCGGCGCGAAGCTCAGGGTTTGCGCGATCAAATCGCCGCACGCGATCAGGCCGATTCCTCGCGCCTCGCCTCGCCCCTCATTATTTCCGAAGACGCGCACGTCATCGATAGTTCGCATCTCACCATCGAAGGCGTGCTCGGTGAGATCGTGGGGCGGCTTCAGGAAAAGGGGATGCCGTTCGATTCTCCGATTGCTCGTTAGGCGACCGTTTTTTCTCGCGCGTGAATATTTACTACCGCTCCATCTACCTGCTCACCAAACTGGTGGCGCGCCTCTTTTTCCGCTTTCGTGTCCTGCACAAAGAGCGCGTCATTGAAAACGGTCCCGTGCTCCTGGCCATGAATCACCAGAGCTACCTCGATCCGCCGTTTGCCGGCGTCGCTTGCGATCGCGCCATTTATTTTCTGACGCGCAAAACGTTGCTCGACCTGCCGGTCTTCGGCTGGCTTTTGCCGAAGATCAATGTCATCCCGGTCGATCAGGGAGGTGGGGATCGCAGCGCGCTCAAGGCACTCATTCGCGCTTTGCGCGCGGATCAGGGTGTGCTCGTTTTTCCGGAAGGCAGCCGCACGATGGATGGAGCGCTGCAACCAGCGCTGCCCGGCGTGGGCTTCGTCATCGCCAAAACCCATGCGCCGGTGGTGCCGATGCGCATCTTCGGTGCCCACCACGCGCTTCCGCGTGGCGGCGGGCGCTTGCGTTTCACACGCATTACCATTGTCGTCGGCGAGCCGATCTATTTTTCGGCGGCCGATCTTGAGCCGGCCGGGAAAGAGTTGTATCAGCGGCTGAGCCAGCGTGTCATGGACGCGATCGCGGCCTTATCATTGGAGGATTGATCATGGCAGAGGAACCAAATCAGCGGGCATCCATACCTGTATCGGGCGCCGCTCTTCGCATCGTCGCGCTCATCCTGATCGTGATGGCGCTCCTTGCCCTCTACGCGAATATTCAAAAATACCGGGGACGCCAAATCGAAACGGTCACGGTGACGACGGAGCCGACGGCCGCGCCTTCGCCTAACGAGTAAACGCCTGCCACCAGGTTACCCTGATGGCAGGCGCTCAACTCAATCTTCCCCGAAAGGGTTTCTGCTACGGCTGATAGATTTCGATCACGCCAATGCCCGAGGTGTTATTGGTCCCCCGGAGAATGGCGGTGTACGGACCGGGGCTCAGTGGCAGGTCGATGGCCGATTCCTTCGGGTCGGTCGGCGCCAGCATCGAGTTCTGGATTTCTGTCATCTGCGGCGAATCCATCCAATCATCGTTGCTCTGGATGAGGTCTCCATTGGCGTCACGCAGTTCAAGGAACGGATCGGCCAGGAAGTTTTGGACCTGACCGTCGAGGCTGGGCCCGATGCCGCGGATGACCGTCTGCTGTTGACCCGAACCAGCGATAATCAAGCCTGCGATGAGGACGTTATCGCCGGTCTGCACGAAAGCGCGGGCGGCCATATTAATAGCGGTAATGCCGTTGCCGGTCTGGATGTCGTAATTTTCCGCGAGCGCGACGCCCGTGGTGCCACCAGCGCCACGCACGATCGTCGTGTAGCGGCCCGGAGCCAGATCGGCGACGATGACGCTTTCGCGAGCATTAGTCGGCGTGAGGCTTGCCTGGCTGATGGCGTTGCGATCGGCGGCGGAGTTGCTGCCGTAATTGTCATTGAACGCCACTTGCGCTCCGGTGCTGTCGTAAAGAGTCAGCGTCGGATCGTTCAACGTATCCATGAGTCCATTGGCAGTGAGCGAAGGCCCGAGGGCGCGCAGAATGAGACGCTTGGTCGCCGGCGGCGCCACCACGGAGGGATCGGCGCGCAGAATGAATCCGTTGATCAAAACATTATCGCCCACGCCGACGTTGGCGCGGCTGGCAATGTTAAACAGGACGGCTGCTCCCCGGGAGAAAGCCAAACCGGAAACGCTATGATAGCTAAAGTCCGGCGTGTCCGCCTCGACGATGGTCGCGACGCCGCTCGCCTTGTTGATCGTGTAGAGCCTATCGTCGATCGCCGCATACAACTTTCCATCCGGAGCAAAAGTTAATCCTGCCACGGGGCTGTTTTGCGGCACACCGAGAATGCCGACGGGCGCTACTCCACCGGTTGTCTGGTTTACCGTGTAAAGCATCGCGTCGCCGGCGGCGGGATCGCCTCCGTCCACATCGCCCTGGCCGATGGCGTAGAGCGTGTGGCTGCTGTCGAAGGCCAGGCCGTCGAGAGCGACGGAAGTGTTCGCCAGCATTACCGCGGCGCCCGTCGTCACGTTAAACGTGTAGAGCGGGTGCGTCGGATTCCCTGTGGAATCGAAGGCCGACGCGATGAAGCCGAGTCCGTTATCCGAACGAATGGCAATATCGCCTTCCCCTGCCAAAGCCGTCGTGCCAGTGGGTTTTGACGAAACCACTTTGCCATTGACCATGCTGAGTTGGTCGATGGACTGGTCGTTCGGATTGAAGGTGTAGAGCCTATTTTGATACGCCGCCAGGCCGTAACCCGAGACGTTCGCATCGATATTGCCGACGAGCCGGCCTTCGCCGGTCGTGGTATCAATGGTGATGAGTTGATTGGTGAAGAAGGTGATGCCGAACAGCGTTTGGTTCGCGTTTGTAATTATCTGCGCTTTCACAGAGAAAGCCGATAGCAACGCCAACGCTCCCGCCGTCACCGTGGTGAAGAATAATCTTTTCATAGTGTGACGTATGGGTTGCCGACCTACTTGACGGATCCGTTCAAGCCATTCGGGAAGAAGCCTCCGCTATGGGCGTTCGAGTTCGCGTTGGCGTAAACGATGTTCAGCACCTGGCGCGTCGTTCTCGCGTAAGCGAGGCCGTTCGCGTCGGTCGGGACAATATTCGCCGGGCCGTTCGTCATCCCATTGGTCGTCACGCCTTGATCCATATCGGAAGCGCCATCGAGCGAGTCGCGGGCATCCGAAATTTTCTGGGCGATGCCAATAGCGGTCGCGCCGAGACCGAAGATCGTCGTGCGAACGACGGCAGCGTGATACGCTTCCACTGCCAGAACACCTGCTGCGGCGACGACAAGGTCGTTATTGGTCAGAAGACCTGCGCCGCCATGATAAGCCGTCACGCCAACGTCTTCGAAGATGAAGGCGCCGAGAACGAAGTTCGTTTCGTTCGCGAACGGATCAAAGGTGGCGCCGAGGCCGGCCGCCTGGGCGAGGCCGTTAAAGCTGTTGAGCAGATCGAGCGGCGGCCGCGCCACTGGTTGCACGCCTACCGCGGTCAATGCCGCTCGCAGATATTTCACGTGATTGGTTTCGTCCGCCGTTACCTCCTCCACGTACTGTTGGATTTCGGGAGTGGTGAACGTTACCTGTGGGTTCGCCTTGATCGTCGTGGTCCCCTGCGTGCCGCTGCCAGTGATGGCGACGCCTTCACCTTCCAGACCGTGGCCTTTGGTTCCGTAGAGATAATATTCCGCCTCGAGATATTCGAGGTTAAGAGCGAACTGCAGAACGGCCGCGTCCAAACCTGCGCCGCTGGCGCCTTTCGCTTGCCGCGCGATAAGCGGGAGGCTGGCCATGCCGGCCAGGCCGATGCCCAATCGTTTCAATGCTTGCCGGCGGGTTGAGCCGCCGGTCATCGTCAATTCCTCGGAGAGCTTTGATATGTCCATGAATTTATTTTCTACTTTCAGTTGAAGCTGTTGTTTGAGTTTTGGCCCTTTGCGCGTAGCTATGTGTGCTCCAGGCTCTTAATAGGAATACGCCGCGAATTCTTATTTGGATGCCGTGCAATTGTGATCCCGCGAATCGGTGGACATCTGTCGCGGCATGAATAATCAAACGTTCCTGAGGTCTAATTTGCTTATGAAACAGCTTTCCATTCTCGCCGCCCTTGTCGTGGTGGCGTTCGCTTCCTGTCAGAAACAACAGACCGACGAGGAACGTCGCGCAGAGGTCGAGCGTCAGGTGCAGGAACGTCTCGCCTCCGAGCACCAGGCCGACACCCAACAGCAGCTCGATCAGCGCGATGCTGATTTGCAGGCACGCGAGAGGGAGTTGGCCGCGCGCCAAAGTGCGACGCCCGTCCCGGCGAGCACAGCTGTCCCAGAAACTTCCGTCAGGGAAGATCGCTCCGATTCCTCCGCCAGCGATACCGGCGGCAGCTACAATACATTTTATACGAAGCTCGATTCGTACGGCGCCTGGATGGAAACGGCGGATTACGGTTACGTCTGGCAACCGCAAGCCGCCGAGCGTTCCCGTTCCTGGCGTCCTTACACGAATGGCCGCTGGGTTTACACCGACGCCGGTTGGACTTGGGCTTCCGAGGAACCATTCGGCTGGGCCACCTATCATTACGGACGCTGGACTCGGCTGCGCAGCGTCGGCTGGGTGTGGGTTCCGGGAGACGAATGGGCGCCGGCCTGGGTTTCATGGCGCAAAGGAAATGATTACGTCGGCTGGGCGCCGTTGCCGCCGGAAGCACGCTTCGAGCGCGGCACCGGCATTCACAATTGGGCCGACAACTATTACGACATCGGCCCCGAGCAATACACGTTCGTGCCGACGAACGATTTTGGAGACCGGCAGCTCGAACCCAGAGTCGTTTCGCCCGATCGCAACGTCACCATCATCAGTCACACCACGAACGTGACGAACATCACCTACAGCAACACGACCATCATTAATCATGGGCCCGACTTCGATGCCTTACGCGGCCACACCGCGCAGCCGATCGAACGCCTCCGCCTCGAACGCCGGACCAGTTTTGATATGCAGAACCCGCGGACGGTCGTGCGCGGTGAAGCCATTCAGATGCCTGCGCCGGTCATCGGCCGATCGCGGGGGCAGGATCGTCCCAGCCGCGTCCGGAAAAATCTTCATCAGACCACCGTCGAACGCGGGTGGGGTCAGGCCGGCGCCGCCACGGAGCAGCTTCGCGCGAAGATGAAAGCGGAAGCCACGCCGCCGCCCCATGCGCCTTCCCGCACATTCGTTAGGCCGACGACCGCGGCCAAGCCTGCTCCGGCCGCTCCGGCCCGCCAACGGCCCGTTGCCACAGCAGCGCCAACTCCCGCGGCCTCTGCCACGCCCGTTCGCAATTTCCCGCAGCGCGGCAAGTTTACTCCGCGTCCAACCGCGCCGGTGAAGCCTACCGCGACAGCAAAGCCAACTGCGCCGGTCAAGCCCGCCGCGACTCCGGCGCGGCCGACTGCGCGGCCGGCGACGCCTGCCCCCAAGGCGACGGCAACTCCCAAGGCGACGCCTACCATTAAACCGGTCGAATCTGCCTTGGACGCGCATCGCAGTGCGCGGAAGCAAAGAAAGGCCGCGCGGCAGGCCGCGAAACAGAGTGCGAAAAAAGCCGCGCCGCCGACCGCAACGCCTATTTCGCCTGCGCCCTCCGCCTCGGCGGCTGCGACTGCGGCAGCCACCGCCACCGCTTCGCCTTCGACCGTTTCCGAGCAGGCCAAAGACCAAAAGGGCAAGCGTGGAAATAAAGAGCGCAAGAAAGAACGGGGCAAAGGCCGCAAGGGTGCTGAGGAAGCATCCACTCCAGCGCCCTAAAACGCTCGTTACGGCTGACAGGGTGCCTTAAAAGTCTGTCATCCCTCGGCTCCGCTCGGGATGACCGCGTTTGAGAAACGCCTCTAACGAACAGTCGAGTTCGCCCTCTTTCCCGTGGCCGAGTTGGTCGCGAAATACTCGGCCGATAACTGCCGCGCGTAGACCAGCGTATCAATATTCTCAACCGTCTTGTCGCGGCGAATGGCCTTGATGCGCGGAAAACGCAGCGCGAGCCCGCTCGCGTGTCGCGCGCTCGGCTGCACCGAATCGAAAGCGACTTCCAAAACAATGTCCGGTTTCACCTCGCGATAACGGCGTCCTTTTTGCGCGATCGTGTTTTGTTTGAAATGCTCAGTCAGCTCCGCGATCTCCACATCGGTCAGTCCGCTGTAAGCCTTCCCTATGGGCAACAGTTCGCCGGTCGCGTCGTCGCGCACCGCAAACGTGTAATCGCTCAGCACGTGATTGCGTTTTCCGTGACCGAGCTCTGCCGCGACCACCACCACGTCGAGCGTGGCCAGTTCCTTTTTCAGTTTGAACCAATGCATCCCGCGCCGGCCCGGCGAATAGAAACTCTCAGGATTTTTGATCATGAGCCCTTCGTTGGCGCGCCGCCGCGCGCTCTGAAATTCAGCTTCGATCTCCGCCGCGGAGTGAGCCGGCGCGACTTCGGCAACCTGGAACTGCTTCGGCAATTTCAAATCGCGCAATAATTCGCGTCGTTCACGCAGCGGCGTTTTCAAAAGCGACCGTCCATTCATCCACAAGAGATCGAACGCCACGTAAACTACCGGCACATCGGCTGAGGCAGTTGCGAAAAGATCGGCGCTTTCGTTCCGGCGTCCGAGTCGCTTTTGCAGATCGAAAAAAGTCAGCTTCTTGCCGTGATCGAACGCAATGATTTCTCCATCGAGAATCAGATCCGGCGCGAACTTTGCGGCCTGCTCGGCGATTTCAGGAAATTGGTCGGTGATGCGGCGCAGATCACGCGAAAATATTTCCGTGCGGCTGCCGTTGCGATGGAGCTGCGCCCGAATTCCATCGAACTTGTCTTCGACATAAACCGCGACCGTCTCCCCGGCTTCCGCTTCCTCTTTTGCGAATCTCGCCCAAATCGCTTCTGCCGTTGGCTCGGGGCTGGCCAGCATGCTTTTGATCGGGCGAAACAGCGCGAGCTCCGCCTTCTCTAATTCTCCGCGCGCCGCCAGTCTCGCCGTTTCCCCAATATCGCCGAGCAGCATGTTCGCTTCCTTGACGTCGTCGAGCCCGACCGAGAACGCCTCCGCGATCGCTTCTTCGACCAGACCCTCCCGCAATCCAATCCGCAAATCGCCCGTCAGAATCTTGACGAGATATTGACCGCCGCGCGCCGAAAGCCGGGCGAAGCGCGCTTGCAACAATTCCGTTTTCGCGATCGGCCCGCGCGCTTTCTGTAAGCTCTCGAAAAACGCGCGCGATTCCTCCACGCCGAAACTCTCCGGCGCCGTGCGGCCTTGCAGGACTTCGGCCGCCGTCTTCCCCGAATCGCCGTGACCGCTGGCTATGCGCCGAAATTCCGGCTCGCTCAATTTACTGGCGGCCATGAGCGCGCGATAAATCACCGTCCAGCCAATCTGCAACGTGCGCAGATCGTTTTGCGGAAAAGCCGTGCCGGTAAAGTAGGTGACAGCGATGGGCAACTGCGCTGCCGAAAGCGTGCGCAAATACTCCGCGAGCAGCCGCACCTTCTGCAACTTTGCCGGCGTTGCGCTGATGACTTCACCGACCGCCGCAAATTGATCGAACTCCGATTCCGGATCAGCGGGCGTCGTCTCCGCTTTCGATATCAGCGCGGCGGGCGGGGCGACCGGTAGCGTCAGTTCCAATTGGTTTTGCGCGCTCAGCGCCCACGCTTCCACGCCGCGATCGCGCAGATCGCGGGCAAACTCCGCGGCAAACCCGTGCAGCGTGAGCACGCGCTTCGGCTGCACCAATTCCACATAGCGCAGCAGATCGTCGTAATCAGCGTGATCGGAAAGTGGGAAAGCCGCATCGACCTGGTAACGATAAATCGCGCCCGGATCGACCGCCCAACCGCTGATCATGGCCACGCGTTTGTTGGGAATCTTTTCGAGCATGCGCGATCGATTCGCGCTCGGCGGACAGATGAGCACTTTGCCCTCGAGCGCGTTGGCGTCGTAACGCTCGTAGTCGCAAAACGCCTGGCCGAACTGCTCGTAGATGCGCGTCATCGCAAAGACCGAGCCGTGCAACATGGGCGTGAAGCCGGCGCCGTGCAGCGCGCACAAAATTTCCTGCGCTTTGCCTAACGAGTAACCGAGCAGCACCGGCACGACCCCTTCGTCGAGCGCGTCACGACAGAAGGCCACGATCTGCTCGATCACTTGCGCGCTCGGCGGGAGTCGATAGCGCGGCAGGCCGTAGGTCGTCTCCATGATGAGCGTTTCGGCATGCCGCCATTGCGTCGCTTCGGCGGAAAGACCAGGCCGCAGTTTGAAATCGCCAGTGTAGAGAAGCGAGCCCGCCTCGGTTTCCAGATAGAATTGGGCGGAACCAAAAATGTGGCCGGCTGGCAGCAACGTAATCGAAAGACCGTGGACATGGCCGGGTTCTCCAAAAGGGAGAATGTGTTCGTGGCGTTCGCCAGGCAGACGGGCGCGCATGAGCCGCGCGGTGCGCTCGGAGAGAATAATTTCGTCGTGCGCGGCAATGTGATCGCTGTGCGCGTGGGAGACGAAGGCGAACGGCTTTGCGTCCCAGGCATCGAGCCAGAGATTTTCGCGCGGGAGATAAAGGCCCCGCTCGTAACGGACTTCGATCACGCCGCGAAGCTACCTGCGGTTTGGCAGAAGCAAATGGTAGGGCCCGACCGCCGGGCGGGCCGGTGCGAGCGGCAAAGTCGCGACGAAAAGGAATCCCGGTTGACTCCTGCACACGCGGACGGCCTGGCGGTCCGTCCCTACCACGTTGACAGCGCGCGGTGGAACCGGTTTCATTCTGGCGATGCGACGTCTCTTCTGGCTCCTGCCAATTTTGCTCAGCGCTTTGCCGGTCGCCCGCGCGCAGGATCACGCTCGCGTCCTCACCAAAGTCATTCCGCTGCCGGTCGCGCTCGATAAGGATTTCCAATTCCGGAAGGCGAAGTTGTTCTCGTTAGGCGTGGTGCAGGAGGCGAATGCTCCGGTCAAAGGCAAAAAGAGGAAGGAGATCGGCGGAACGGGAAGCAGCCGCGCGAACGCGGCCGTGGCGGCGGCCTCCATCGGCTTCGAGACCGCCTACCGGAATTTCGGCGCGGTCACTTCGTTGGATAAGCGGGAGCGGGCGGGCGACTACTTTGATTTCTTCTGGCGGGCTCGTCGCCGTGCCGATATCACGGTCCGCTTCGAATATCGGCAATCGGTCCTGCGCGCCTTTGTCCAGGCCCGGGAACTCGATTATCCCAATGCGCGCGGCAGCCACAAATCCGAGTTCGCGATTGTGGGGGACCACTACTTCGACGATGGCGACATCATCGCATGGCGTTGTCTCCTCATTGCGGATGGCAAAATTGTGGCAGAGAAGCGTTCTTTCCTTTGGAAATAGAAGCGAACGCCGGTCCTCGGAGGACGATTTTCCCTCCAGCACGGGACGCTCGAAGACATCTCGCTCTTTTCGTGGAAGAAGCCGGTCTGGGACCTGCTAGTAAGGGGTGGGAGGTTTGACACCCGAGGGGCTGACCTTATACTTTTTTATTCAGTTGTGCAGTCATCGATTCAAGTTGCGGTAAACGGCGAGACCGTTTGGGTGAAAGTGGAAGGCCGCGGCAGCTTCCTGAATAGCGGCAGCTTAAAGGAATTTATCCAGGAGATGATTGAGCGCGGGAATCGCGACATCGTCGTCGATCTGGAGCAATGCGTGATGCTCGATTCCACTTTCATGGGAACGCTGGCCGGCATCGCGCTGCGTTTGAAGGAAGCCGAAAACGGTCGGCTGCGGGTGGTGCATTGCGGCGAACGCAGCTACGAGTTGCTCTGCGGTCTCGGGCTCGATCAGCTCTTTTCCATTAAGGCCAATGGCGCGACGGCGCCGCAGTGCGAGTTGCTTGCGCGGCAGGAAAAAGCAGCCTCCGCGGCGGCGCAAAAACGGGAGCAGAAACAAGAAATGCTCGCCGCGCATGAGGCGCTCTGCGAGGCCGCGCCCGAAAACGAATTCCGTTTCAAGGACGTGCTCGATTATCTCAAGCAGGATGTTCCTCACGAGACGGTCGCGAGATAATTTGGCCCTCTTGTCATGCGGCCATCGCTTCTCCTTGGACTGCTCTTCGCGTCCCTGATCGGCTGGCTGGTCACCTCCTTTCTGCAGCGGCGCAGTTTCAAAAAACTCGAACGTTCGAAGGAAGAAATTCAGGTGGAGGAGACGCTCGTCTTCGATTTTCTCCACGGGTTGGGCGAAGCCTTTACCGAAACGATTCGGCCCGGCGACCTGCATCGGCTCATCGTGGAAGGCGCGACGCGCATTCTCGATGCCCGCGGCGGCGCGCTCTATCTGGTCGATCGCACCGGCTCACGGCTCGCGCCGGTCTTCATGTCGCAAGGTTGTCCGCCGATGATCAATGTGCCGGATCACATCCTGGAGCAGGCGCGCATTAATCCAGAGGCGCTTGACAGTTTCCTGCGCATGCAAACGGTCGAAACGGGTGAAGGCGTGATCGGTCGCGCCTGGGAAACCAAGCAAGCCATCGCGGTCGAGCGCCCGGCTGACGTGGCGGAGCTGAATAAACTGCGGGATACGCCCATGGCGACCACGTCGGTGATGGTGGCTCCGCTGCTCTACGGCAAACAAAACATGGGCGCGCTCGCCATCGGCACCGGGCCGAAGATGCCGGCGTTTAGTGCGAGCGATTTCGTCGTCTTCAAGTCGATCTCCGAGCAATCGGCCTTCGCGCTTTACAACGCCATCGTTTACTCCGAGGCGAACGAGAAGAAGCGGCTCGATCACGATTTGCAAATCGCGCGCAACATTCAGCGCGTCCTGCTTCCTTCAACCGCGCCGAGCATTTCTGGCTTCGAGATGAGCGGGTTGAATGTTCCGGCGCGCCACGTGAGCGGCGATTACTTCGATTACATCAAGGTCGACGACGATCATCTCGGCGTGGCCATTGCCGACGTCTCTGGCAAAGGCGTGCCCGCCTCGCTCATCATGGCGATTTGCCGGAGCGTGTTGCGCAGTCAGGCGCCGGGAAATCCGTCGCCGTCCGACGTGCTGCAAAAGGTCAATCGCCAGCTCTATCCCGATATCAAGGAGGACATGTTCATTAGCATGGCCTACGTGATTTTGGATCACGCGAGCAATCGCCTCGTTCTTTCTCGCGCCGGGCACGACGCGCCGTTGCATTATCGCGCGCGCGACCGATCCATCGAAAAAGTGAAGCCTCCCGGCATGGCTGTGGGCATTGACAGTGGAGACGTGTTCGATAGGGTGACGCGCGATTTTCCCCTCGAACTCGAGCGCGACGACTGCCTGCTTTTTTACACGGACGGCATCACCGAAGCGCTCAACCAGGAGGGCGATGAATTTGGCATGGCACGGATGACGGCATCGGTGCAACAGCACGCGCCGGAAGGCGCCCACGCCTTGATCAGCAGTTTGAGGGAGGACGTGCGAAACTTCATCGGATCCTACCCGCAGAACGACGACATTACTTTGATTGCCATTCGCAAAACATGAAACCTAAAACCGAACGCGAAGACGAAGAGCAGGTGAATGCCGCGGCGGAGCCCTCCACTCTGGAAGTGGAAGAAAAGGATGACGCCGATGCGACGCTGCAGAGCGATTTGGATCGCTTCCGCGATCTGGCCTTGCGCAGTCAGGCGGACTTCGAGAATTACAAAAAACGAGCCGCGCGCGAGAAGGAAGAGGCGATGAAATACGCGAACAGTTCGCTGCTCGAACGCCTCATTGCCATCGTCGATAATTTTGAGCTCGGTCTCTCCGCCGCGCGCGAGGAAGGCGAGAAATCTCCGGTCTTCGCTGGCATGAACATGGTGCTCAAACAACTGACCGATTTCCTGAGCGATAACGGCCTTACCCCGATTAACGCCGAAGGACAGAAATTCGATCCCAACCTCCACGAAGCCATTGCCCGCGAAGCGAGCGCCGATGCCCCCGAAGGAATCGTCCTGCGCCAAACGCGCCGCGGTTATCGCTTAAAGGATCGGCTGCTGCGGCCTTCGAGCGTGGTCGTGTCGAGCGGTTCCGAATAATTGCAGCGCGGAATTTAGAGCAAGTGATGACAGAGAAGCGTGATTATTACGAAGTCTTGAGCGTGGAGCGCTCGGCTTCCGGCGAAGAACTGAAGCGCTCCTACCGCAAACTCGCCGTCAAATTTCATCCCGATAAAAACCCGGATGATCCCCACGCCGAGGAACGCTTTAAGGAACTCGGCGAAGCCTACGACGTGCTCATGGATCAAGATAAGCGCTCGGCCTACGACCGTTTCGGTCACGCGGCCTTCGCGCAGGGAACGGCCGGTCGCGGCGGCTTCCACGATCCGATGGATATTTTTCGCGAAGTCTTCGGCGGTGCCATGGGTGGTGGTGGCGGCGGAATATTCGAAACGTTTTTCGGCGGCGGAGCCTCGGTCGATCGCGACGGGCGCCAGCGCGGCTCCGATCTTCGTTACGACATGCAGATCACGCTCGAGGAAGCAGCGTTCGGCGTCGAAAAGGAAATTGAGATTCGGAAATTCGATCGCTGCGAAGAATGCGAGGGTTCGGGCGCGGAAACCGGATCGCGCACGGTGCGTTGCCCCACTTGCCAGGGTCGCGGGCAAGTGATCAGCTCGCGCGGATTTTTCCAGGTTTCGCAAACCTGTTCGCGCTGCCGTGGTGCCGGACAGATCATTGAGAAACCATGCCGCGTTTGCGATGGCGAAGGCCGCCTCGAACAGAAGAGCCGCATCAAGCTGAATATTCCGGCCGGCATCGACGAAGGATCGCGCCTGCGCTCGAGTGGCAATGGCGAAGCCGGCAGCCGCGGCGGGCCGTCGGGCGACCTCTACGTCGTCATGCACATCAAGGAGCATCCGATCTTTCAGCGCGAAGAAGACAATCTGTATTGCGAAGTGCCGATCTCGTTCGCGCTCGCCACGCTGGGCGGCGAAACCGCGGTGCCCACGCTGGAAGGGAAGGCCAGTCTCAAGGTGCCCGTCGGCACCCAAAGCGGCCAGGTTTTCAAGCTGCGCGGCAAAGGAATTAAAAACGTGGGCGGCCGAGGGCAGGGCGATTTGCTCGCGCGCGTGCTCGTCGAAGTGCCGACGCGTTTGAACGCGGCGCAGCGGCAGAAACTCGAAGAATTCGCCAACCTCTGCGGCGAGGAAAACACGCCGTTACACAAAGGCTTCTTCGATCGAGCCAAGGATTTCTTTCGTTAGGCGTGCATCGTTTCTATCTCGAGCCTAACGAGTGGAATGCCGGGCCGCTGGTGCTGAGCGGAGCGGAGGCGCATCACGCTCGCAACGTCCTGCGACTGCAACCAGGCGATAAGGCCGTGCTCTTTGACGGGCGCGGCCGCGAAATGACGGCGGAAATTGTGGCCGACGAATCTTCGCGTCTCGAGTTGCGCAAATTGCACGAAGCGACGTTCCCGCCGTTGCCCTGCCGCATCACACTCGGGCAGGCCATCCCGAAAGGGAAAAACATGGACCTCATCGTGCAGAAAGCGGTCGAGATCGGTGCGGCCGAAATCGCGCCGCTCATCTCCGATCGCACGGTGGTTCACCTCGATGAGGAGGCCGCTGCGCAAAAGCAAACGAAGTGGCAGACGGTTGCGCTCGAAGCCGCCAAACAATGCGGCCAGAACTGGCTACCGGAAGTGCGTCGGCCGCAAAAGCTCGCCCAGTTCTTCGCGCAGGCGCCGCGTTTTGATTTGCAACTAATCGGCTCGCTCCAAGCCAGTGCGCTCCATTTGAAAAAAATCCTCGCCGAATATGCGACCGAACATGGTGGCGCGCGTCCCGTCAGCGTGCTCATGCTCATTGGTCCGGAAGGCGATTTCACCCCGGCCGAGCTGGCCCTCGCGCACAGCCATGGTTGCCGCCCGATCACGCTCGGGCCAATTATTCTTCGCGTCGAAACGGCCGCGATTTACTGCCTGAGCGTCCTTTCCTACGAATTGCTGGTCTGATCTGGGGAGCGCACGCTTGCAGCGTGCTGGTTTTCGCATTCTGCGAAAACGAACTTTCCGAGATGGGCACGATCAAGAAACCGCGCACATTTCTCGAAAGCCTGTTGCGGCAGAATGCCGCAACCAGCACGCCGGGAGGCGTGCGCTCCCCAAGCTCTTTCTCTCCGTTCGCCGAGAACTGTGAAACGCCATCTTCGGTCTCTTCTCTGAATCCGTGTTAATCTGTCCTCATGGGCGGCCAAACGATTTTTGAATCCAAAACAGCGACCACGCGCATCCCATTGACGATGAATCCACGAACTTCCCTACTGCCCCGGATGGCGATTGCCATCCTTCTCACCGCGGTCCTCCTGCCCGCCTGTCGCTGGGTGGGATTGCGCGGCAACGGCGAGATCAAGACGGAGCAACGGGCAGTGCAAGATTTCAAGAACATCGATTGCGAAGGTGCTTACGAAGTCAATTGGTCGAGCGGCGCGCCCGCGCTCAGCGTGACGACCGACGAGAATCTGATCAGTCACATCCGGACCGATCTCAAGAACGGCACGTTAAAGATCGAGACCGACGAGCATCTCTCGCCTTCGCACAAGATCACGGTCAAGCTCTCGAGCGCCTCCCTCAGAGGCGCTCGCTTTTCCGGCGCCATGCGGTTCGAGGCGAAAAACCTGAACGGCCAGAATTTCTTTCTCGAAACGGCCGGCGCGAGCAAAGTGATCCTCCAGGGAAAAATCGGCGCACTGACCGCCAGTATGAAGGGCGCGAGCAAACTGGACGCTGAAGACCTGCATTGCCAATCGGTGGAACTGGCGGTGGCTGGCGCCGGCAAGGCGAATGTTTGGGCGACTGAGACTCTCAAAGTTTCGATCCAGGGTGCGGGCAGCGTTCTCTACTCCGGCCATCCGAAGGAAGTGCACAAGGACATTGCCGGTGCCGGCAAAGTGCGGGCAGCGGATTAGCTGTAGACGTTTGCACAGCGAAACGTCTGCGGGCTCACCGTCAGGTGTTCGGCGGCTAAAGCCGCTGGGCCAGCTCACGGGCGCGTTGACGCAAGAGATCTTCCGTTTGATCCAGGCAGTAGTCGTTAGGCAAAGGCTTCTCTACGAGGGCCTCAACGCCGTCGAAGAGTGCGACGGCAGCGCCTTCATTCTCCATTTGGCCGACAATGGCATGGACGCGTTTGCCAAGTAAACGCGCGAGGCGCGCGACGCCGGCCGGCGTTTTTCCTTCGAGCGTTTGCGCATCGAGCTTCCCTTCGCCGGTGATGACGATGTCGGCCCGTCGCATCTTTTCCTCCAATCCAACCGCCTGCGCCACCAATTCGAATCCGGGTCGCAACTGCGCGCCGGCAAAGGCAAGCAAACCAAACCCGAGCCCGCCCGCGGCGCCGGCGCCGGGCTCGTTTCGAAAATCGTTGCCCAGGTCACGCGCCGCCACGTTTGCGAGATGCGTAAGCGCGCTTTCAAGCAGGGCGACTTGATCCGGGGTGGCGCCCTTTTGCGGTCCGAAAACCTGCGTGGCGCCGCGCTCGCCGAGCAAAGGATTTAGCACATCGACCGCCCCTGTGATTTTCGGGAGCGAAAGATTTGTCTTCGGGATGATCGCTTCCAAATCGATCAATTTGCCTGGAGTAACCACTGGACCGTCCCGCCCTTGAAACGCAAACCCCAGCGCGCGCGCCAGACCAAGGCCACCATCATTCGTCACGCTGCCACCGAGCCCGATGACAATCTCTCGCGCGCCGTTTGCAGCGGCGTGCAAAATCATTTCGCCCACCCCGAAAGTAGTCGCGCGCAACGGGTCCAAACTCGTTAGGCCTTTTGCTCCGGCGGGCGCGCTCATTTCGAGAATGGCCGTTCCTGTCTGGGCCACCCAGCGATAGCGAGCCGTCATCTTCTTCCCGAGCGGGTTGTGAACTTCACAATCAATCCTGGCAGCGCCCATCGCGTCGCCGAGCATATCCGCTGTGCCTTCGCCGCCATCGGCCAGCGGCAACAACTCGAGTTCCGCCTCCGGCAAAACATCGCGCAAACCAGCCGCGATTTGTTCCGCCACGCTGTGAGCGCTCAGTGTCCCTTTGAATTTATCCGGCGCGATCAGGATGCGCATCGGCTAGTCGCCGCCCAGCTTTCTCTCGAGAATTTCGCCGACCAGCCCCGGATTGGCCTGGCCCTTCGACAACTTCATCACCTGGCCTTTTAAAAAGTTGAGCGAGGCTTTGTTGCCGGCTTTGAAATCCGCGACCGGTTTCGGGTTTTGCGCGATGACCTTGTCGCACAGCGCCTCGATCGCGCCGCTGTCGCTCAGTTGCTCGATTCCTTTCTCCTGCACAATCGCAACTGCTCCCCGGCCGCTCGCGAACATCTGCGCGAAAACGTCTTTGCCCTGTTTGCCGCTAATTTGGCCGCTCTCGATCAAATCCACTAACTCGACCAGCGCGCCAGGTGGGATCGGACAATCTTCCATCGCGCGATGGCTCGCGCCGAGTGCGCTTTGCAGCTCGTTTAGAATCCAATTGGCCACGCTCTTCGGTTTGGGTGTGCCTTGCGCGGCCCTTTCAAAATAACGGGCCAACGGCAGATCGTTCGCCAGGACCGCCGCATCGTATGGGCTGACGTCATATTGCCTAACGAATCGTTCTCGCTTCGCCGCCGGCAGCTCAGGCACACGCTCGCGCGCGTCAGCGAGAAGGGTTTCGGTTTGCACCGGGGCCAGATCGGGCTCGGGAAAATAACGGTAATCGTGCGCCGACTCCTTCGTCCGCATGAGAAAGGTCTCGCCGGCGGCATCGTTCCAACCGCGCGTTTCCTGTTGCAACAGCTCGCCCCGTTGCAACGCCGCGGTTTGTCGCTCCACTTCAAAAGCGAGCGCCCGCCGCACACCGCTGATCGAATTCATATTTTTGATCTCGATCTTTGCGCCCAGTTTTTCCTGGCTTTCCGGGCGGAGTGAGATGTTGCAGTCGCAGCGCAACTGCCCTTTCTCCATATCGGCATCGCTCACGCCGCCGTAGATGAGGATTTGTTTGAGCGCGGTCAGAAAGGCGAACGCCTCTTCCGGCGACTCAATCTCCGGTTGCGTGACCAACTCCATGAGCGGCGTGCCGGCACGGTTGAAATCGATCCCGGTATTCGTCGCGAAATGGAAACTCTTGGCCACATCTTCCTCGAGATGAATTCGAACCAGCGGCACGCGCTTTTCGGGGCCGGCCGCTTTTCCCTGCGCATCTTTCGGATAAGCGAGATCGGGCAGAGCGAGCGCGCCGCCCACGCAGAGCGGTTGATCGTATTGCGTGATCTGGTAGTTCTTCGCCAGGTCCGGGTAGAAATAATTTTTGCGATCGAATTTGCAGAGCGGCGCGATTTCGCAGCCGAGCATGAGCCCGGTCAGAGTCGTTAGGCGGAGCGCTTCGTGATTCATGACCGGCAGCGCACCGGGCAAGCCGAGGCAGACCGGGCAGGTGTAAGTGTTCGGCTCAGCGCCGTAAACGACCGCGCAGCCGCAAAACATTTTCGAGCGCGTCTTTAACTGGACGTGCACCTCGAGGCCAATGGTCACCCGATGCATTTTGGAAACGCGCGCCCCGATCGCGGCCGGTCAATCCTTCGCCGTGGGCAGATCCTTTTCTTTCCAGGCAGTGAACCCGCCGGCCATCGAGCGCACATTTTCGTAGCCCATGTTCTGCAAACTTTCGGCGGCGAGCGCGGATCGGCCGCCGCCGCCGCAATGCAGAATGATCGGCTGTTTGAAATCGGGAAGTTTTTCTTCGATTTCCACCTCGAGCATTCCGCGACTGAGATGCATCGCGCCAACCGCGTGCTCGATGTCCCATTCGCTCGTTTCGCGCACATCGATGAGGACGGCGTCGCGGCGTTCGACTTCGGTCGCCGCTTTCTCGACGCTGACTTCTTTAATCTTTTCTTTGGCAGCGGCGACGATGCGTTGATAGCGGGGTCGGTTAATCATGGTTTTCACTCTTGGGAGCATGCCGCGATGCACAAGGGAAAAGAGCTGTCGCTCTCTTAGTAAATGTAGGAGTCAGGAAGTTGAAACGCGTTCTGCACCAACTCGAGACGCGGCGAGCCGTCGGGCGGAATGATCACTTCGACAACGTCGAAGCGAAAGAGGATGTCGGGATTATCGAGCAAGCGCAGCCAGGCGAGCCCGCCCGCGATGATGCGCTTGCGTTTGGCGCGCCCGACCGCTTCGATCGGACGCCCGAAATTTTCGCGAGTGCGCGTTTTCACCTCGACGAAAACGAGAGTGTCGCCGTCGCGGCAAACCAGATCGATTTCGCCACCGCGCCGCCCGCGGAAGTTGCGATGGAGAATTTTGTAGCCGCGCTGGCGCAAAAGGCGCCCGGCCATTTTTTCCCCGCGTGCGCCGAGGCGAAGATGCTCAGAGCGTTTGCGCGAAGGAAAAAAGCGGCTGCGCCACCGGCTCAAAGGAGCGGCGATGGATGGGGCAGGGTCCGAGTTCATGCAACTTCAAAAGGTGAAGGCCGGTGCCGTAGCCTTTATGCTGACTAAAGCAATACTCCGGAAAGCGCGTGCAGAAGTCGCGCATAATCGTGTCGCGCGTGACTTTCGCGATCACGCTGGCCGCGGCGATGCTCAGGCTGAGGCAATCGCCGTCGATGATGGCGGTTTGAGGCAATGGAAACGGGAGGACGGGCCGGCCATCGATGAGCACATGCTCGGGCACCACGCGCAAGGCGGCGACGGCGACTCGCATCGCCTGATGTGTCGCGCGCAGGATATTGATGCGATCGATTTCATCGGCGTCGATGATGCCGACGGCCCAGGCGATTTCTTCGCGCCCGATCAATTCCTGATAAATGCTCTCGCGCAAATCCGCGGAGAGCTGCTTGGAATCGTTCAGCTTCTTGTGCCGGAATTTTTCCGGCAGGATGACGGCCGCTGCGACCACCGGACCGGCAAGGGCGCCGCGCCCGGCTTCATCAATGCCGGCAATGCGGGCGAGGCCGAGGGCGCGAAGTTTTTTTTCGTGACGAAAACCGCAGCGAGCCATCGACGAAATCTATCCGCGATCCGCGGAGAGTTTCACCGATTTTTTGCGGAGGGATGTGCGGGCGGGCGGGCTATTCGCGGACGGCGGTTGCTTCCTTGCCCTTGCGGTCGCGGAGGTAATTGAGCTTGGCGCGGCGCGCTTTGCCCTGTTTCTCCACTTCGACTTTGGCGATACGCGGAGAATGAACCGGAAAAATACGCTCGACCCCTTCGCCGTAGGAAATACGGCGGACGATGAAAGTTTCATTCAAGCCCCGGCCTTTGCGCCCGATAACGATCCCGGCGAAAATCTGGATGCGTTCCTTGTCGCCTTCCCGCACCCGGGTGTGGACGCGGACGCCGTCGCCCACTTTGAAGGTAGTGACGTCGGTTTTCAATTGCTCTTTCTCAATGGTATCGATGATCGGATTCATGGCTTCGTTCCTCGTGGGGGGCGCTCATCTTCAGTCGAGAGCGATCGAAAATCAACCGGGCATTTTCATCATACTCGTGCTCCTGCTCGTAATCGTGATCGGCTCGTTCTCGTTTCGATTACGAGCACGATCACGAGTAGGAGCAAGAGCGAGGGCGTTGTGCTTCGCGCTCGCTCCGCTATAATCCCTGCCATCTCGCGCCCGTAGCTCAACTGGATAGAGTGACGGCCTCCGAAGCCGTAGGTTGCGCGTTCGACCCGCGCCGGGCGCACTTTCTAAAGTGACGAGTGATAAGTGCCCATTGACGAGCAGGTCGCTGGCGAGATTCCCTCAGCCGAGCGCTTCGATCTTATCGAGCAGGTTCTTCTTGCTCGTCATGCCAGTGATTTGGTCCCGCAACTCGCCGCCTTTAAAGAGGAGAAGGGTCGGAATCGCGCGGATGTTGTAGCGGGCGGAGAGGCTCTGGTTTTCGTCCACGTTGACCTTCGCCACTTTGACCGAACCCGATTTTTCCTGAGCAATTTCGTCGAGGAGCGGTGCGATCATTTTGCAGGGGCCGCACCATTCCGCCCAGAAATCGACCAGCACGGGCTGGCTGCTTTTTATGACTTCGTCGTCGAAATTCGATTCGTTGATGGTGACGGCGTTAGAGTTATCCATGATTCAAGTAAAATAGGTCCAAAGTTGAGTCAGACAAATTAGCGCGGAAAGACCGAGCGCGCCCCAACAAACTGGGAGCGGAACGAAATCGAGGGGCGAACTGATCTCACTGGGCGCGGTCGGCCGAGCCGGTTCTGCCACGGCCGAGGGCGGCACGGGAATCAACGGCTGGGTCTTCGCCATCTTCACGGCCGGCGCGGCTTTCCTGGGCTCGGGCAACGTGGCGATGCGCGCAGTTTCGTTTTTCGCAGGGGGATTTGGTCCGAGCATCGGAATGGCGTGCGCAGGAAAAACTGCGATCGCGGGTTTGAGTGGCGGAGCGGGCGGAGGTGGCGGAACGACAACCGCAGGAGGCGCGGACGGAGCGACAGGCGCGGGCGTTGCGGCAGGCGCTGGCGGAACAGGAAGAAGAGTCGGTGTCGGCGCCCGAGGGGAGGGCGGAACGGGGATGGCGAAGACGGGCGAGTCTTCAAGGGGCGAGGCGGGCTCACGAATCGGCGCAGGCATCTGCGAGGCAGGTGGCTGGCCCAGGCCGGGAAGCATCGCGGGCCGCTTGATGGGCGGGCGCGGGGGCGGCGGCAGGCCGATCCGCGGCGTCTCCTTCCTCGATTCGTTGACCTCGGCCATAAATTCGCGTCGTTCCGCGAATCTCAGTTTTCTTTTATCCGGCCGGACCGTGTCAATCCTCAATGCGCCGCTCTGCGGCGGCGTCGTGGAAGAATTTCAGAGGGCGTCAAGAAAGTCCCGTCATGCCGAGCGCAGCGAGCCCCGAAGATTTCGGGGTCGAGGGATCCCGTGGCGCAACCGTGAAGCACTGGAAAAAGGAACTTCGAAGCCAGGAAACCGGGAAGGAAGTTACTGAGAGAAAACGCTGCCCAGATTCCCTTCTGTTCTCAAATTCCAAATTCATTCCAGGCCGCGGTCAGCGACCGCAGCTACATCTGCTCCCTTCCTGGATTCCTGGCTCCGAATTCATTCCCGATTTGCGGGCTTTCCAGGTCCGCGCGCGCTCAGGCGAGCAGATCGTAGCCGCGCGTGCCGGTGATGCGGCGGGAAATGAATTCCCCGGGCGTCGCCGGCTCCCCCAGAATCGCTCGCGTATCCACGTCGGGCGCGTCGGCTTCCGTGCGCGCCGCGAATGGTTCGTCCACGAGCAAGCGCAGTTCGCGGCCGACCTGTTGTTGCGCGATTTCGCGCGCGATTTTTTGCTGCAAAGTCATGGCGCGGCGGAACCGCGCATTCTTGACCGCAGCCGGAATTTGGCCGGGCATTTTGGCAGCGCGCGAACCTTGTTCCTGCGAGTATTTAAAAATCCCGAGCCGCTCAAAACGGGTGCGCGCGATGAAGTCGAGTAACGTCTCGAATTCCTCCTCCGTCTCGCCGGGAAAGCCGACGATGAATGTCGTGCGCAACGCGATGCCGGGAATGCCCGCCCGCATGCGCGCGATCAAATCCTCGATGTGCGCCCGGCTCGTTTCGCGGCGCATGCGGCCGAGCATCGCTTCGTCGATGTGCTGCAACGGCATATCGACGTAGCGCGCCACTTTGCGGCAATCGGCGATCGTTGCGATGAGTTCGTCGCTCCAATGGGCCGGATGCGTGTAGAGCAGGCGCACCCAAAAATCGCCTTCGATCGTTTCCATCTCGCGGAGCAATGCGGCGAGCGTGAGGCCGCGGGCGGAGTCGACCGGTTGCCGCGGCCCCGCTTTCTCCTCCCAAAGATCCATCCCGTAATAGGTGGTGTCCTGGCTGATGAGATTCATTTCCTTCACGCCTTCGGCGACGAGGCGGCGCGCTTCGGCAAGCACGGAAGCGGGCGGGCGGCTGCGATGGCGCCCGCGCATTTGCGGGATCACGCAAAAACTGCAGGGATGATTGCAGCCTTCGGCGATTTTCAAATACACGCTGTGCGTCGGAGTGAGCCGGAAACGCGGCGTGTCGTAATCCGGAATGTAGGTCGGGCGCGGGGTGACGAGGCTTTGCCCGCTCGGTTCGTCGCCGCGCAGGACGCGCTCGACGATTGCGCCCAGCTCGCCCACTTGATCGAGCCCGATGAAGGCGTCCACTTCGGGTAACGATTCGCGTAATTCCTTCGCGAAACGCTGCGACATGCAGCCGCTCACGATCAGTTTTTGCTCGGCGCGTTTCGTTAGGCCTCGTTGCTCGTGCGCTTCGAGAATGGCCTCGATCGATTCCTCCTTGGCCGAATCGATGAACGCGCAGGTATTGACCACGAGCACATCGGCTTCATCGGCGTTCGCCGTGATATCCATGCCGTGCGCGCGCACGCTGCCGAGCATGATCTCGGCATCGACCAGATTTTTCGCGCAACCCAGGCTGATCATGCCGACGCGTGCCGGCCGCGCCGTGGCGCTACTGGACGGTAACGTCGGAGTCATTACTGGCGAGCGGCTTTCTATTTTGAGTCCGTTGCAATGAGCGAATCTTTCCCTAGTTGAGCGGCGGCCTTGTGGAGGCGGGCGTCGGCGCTTGCAGGTTCGCCAAATCTTCCGGATGCACCGGCTCAGCGCGCCGCACTTCCGGCATGGTCGCGGTGGGCGAAGAGAGAGACGCCGTGGAGGAAACGACGGACGGCGGGGTGCTCGTCGGCGCGCGCGAAGCAGCCGGCTGGCTGCTGTTAATGGAGGCAGCGCGCGTCGCCGGGCTCTCCAACGGAATGGCGCGCGGCGCGATGATGCCGCCCGGGTTGATAGCCATGGCCGGAGCGGGGGTCGGGCTGGTTTCGGCGGCGGTCGGTTTGCGCGGGGCAATGCGCGAAATTTCCAAAACGAGGCGAATCAAAGCGAAGCCCACCACGAGTACGAAGATGCCGATGATCAGCGGTGTGAGCGAGGCGCGTGGCCGCGCCACGCGCACCACTGTGGCCGTCGGTTTCGGCGCCGGATTATCCTGCAAGTAGGAGTAGCCATCCACCGTCATGGCGTTGGAAGATTCAAAGGCTTCCAAATAGTGCGAGACATCGACGTTGAGAAACTTGCCGTAGATGACGAGGAATCCCTTCGCGTAGGCGAGGCTCGGGAAGCCCGAGAAATCTTCCGCCTCCAGTTCCTTCAGGCGGCCCGGCCGGATTTTGGTCAGGCGCGCAGCTTCCTCGATGGTGAGTTGCCTCGCCTCGCGTGCCTCTTCAAATTTTTTGCCAAGACCTTCCAGTGTCATCGTGGGAATGAGGGGTCAAACAGCGGCATCGAGATCGACGAGAATCTCGCGCGGCTTGGCCCCTTCGCCGGGTCCAAGAATACCGCGCTGCTCTAGAATATCAACGATGCGCGCGGCTCGTGTGTAGCCGAGTCGGAGACGCCGTTGCAAGAGGGAAGTGGAGGCGCGTTTTTCCTGGCGGATAATCTCGAGACACTTCTCGACCAGCTCTTCGTCTTCGTCGGTCACATCGTCGCCACGGCCGCCGCTCGCGCTGGCTTCTAGGTCCTCTTCAAGTTTGGGATCAAATTTGGGAGCGCCCTGCTTTTTACAAAAGTCGACGACGTGAAGAATCTCGTCATCCGTTACCAAAACACCCTGGGCGCGTATCAGCCGCGAGGTGCCCGGGGGGAGATAGAGCATGTCGCCCTGGCCTAACAAACGATCAGCGCCGTTCTCGTCGAGAATGACGCGACTATCGATCTTGCTTGCGACCTGGAAGGCGATGCGGCTCGGAATGTTTGCCTTGATCACGCCGGTGATGACGTCGGCGCGCGGCGTCTGTGTGGCGACGATCAGGTGGATGCCGGCTGCGCGCGCCATCTGTGTGATCCGCGCGATCGCGCTTTCCACATCGGCTGGCGCCGTCTGCATGAGATCGGCCAGCTCGTCGATGATCACGACAATGTAAGGCATTTTCTCCGGCACGATGACGTCGCTGTCGCGTGGCACCTTCATTGGAGCCGGGGTCGGCGACCCCGGCCGCGAACTCGTTAGGCTATCGTTGTTCGTTTCTTCGGTGGCCCCGGCGACAGCCGCTTCGTCTAATTCCTTTTGAGTCTTCTTTTTCGGCAGCGCGTTAAAGCTGGAGATGTTGCGCACGCCGACTTGGGCGAAAATCTTGTAGCGTTTTTCCATCTCCTGGATGACGTGCCGCAGCGCGAGCAACACCTTCTTCGGATCGGTCACCACCGGGATGATGAGATGCGGCAGATCGTTATAAACCTGCATTTCGACTACCTTCGGATCGATCATGATGAAGCGCAGTTCATCAGGCGTGAACCGGTACAGCATCGCTGCAATGAGCGAATTGATGCAGACGCTTTTGCCGCTGCCGGTCGTGCCGGCGACGAGCAAATGCGGCATCTGCGCGAGATCGGCAATGATCGACTTGCCGTAAACATCCTTGCCTAGGGCAAGCGGCAATTTGGCCTTTGTATCCGTCCAATCAGGGGAATCCATTAACTCGCGCAAAGTCACCTTCACTTTGCGGCTGTTGGCCAGCTCAATGCCCACCGTGTCTTTCCCAGGAATAGGCGCAAGGATGTTAATCCGTTCTGCCCGCGTTGCTCGAGCCAGGTCGCGCTCGAGGCTGACGATCTTGTCCACGCGGATGCCGGGGTCCGGATAAACTTCGTAACGTGTAATGGTGGGACCTTTTGTGATATCTCCGGCAGCGACCTTGATTCCGAATTGTCCGAGTGTCTCGATTAGAGTCTGCTGAATTCTTTGCAGTTCCGCTGGGTCTGCTGCACCACGACCCTCTGTATCATGCGGTTCGAGCAAATCGATCCCCGGCAAGGTGTAGTTCTCGCCGTCCCAATTCGAATTCGTCAGGTCGGCCGAAGCGGTCGCTGCTTTTTTCTCTCCGCCGCGCAGTTCAGCCAGCGAAGGTTTCCTGCGCCCGCGCGCTGATTCCTCCGGGAGCGCCGTCGCATCGGTGATCTTCGGTTTTGGGCGATTGGCCAATTCTTCCGCCGAAATGAACGCGCCCGCTGGTTCCGCGACGGGCGCGCCTTTCTTCTTCAACTGCTTCTCGATCGAGCGTTGTTGCCGGGCCAATTCCTTCTGGCTGATCTCGAGCTGGCCTTTCAGATCCGACCTGCGCAGGCGGCGGTTCAGTTGCCATTCGTTCAGCTTCGCTGCGCCACGACGAAGGGAGAGCACCGTTTGCCTAACGAGATGAATCGGCCGTAGACCCGTCATCAAAATGAGACTCGTGACGTAAAGGCCGACGAGCAGAATGAGCGACCCGACCTGGCCCATGACGCGCTGGAGCATTTGCCGGCCGATGTAATAACCGAGCCAGCCGCCCGGCCCGCGGATGTTGAAAGCCGACGTCCAATGGCCGAGGAAGTGCGATTGCAAATGGAACAGGCACGCCCCCGAGATGATGAAGAGAGCGATCCACCCGAGCCGCGAAGTCACCCGTAAACTGGAGTGAAACAGCTTGGCCCCACCAAACCCGAGAAGAACCGCGGCCAGCAAATAAGACGCGGCCCCGATCATGAAATAGCAGAATCCCGCCGCGATGGCGCCGAGTGGTCCGATGAAGTTTTGCGCCGGGCTGTTCGGCGACGAAGTCGAATTCAGTAGCGGAAACCAGGTCGGAATATCTTTCGGCACATAAGAGATGAGCGCGAGAAAAAGCAGCGTCCCAACGCCGAGGAGAACGATGGCGTAGACTTCATTCCACGCGTTATTTTTAGTCGATCTGGGCACTGTGGCAGATACTAATGCGCGCCCCGCACCTTTCAATCACGCGATTTTACCGCGGCCCTTGATCAAAGTAGCGCGACCTTCCAGGTTGCGGGGATCGCGGTAGCGCGGCCTTCCCTGCTATCGCCGGACCGCAAGCAGGATGCTCGCGCTACATCTCGCCTTCACTCGCGTATTCGCGTAAAAAGCCTTGCCTCCTCCGCGGGGAAACCTACTCTCCTCGGCGATGCGAAATTTCCTTCAGGCTTTGGGCGCGGCAGTCGTTCTGTTGGGAGTTGTTTTTTGTTTATCGTGCGAACAGCACCATGTCGGTGAATTGCCTCCGGAGCATCGCGCTGAATCGGCTCACGAAGCAGAGAAGGCCGGACACGTGCCCGCTCAGGAAGCGCGCGAACAAAATCGTGACGGCTCGCCCACGGTGACGCCGGCCGACTTTTTCCCGACGGCCACTCCGCATTAATCGACGGACGGTTGCGGGACGTTTTGCGCCAATAATTGATCGGCCATCTCGCGATGCTCGCGGGCCTTGGTGAGCCGGCCGAAGCGCGTGTGGATCTTCGAAAGATACCGGTGCGCCAGGACGAAGCCCGGCCGCATTCGCAGCGTGATCTCGAAAGCCTGTACCGCGCGATCGTACCAGCCGCGACGCGAAAGCACCGCGCCCAGTTGGAAATGCGCTTCCGGAAAATCATGACGCAAACCGACCGCGTAGAGCGCGTGCTCGATGCCGTCCTCGATTTTGTCCTGACGCGGAAGAGCAACGCTCAACCCGTAATGCGCATCCGCGGAATCGGGATCCAATGCGAGGGCGTGGCGGAAGGTGCGCTCGGCGTCGGCCCAACGGCGTTGCCGCAGATAAAAACGGCCGAGGTTGGTCTGGGTGGTGGGATCGTTCGGAGCTTTTTTCTCCGCCTCGACGAAGGCAGCGGCGCAGGTCTCCATGTCGCCGCGCGCCCACGCCATCATCCCGCGCAGAGTCGCGGTCTCGTGCCGGTGCGGCTCAAGACGCTCCAGCGCAGCCAGACACGGGGCCGCGTCTTCGGCCGTCTCCGTGGCGAGGCAAACCTGGGCGAAGGCAAGGAGGTAACGAGGTTGGGCCGGAAATTTTTCCACCAAACCGGCGAGCAGTTTCTTCGCCTCACGCGATCGTCCACCCTCGCGCAAGGCGACCGCGAGATTGAAGTCCTTTTCGGCATCGACCAAAGCCATGCTGTGCGCGAGATCGATGCTGGGCGGCGCGATGTAACCCAGCTCGACCAGTTGTTGCAGGGCCGCCTGCGCCGCGGCGGAGTCCTTTTCCTCCACGTCAGCGGGAAGACGGCCATCGCGGCCTGCGATCTCTTCCCAGGACGGCACGCGCTTGATCGCCGGCGTCTCGGTGAAGGCGTTGATCAAGACTTTGCCTTCCATGTCTTCGCCCACGGGCAGTCCGAGCAGAGTCAAAATCGTGGGCGCGAGATCGAGCAGCGTCGCGCCGTCGATGCTTTCGTCCGCGCGAATGCCCGGGCCGTGCAAGACGAAGATGCCCTGCGGCCGGTGCCATTGCGCGGGCTCGACGCGACCGCGCGGCCGATTCACACCGCTCTGGAAACCGTGATCCGACACGATCATGACGTGCGCCTCTGGGCCGGCCAGCTCAAGCAACCGGCCCAGCATCAAATCGTGAAACCGATAGATGCCGGTCATGACCTCGTGATAGAACTCGAAGTCGCGCTCGGGAATTTCCGGCTGCCGCGGCGGATGGAATTGCATGAACTCGTGGCCGACCTGATCGATGCACTCGTAATAAACTGCTCCGAAATTCCAGGCCTGCTTTTCGAGCAACTCCGTCGCGATGGAGTGCACGCTGATCACTTCGGCCAGGCGTTGGCTGAGAAACTCGAGGCGATAGCGGACACGCGAATCCTCCTGATTCAGTTCAATCGCGCGCGGGATCAATTGCTGAATCGGCGCCGCCTCGATCTCCAGCGGATGCACTCGCAGATCGGCCAACGCTTCCGCCAAAGCCGGTGGTTGTACACCGCCCTCCGGCGGGGGCCAGTTTTCGGGCGTGGCGTTCGCGCTCGGGATGACAAAGAGATTCGAGACCATGGCGCCCGCGATTGGTTCCGCGGGATGACTGGCCTGCCACGCGCAAACGACACTGGGCAGATCGGATTGCGAAGTGATGTTCCAAAGCGCTTTGCAGGTGCGGGTGCGCGTGCCGACCGGGCGCACGCCGGAACGATCAGGCCGCGTCTCCGCGAACCCATGCACGCCGTGCCCGTAGGCGCGTTTGCCAGTGGCGATGCTGGTCCAGAGAATGGGCGAGAGCATCGGCGAGAGCGAGGCGAGATTGCCCATGGTGCCGCCCTCGATCAGCCGCTGCAGATTTGGCATCAGCCCGCCGTCGAGCAATGGGTGGATGATCTGCCAGTCGGCTGCGTCCCAGCCGACGAGCAAGAGGCGCGGGGAACCATCTTTGCGAGCAGTTGTCATGGAGCGTTAAGAAGTGCGGTATTCTCGATTTCCGCGCAAGCAACTTTCGGGGACGGGCGGCCTCGGCAGGCAGGCGTAGATTGCAGGCAAAGCCTTGGAACGCCGACAGAGCGGCTTCGCTGCTTGACGTATCTCGCGGAAGCCAGATCATTGCCGGGAAAATTTCACCATGGTCTCGAACAAATCAGCCTGCGACGTAGCGATCATTGGAGGTGGTCCGGTCGGCAGTACGGCCGCGACGCTCCTGAGAAAGTACGCACCGGAACTGCACGTTCTCGTCGTGGAAAAGGAGATTTTTCCGCGGGATCATATTGGCGAGAGCTTGCTGCCGCCAATCTGCACGATCTTGAATGAGATGGGCGCTTGGGATGCAATCGAAGCGGCCGGTTTTCCGGTCAAGATCGGAGCTTCGTATACTTGGGGGCGCGACCAGGATCGCTGGGATTTCGATTTTTATCCGGTGGAAAAGTGGCGCGACGAGCCGCGACCGGGCCGGTACGAAGGACAGCGGCGCTTCACTGCCTTCCAGGTCGATCGCTCGCGATACGACCAGATCCTTCTGGATCACGCGCAAGCTAAAGGCGCCGAAGTGCGCCAGGGGACGAGAGTCGACGAAGTGCTGGTAAATGGGGATCGAATTGAAGGATTGAAACTCGACACGGGCGAGGTGGTGACGGCGCAATATTACATCGATGGGTCGGGCACGGCCGCTCTCTTTCGTCGCGCGCTGGGCATCGGCATCGATCCCAAACTGGAACTCCGAAACATTGCGGTTTGGGATTATTGGACCAATGCCGAATGGGCGGTGGAGATCGGCGTGGGTGCGACGCGCATCCAGGTTCGCAGCCTACCTTACGGTTGGATTTGGTTCATTCCCATCGGAGCGACGCGCACGAGTATCGGGGTTGTCTGTCCGGCCGAGTACTACAAGCAGTCCGGTCTCACGGCGGAAGAGTTGTACGCCAGGTCGCTCCAGCTTCAGCCGGAAATTCAGAAGTTGGTCCGCAGTGCCACGGCGGAAGGCAAAATCACCACCTGCCGCGATTGGTCGCATCTGGCCGACCGCATTGCCGGCGAAAACTGGTTCGTCTGTGGGGAAGCGGCTGGGTTTGCCGATCCGATTTTGTCCGCGGGCATGACTCTGGCGCATCAATCGGCGCGCGAGGCCGCTTACACGATCATTGAGGATCGACGCGGCGAACACGATCCTGCCTGGCTTCGGCAACGCTACGATGAAAAAAATCGGACCGCGATCCGCCAGCACATTCGATTCGCTCAGTATTGGTACGCGGCGAACAGTTGTTTCACGGACTTGAAGGATCATTGCGCCAGTATCGCGCGCGAGGCCGGCCTTAATCTGGCACCGCAGGAGGCTTGGGATTGGCTCAGCCGGGGGGGATTTACGAGCGAATCGGAAACCGTTGCTTGCGCGGGCTCGCTGGACCCGGCCTCGACCAAGAAGTTGATCGAAATGTTCGACCGTGGGAAACGCAAAACCGGCTGGTTGATGGATGGGCACAACGTGTTTGAGTTGAACTTGCGTGGTGCTGGGATGGAAAGAGTGGGCTATCTCGAGCAAGGCCGGATCCAATCGTTGCCATGCTATGTGAGGGATGGCCAGCGGCTGCCGGTGGCCGGATTCTACGCGCGTATGATCGACGTCTTGCAGCAGACTTCCGATTTCACGACCATGGTGGAATTGATCGGCAAGACTTTATGGCGAATCCAGGGGAGTGATCCGAAAAATCGCGACTTTCTTGTGTCGCAGCACCTGCAGGTGTTGGAAGCCATGATTCAGGAGGGATGGGTCGAGCGAAAGGTGAACGAGGAGCGACCCAATCTTCATATGAAGGGGGAGGTCTCGCAGATTCGATCAAGCCGGGCCGGAAACGAGGCCATGCGTCGGGCTGGCCGCGGCGCGCTTCTGCGCTCTCGGATCGATGATCCTGGCGGCGGGAACAGCGAGGGCTGAGCGCCCGGCAGGTTCGGAAAACGAAAAGCCCACGCGGACAGCGTTTGCCGGTGGCAATGCTGGCCCAGAGATAGGCGAGCATCGGCGAAAGGGAAGCCAGGTTGCCGATTGCACCCGTGTTGATCAGTCGCTCGAGGTTTGGCATTACTCCCGCGTCAATGAGCCGGGTGGAGGACCAGCCGCGTCTCAACCGATGAGAAGCAGGCGAGGGCGGCGCGGGACGGATTCGAATGCGTTCATTGAGAGGGAATCCTTGCCTGCGTTGCGCCGAACCATCTGGCAACAAAAGAAAAGCCCGCGCGGACAAACCATCCGCGCGGGCTTCAAAAAAAAACGCTGCGAGCCAGCCTTAAGCTGCTTTGCGTGCGCGCCAGGCCCGGACACCGAGGCCACCCAAGGCCATCACGCCGAGAAGCGCGAAAGTGCTGGGCTCGGGCACGGCACCGACAGCGATGGGAGCGCCCATATTCTCGTAGGCAAACTGGATCAGCGTCCGCGGTTGCGCCCCGGGAGTGGCGCCGAGCTGAAACTGCGCCCAACCATAGTTGAGTTGGCCAGTTGCTTCGTTCAGGAATTGGATGCCGATATAATTGTTGGTGCTGCTCAGGTTGAAGGCCGTGGCCCCCGTGGTTTCGGAAGAGTTGGTCCGGCCAAAGGTATAGGTGCCGTTAACCAAAGTGCCAAGTGCGAGATTGTCCACCAGCGTTGCTGAGGTTCCGCCCGGGAAATTGTTAAGCACTCCGTCCATTGGGCTGGCAGAATTATTTGCCCAGAAGTTGTTGGATGAGCCGCTCCATGGATTCAGGTCCCAGCCGGGCGCTCCACCTGGCGAAGTCGCGAACACACCCGTGACGAAGTTGATGTAAATTCCCGAAGTCGTGCTCGGGACGTTGATGTTCACCATGCCGCTCGATACGATGTCGGCTTGGGCAGGAGTGGTAGTGAGAGCAGTGCCGGCGGCGGCGACTGCTGCGCAGGCGGCCAAACGGGCGTCTACGCGATTCAAAAGTGAGAGTGAATTTTTCTTCATGATGATTATCGATTGAGGTTGGGTTGCGAAAGAACGTTTTTTTGTTCTTCGATATGAACCTTTTTTAGGGATCGCGAGAAACATGGTCAAGAATCTTTTTGCAGATTTGTTAGTTTTTTTTGGTGATTAAATATCCATCTTCGGAATGCCCGTTGTTCGGCTTGGTCAACGGGGGTCGCGGTTTGCTCTTGCCTCATTTCCCGCTCGCTGCATAAGGTGCCTCGGATGCGACAAAACCTCTTTTGGGCTGCGGCCCATCTGGCCACCGCTTCTCGGCGCGGCGTCGTTTCCAGCGACCACCCTGTTGGGTTGGATTTCACACTTGGAACGAGCCGATCGCGATCGCGTCTCCTCATTAATCGTTAGCCAAAAAACAAGAAACCCGTCATGGCCAAAACCGAATACGCCCGCACCCCTCCGAACATCAGCACGATGCCTCCGGGCGTCCCCTACATCATCGGGAACGAAGCGGCCGAGCGCTTTTCCTTCTACGGGATGCGCTCCATCCTGATCATTTTCATGACCCAATATCTGGTCACGAGCGGTGGGGCGACTGACCGCATGGGCGATGCGGAGGCTCGGCAGTATTTCGCGCTCTTCGTGGCAGCCGTTTATTTCCTTCCCATTCTCGGCGCCATTCTCGCCGAAGGATTCATCGGTAAATACCAGACCATTTTCTGGCTCTCGATCGTCTATTGTTTTGGACACTTCGCCCTCGCGATGAACGACACGCGTCTCGGTTTGCTCATCGGCCTGGGGCTGATCTCGTTCGGTGCCGGCGGCATCAAACCGTGCGTTTCGGCCAACGTGGGCGACCAGTTTGGCGAGTCGAACAAGCATCTTCTTTCCAAAGTTTTTGGCTGGTTCTATTTCTCGATTAATGCGGGCTCGTTCATCTCGACGATTGCCTGCCCGTTTCTCCTGCACGATCCGCGGTTCGGTCCGAAATGGGCCTTCGGCATTCCCGGCGTCTTCATGGTGCTGGCCACGATTTCCTTCTGGCTCGGCCGCAAAAAATTCGTCCATATTCGGCCGGGCGGTATCGCCTTCTTGAAGCAAACTTTCAGTCGTGAAGGGCTCGGCGCGCTGGGCCGCCTCGCGGTTGTTTATATTTTCGTGGCGGTTTTCTGGTCACTCTGGGATCAGAGCAGCGGAGGTTCCTGGACGCTGCAAGCGCAGCACATGGATCTGCATTGGTTTGGGATGAACATACTTCCATCGCAGGTGCAAACCGCGAATCCTATCCTGATTCTCCTGTTCATCCCGCTCGTGAATTACGTCGTCTATCCCATGACGGACAAAGTTTTCCTTCTCACGCCACTGCGCAAGATAGGGATCGGGCTTTTTCTCACCGCGGGCAGCTACGTCGTCATCTGGTACATCCAGCAAATGATCGATGCCGGCGGCAAACCGAGCGTAAACTGGCAATTCCTCGCCTATGCCATTCTCACGCTGGGCGAAACCATGGTCTCCATCACCGGCCTCGAGTTCTCGTATACTCAGTCGCCTAACAAGATGAAAAGCGCGGTCATGGCGCTCTGGCTCTTCACCGTCTCGATGGGCAACCTTTTCACGGCGGCGGTCAATTACTTCATCCGCAACGACGACGGCACGGTGAAGATGAACGATCAGCAGTACTTCCTCTTCTTTGCCGTGCTCATGTTTGTTGCGGCGGCCGTGTTCGTCGTCTTCGCCATGTTCTATCGCGGGAAGACCTATCTCCAATCGCAGGAGATGGTGGAAGAAGAGCACGCGACCGAACCGATCCTCTCGAGCGGCACGCCCACTTGATCTGTAGCCGGCGTCGTCGACCCGGCTTGCGTGAGGGCAAGTGAGCGTGGGCGTCGTCTACCAAAAGCTCTTAGGATTGGGCGAGACGACTCTCGCCGAGCGGCACCCGATTTAGCTTGGCCGTGGGAGCGCTTCCCAAGCCATGGCCGCTGCGGCGGTGCGCGTCTCCACGCCCAGTTTCGCGAAAATATTTTTTAAATGCGTTTCCACTGTCGCTGTGGCCAGGCGGCAGATGATCGCGATTTCGGAATTGCGTTTTCCCTGCGCCAGCCAGTGCAGAATCTCGCCTTCTCGTGCGGTGAGTCCGAGCTGCGCTTTGGGATGTGAAATGTTTGTGCGCATCGCTCGTTTCCAAGCCATGGCTATGTGAGGACGCAGCAAATTAAAGAGCGCGGCTTCGCGATTCGAGAAATTAATTTTCTGGCGGGCGGCCGCCACGATCAAAAGGCCGGTGGGCGCGAGAGGAATAAAGATGGTGAGCTGGGAGGTGAAGCCGTGCGGCCGTGAGATTTCGTTAAAGAAGCGGGTGCGGCGCAGTTGCTGGGTGGACACGATTTCGGAAAGGCGCCGGGCGGCGCCATCGCCGGTGCTACGAAAGTAATCCGTATGCGGATGTCGATCCGCACTGACTTCAAAAAATGCTTCGCGCAAAGGCAGAAAATTTGGTCCCCACGGCGCCATCATGCGCAGGCCGCGATTTGCTGGATCACCCGTCGGGGCGGCCGATTGCCAGAGAATCTTGTCGCCTTGCAGCCACGGAATGTTGCGGATGCCTCCGCGGTCGTCCTGCACGCTGCCGCCATCGAAAGGGAAAAGCTTCTGCATTCCGGCGAGGACGCGCGAAGCCACCTCAGCCTGGGCGCCAGCGGAATGAATCTCCAAAGTGACCTCCTGTAGACTGATCCAATCCCTGCTCGAAAGCGCCCTCATCGCAGGGCGATTGAACGCCATCGATGCCACGCGCGGCAAGTAAAAACTGTCTCGGCACGGCGACTTCCTTCGTGCGCACCGCTGGTCAATACCTGATTCCAGGGATTGCCGGAATCGCAGCGTGATCCTTCAATGGCGTTGCACTTCAATTCGAATTTTTAAAATGAAAAAACTAATCGCTCTCACTTTACTGCTCACCACCGTTCTTGCCGGCGCGGCCAGCGCCAACCTGGTCAACGTTGATTTCGGCGGTGGCCCGCTTTTCACCGGCATCGGCGTCGCGGGCGGCGGCACCTGGAATACCTACGGAGGGTCTGGCGCGAGTGGAAGCCTGTTGGATTCGACCGGGGCGGCCAGCGGCGTCACGTTCGACATCACCTCCTCCTTTGGGAACACCGATAACACCGGCGGCACCAATCCCACCTCCGACCCGGCCACGGCAGCCTTGTTCGAGGACTATATCAGAGGGGCGTTCAACAATAACCTCACTGTGACGTTTAGCGGGCTCGTTCCGTTCCAGACCTACGATCTGACCATTTACGCTTCGGGTGCCACGATGGGGACAGGCGCAGCCTTCAGCGCGAATTTTCCGGGGGCCACGACGGGTGCCGACCGTGGCGCATTCGTGCTCGGTGATAACTACCTGAGGCACGATGTGACGGCCGACAGCATGGGGATGATCGCGGTCACCGCCGCGCCCACGAATGGTGACGGCGCCGTCTTCAACGGCCTGCAAATCTCGACCGTGCCCGAGCCATCCACCTGGGTGCTGACTCTCGGCGGTCTCGGCGCGGTCGTGTTTCTCCAGCGCTTTGGAATGCGCCGGAAACAGTCTGAAGCGGGCGTTCAGTAAGTCCGCATCTTCGACCGCTGCGCTCGCGGAACGCCGGCTTCTCAAGCAAACTGCACCATCGTCTCGGCCATGCGCAGCCGCATTTTCGCGTCGGGCAAACGGCCGATGCCCGCCTGCATGTTGTCGGCCGCATGCTTCGGGTTGCCGGTCGCGGGAATGGCGCAGGTGACGGCCGGATGCGCCACGATCCACTTGAGAAAAAACTGGGCCCACGAATGGCAGTCGAAATCGGCCGCCCATTCGGGAAGTTCGCGCCCGCGGACGCGCCGGAAAAGTTCGCCCGACCCAAGCGGGCGATTCACGATGACCGCGACCCCGCGTTCCTGCGCGAGCGGAAGCAGACGTTTCTCCGCTTCCTGCTCGGCTAACGAGTAATTGATCTGAAGAAAATCGAGCGGTTCGCGACGCAAGACTCCTTCCACCCGATCATAGGCAGAGGAGTTGTAATGCGTGATCCCAAGGTAACGGATGCGCTTCTGCGCCTTCCACTCGCGCAACGTCGCCAGTTGCGTTTCGAGGTCGACCAGGTTGTGCACTTGCATGAGGTCGATCACTTTCGTCCGCAGCCGCCGCGCCGATCGCTCGATCGAGTCGCAGCCTTCCTGTTCCCCGGTCGTCCAGACTTTGGTGGCGAGGAAGAAGGAGTCTCGCAGTTTCAGTTTCGCAACCAGATCGCCCACCACTTCTTCGCTCCGCCCATACATCGGCGAACTGTCGATCAACTTGCCGCCGAGCCGCGCGAAGCAGGCGATGACTTCTTCGAGCGGCCGGCGCTCGTCCTCCGAATTTCCGACATCGAACATCGGCCAGGTCCCGAGGCCAATAACCGGCAGTTTCTCGCCCGTGGAAGGAATGGTGCGCTCGCGCTGCGCCGAGGTCCCGGGCGTTTTGCCTAACGACTCAGCTTTTGTCATCCGGGCCGAAAGAGCCAGCCCGGCTGCGCCTGCGCAAATCAAGCGCCCAGCTTCGCGTCGCGAGACAGATCGCGTCATGCCGCCAAGCTTAACGCGCCGTTGCCCAAATGGAACGCAGCCATCCCAAAAAATCAGAAAGGAAAATTTCACTCGCCGCCGCATCCTCCCTCAAGATGGACCCGCCGCATGCCCGCTGCTAAGCTGCAAATTCTGTTTCGTGATCGATGAATCACCGCCTTCTTTTTGTTCTCGAGCTTTCCATGAGCGCATTGCTTCCATTCACCATGGATTCGTTAGGCGAAGAGAGGCCGGCCACGGCTCCGCTTGAAAAGGCGATCAAGCCTTTGCGCATTCTCATTCTTGGCGGCACCGGGTTTACCGGCCCGTTCCAGGTGCGCTATGCGCTCAGTCGCGGGCATAAGGTCACCGTCTTCAATCGCGGCAAGACGCATCCCGGCGAGTTGCCGGACGGTGTTGAGCAACTAATCGGCGATCGCAATGGCCAGCTCGAGGCGCTGAAAGGCCGCGATTGGGACGTCGTCATTGATAACCCAACGATGTTGCCAAAGTGGGTGCATGACGTCGCGGAAATCCTCAAAGGCCACGTCGATCGTTACATCTTTATCTCGACCATTTCCGTTTCCGCGGACAACAGCAAACCGGGCATGGATGAATCCGGCGAGCTCGCCAAATACAGCGGCCCGGATGCGATGAAGGAGACGCGCGACACCGTGGTCGCGTCGAAGTTCGAACTCTACGGACCGCTTAAGGCGTTATCGGAAGAGGAAACGGAGAAATGGTTTCCGGGGAAGACGTTGATCATTCGTCCGGGTCTCATCGTCGGGCCGGGCGATGAAACCGATCGCTTTACCTATTGGCCGGTACGGGTCGAGCGCGGCGGCGCAGTGCTCGCGCCGGGCACGCCGAAGGATCCCGTGCAATTCATCGATGCGCGCGACCTGGCCGAATGGACGATTCGCATGGCCGAGCAAGGCGCGATCGGCATTTATAATGCGACTGGCCCGGCGAAGCCGCTCACGATGGGCGAGATGCTCGATGCCATAAAGTCTGCCGAAAAATCGGACGCGAAATTTACCTGGGTGAACGCTAATTTTTTGGAGAAGGAGAAAGTATCGCCCTGGTCCGACATGCCGGTGTGGATCCCGCCGCAAGGCGAGACGACCGGTTTCGCGCGGATCAACATCCAGAAGGCCCTCGATCACGGCCTCACCTTTCGGTCGCTGGCCGAGACCACGGGAGCGACCTTGAAATGGTTTCATGCGCAATCGGCCGAGCGTCAGGCGAAGTTGAAAGCCGGTCTCACGCCGGAGCGCGAAGCCGAGGTCCTGGCCGCGTGGCACAAGAAGGAATCGGCGAAGTAGCTCGCGTCCGGCGCGCGTTTCTGGGGAGCGCACGGGCCTCGCGTGCCCCGCTCGGCGACCCGCCGAGCGGCTCTGCGCTGGTGCATTCAGCGTCTCATCGCGAAACGGCTTTTCGGCGGGTCGCCGAAAAGGGCACGCGAG
>JBBSQB010000018.1:0-60801 GCA_038258245.1 Chthoniobacterales bacterium
AACTTGGCGTGGGGGGGGGCGTTGCCCAATGTGGGTGGCCGCAAATGCCGCAATGTGCGGGCGGCGGGGGCGCAACCGCCAGCCCGCTGGGCGCGTGCGCTCCCCGGATTTTTTCCCACGTGCAGGGATGAGGGCGCATCTCTTCCATTGCTTGATCCTGCTCAAAAGTGCATGACACGCTCTGCTTACTGTCCGCGAAATCATGAGACATAGCGCGTTTATTTTTTCGCTCTTGCTCGCCTTTGGTCTGGGCGCGGAGGCAGCGCCGTTGCCGCGCAGCGTCAGTTCCTCGCGGCAGTTCATCGTTTACGGAACGAACGCGCAGTTGCGCGGCGCGCTTTGCGAAACGGCGGAACGAACCAAAGAGGCGCTGCTTAAGATTCTCGGCCAGCGAGATGATTGGAAGACGCCCATCGTGGTGCTCGCGCAATATCCCCAGGCGAATCTGCCCGAGCTGCCGCCCGCTGCATTGCAAGTCAGCCAGACCGGGTTCGGGCTCAAATTGCAACTCGATCTCACCATCACCGCGGAATTCGAGGCGGTCTCGGCGGAGCGCGAATTCCTGCGCGCCTTGCTCGTCGAGATGATGTATCGCCAGCGGCCCGATCTTCGCCCCGGCACCGCTTACCAGGAACCGCCCGATTGGTTGGTTGAAGGCATTCTCGCTTCCAGGAGCGACCTGACCTGGAGCGACGTCAAAATCCTGCGTCAGCTCGCAGGATCGGAAAACGTCACCGCGCTCGCGGACTTTCTGCGGCAACGGCCCGCTTTGCTCGATACGCCTTCGCGCGAAGTCTATCACGCCTACGCGACCGCCTTGCTCGATCTGCTCACGCAGACAGGCAGCGGCCGTCAGCGGCTCGTCCGCTTGCTCGCCGATCTGCCCGACGCCCCGGCCGATGCGCTCGCCGATTTGCAGGAACATTTCCCAGCGCTCGGAACGTCGCCGCGCGCTGCCGAGAAAATGTGGCGGGACCATCTCGCCCGACTGGCCGCGGCCGATGGGCTGGAGTCGTTATCCTTTACGGAAACAACCGCTCGCCTGGAGAAAATGCTCATCTTGCGTTTTCCCGATGCGCAGCCTCCGGAGACCACTTTTCAATTGCGAGATTTCTCACGCTTTGTTCGCCTAACGAGTCGCACAACCGTCTTGCGGCGTTTGCAGGAAGAGTTGGCCGGCCTCGGGACGCGGGCGCATCCTGCCTGGCGTCCCGTCATTTTCGAATATCAGCGGATCGCTTTTGCTCTCGCGCGTGGCAAAACTTTCGGCTTGGCGCGGCGCCTCGCGCGCCTCCAGGAAACGCGCGCGGCGCTGGTCGCGCAAATGGACGGAATCGACGACTATTTAAACTGGTTCGAAGCGACTCAGGCCAGGACGCGGAGCGGAAATTTTTCGCACTATCTGCGGGCCGGCGAAGCGAGCGATGCACCCCGGCGGCATGACGCCATCTCCGTTTATTTGGATGCGATGGAGAATGAGGTACGCGAATAGTCGCCATGCATCAATCCATCCCCAAGACGATCGACTACGTCGAAATGCCGTCGACGGATCTCGCCGCCACCAGGAAATTTTTCACCACCTTGTTCGGCTGGACGTTTGCCGATTATGGGCCGGAATATTGCGCCTTTGACGACGGCCGGATGGCCGGCGGTTTTTTCGCTTCCTCAAAAACGAGCAGCATTGAAGAAGGCGCGCCGCTCATCATCTTTCATCAACAGAATCTCGAGGAGGCCGAGGCGGAGGTGAAAAAGAGCGGAGGCATGATCACCAAACCGATCTTCAGCTTTCCGGGCGGCCGGCGCTTTCATTTCGAAGCGCCCGGCGGCGGCGAGTTTGCCATCTGGGCGGAGTAAACGCGTGTTCGCGGTGGGGGCAGTTGCCCCGCCTCTCGATGCTGGTTATCATAGGCCCGCGCATCGCGCCTTCTCTTCATGCAAAAAATTGGATTCGCCGAAGCCTTGGATTCGATCGTCGCCAACGACGCGCGCTATCACCGCGACGCCTATGTTTTCCTGCGCGACGCACTCGATTTCACGACCAAGCAGCAAAAGAAAATCAAAGGCGCGCTTGTCCGGCACGTGGCCGGGCCGGAGTTGCTCGATGGCGTCCGTCTTTACGCGCTCAAGGAGTTTGGGCCGATGGTGGTGACCGTTTTTTCCACCTGGGGAATCCGCAAAACGGAAGACATCGGCCACATGGTCTTCAACCTGATCGGTGCCGGCATTTTCGGGAAAACGGAGGAAGATTCGATCGAAGACTTCAAGAACATTTACGATTTTGAAGAAGCTTTCGTAAAACCTTTCGTGCCCGAGAAACGGTCGGCCACGCCGCCACCGTCTCCGCTCCCCGCGCCGAAGGCTTCATGAGGCGACTCGTTAGGCGCTGCGCCTTTTTCCTTTTCATCATGCTGAGCATTGCCGAACTGAACGCCGCCCCCGCCGATAAATCCGCCCTCATCACTTTCCCGCCGAACACCGCGCAGAAATGGACTCTGCCCAATGGCCTGACCATCATCGTGCAGGAGGATCACAGCGCGCCGGTCGCCAGCGTGCAGGCTTGGTGCGCGACGGGCAGCATTGATGAAGACCGGCATCTGGGCGCTGGTCTCTCTCACATCCTCGAGCACATGCTGTTTCAAGGAACGAAGACGCGCCCGGCGAATTCGATCGCGCAAAAAATTCAGGACGTGGGCGGCTACATCAACGCCTACACCTCGTTCGATCGCACCGTGTATTGGATCGACGTGCCGAAAGATGGCGTCCCGACTGCGCTCGATATTTTGACTGACTCGATGATGAATTCGACGCTGCCGGCGAAGGAGTACAACAAGGAGCAGGAAGTCATCCGGCGGGAGTTCGCCATGGGTTTCGACGATCCGGATCGCATGTCGATTCAGCTTCTTCTGGCCACTGCCTATCAAAAGCATCCCTATCGCCTGCCGGTCATTGGGGAGTTGGAAATTTATAATCAACTGACGCGCGATCAGGTGATGGACTATTACAAGACGCGCTACGTGCCGAATAATCTGACGTTCCTCGTGGTCGGTGACGTCGATGCCGGGAAAATCCGCGCGCAGCTCGCCGAGCTTTTCAAGCCATACCCGGCCAAATCGCTGCCGCCGGTCTACGTGCCGAGCGAGCCGCCTCAACTGGGCCGCCGCGAAGTGCATGAGGAATTCCCGACCGAACTCAGCCGCCTCTCGCTCGCCTGGCACATCCCGGAGATCACGAATCCCGACGTGCCCGCGCTCGATCTGCTTTCCACCATTCTGGGCGATGGCCGCAGCTCGCGGCTTTACCGGCGGGTGCGCGAAGAAAGCGGGCTGGCTTTTTCGGTTGGCGCGTTTTCCTACACGCCGGGCGATCCCGGAGTGCTCGGCATCGATGCAACCTGTGAGCCGGCGAAACGCGACGAAACGCAAAAGTTGATCCTGCAAATTCTGAGCGAGGTCAAACAAGCTGGTGTTAAGCCCGCGGAATTGACGAAGGCGAAAAAGATTTTGCTCAGCCACCAGCTGAATTCGCTGACGACGATGCGCGGCCAGGCTTCCGATATCGGCTCGAACTGGCTGCTCACGCGCAATCTCAATTTCAGCCGCGATTACCTCGCCGCCGTGCAGAAGGTCACGCTCGAAGACATCAAGCGCGTCGCAGAACGCTATCTCACGGACGATAATCTAACGATCGTGTCTTTGGATCCGAAGGGATCGCTGGCCGCTAAAGAGAAAGCGGCTGCGCCCATTGTGGCGGGCGAAATTCAAAAATTCACTTTAAGCAACGGATTGCGCGTCTTGGTGCGCGAGGACGCCCGTTTGCCGCTCGTCTCGATGACCGCGGTTTTTCGTGGCGGATTGCTGGCCGAAACGCCGGAAAGCAACGGCGTCACGCGACTCATGTCGAAGGTGTTGCTCAAGGGAACCAAGACGCGCAGCGCGGAGCAAATTGCCGATACCATCGAAGCGGTCGGCGGCAGCATCGCGAGCGACGCGGGCAATAACAGCTTCAGCGTCGCAGTGGAAGTGACCCAGCCCGATTTGAACCTGGGCGCAACGCTGCTTTCCGACGTGCTTTTGAACGCCACCTTTCCCGAGAAAACGGTCGTGCGCGAAAGGGAAGTGCAACTCGCCGGCATCAAGGAAGACGAAGAACAGCTCACCACTGTGGCGCGGAACATTTTGCGCGACGCCCTCTTTGCCAAGCATCCATACGCTTTGCGCAGCAAAGGTTCGCCCGACTCGGTCGCTCATCTTGACCGCAAGGAGCTGGTCGCGTTTCGCGATCGTTATCTCGTTGCCAAAAACGGTGTGCTCGCTGTTTTCGGCAACGTGAAAGCCGACGAAGTGAAACGCTTGTTCGAGAAGTCTCTCGGCTCGATGAAGCCGGGCGAGCTGGCTTTGCAGCACGCGGCCTCTCCGGCGCCGCTCGCCAAAGCGGAAGATGTCGAGGCCACGCGCGACAAAGCGCAGGCCGTCATCATGGTCGGTTTTCCGGGCGCCGATATGTTTAGCCCGGATCGTTATGCTCTTGAGTTGATCGATGAAGCGAGCAGCGATCTCGGCTCGCGTTTCTTCGTGCGCATTCGCGAAAAAATGGGTCTTGCCTACTACGTGGGCGCGAACCAAATGCAGGGTCTCGTCCCCGGCCTGTTCGCTTTTTATCTCGGCACCGCTCCCGAAAAAGTGGCGCCGGTGAAGGCGGCGCTTCTCGACGAAATCGGCAAGCTCGCTTCCGATGGCCTAACGAGCGAGGAACTCGCGCGCGCGAAGAAAAAGCTGATTGGCCAGCAACAGATCGCGAATCAGAGCAACGACACCCTTGGTTACATGACCGCGCTCGACGAACTCTTCGGGCTCGGATTCGATCATTACAAGACGCTCGAGAAAGAAGTGAACAGCGTCACTCTCGAGGACGCGAAGCGCGTCGCTGCGAAATATTTCCGCGATCAACCTTATGTGCTGGCGACGGTGCATCCGTCTGCCAAACCGAGCGCCTCCCCGGCAAAACCAAAATAATCTTATGGCTGAAGTTCAAACCAACACTCAGAGCGGCGAACTCGTCCAGCGGTTCATCGAGTTCGTCATGATGCATGCGCAGAATGCCGCGCTTTTCCTCGGTCAAATTCCTAATCCGCAGACTGGCCAGGGCGAAGTGAATCTCGAGCTCGCCAAAATGTTCATCGATCAGCTCGCCATGATTCAAGAGAAGACGCGCGGGAATTTGAGCAACGAAGAATCGACCGTTCTGCGTAACGCGCTGTCGAATTTGCAGATGGTGTTTGTGGAGGTTTCGCAGTCGGCGTCCAAGGGCGATGCGACTGCTGCGCGTCCCGCGGAGTCTTCCGCGCCGGCGGCGGCGCCGATGCCGGAGGCAAAAGAAGAAACGCCCGCGCCCGCGCCTTCCGAGATTCCGGAGCCTGAACCGGAATCGAAGAAGAAGTTCACCAAAAGCTACGGCGCCTAGTTCCTGTAGCCGTTTCGCTGTGCGAAACGACGACGATTGATTTGGCACAGAGCGGACTCCCGCGTTTCGCGCAGCGAAACGGCTACAGGGCGTAAGAATTTTGCGACCTCGGCGCGCACTCCGCGCGTATTCTCCGAGATGCCGAAGCGCCGTGACGCCAGCAAGCGAAAAGGAAAGGTTCAAGCCTTCGAGGTCCACCTCGATCCTGAAGAAGCGGCTGAAGAGGCCGGCCTTCGTTATGTGAACGACGAAAGCCCCGGCTACTCGCGCAAGAAAAATGGCAAGGGCTTCGCCTACTTCGACGCCGACGGCAAACCCATTCGCGACGAGCCGCGCGTCCTCCGCATCAATCGCCTCGCCATTCCACCGGCTTACACCGATGTCTGGATTTGCCCGCGCACGAACGGCCACATCCAGGCCACCGGACGGGATGCGCGCGGGCGCAAACAATATCGTTATCACGAACGCTGGCGGGCCGTGCGCGACGAGAACAAATACGAGCGGATGGTGGCGTTTGGTGAAGCGCTTCCGAAAATTCGGCGCCGCGTCAAGAAGGACATGGAACTGCCCGGGCTGGTGCGCGACAAGGTTTTGGCGACGGTGGTTTACCTGCTCGAGCGCACTTTCATTCGCGTGGGCAACCCGGAATACGCGCGCGAAAACAAATCGTTTGGCCTAACGACCATGCGCAATCGCCATGTCGACATCGAAGGCTCCAACGTCAACTTTAGCTTTCGCGGCAAGAGTGGCGTGCATCACGAGATCGACGTGAACGACAAGCGCATCGCCAAAATCATCAAGCGGCTGACCGATCTGCCCGGGCAGGAACTTTTTCAATACGTCGACGAGGCAGGCGAACGGCACGACGTCACTTCGGATGAAGTGAACGAATACTTGCGCGAAGCCTCCGGCCAGGAATTTACGGCCAAGGATTTTCGCACCTGGGCGGGAACGGTTCTCGCGGCCATGGCGTTGACTGAGGTGGGCGCGTTTGCGAACAAAACGCAGGCGAAATCGAATGTGAAAAACGCCATCACCGCGGTTTCGAAAATCCTGGGGAACACGCCGGCTGTCTGCCGGAAGTGTTACGTTCACCCCGTCGTGCTCGAAACGTATTTGAGCGGCGAAGCGATCGAGGGATTAAAGCAGCGGGCCGAAGATACGCTGGCTGACGCGCTCGACGATCTCGATGCGGCAGAAGCCGCCGTGCTCAGCTTTTTGCAGACGCGGCTTTCGGCGGAGAAGTAGCGGCGTTAAAAGCGTGTCATGTAATTTGCGTCCGGTCCGCGATGCGCTGTCGCCGTTTTGCTATGCGAAACGCGGCTGTCAGGAAGGCCGGGCGAGTCGATTTTCGCATTTTTGCACGGCGAAACGGCTACGGGCGCACCCTTCGCCCAAGTGCATGAACGCTCGTGCCGTGTGACGCTGACAACGGAACTGAGGATTTTTTCCAGCTTGCTGCACTCGACCGCTTAAAGCGGTCAAGTTCAAACCTGCCCGGGTGAGATTTGGCAGGTGAATGTCTAGGCCACCAACAGGGCGCGAACCGGTGTTTGAATGCGCACCCGGACGCAAGCGTCACTCGGTTCGCGACCGGCAAAACGACGTTCCCAAGTCTGGCGCGCTCGGGTGAGGATCTCGTTCTGTTTCTGACGCAAAACGCGCAACATTTCCTGAGTGCGCTGGCGCGCGAGACGGTCGGAGAGCACAAGATCGTTTTTCATTGTCCCACAGAAAAAGCAGGAACCGCGCCTGCGCGCCCGGGTGTTTCTGTGATCGGTTGACGCTTTCAGAAGAACATTGTCCAATACCGTCATGCTCCATCCTGTCACCGCGGGTTGTTTATGATCAAAGGCTTACGCGGCATCGGGACGGTCTTCATTTTGATGGCGGTGGTTTTTGCCGCTTCGATCGTGTTTACGTTTTTGGCGGGGCAGAAGGTGCTCGAAATTTATCGGGAAGCGGTAGCGCATCGCGCGATCATCGCCGAGACGGAAGATTTGCTCGCGACCGTGACCGATGCGGAGACGGGAAATGCCGCGAAGCCGGCTTCGACAGCCCCCTCACCAAGCCCGTCAATTTCCACAAGCTCGAAGCAAAAATCTGGCAACTGACCAGCTCGCGCTGATTGGCAGATGTAGACGTTTCGCTGTGCGAAATGCGAGAGCGATTTCCCGTGGTCCTCCGTCATCCTCGCGTCTCGCATAGCGAGACGGCTACACCGGGTTTTCTGATTCGTGGTTCGTTAGGCGAAGCAGCCGCACGGGTGGGGAGCGATTACGATTAGGATTACGAGCAGGAGCAGGAGTTTTTCCGTTTCCTGATTCGCCTGTAGCCGTTTCGCTATGCGAAACGTGGGAGCGATTTTCGTGGTCCTGTCGGCTCGCCCCGCGAAACGGCCGCAGCCTAACGACTCGGGCGCTTCGCTTTTTTTCGCGTCGTCTTGCGGATAGTGATCGTACCGTCGTTCGGCGGTTGATCGTTCGGATATTTTTTGGTCGTCGGATAAATCAGCCGCCACGGCTGCGTGCGCAGCGTTCCCGTGAGGTCGGAAACGTTCTGCCCGATTTCCTGCAAGTTCGGGCTCAACTGATCGAGCGTGCTTTTCAACGTTTCGGAGGAAGCGCGGAAATTTTGCAGCATCACCTTCAGGTTGTCGTTCGCCGTCAGTTCGTTGCTGATTTTTTCGGCGTTCTTGAGGGAAACCGAGAGCGAACTGTCGCGCGCGGTCATGTTGGTCATGTTTTCGGCAACCGTGCGAAATTGCGCGAGCGCCATGTTTAACGGCGAACTTTCTTCGGTGATCTTGCTCAGATTTTTGGCGGTGCTCTGCAACTGATTGAGCGCGCCATTGGCCGAGACGGCGAGCGGCTGCATGACGGTGACGATGGCAGCGATCGCTTCGCCAAAATCGGGCACGCGATCGCCTGAGAAAATCTCGCCTTCCTGCGCGAGGCCAGCCGCTTCGCTTCCCTGGCTGAAGTCGATCGCCGTTTCGCCGAGCAACCCGAGCGTGATGAGCCGCGCCTTCGAGTTCTTGTAGACCTCGGCGGATTTATCGACCTGGATTTCAATGCGCACCTGATACCGCGCGGTGGCCGGCGGAGTGGGCGTGGCGCTCGCTTCGGGGGAAGGCGCGGGCGTGGGCGCGTTGGCGGCGGTCGCGGCGCGGCGCGCTTCGTCCGTCGTGACCGGCGAGTAGAGCGCCTGGACTTGTCCGATTTTTCGGCCCGCCAGCAGAACGGGCGCGCCCAGTTTAATACCCGCCGCGTTATCGAAATAAATTTTGTAGGTGACGAGCGGGCGGAATAATCCCGGCGCGCCCAGCAAAATAAGAATGCCGGTCAGGATCACCACCGTGCCGAGCACGAGCAGGCCGGTTAGAATTTCGTTACGTCTCAATTGCATCGTTGCTTCCTTCCAGGATGGGGCCTTCGGTGCTGCCGCTTAAAAACTGCGTGACCACGGGATTGGTCGATTGCCTGAAACGTTCGGGCGTGGCGGCCTCAATAATTTTCCCTTGGTAAAGCATAGCCATTTTCGTCCCGATGCGAAAGGCGCTGTCCATCTCATGCGTCACGATCACCGAAGTCACTTTCGATTTCTCGGTCAGGTCGATGATCAACTCATCGATCACTGAGCTGATCACCGGGTCGAGCCCGGCCGATGGTTCGTCGAAGAGAATCAACTCCGGCTCGAGGACGAGGGCGCGCGCCAGGCTCACGCGTTTGCGCATGCCGCCGCTCAACTCCGAGGGCATCTGCTCTTTCGAGTCGAGCATGCCGACCAGTTCCAGCTTCGCGTCCACGATCTCGTCGATCTCGCCCGGCGTTTTCTCGGTTAATTCTTCGAGCGGCAACGCGATGTTTTCGCGGACGTTACGCGAGCTGAGCAGGGCCGAGTATTGGTAGACCATTCCGATCTGTGTGCGCACCCGCTGTAATTTTCGACGAGTCAGCCGGCTCACTTCGAATTGCTTGAAGAAAATCGAGCCCGCCGTGGGTGCGAGGATGCCGAGGATAAGACGCAAAATCGTGCTCTTGCCGCTACCGCTCTGGCCCATGACGACGAGCCGATCCATCGGTTCGACGCGCAACGAAACGCCATCGAGCACTTTTTTCTCGTCGAACTGCAACTTCACGTCGCGGAGTTCCACCACCGCCGGTTTGGGCGCTTCGCTCATGGAAAGAACGCGATGTAAACGATGTTAAACATGGTGTCGAAAGCGATCACTGTGGTGATGGCGGTGACCACGCTCGAAGTCGTCGAATTTCCCACGCCGGCCGCGCCGCCTTTCACATTCAATCCGCGATAACAGGCGATCGCCCCGATGAGCAGGCCGAACAGGAAACTCTTGATTACCCCGGTGATGATGTCGCGCATGAGCAGCGAATGCAGAACGAGATCGTTAAAATAAACGAACGCGATGGCGAAATAAGCTTTCGTGATCAGACTCGTCGCCACGATCGCGGCCAGGCTCGAAATGATCGAGAGACACGGCATGAGCGCGAACAAGGCGAGCATGCGCGGCGCAACCAGGAAGCGCAGCGGACTAATGCCCATCGCTTCGATCGCTTCCACTTCCTCGGAGACTTGCATCGTGCCGAGCTCTGCGGTGAACGCCGCGCCGATCCGCGCCGCCAGCATGATCCCGGTGAGCAACGGCCCCAGCTCGCGCGTGAACGCGATTGCCACCAATCCCGGCACGAGCCGCTCCGTCCCGAAGCGTTGCAATTGATAGCCAGTCAGCAGCGCCATCGTTAGGCCAAGAAAAAAAGAAACCATCGCCACCAGCGGCACCGAGCCGACGCCCGCACGCTCGGTGTGGCGAAAAAAACTGGTCGCGCGAAACGGCGCCCGCCCGCGCCGCACGTTATCCATCGTCTCGGTAAAGGTGTGGATGATGAACCAGAACATGCTCCCGATTTCGAAAAGGAAGTTGCGGCCGAGATGGCCGATGCCTTGGACGACGACGACCGGGTTGGTCTCGAGCGTCGCGGGCGTTCCCTCGCTGATGTTCTGCTCATCCGCCATCGTCTGGGGAAGGTGCCTTAGTTCGTCAGGCGGGAAAGGGAAATTGCATCGCTACGCGCTTTCGATCATACGATGGGCGAAATGACGAACCTTCCTCCCGCGCACGATTACGCGGAGCTCGTGCGACGCTGGCGAAGATTGGCCGCCAAAATGAAGTGCCGTCTGCGTCGCTACAGCTCGTCGAGCGGGTTTCCTCTCTATTTCCTTCGTATCGGCGACGGCGCTGATCCGCGCACCATTCATCTTTCCGCCGGCATTCACGGCGACGAACCGGCGGGCGCAGCGGCGCTCCTCGTTTGGGCGGAGAAAAATCTGGCGCGCCATCAGCGGCAACCCTTTCTCATTTTCCCCTGTCTGAATCCCTGGGGCCTCATGAACAACCGCCGATCCGATGCGCGCGGTCGCGACCTGAATCGCGAGTTCGGTCCACGTTGCCGCGAAGCCTCCGTGCGCGATTTAAAGAAGTTGATCGGCGGCGAGAAGTTCGCGCTTTCGCTCACGCTCCACGAAGATTACGAGGCGCTCGGTTTTTATATTTACGAGCTCGAAAGGGCGAAGCCGTTCTGGGGCGAAGATCTGCTCGCCATCGCACGCCGCATCATTCCGATCGATTCCCGGCGCTCCATCGACGGGCGCCGGGCTCGGCCTGGACTCGTTAGGCAAAAGTTCGATCTGCGCAATTTCCCGCTCGTGCCGGAAGCGATTTACCTGCATCAGCATCATGCTTACCGCACGCTGACCATTGAAACGCCTTCCGAACTTGCCTTCGAACAACGCGTCGCTGCGCAGGTCGCGGTGATCGAGGAGTGCGTGCGCCGTGTTGCTCGCCCAGCCAACGGTTAGAGCGCAGAACAGCCGTGATGGAAGCGATGGTTCCCTCAGGCGCGGCTGCGCTCCCCGGAACCGCCTCCTCAAAAGTGCAAGGCACGCTCCAGGATTTACGCCGCGCATCCCGCCCGCTACAGTGGCTCCACTTGAAGAAGAAATCCTCGGCTCTCGCCAAACTTTTCTCCGGCCTTGTCTTTGCGATGATGCCTTGCTCGTCGCACGCTCAGGAGCCGTCGAAGACAGCCATGCAAACTGACGCCAAAAAAATCGCGCTCGCCATCCACGGTGGCGCCGGCACGATCGATCGCAGCAAGATGACGCCGGAATTGGAGCGTGCTTATCGTGATGCGCTCGATCGTTCGCTGCACGCCGGTTACGACGTGCTCAAACACGGGGGCGCCAGCCTCGATGCGGTGCAAGCCGCCGTGCGCATCCTCGAGGACGATCCTCATTTCAACGCCGGCAAAGGCGCCGTCTTCACCTCGGCGGGCACGAACGAACTCGACGCCTCCATCATGGATGGCTCCACGCTCGAAGCCGGCGCGGTCACCGGCGTGACGCACGTGCGCAGCCCGATCTCGCTCGCCCGTCTCGTCATGGAAAAATCGCCGCACGTTCTGTTGGCCGGCGCGGGCGCGGAAGCATTCGCGAAAGAGCAGAGTGTCGCATTGGTCGACGCGAAATATTTTTATACGGACGAACGCTGGCAGGCGCTGCAGCGCGTGAAGGCCGCGGAAAAATCCGGTGCATCGAGCGGCAAAAAATTCATCATCGAAGATCGGGATCGTCACGGCACCGTCGGCGCCGTTGCGCTCGATCAGGCCGGACATCTCGCCGCCGCGACTTCCACCGGCGGGATGACCAACAAACGGCCCGGACGCATCGGCGATTCGCCCATCATCGGCGCGGGCACGTATGCGAATGATGCAACCTGCGCGGTTTCGGCAACGGGCGATGGCGAATATTTCATTCGCTCCGCCGTCGCCCACGACATCTCGGCCTTAATGGAATACCGCGGCGAATCGGTAGGCCAAGCCGCGCAACAGGTGCTCGATAAAGTGCAAAAGCTCGGCGGCACCGGAGGCGTGATCGCGATGGATGCGAAAGGAAATATCTCCCAGACATTCAACACTTCCGGCATGTATCGCGGGACGATCGACGAGAACGGAAAAACCACCGTGGCGATCTTCAAGTAGAACCGCTCCTCATGCTGCCACCTGTCACCGTCGTCGTTCCCGCCTTCAACGAAGCGGAACGAATCGGCCAGACGCTGCGGTTGATCTTCGATTATCTGCAACGCGAAACGCCCGAGAGTGAACTCATCGTCGTGAACGACGGTTCGACCGACGAAACGGCGCGCGTCGTTCGCGAAGCCTTCGCCGCGTCCGGCGGAATCGCGACGCAGCTCCTCGAAAATTTTCCGAATCGCGGCAAAGGCGCCGCCGTTCGCGCTGGCCTCCTCGCGGCCACGCGCGAGATTGGCCTTTTCTCCGATGCCGATCTCTCCACGCCCATCGAAGAAATGCCGAAGCTGATCGAGCCGATTGCCGCGGATGAATTGGATATTTCCTTCGGTTCGCGCGCGCTCAATCGGAGATTGATCGGCGTGCGCCAGCCCTGGCGGCGCGAACAAGCCGGCCGCGTTTTTAATTTACTCGTTAGGCTATCGACCGGCCTTCCGTTTTGGGATACGCAGTGCGGTTTCAAAGCGTTTCGTTTGCAAACCTGTCGTCCCATTTTGGGAGCGGCGCGGGTCGATGGTTTTGGCTTCGACGTCGAGATCCTGCATCTTGCGAAGCAATCCCATTTGCGGCTGCGCGAAATCCCGGTCCGCTGGAATCACGTCGATGGCAGCAAGGTCAGTTTCGCGCGCGACAGTTGGCGCATGCTGCGCGAAGTCCTGCAACTACGCAGCGCGTCGCGCGATCATCCGGGCGCGAAGACAATCGCCGCGTAATCATCTCGAGCGAAGTCGAGGGATCCCGATGCGGGACGAGAAGCTCCTAATCGGGCAAGAATTTGGAGCCCAGGAGTCCAGGGAAATAAAACGGCTCTGCTTCGCTCGGTGCCCTCTGTGATCTCCGTGGTGAAATTTTTCCCAGCTAACTTCGCGTACCGCTCTCAATCAGTTCGGCAAACTGCCCAAAAAAATAACTCGCGTCGTGCGGACCCGGCGCTGCTTCCGGATGGTATTGCACGCTGAAGATCGGCAGCTCGCGATGCCGCATTCCTTCCACCGTCCCGTCGTTCAGGTTCACGTGCGTCACTTCGATTTCCTTCGGCAAAGATTCCGCGTCGACGGCAAATCCGTGATTCTGCGCGGTGATCGCCACCTTCCCACTGCGCAAATCCTTCACCGGCTGATTCCCGCCGCGGTGTCCGAACTTCAGCTTGAAAGTCTTTCCGCCGAAGGCGTAGCCGAGCACCTGATGCCCCAGACAAATGCCGAAGATCGGTTTCTTCCCCATCAGTGCGCGCACCGTCTCATGCGTGTAATCGAGCGCCGCCGGATCGCCGGGCCCGTTCGAAAGAAAAACGCCGTCCGGTTTCAACGCGAGCACCTCTTTGGCGCTTGTTGTCGCCGGCACCACCGTGACCGCGAAACCGTTCTGTCGGAGTTGCCGCAGAATGTTTTCCTTCATTCCGTAATCAAAAGCGACGACGCGATGCTTGACCGGCGGAAGATAAGGCTGCGGCATTTCTCCGCTCGCGTTGCAGGGAACCGTCCACGGGTTGCTCTGTTTGTCGTCGGGGTCCCATTGATAAATTTTTGATGTCGAAACTTCGCGCACGTAGTCCATGCCGATCACGCCGTCGCCTTCGCGCGCGCGTTTTACTGCTTCATCGGGCGACATTACTTCAGTCGTTAGGCAGGCTTTCATCGCGCCGCGTTCGCGCAGATGGCGCGTGAGTGCGCGGGTGTCGATTCCCTGAATGCCCGGGATTTTCCAGCGTCGCAAATAATCGGCGAGCGATTCTTCCGAGCGCCAGTTGCTCGGCATTTCGCTCAGCTCTTCAATGACGAAGCCGCTCACATGAGGCGCGTCGCTTTCCTGGTCGAGGGTGTTGATTCCGTAGTTTCCGATGAGCGGATAAGTCATCGCGACGATCTGGCCGCGATAGGAAGGATCGGTCAGCACTTCCTGGTAACCGGTCATGGAGGTGTTGAAACAAATTTCGCCGACGCGCGTGCCGGTTGCGCCAAATGATTCGCCCTTGAAAATTTTTCCATCTTCCAAAACGAGGAGCGCGTGCACGAGTCGCACTCTTGCTCTGCACGACGGTTTTTCAAGTTAGCGGCAGCAGAAGAGGGGATGAATTTGGAGGCCAGGAAAACAGGAAAGGGAAGGGATGAATTAGGAAAGCAGGAAAGCAGGAAAAGGAATTGTCATCCCGAGCGAAGTCGAGGGATCTCTCGATCTTGAAGGATTCGGAGCACGTGATGATATATTCGAAGCGCGCGCGTCCGGTATTCTCCTCCTGGTTTCCTGGCCTCCAAATTCATCCCTCCCAAAAAAGAAAGCGCCCGGACCGTTTTCGATCCGGGCGCCGCTGAAAATATTACCCCGCCTGTGCCGTTTAGGCGGATATCCCGTTCCCTTTCGGTAACGGGCGGATAACCATCACGCTCACTTCTGACTTCCAATTAAGGCATGCCATCGGCAATCGCGAACCAGTCTCCTTTGCTATGAAATATCGGTCCGGGAATCACACCTGTAATCTCGAACACCGCAGGGTAAAGTTTTGAAAGAACTGTCGGTTGAGGATTGAAAGAAGACAGCAAGTAGGTCTTTGAAACTCTCAACCCTCAACGGGCATCTCTCTCATTTTATCGAAAGAACTATTCCCGTAACTCCACTCGCAATTCCCGCTGCAAACGCTCGCGAATTTTCGCGTGGGCCACGGTTACTTCGTCGTTCGTCAGTGTGCGATTCTTGTCGCGGTATGTCAACGTATATGCCAGCGACTTTCGCGCCACGTCGCCCGTTTCCGTGTCTTTTCCGCTAAAGAGATCGAACAATTCGACGCGCTCGAGCAGCGGCTCATCCGAGTCTTGTAGAACCTTGAAAATTTCTGCGTGCGTGAGCTCGTCGGGCACGAGCATGGCGATGTCGCGCGTGACCGCTGGGAATTTGTCCAGTTCACTAAATGCCGCGCGCAACGTGTGCGCCTTTTGGAGCGCGCTCACTTGAATTTCCGCGATCAAAACGGGAGCATTGGCTCCGATTTCGGCGGCGTGTTTGCCATTCAACTGGCCGATCGTGCCGATGGATTTCCCTTCGATCTCGATCGTCGCGGCGAGCGCGAGATCGTCGTTGTTGGCGCGTCGGAAGGAGAGCGGCGCCCCGGTTGCCGCTTCGAGCGCTCCTTTGATATCGAAGAGATCGAGCGCGCGTTTGCTGTTCGCGCGCCAATGCGGCTCCGCGTTCACCGTTCCACAGAAAACGAGAGCCAGCCGTCGCTCTTCGCTGCCATCCTGCGGAGCGAAAATGCGTCCGAGTTCAAAAAGGCGAATGCTCGCAGCGCCGAGCCGAAGATTGCGCGCGAGCGTTGCGAGAAGGCCGGGCAACAAACTTGGCCGCAGCGCGACGTGATCTTCGCTCAACGGGTTGCGCAGTTCATGAGCGGCGGCTCGAAACGCGCCGCTGTTTGAGCTGCGCGGGATCAACGTCGAAGTGCGGGCTTCCGATATGCCGAGCGCGCTCAGTCGTTCTTTTAGATGCGTCTCGAAATCGTAGTCTCGATCGGCTGCGCTGACCGGCGTAAAGCGGCTGCGCATCGTCGCCGGAATTTTATCGATGCCGTGAACGCGCACGACTTCTTCGATCAAGTCTGCTTCACGCGTGAGGTCGGAACGATAACTCGGAATTTTCCACGTGCTCGCGTCAGCGGATTTGGCGACGGGCGTTAAGCCGAGACCTTCCAAACCGCGCTCGATTTCCGCGTGCGGGACAGACACGCCGAGCAGTTGGTCGCAGCGTCGGTAACGAATCGTGACATCGGCCGGCGCGGAAGGCGGCTCGCCAGCGACCACTGTTTCGGTCGCAGGTTTTCCGCCGGCCAACTCGGCGATCAATTGCGCGGCGCGCGCGGACGCGCCCAAAGTCATTCCGGGATCGACGCCACGCTCGAAGCGATAACTGGCGTCGCTCGGCAGATTCAACATGCGCGCCGTGCGGCGAATGCTCGAAGGCAGAAAGTAGGCGCTTTCGAGGAGGACGTTGCGCGTGGCGTCGGTCACGCCCGTGTCTTCGCCGCCCATCACGCCACCGATGGCGACTGCGCGCGCGGCATCGGCGATCATCAAGTTGTCGGGCGTGAGCGAATAGGTGCGTCCGTCGAGCGCGAGAAATTTTTCGTCTTTCGCGGCGAGGCGAACATGAATGCCGCCCTGCAATTTGTCGGCGTCGAAGGTGTGGAGCGGCTGGCCGAGTTCGAGCATCACAAAGTTGGCGATGTCGACAATGTTGTTGATCGCGCGAATGCCGGCCGACTCCAGTTTGGTGCGCAACCATTCGGGACTCGGACCGACCGTGATGTTCTCGATTCGCAACGCCGAGTAGAAAGGGCATTCGCGCGGCGCGGCAATCTGCACGCTCTCGTTGCGCACGACCGCCGGGCTCGCGATCTCCGGCCGGCGCGCCGTCTTATTCGTTAGGGCGCCGATCTCGCGCGCAAGGCCGACGTAGCTGAGCAGGTCGCTCCGGTTCGGCGTGATCTCGACATCGAGAATCGTATCCGGCGGAAAGAGCGAACCGATAGGCGCGCCGATCTCGGCGTCGGGCGCGAGGATGAGCAGGCCGTCGCTTTCCTCAGAAACGCCAAGCTCGACGGGACTGCAAAGCATGCCCTGCGATTCCACGCCGCGCAGTTTGCTTACTTTGATTTTGAGACCGTTCGGCAACGCTGCACCGGGGAGCGCGACGGGAATCTTGTCGCCCACTTTGTAATTCTTCGCGCCGCAAACGATCTGGCGTTTGTGATTGGTGCCGTCATCCACTTCGCAAACGCTGAGGCGGTCGGCATTCGGATGCTGACTGGAAGCGTTGATCTGGCCGACGACCACATGATCGAGATTGAGTCCGCGCCGTTCGATTCCTTCGATCTCAACGCCGGCGAATGTAAGGAGATGAGCAAGGTCATCGACGCTGGCCGGCAGATCGACCAGCTCGCGCAGCCAGTTGACGGAGAATTTCATGCGAACTGCCTCAGAAATCGCAGATCGTTTTGCGCGAACAATCGGATATCGGGAATATCGAACAGGATCATGGCGAGCCGATCCATCCCGAGACCGAAAGCGAACCCTGAATATTTCTCCGGGTCGTAGGCATCGTCGCCGCGCGCGCGATTGATCTCCTGGAACACCGCTGGATCAACCATCCCGCAACCGGCCAGTTCGAGCCATTTCTCGCCGCTCTTGAGCGCTTTCGATTTCACATCAACTTCCAAGCTCGGCTCCGTGAACGGGAAGAAATGCGGACGAAAACGAATCTCCGTTTTGGAACCGAGCAGTTCCTTCAGGAAAAATTCCACCGTTCCCTTCAAGTCGCCGGCCGTCACGTTTTCATCCACGTAAAGGCCTTCGATCTGGTGAAACTGCGCGCTGTGCGTCGCGTCCACTTCATCGCGACGATAGGCCGCGCCCGGCGCGATCACGCGAATGGGCGGCGGCGCGGCTTGCATGGCGCGGATCTGCACCGTCGAGGTGTGCGTGCGGAGCAAGCGGCCGTCGGGTAGGTAAAAAGTATCCTGCTCGTTGCGCGCCGGATGATCGGGCGGCGTGTTGAGCGCGTCGAAGCAATGCCATTCCGTATCGATGTCCGGCCCGTCGGCGAGGGCGAAACCCATCCGGCGAAAAATCTGGATGGCGCGGTCGAGCATTTGGGTGAGCGGATGAAGACTGCCCAGCTCGTGCGGCGTGCCCGGGAGCGAGATATCGATGTTGGCGAGCGCCGCCGTTTCCTGCGCATCGCGCAAACGCGTGCCGCTTTCTTCGAGCGCCGCCGTCACCGCGGTGCGCGCCTGGTTGAGCAGCTTGCCCACGACCGGCTTCTCCTCTTTGCCGAGCGACTTCATCTGGTCGCTCCATGCCGAAATGCTGCCGCTGCGGCCGAGGTAACGCACGCGGACCGCGTCGAGCGATTGCTCGTTAGGCGCAGCGGCGATTTCGCTCAGGGCAGCGTCGCGCAATTCTTCAAGCGGATGAGACATATCCAAGCTCCGCTGTAGCGGCGGTCTCGGACCGTCGCAAGCTTCGGCTGGTTTTGCGACGGTCACGCGACCGTCGTCACCATCAAGCTGCCTTCTTCTTTTCGCCTTCGCTCGATTTCTTTTCGAGCGCCGATTTCACCTGCTCGATGATGCTGGCAAACGCCTTTTCATCGGTAATGGCAAGATCGGAAAGAATCTTGCGATCGAGGCCGATGCCCGAGGCTTTCAAGCCTTCGGCGAATCGGCTGTAGGTGAGGCCGTTGGCGCGGACGGCGGCATTGAGCCGCTGGATCCAGAGCATGCGGAAGTTGCGCTTGCGCGTTTTGCGATCGCGGTAAGCCCAATACTTTCCCTTCATGGTCGCGTCTTTCGCGTAGCGGAAAAGTTTGGAACGGCGTCCGCGATAACCTTTCGCGGATTTGACGACGCGCTTGCGGCGCTCCCGGCTGGCGGGAGCATTAGTGGCTCTTGGCATATTGTTTTACCCCGGCGAACCGGAGTTCCTCTTCAGCGAATTGTTTATTTTGTTATGCTCTCCCCGACCTCATTCGCTGATCGGCCGCATCTTGCGATGCCATGGCCAGGTGGGCAGAGTATTCCGCGCGACGAGCGCAACGGACGCCAATAGTAAACAGGAAGAGTTGATTCACAAATCGTTTTTCGGTGAGACTCTTCCGCCGATGAAACGTCTGCTGCGAAAATTGCATCTCATCTCCGCGCCGAAGGTGGAGGAATCGAAGACCAGGTCGAAAAAGGTGCCGGTGGTCCCGAACGCGCGCGCTTCCTACGCCGATCACATGTCAAACCTGGCGGCGCGACATGATCTTGAGACTGCGATGTCGCTCGTGGTGGGCGGGAATTATGTGGAAGTGGGCGAAACGTTGCGCAAGCGATTGGTGCGTTTTGGGCTAAAAACTGGGGATTATCTGATCGATGTCGGTTGCGGCTCAGGACGCGTCGCCACGGCTCTGACGCGTTCGCCGCTGGGCAAGGAATTAAGTTACCTCGGCCTCGACGTGGTGCCAGCCATGCTCGACTTCGCGCGCGAGAAATGTCAGCGGCCCGATTGGCGTTTCGAGCTCGCGACCGAGCCGAAAATTCCGGAGCGCGATAATTGCGCGGACTTCGTTTGCTTCTTCTCCGTCTTCACCCACCTGATGCAGGAAGAATCGTTTCTCTATTTGCGGGAAGCGCGCCGCGTTCTTAAACCGGGCGGGCTGATCGCCGCATCCTACCTCGATATTTCCGCGCCGGGTCAATGGGCCATCTTCGAAACAAACGTGAACTCGACCAAGGCGCGACAGCTCATGCCGATGGATATTTTTCTGTCGCCCGATTTCTTTAAAATTTGGGCAGCGAAGCTCGATCTGGAAATTGTCAGCGACCCGCCGGTCGAGCAGGGGCAGCGCCTTTGCCTGCTGCGCAAACGCTAGAGTGATGAAGGGATTACAGCGCCGCCTCCGTTTCTTGTTTGGCCGGCCGAAACGCGAAACGGAATCGCTTGAAGTCGTGGCCAGGAAAGTGCGGGACTTCGCGTCGTATCGTTTCATCAAAGGCAGCGGGATCGAGATCGGTGCGCTCAATCATCCGCTAAACCTTTACCGCGGCGCCCAGGTGCGTTACGTCGATCGCCTAACGAGGGACGAAGCGCGCCGCGCCTATCCCGATCTGGCGGAGGGAGAATTGGTGGACGTGGATTTGATCGAGGACGGCGAGACGCTCAGCGCGATCGCGGAGGCAAGCTGCGACTTCGTGATTGCCAATCATCTCCTCGAACATTGCCGCAATCCGATCGCCACGATCGAGAACATGCTGCGTGTTTTGCGGCCGGACGGCGTTCTCTTTCTGGCGGTGCCGGACAAGCGGTTCACGTTTGACGCGAGGCGATCGATCACATCTTACGAGCATCTGCGCCGCGACTATAAGGACGGGCCGGAGATTTCCGATGCCGGCCATTATCAGGAAAAGACCGGGCGTCCGCTCGAAGGCGACGATCAAGCGAAGCGCCTCGCGGAATTTTTCGCGGAGCGCACGAACATTCATTTCCACGTCTGGACGCAGCGGGAAATCGTAGAGCTGTTTCTAAACGTAAAACGCGATTTTGCATTTCCGATCGAGCTGGAAATGGTCGCGCGCAACGGCGCGGAGATCGTCGTGATCGTGCGCAAAGCCGATTTCGCGGTGGCGCTTCCGCAAAAGAAACGCTGACCGGCGCGCTTTTGCATTGGCGTGGCGGGCGGCTGTTTTAGTATGGGCGCATGCATTGGCTGCGGCGACATCGGCTTCTCATCCTGGCGGCCATCTGCGTTTTTTGGGCGGGATTGATTCTTCTCGGCCACCTTTTTTCGGCCGCCCCTTTTGTTTCCATCCCGTGGCGCGGCGAACAAAGCTTTCAGGATTTGCTACGGCGCGAAGGCCGGAAAACGCCAACGCATTCCGATTTCGTTTTTCTCGGGATCGATCAAAGCACCCTCGCCATGCCGCCACTCGCGCCCGAAGAGATCGCGGGCAATCGCGCCTTCGAGTTGATGACGGCAAAGGCGTTTCCCTGGTCGCGCGAAGTCTGGGCCATTCTGCTCGACAAGCTTTTCGCGTCGGGCGCGCGGCTCGTCATGTTCGATCTCGTCTTCAGTCCGCCTAACGAGGGTGATGCGGCCTTTCACGCGGCCCTCGACAAATATCGCGATCGCGTCGTGCTCGGCGCCAACATCGACACGGTGGCGATGAACCAAATCATTACGCCTAACGAGACGTTGATTCCACCGCCAGCGATGGCCGATTCCCGGGTCGGCTACGTTAATTTTTGGCCCGATCCGATCGATGGCGAAATACGGGCCGCCAATTTCACCACCTCGGAACGCCAGCTTGCCGGCATGCCTCCCTTCGCCGGCGACAGCTTGTTCGTCTCCTTTGCCGGCCGAGCCGCGGAACAGTTGGGCATGGGCGGGCGGTTGTTGCGCGATCAGCATCCGCACCTGCTCCGTTTCAGCGCGGTCGATGCCTATCCGGCGCGCACGCTCTACGAAGTGTTCGATCCCAAGCTTTGGCACGCGAACTATGCCGACGGCGCTTTTTTCAAAGGCAAGATCGTGATGATCGGAGCGGCGTCGCAGGTCGCGCATGACGTGGTCGATACGCCGATGAGTCCAAATACGCCCGGACCGGAGCTGCATTTTAATGCGCTGGCGGCGCTGCTCGGCCACGAGTTTTTGCGGCCGACGCCGCCGCTCATCATGCAATTGATGGTGGGCGGCGCAGGGCTGGCGGCGTGGTTGCTGATCGCGTTTGTGCGGCGGCCGCTCGTTTGTCTCTTCACGTTGGTGATCGCCGCCGGCGGCTACGCCCTGGGTGCACGGCTGCTCTACGATCAAAACGGTCTGCTCTTGCTCACCATCCCGGTCTTGAGCGCGTTTCTGCTCAGCGGGCTCTTCTCGTTAGGCTTCGAATATGCGCTGGAGCGAATCGAGAAGCTGCGCACGCGGCGGACGCTCGAGCGTTACGTCTCGAAAAATCTGGTGAAGGAAATTCTGGAGAACCCGGACAGCTTTTACAGCAGCCTGCGCGGTGTCCGTTTGCCGGCGACGATTTTGTTTTCCGACATCGTCGGATTCACCAGCCTGACCGAAAACGCCGATCCGGAAGCGCTCGTTAGGCAATTGAACGAATACCTCAGCCGGATGACGGCGGCTGTTTTCGAAAATAACGGCACGCTCGATAAGTTTATCGGCGACGCGGTGATGGCGGTGTGGGGAAATGTGAAGAGCCTGGGCGTGGCCGAGGATACGAAATCGGCGGCACGCGCGGCGCTGGCCATGCGACGCGAGCTTTGGACGCTCAACCAAAAATGGTTTGAGCAAGGAACCGCGCCGTTCGCGATGGGCGTGGGTATCAACCAGGGCGACGTGCTCGGCGGCAACATTGGTTCGCAGGAGAAGGCGGACCCGACGGTGATCGGCGATGCGGTCAATCTGGCCTCGCGTCTGGAAGGGCTCACCCGGACGTACGGCGTCGATATTTTGGTCGGGCCGACAGCGACCGACTTGGTGCGCGATGAATTCTACCTGCGGAGCGTGGCGCGCGTGCAGGTGAAAGGGAAGAGCGAGCCGGTGCAAATCGCAGCTTTGCTCGGCGCGCGAAATCAGCCATTTGATGCGCAATTGTTGAGCGCGCTTGAGATTTATGAAGACGGCATCGAGAAATTTCGCGGGCGCGCTTTTACGGAGGCGAAGAAATGTTTCGGCAGTTTCCTCAAACTTTATCCCCAGGACGTGCTGGCGAACCTGTATCATGAAAACGCGACGGCCTACGAAATGACGCCGCCGGATGAAAACTGGAAGGCGGTCGAGGTTTTCAAAAAGAAGTAAGCGCAGTCATCAGAGCGAAGCCGTTCGGCGAAGGAGAGATCCCTCGGCTGCGCTCGGGATGACAGACAATGCGAGGTGGCGAACCTTGGTGAGCCGTGCAAAAGAAAGCCGCGTGAAAGGTCAGCCGAAGCATTTCCATTTCCTCGGCATCTGCGGCACGGCCATGGGCGCGGTGGCGGCGGCGTTGCGCGACCGCGGATTCATCGTCACCGGATCGGACGACAATGTTTACCCGCCGATGTCGACGTTCCTCGAAGAGAAAAAGATCGAGCTCTTCCCTGGTTATCGCCCCGAAAATATTCCGGACGACGCCGAAGTGATCGTGATCGGCAACGCGATGACGCGTGGCAATCCGGAACTCGAAGCGGTCCTCAATCGGAAGCTCTATTACCTCTCGCTCCCGGAAGTGGTGAAGCAATTTTTCCTGCGCGGCTGCCACAATCTCGTCGTCACCGGCACCCATGGAAAAACGACCACGACCGCGCTGCTCGCCTGGATACTGACCTATGCGAAAATGAAGCCGGGTTACGTCATCGGCGGACTCCCGCGCAACCTCGGCCAGGGCGCGTTCTTCCCGAAAAAAGCGACCCACTTTGTGATCGAAGGCGACGAGTACGACAGCGCGTTTTTCGACAAGCGCTCGAAGTTCATTCATTACCTGCCCGAGCTGCTCATCGTGAACAATCTCGAGTACGATCACGCCGATATTTTTCCCGATCTCGACGCGATCAAACTGAGCTTCCGGCGGTTGCTCAACATCGTGCCGCAAAACGGCATGGTGCTGCTCAATGGCGACGACGCGAATTGCGTGGAGGTCGCGCAGAAGTGTCCGGCGCCCAGCGTGACGATCGGGTTTTCCGAGAACTGCGCGCAGCGTTTGCGCGATGTTTCCTACTCGAAAAAAGGCGCGCGTTTTACTCTGGGCGAGGATGAATTCAAGATTCCGTTGATCGGCGAGTTCAATGTGCGCAATGCCGCGATGGCGGTGGCGGCGGCGAAGTTTTACGGCGTGCCTAACGAGAAAATTCGCAGGGCGCTTGCCAAATTTAGCGGCATCGCGCGGCGGCAGGAAGTGCGCGGCGAAGCGCGCGGCGTGACGGTGATCGACGATTTCGGGCATCACCCGACGGCGATTGCGCAAACGCTGACCGCCTTGCGGCAGCGGTATCCCGGCCATCGGCTATGGGCTATTTTCGAACCGCGCTCCAACACGACGCGGCGCGCGGTTTTCCAGGAGGAATTGCCGGAGGCGCTCAGTCTGGCCGACGGTGTTTTCGTCGCGCAGATTGCGCGGCTCGAGCAAATTCCGGAAGACGAGCGGCTCGATCCGGCTGCGGTCATGGCGGCGATCGAGGAGGCGGGGCGGCTGGCGTTTTACGAGGAAAATGCGGACACGATTGTCGCGAAGCTGGTGCCGCTACTGCGGGAGAAGGATGTGGTGGTGGTGTTCAGCAACGGCGGATTCGACGGCATTCACGGGAAGATTCTAGCGAAAATCGGAAGCCCGAAATCCGAAACAATGACGAAGGCCGAATGACGAATCGGCCGCTCATGCGCTCGAAGTGTGATCGAGAATGATGCGCCATTCGCCATTCGTTAGGCGAAAGAGGAGGGTGAAACGGCCATGCGGATGATCCTGCGCGCGCGTTAATTCCCAGCGGCCCTGCGCCACAGCCAGGTGGGGAGCGAGAAATCGGATGTCGATCTCGGAAAATCGTAGGCGGCCCATTTTTGCGGCGGTGGCGTACTTGGCGCGGTAACGATCACGCACCGTCTGCCAGCCGCGGGTCAGCGTGTCGCCGGAAACAAAAACGGTGTCAGGCGACTTTTGATAACCGTTCATGAATCCATCGATGTCGCCGTTGTTCCAGGTGGTTTGCTGCGCCGCAAGGACGGCGCGGATGGCGGACGACGACTCCCGGTTCTGCCCCAAATCTTTCGCCGAAGCGGAGACAACGACGGTGCACGTGAACATCATTAGGGCGGTGGGAAGCCGGAGCAGGGATTTCATGGGTGGCGGGGACTGTAAGTTGCTTTCCGTTATCTGACCATGTTTCACCGAGGGAAGATCGAACGGCGCCCGCCGCAAACGCATCTAAGGCCAAGCCATTTGACCCCATACCCGCAAACCGCTAAATAACTTCGTGTTCCGCCGCATCTGCATTCTCCTTCTCGGTCTGACCCTGGGCGCTTCGGTGCGCGGAGCGGTTGAGCCGCAAGTCGATCCTGCGATGGGTAAGTCGCTCGCTTCCCGCCAGCGTCCGACCCCGCCGGAGCCAAACACTCCCGCACCGCCGGCCGGCCAAACGACCGAGACGCCCGGCACCGGCGACACCGTCCGGCTGCAATTTCCGAATAGCGACGTGGTCGACGTCCTCCGTTATTACGAAGACCTCACCGGCAAGAAGCTCGTCCTCGATAACAATGTGGTCGGCAAGGTGAACATCTTCATCAGCGGCCCGGTCTCGCGCGAGGAAGCGGTCCGCATCATCGAGATGAATTTGCTGCTCAATGGCTACACGCTGCTTCCAGCCGGCGAGGATATCGTGAAGGTGATCGGGCCCGGGAAAAGCCCGCGCGGCGCCGGCGTGCCGATCATTTCCGATGAGGCCGATATTCCGGAAGGCGATCACGTCATCAGTTATCTTTTCAAGTTGCGCTACGCCGATCCGCAGGAGCTGCAACAAGTGCTCGGTCAATATCTTTCCGGCGGCACCGGGCAATACACTTCGTTTCTCGCGCTCCCGAAATCGTCGAGCATTTTGGTGACGGAAAATTCGAGCGTGATTCGTTCGCTCGTTAAAATCATCGACCAGGTGGACGTGGCGCCGGCGCAAGTGGAGAGCGAATTCATCAAGCTCGAGCGAGCCGATGCCAGCAAGGTGGTCGACATGTTGAAGGACATTTTCGAGAAGGGCACGCAGAGTAACACTCCCGGATTTCCTCGACCAGGCGTGCGGCCGGTGATAAATGCACCGCCTAACCAACCTCAGCCGGATAGCGACGTCGGCGCTGTCGGCGCGTTGCTCGGGTTATCGGAGGACTCGGTCATCGTCGGTAAAATCAAAATTGCGGCCGACGTGCGCACCAACCGCATCCATGTCATCACGCGCCCGGTTAACATGCCGTTCGTGCGAAAGTTGATCGCGGAGTTCGATGCCAATGTGGATTTTGCGAAACCGGTCACGCGACCGCTGAAATACATTTCGGCGAGCGACATGCTGGATGTTTTGGTCCAAGCGCTGAGCGAACCGGGCAGCGATCAGCAAGGCGGCCAAACGGCGGGCAACAGCAACGCGGCTCCGGGCTCGACGCCTTTCCGCAACACGGGCGCAACCGGCGGCACCTCCTACAACTCGAGCACGAGTCAAACCGCTTCGAATGACAGCCTCAACGTTTCCGAGGAGCTTTCGACCAATCCAGTCGATACCACACCGAAAGCGGTCACCATCGGCAACGCCAAGATCATCGCCGACCAGCGGTCCAATTCGATCATCATCCTCGGCAATCGCGAAGTGGTCGTGAAGGTGGAGAAAATTCTCGACGAAATGGACGTGCGCGCTCCGCAGGTCGCGTTGAGCACGGTGATCGGCGAGCTCGGCCTGAACAACGACGAGGAATTTGGCGTCGATTATTTTCTGCAGTTCAAGAACAAAAATCTTAAGTTCCCGGGCACTTCCAGCAATATCGGAGCGGGCGGCGCGACTGGGTTGACCGGCGCGCCCGTGATTGATCCGGCGGGTTTGATTAATTTCACCCAGCTCGCCACGGCGGCCGCTACTGGCGGAGCCAACGTCTATTTGTCGGCCGGCAATACCCTCTCCGCCATCGTGCATCTGCTTAATTCGACGGGACGATTCCGCACCATTTCGCGCCCGATGGTTTTCACGAGCAACAACAAGAAGGCAATCATCGCTTCGGGTCAGGAAATTCCCGTTCCGGTGAGTACGATTTCATCCTCGACCGGCGGCGGCATCATCAATACCGGCCTCGCGCAGCAGTCGAACATCCAGTTCAAAAAAATCGCCCTCCAGCTTGAAGTGGTTCCGTTGATTAATTCGGACAAGGAAGTCTCGCTCGATATCCTGCAGAAGCTCGACAGCATCGCGGGCACCACCACCGTGGATGGAAACTCGATCCCGACCATTGCCACCCGTTACATCCGGACCAACGTGAGTGCGCCCAATGGCGCGACCATCGTGCTGGGCGGGCTCATCATGGATTCGAAACGCCGCGACACCGTTGGCATCCCGCTGCTCAGTCGCATCCCGATCATCGGCTCCATTTTTCGCGATACGAGAAAATCCAAAATGCGCAGCGAACTCATCGTGCTGATGCGGCCCGAAGTGACGCTGACGCCGCTGCATCAGTATCAACTTCGCCAAAAGGCGGAGGGCAAGACGCATCTCGGCCCAGAAATCGATCAGGATGATTGTCTGGATTGCCCGCCGACGGAAGACGGCAAACAAATTCGCGGCGTGTCCGACAAACAGTTGCCGGCGCCCGATCTGCCGGAGGATCAATAGGATGAATAAAATTACTGTTCTGCTGGTGGCTGGAATTTTGGCCGTCGGCAGCGTGCCGGCGTTGGCCGATGGGAATTTTTTTCAACCAACCGATTCGCTGGCCGCTCGTGACGGTTGGGGGCTTCTCCATCAAAGTCCCGACGTCTCTCCGACCGATTACGAGCCACATTTTCGCTGGCGGCCGTTTTACTATTTGCAATCGGGCCACTCGCTGTCGCAGCAGCCAGCGTATGTCGGGGCGCTGCAGACGGCGTTGCGGCGGCTCGGCTATTACTGCGGACCGGTCGACGGAATTTTCTCCGATGACGTGCGCGAAGGGATCGCGCGGTTGCAGAAGAATTACTCCATGCGCGTGACCGGCACGCTGACCTTCTCGGTTCGTCGGGCGCTTTATCTGCCCTAACGAGTCATGAACCCGGCGGCCAGCCAATCGCTCATCGACTTGCTTCTGGCCAGCGGCGTTTCCTCCCAAGAGGAAGCAGCGGCGCTCGCCTCCAACCTGAACGGCGGCTCCTGGACGAGCCAGGTGCTCGATTCCGGAAAGGTCGATGAGACGCGCTTCCTCAACGCGATTGGAAATTACTTCCACGTCCCGGTGGTCGCGCTTGACCCGAAGACGATCGATCGGGCGACGCTTTCGCTGCTGCCCAGCCGTTTCGTTTTTCAGCATCACATTCTACCGCTCGAAGCGAAGGAAAATACGGTCGTCCTTGGCACCTACGATCTTTTCAACACGGTCGGCCGCCAGCTCGCTTCGCAGCTTCTGAAGAAACCGGCCGAGTGGGTGCTCGTGCCCAGGGTGCAATTGCTCCGCGCAATGAAGACGCTCTACGGCGTCGGTGCGGAAACGTTCGACGAAATCCTGAAGACGAACCGCTCGTTCGAAGCGCTTCAGGATGTCGAACTGAGCACCGATTTGAACGCGGACGATCCGGAAGCGTCCGTCGTCAAATTCGTGAACCAGATTATTCGCGAAGCGATCGTCGAGCGCGCCACTGATATTCACGTGGAGCCGCTCGAGAACGATTTGCGCATTCGTTACCGCATCGACGGCATCCTGCACGAAGTGGCGGTGCCGCCGCAGTTGCGCGTATTGCAATCGGCCATCATCTCGCGCCTGAAAGTGATGGCGCACATGGATATCGCGGAGCGTCGTCTCCCGCAGGATGGCCGTATCAATTTGCAATCGTACGAGCAAAACATCGACGTCCGCGTCTCGACCATCCCGACGGTGAACGGCGAGTCGATCAGCTTGCGTTTGCTCAGCCGCGATCAGCAGCAGGCCTTCGGTTTCGAGAAGCTCGACCTGAGCCCGGCGCACACGCGCATCATGAAATCGCTGCTCGCGCAGCCTAACGGAATCATTCTCGTCACTGGCCCGACTGGTTCGGGCAAATCGACTTCGCTTTATTGCTTCCTCAGCAGCATCAATTCGGTGGAACGCCGCATCATTACCATCGAGGAGCCGGTCGAATATCGGTTGCCGGGCGTTTCCCAGATCGATGTGAAACCGGAGATCGATCTCACCTTTGCCAAAGGTCTGCGCCACATTCTGCGCCAGGATCCGAACGTGGTGATGGTGGGAGAAATTCGCGATGTCGAGACGGCCGATATTTCGATTCGCGCGGCCATGACGGGCCACCTCGTTTTCAGCACGCTGCACACGAACGACGCCGTCGGCGGCATCACGCGTTTGCTCGACATGGAGGTGGAGCCGTTCCTCCTCGCCTCTGTCGTGAAGTCGTTCATCGCGCAGCGGCTCGTGCGAACGATCTGCCCCGATTGCAAGGAGCCGGTCGGCTATCCGGTGGAGTATTTAGATGAGATTGGCGCGATCGTTTCGCCCGGGTTGCAATATTATCGGGGCGCCGGTTGCGATAATTGCCGGCAAACCGGCTACCGCGGCCGCATGGCCATCTACGAAATCTGTGTTGTGACCGAGCAGTTGCGGCGGCTCATCATTCGCAAGGGGACCGGCTCGGAATTAAAACAGCGCGCCATTCTCGATGGGATGACGACGTTGCGGCAGGACGGCTGGCGGCGCGTGGCGGAAGGGTTGACCACGATCGAGGAAGTGGTGCGCGTCACGCAGACCGACGAGTTCATGTCCGAGACGGATGTGGAGAGCGATGGCGCGGTCACTGTCCCGCCAGCGTGACCTGAAACGGCCGTTGGTTCGTTAGGCATTGCGGGAATTGGGCTTGCTGCTTTTTCCGAACGATGCAGAATCAGTCCGTGCAAAAAAGGCTGGCGGCGTGGCGGATCACGGCTGGGATGACGCCCGGCTGGAAGCGCCCAGCATTGAATAATTCCCTCAAAACCGGCCCGTTATGAAGACGACTGACGACGCCGCTCGTTGCGCGCAGTGTGGTTCCACGCGCCGGCCCAACGAAACTTTTTGCGCCTATTGTCTGTTGCAGCAAGCCGTGGCCGACGAGTTGCCCGAGGCGCCGGAAACGATGGAGGAAAACCTCGATGAGTTGCTGAGCGGCATTGAGATTCGCGATTCCGATTGGCGGGTGGGCGCCTACGATTTACTCGAAGAAATCGGACGCGGCGGGATGGGCGTAATCCATCGCGCGAAGCATTGGCAGAATGGCCGCGTCGTTGCGCTCAAGCGCATCGTCGAGCATCAGGCCGATTCGCCGCAGACGCTGCTCCGATTCCGGCGCGAGATCGAATCGGTCGCCCGCCTCGAGCACCCAAACATTTTGCCGATCTACGACATCAACGAGACGGCCGAAGGCGTCCCGTATTTTACGATGAAACTCGCGGCGGGCGGGAGCCTGGAAAGTGAGGGCGCGAAATTCAAAGGTCAGCCGGAGAAATGCGTCGCGCTCCTTATTAAAATCGCGCGGGCAGTCGATTACGCGCACCGCCTGGGAATTCTGCATCGCGATCTCAAGCCCGGGAATATTCTGCTCGATGCCGGAGACGAACCGTACGTCAGCGACTTCGGCCTGGCCCGCTGGATCGATGAGAATACCGATCTCAATCGCACGTTCACCATGGCGGGCACGCCCGGGTTCATTCCGCCGGAGCAAGTCTACGCGCCGCTTGCCACGATCGGGCCGGCCGCCGATATCTATTCGTTAGGCGCGATTCTCTTTCAACTGCTCGCCGGCCGCCCGCCGTTCCAGGGCGAAACGCCACTTGGCGTCGTGCGGCAGGCGGCGGATTTGATTGCGCCGAAGCTCCGCTCTTTTGCGCCGCAGGTGGATCGCGACCTGGAAACCATTTGCGCCCGCTGTCTCGAGCGAGAGCCGCAGGCGCGTTACCAGAGCGCGGGCGAGCTGGCCGATGATCTGGAACGCTGGCAGCGAGGCGGGCCGATCCACGCACGCCCGGTTGGGTGGCCGGCACGCACCTGGCGCTGGGCGCGGCGTGATCCAGTGATGGCCGCGCTCGTCGCAATCGCACTCGTCGCGCTTGGTGCGGCCGGCGTGGTCGCTCTGCAACGGCTCTCGCTGGGGCGCACGCTCGATCGGCAAGCCGCCAGCCGGCGTTCCGTCGCGGTCGCGCCGTTACTCGATCTCGATCAGGCAAGAGGCGACGCGAACAGCGCCGATGTCTTGACGAAGGCATTGCAAAGCGCGCTCGCTTCTTTCGGAAACTGCCAGGTGAAGGCGATCACAAATACTCCGAATGCGTTCGGAATTGGCGGATCGCCGGAAAATATTCGAAGCCTCACTCGCAACGTCGGCGCGCGGACCATTCTCACCGGGACGACGCGGTTGATCGACGGCAAGCGACGCGTCTCACTCCACCTCTTTGATCGCAATCTGGGAGTCGTCTTGCTGACGCGTGAATTTGAGATGGGACCGAATGTGGCGGGCGCGCTGCCAAAGGCCGTGAGGCAGATCGCAGCCGCTTTTTACACGGCGCTCGACACTGGCCAGCCGATGACCGGCCGGGAAGATCCTGCGATGCACAACCAAACGGCGATGGAGTTTCTGCGCGCCGGCCACGAGTTCGCAGCGCGACGCGATCAGGAAAGTTTGGACCACGCTCTCAGTTGTTATCAATCTGCCATCGACGCTGCGCCGAATTCGGCTCTGGCTCGGTCTTGGTTCGTAATCGCAGCAGTCACGAGGCTCAACGTGGGCCAGTATTCGCCAGCGCTGGCCGATCAGGCGAAGAGGATCGCTCAGGAAGCCGTGGCGCTAAATCCAAGGCTGGCTGCCGCGCATCGCGCTCTCAGCGGAACCCTGCGCCTGCATAACGATCTCCGTGGCTCGCTTCTCGAATCGACGCGCGCCATCGAACTGGAAGGCCCGCAATTCGGGCCCGTGATATCGATCCTGGCGTCGGCGAAGGCACTGGGACATCCCGATTTGGCGCTACGTTGGATCGAGATTAGTCGGCCCATGCAGGAACATCCGGCTGACCTGGAATCGCTGGCGGGAGATTGTTGGACCGATTTAGCTGATGACGCCAGAGCCGCCGTGATTTACCGGCGCGTGGCCGCGCTTCATCCGGATTTGCCGGAAGGCTGGGTGGGACTTTGCCGCCTGCGCCTGCTCAACGGGGAGAATGAGGAAGCGCGCAAAATATACCGGGCGAACGTCGCGCAGTTCGATCGGTTCGCCCTGGCTTCGGAAATGGCGGCGCAGGTGGAGTTCTTCGGTCGAAATTTTCCGGAGGCGGAAAAGCGCTATCGAGCCCTGGCCGATGTCGACCCGAACGGTGGCAGCGGCTTCTGGGGCTGCACCGGCTACCAGTCTGCTTTGGGACGATTACGGCAACTGATGGGACATCCCGCCGAAGGCAGCCGAATTTTGCGGGGTGCACTCGATCGTGCGCGGAATGAACTGAAGGTCGCCCCGCAGAATCCTGAGATACTTTATCGGGTGGCGGCTGCGGAAAGTTCCCTTGGCCAAACCGATCAAGCTCTCAAACGACTGGAGATGGCTTTTCACGCAGGTTGGCTGGATTACCGCTCGCTCGCGCTGGACCCGCGATTCGACAGCGTGCGACAGGCTCCCAAGTATCTGCAGATTTGCGAAGCGATGAAGACGCGAGTGACAGATTTGCGCCAATCCTTGTCAGAGGATCAGCGATCCATTAGAAAGTGAGGGGAAGATGAGTGACTGGAATGATCCCAAGGCCCGCGCTCGCGCGAGTTTTGCATTTTGCCAGAGGTTGCAGGTTGATCCCGAATTACGCCGCGCCTGTACGGACGACAGCGATGTCTCGAAAGCGAGTGGCATCGCACGCCGCGTCCTCCGCGAGGCGGGAGAATTTGAGAATATGCCGGACGATGTCGAGGTGCGCGTGGTCGAAAATGATCGTGCCAAGGCGGACAAGATAGTGACCATCGTTCTTCCGGCGCCGGAAGAAACCGTCGATCCCCTTACCACGAACTCGAAGGACATCTGGCGTTGTAGCTGGTCGCTTTGGGAGGAGTGAGCGCTGATCGTAAATCGGCGAGTGATCGACCAAGAGCCCTCGCGGATGGAGTCGGCTGCGCCGCACTTGCTCGGCCGTAAAAGAGGGGAATATCTCCATCGGCGAGCGCCGCGACCTCATTGGCAAAGCAGGAACGCGGGACGAGTCGATCGGCGCAGGCGCTCTGAAGGAAGCGATGGCGCTTTGAGGCGTCGCGGAGAAGCGGAGGTTGCAACGACCGCCGCAGGATGGCGACATACATGGAAGTTGGCCGATAGAGGCGCCGCGTAAGATGTTTTCGCGCACCGAAGAAAGTCGTTTCGAGGAATGCGCGCGAGGGCGCTTCGCGAAGCCAGAGTTCGTGCATGGCCGTGAAACCGGCGGCGAAGTTCTGGATAAACGTGCTCGCGGTCGCGGCGACGTCGTTGATTTGCAAAAGGTGAGGCCCGGGGATCAACCGCCCGAATGCGCTCACTTCCTTCTCCGGCGCGACGTTCGAATCGAGCGGGAGCAAACCTGTGCGCAATATCCCGGGCGCTTGCCCGCGCACCGCGGATGGCAGGCGAGTCCGCGCATGCCAGAATGTTTCGGCATCGATCAGGACCGGCTGCGCTCCGTGCGCGATGAGATTGGCGGCATGCAAATCGACGGCGCGCAGCATGTCGGCGAGGTAAATGACCGCTCCGGCGCGAAAATAGTAAGCAGATGCTTCGCTCGCATTCCGAACGGGTTTTGCCGCCACCGCTCGCATCCAGCTGTGATTCCGATCAGTGACGAGCGGGACGGTTTTGAATGCCTTGGCGAAACGACAAGCGTTCACCCATTCAAGAAGGCGAAACCATCCGGCTTCGCTGTGTCCAGAGCGCGGCTTGTAAAACCAGCGGGCGCCATCCGCGAAATGCACTTCCAGGACAGTGCGTCCGCCATGGTGCGGGTCGGAGCGATCGAACTGGATATGGCGCACGGGAAGTTGCGCGTGCCCGGCGAATGAAAACCGGGCCAGATGCCGCGCGAAATCGCCGGCGAAGGCCGCGTAATTTTTTCTTTGCCGGTGATGGAGTTGCAGCAGCGCCGGATACTTTCGAAGTAACGCTGGTGTCACGGCAGTTTCGCTTTCGTGCTCTAAAACCGGTTTCGCATACCAGTGGAATCGCCGCCGAAATGCTTCGTCCCACGCTTCCGGGAGCGGATGCGAAAATGACTTTTTCAAGGAATGGAAACCAGACCGACGACGGCCGGAATCTGTCCGACCTGCGTGATCGAAATCGTTTCATCTTTCCGCCAGCGCCAGGCTGGCGGCCGCCACCCGCGTTCATGGATGACGATGAACGAATTTAAGTCGGTCGTTAGGCAACCGGTCAGCACTTCGGCGACGAGGCGGCTGCCGGTTGCGCCCAGCCGTCGCCCGGTTTGTTGCGCTTCCGCTTCGAGCAGGACGTAATACCAAAGCGGCGTGTGCGTTTGCAGACCGAGCTGCCCAAGTAAATCCCAAGCTGCGGGGTTCTCCTGGCGGATCGCATCCGCGGTGAGTTCGGGAATACCGAAGGCGCGAGCCACTTCCTGTCCGCTGGCCAGACCGGTGGCGGTGCCACGCTGAAGCGTGCGCAAAGGCAGCTCGACCGGTCGCGGCGGCGCGGGCTGGTCCGCGTGTCGCTGCAAATGCAGATCGGGCAAATCGAACAAGCTCGGAACCACGGCGGTATCGATGAGCATGGCGGGCATGCCGAGCGGACTGAAGAAGCCGCGCCAATCAATCGCTTGCCCGGCTGGGAGCGCGCCGAGTTGTTGCGGATTGGCCAGAAGCGCGGGCAGCGGAATCTCGAATTGCGCGTGATTGAGATCGTAGGTTTCGCGCACCATGCTATGGCCAAAACGAAAGACGGCCTGCGTAAATTCGACCGGCAAAGCGAACCCGTGCGTCTCCCAGTCGATCATTGGTTCTGCACGATCGATTACGGCGGCGTGAATCTCGGGGGCGATAATTTGTCGCAGATAGTCGTGCCAGACGAGCCATTGATATTGCCCGGTCACGCGCTGGCGGGCGCGGAGGAATCGGTCTCCTTTGCCTAACGAGCCGGTCAATTCCTGCACGGCGATGTTGTGCAGTTTTAGGAACATCACGCAGAGCTGGCGCAGGATTAGATTCTCGAGATTCCGGTGATCGGCGGTGGCGGGAAATCCGCGATGGTCGAGTGGAAAATCGAAAGCCACGCCCGTCGCGGAACGAGTCGTTCCCAAGCGAAAGGACGCGCCATCCGCTTCGTAGAGATGGGCATTTCTCTCTGAGCTGGGGCCGTCGCCGTAGAGGTGATGCAGGTCGAGACGGCCGCCAGCGAAGTTCGTGATCTCTTCGGGCGCGACCGAGCCGGCATCGGCCAGCGGTGTGCGATCGTGGGTAAGATCGTGATCGATGAACTGCCCGAAGTAGGTGTAGCCAGCCGGAGCGGCATCGCCGCGTTTGGTGCGGATCGGGCTGTGAACAGCCTTGGTCGATAAGGCGAGCGCCTCGATGGCGGCCGGATCGAAGGGCGGTTGAGTGGGTGGAAAAAGGCGGCAGTAACGATCGGGCGAAGCCGGCCCCATTGGGCGGATGGACGGACGCGGCGCGGGCATGTCGGAACGATTCGTTAGGCGTCGCGGAGATGGGCGATGGCGCGGCGATAGTCGGGCGCGCGGAAAATGGAGGTGCCGGCCACGAGAACATTGGCGCCATTTTCAATGGCAGGTTTGGCGGTTTCGGCGGTAATACCGCCGTCGACTTCGATGTCGAGCGCGGCGTTGTGAGCGCGCTGCCATTCGCGGGCGCGACGGACCTTTTTCATCATCTCGGGCCGGAATGCCTGGCCGCCGAAACCGGGATGAACAGTCATGATGAGAAGAAGATCGATACTCGTTAGGTGCGGCTCGAGTATTTCGAATGGCGTGGCGGGATTGAGCGTAAGGCCGGCGCGGCAGCCGCCTTCGCGAATCGCGCGCAACGTTTTAGCGACGTCGTGTTTCGATTCGGTCTCAACGTGGACGGTGATCGAGTTCGCGCCCGCTTCGAGAAATCGCGGCAGATAATGATCGGCATGTTCGATCATGAGATGAACGTCGAGCGGGAGCTGCGTTTGTTTGCGCACCATCGCGACAACCGCAGGGCCGAAGGAAATGTTATCGACGAAATGGCCGTCCATGATGTCGAGATGAATCCAATCGGCGCCGGCCGTTTCGACCTTTCGAATCTCATCACCGAGGCGCGAAAAATCGGCGGCGAGGAGCGAGGGAGCGACGAGAACGGGAGCGGCGGTCATGGTTTTCAGTTTTCGCCATGAACGGCGCGGCGGGCAAGACAACTTCGCGTGCGCCGATGTTTCCCTTGACGGGAAGAGCGTCCGTTTCTAGATGTTACCCGATTTCAGCCCGGCCGAACGCCCTTGCAGCGCACGATTGCTGCTATTGCTCAGAATTTGGTGATGCGCTTCCACGGACTGGGATGCGTTTCATTTTAAAATAATTTCATGTTCAACGGAATTTTCGGCTGGTTATCCAGCGATATCGGGATCGACCTCGGCACGGCTAACACGCTCGTTTACGTCAAGGATCAGGGGATCGTTTTGCGCGAGCCTTCGGTCGTGGCGGTGCAGGCGGGAACAACGCGTGTGCTCGCGGTGGGCGACGAAGCGAAACGCATGCTCGGCCGCACGCCTTCAAATATTGTCGCGGTGCGGCCGTTGAAGGATGGCGTGATCGCGGATTTCGAAGTGACCGAAGCGATGCTGCGGCATTTCATTACCAAGGTGCACGGGCGCCGTGTCGGCGCGAAGCCGCGCGTCGTCATCGCGGTGCCGTCGGGCATTACCGAAGTGGAGAAACGCGCGGTGCGCGAATCGGCCACGCATGCTGGCGCGCGCGAAGTTTATTTAATCGAAGAACCAATGGCGGCGGCGATCGGCGTGGGACTTCCCGTGCAGGATCCGGCTGGCAACATGATCATCGACATCGGTGGCGGCACAACGGAAGTGGCGCTCATTTCGCTTTCTGGAATTGTCTTCAGCCGCAGCGTTCGTGTGGCGGGCGACGAGCTCGACGAAGCCATCGTGCAATACATGAAGCGCGCTTACAATTTGATGATCGGCGAGCGCACGGCGGAGGAAATCAAAATCAAGATTGGCTCAGCCTATCCGACCGAAAAGGAGACGAGCGTGGAAGTGAAGGGCCGCGATCTCGTCGCCGGCCTGCCGAAGACGCTGATGATTACTTCGCAGGAAGTGCGGGAAGCGTTGCTCGAACCGATCTCGACGATTGTCGATTCGGTGCGCATCACGCTGGAGCGTTGCCCGCCGGAACTTTCCGCCGACTTGGTGGACCGCGGTTTGGTATTGGCGGGTGGCGGCGCGTTGCTGCGCGGCTTCGATAAACTTTTGAGCGAGGAAACCGGTTTGCCTGTCCATGTCGCGGAAGACCCGCTCAGCGCCGTCGCCGAAGGAACGGGCAAGTGCCTCAATGAACTTAAATTTTTGCGTCAAGTCGCGGCCACCGATCGCAACTGGCGCTAACGAAGGCGGAAAGCGGAAACCGGAACGCGGAGAGCGCGTTGCCTTCCGTCTCTTCTCTCCGGTTTCCGGTCTCCGCTTTCCGCTCTCGCCATGAGTCGTTCGAGCATCATCGCGCTGGTCGTTTTCGTTCTGGCGGTTGGTTATCTTTTGAGCTTCGGCGCGGACACGACGCGCAAGATCCAGTCGGGTTTTTATTCGCTCGTTTCGCCTTTTTTGACGACGGGCTCGGGATTGCAAAGACAGATCACGTCGGTGCGGTCCGGTCTGAAATCGCTCGACGAACTGGAGAAGGAAAACGCGGCGCTGCGCGTGGAGAACCGCTCGTTGCGCGCGACCAATCAGGCGCTGCGCGACGTGGAGAAGGAAGTGAACAGCCTGCGGCAGGCGCTCAAATATCGCGCGCGCTCCGTCTTTAAGCTTGTGCCCGCGCAAATCGTGACGCGAGATTCCGCCACCTGGTGGCGCACGGTCACGATCAATCGCGGAAAGCAGGATGGCGTCGAGCCGGACATGCCGGTGTTGACCGATGAAGGGCTCGTCGGCAAGACGACCACGGTGAGCGAAAATATCTCGGTCGTCCTTTTGGTTTCGGACGAGAACTGCAAGGTCGCGGCGGCCGTCGAAGGAACGCGCGAGCAGGGGATCGTGACGGGAGAACGCGTCGCCGGCGCGCTTATGCCGTTGCTCGATTTGAACTTCCTTTCCAAACAGGCCGACCTGAAGTCGGGCCTCAAAGTTTACACGACAGGCGTCGGCGGCGTTTTCCCATCGGGACTGCTCGTCGGCGCGGTGCAGAGCTATAAAGTGCGCGAGTTGGACGGGCAGGCGCGGATCGCTCCGGCGGTCGATCTCACGCGTCTCGAAGACGTCTTCGTCGTGACTGGCCGCAAATGATCTTTTTCGCTCTGCTGCTTCTGATCGTGCTGGCGGCGCAAATTCTGGAGTTGTTCCTGCCGCCGCTGCAATGGATGTACGGCGCGCACATTTACATCGTGCCGGTGATTGTTTTCTACGGCGCGATGGCGCTGCCACTTTCCTTGACGCTGGCGCTCGTTTTTTTCGCCGGATTCATGATCGATGCGCTGACCGCCCAGGTGATTGGGGCGCGGGTTGAAATCGCCTTCGGATGGTCAATACTTCTCTACGCGGTGCTGGCCGGTCTGATGCATGGGCTGAGGCCCTTGTTTATGAGGGGCCGCTGGGAAGTGCACTGTGTGCTGAGCGGTCTTTTCACTTCGGTGCTGCTTCTCGCGCAATATCTGATGATTAGTTTTCGACGTGGCTCGATTTTCTTTACTCCCGAGGTCTGGTGGCAGATCGGGGGGCCGGGCTTAATGGCGGCATTGATGGCGCCGCTCGTTTTCGCTGGGCTGCATTGGCTCGGCCGCGCGACCGGTTCGCCTTATTTGCCGGAAGAGGAGGATTACCGATGAATCGCCGCCGGATCGGTGTGCGGCTCCGTATTCAAATAGTCGCGCTCGGTATGCTGCTCGGGCTCGGCGCGCTTACTTTCAAGCTTTGGCTCGTCCAGGTCGCGCATGGCGAGCAATGGACGGCGCGCATCCGCGGCAGCTCAGAGGCGACGGTGCGCATTCCGTCGATCCGCGGCGAGATTCGCGACCGCAACGGCGTGGCGCTGGTACAAAATCGCGCCAGCTACGAGGTCGATTTTTATTTACCCGAAATGGTGAACGGGTACCGGCGACGCTTTGGACGGCCGCCGACGACGGAATATCGCGGCACGATCAGCGGGATGCCGAAAGATCTGAAGGAAGCGGACATCGTGAAGATCGTGAACACCGGCATTGTGCCGCGGCTCGATGATCTCGATCTGGCGCGCGATTACAATTCGGCGCAGTTGCAGCGGCATTACCGCACGAACACGGAAGTGCCGTTCTCCTATCTCAAGGACATCGATTTCAAAACGATGGCGAAGTTTTCCGAACACGATGTCGGCCTGCCCGGCGTGGACATCGCGATCAAGCCGGTCCGCTCCTATGTTTACGGCTCGCTCGCCGCGCATTTGCTCGGTTACGTCGGCGCGCCGGATGAAACGGATCGCGAAGAAGCGCGTAAATACACCTTTTACCAGGGCGACGTGGAGGGGAAATCGAACGTCGAGAAATCGATGGACGAATACCTGCGCGGCAAGCCGGGTCTGCGCGTCATGCGCCGCAATGCGAAGGGGCAGATCGACGGCGTTCTCCGCGAGGAACCGCCGCAAGCTGGCGATAATGTTTTTCTGACGATTGACTCGCGTATCCAGTACTTGACCGAGGAAGCGTTGCGCGCGGTCGGGCGCGGCGCAGCCGTGGTGGTTGATCCGAACAACGGCAACATCCTCGCCATGGCGAGCGTGCCGTCGTTCGACCCAAATACATTTATCCCGAGCATCAAGGCGAAGGATTGGGAAGCGCTGCGCAAAGATGAAGCGAATCCGCTGATCAACCGCGCGGTCAGCGCGTTTCCGCCGGGCTCGACGTTTAAGCTGGTCACGACGCTGGCCGGGTTGCGCAAGGGAATGGCGAACGTGCGCTACAATTGCGGCGGCGGCGTCACTTACGGCGACCACTTTTTCCATTGCTGGATCGCAGCAAAAGGCGGCAGCCACGGCGTGCTCTCGCTGGCCGACGCCATCAAAGTTTCCTGCAACTCCTACTTTTATCAGTACGGCAACGCCGCCGGCATCGGCGCGATCGACAAGACCGGCGCGGAGCTCGGCCTCGGCCAGGAATCGGGCATTCACATTACCGGCGAACAAGCGGGCGTGCTCCCCGGGCCGGAATGGATGGCCATTCACAGTCCCCGCGAAAAATGGTCGCAGGCTTACACAGCGAACGTTTCCATCGGACAGGGCTACGATCTGGTCACGCCTCTGCAATTAGCCATGGTTTACGCGACGGTGGCGAATGGCGGGATTTCTTACTACCCGCGCGTGATCGACAAGGTTTTGAAGCCCAATGGCTCGCCGGAAGTCGACGACAAAGGCAATCCGGTGGTCCCGCCGGCCGGCCGGGTCCACAGCGATTTGCGGAAGGATTTTACTCCGGAGCAAATTGAACTGGCGCGCAGTGGTTTGTGGAAAGTCGTTAACGAAGACGGCGGCACCGGCCGGGTGGCTCGCTTAAAAAATGTGGTGGTGGCAGGGAAAACCGGCACCGCGCAAGCGACGGACCGTGGCCACGAGGGGACGGTCGCCTGGTTTGCCTGCTTCGCCCCCTTCGATCATCCTAAGTATGTTGTAGTCGTTGCAGTCCAGGCCGGTGAGGGCGGTGGCCACGGCGGCAGTGTGGCCGGCCCGATTGCAGCGCGCATTCTCGAACAGGTTTTCGCCATGGACGACGGCAAATTCTCGCCCACCGTCGCCTGGCTCACGCCGGCCCGGAAGCCTAATCCATTTGAAACAGTCAAATCGGTGGCCTATCAGAATTCGGGATTAACTCCGGAAGGCGCAGACGAAGAAAGCGCCTCGGATTCGCCCACTGCGACGGTGCAACTGGCAGGGGACAACGCCGCTCCCGACGTCGAACCGGAAGCAGATGCGCAAGGCAGGGTGACCAAGCGCAAGACGCGAGTGGCTCGCGCGCAGCCGATCGCGCCCGCGCCGAAACCCAATTTCTTTCAGCGCCTTTTCGGAGGAGGAAAGCGTCAGGCGACGCCTCCGCCGCGAACGCGCCCCACTCCCACACCTCGTCGCCTTCGTCGTTTCTGATGCGCGCCGCATCCACCCGCCTCCCTGCGATGGCTCCCAAAATTTCCCATTATGATAGACAAAGTGAAAAGACTTCTCGGACTTTCTTCCACCAAGACGGGCAACAAAATCGTCATCAGCGTGGAAAAACTCGAACGGCGCGTGGCGCTGCTTGAGGACGGACGGCTCGAAGAATACAGCGTCGAACGAAACACCTCGCGCAACATTGTGGGCAGCGTCTACAAAGGGCGCGTCAAGAATATCGAGATGGGTTTGAAGGCGATGTTCGTCGACATCGGTTTCGAAAAAAATGCGTTCCTCCATTTCTGGGACGCCATTCCGGCCGCGCTCGATAGCGGCATCGAAGAAGTGGATCGTCCGGATAAACGCCGGCCGAAAAAGCGGATCACGGCCAAGGATATCCCGAGCATTTATCCAGTCGGCTCGGAAGTGATCGTGCAGGTGACCAAAGGACCGATCGGCACGAAGGGCCCGCGCGTCACCACCAATCTCAGTTTTGCCGGTCGTTATCTCGTCTTCATGCCCTATAGCGACCGGAGCGGCGTCTCGCGAAAAATCGAGAACCCGAAGGAGCGCGTGCGCCTGCGCAAGATTCTGCAACAACTGGAGATTCCCGAGAACAATGGCGTGATCATCCGCACCGTGGGCGAAGGCCAGCGCACCCGCTATTTCGTGCGCGATCTTAGTTACCTCGTCGAGCAATGGTCGAAGATCGAGCGCCATATTCGCGATGATGCCGCTCCCTGCCGCGTCTTTGAAGAACCGGATTTGGTCGAGCGTACGGTGCGCGATTTTCTCACTGACGAAATCGATGAAGTGCTCTGCGACGATCGCGAAGCGGTCGATCGCATGGCCGACATGGTCGGGCAAATTTCACGGCGCGCGCGGAACCGCATTCGTTTTTACGATGGCGCCGCCGCGATCTTCGAAACCTTCGGCGTGCAAAAACAGATCGACGATGCCTTCCATCGCCAGGTCTGGCTGAAGTGCGGCGGCTACATTGTCATCGACGAGACGGAAGCGCTCGTTGCCGTGGATGTGAATACCGGCCGCAACAAAGGCGGCCGCGACGTCGAGAAAACAATCCTGCAAACCAACCTGGAAGCGGCCGACGAAATCGCGCGGCAACTGCGTTTGCGCAATGTCGGCGGCCTCATCATTGGCGATTTCATCGACATGAAGAGCCGCAAGGATCAGCAGATGGTTTACAACTTGATGCGCGAACGGCTCAAGCGCGACAAGGCCAAGACGCATGTCCTGCCCATTTCCGGGCTCGGTCTCATAGAGATGACGCGCCAGCGTGCGCAGGAAAGTCTGAGCGATTCGATCTACGAAAATTGCCCTTATTGCAACGGCCGCGGCCTCATCAAGAGCTCGATGACCACCAGCGTGGAACTGCACCGCACGCTCAACGCCGTCATGCGCAAATACCAGGACACCGTTCACGAACTGCGCGTGATCGTGAATCCCGAAGTGCTCAAGCGTTTGAAGACCGAAGACGAAGAGTTGCTCGTCGAACTGGAGCGCCGTTACGCCGGGCGGCTCCTGTTCCGGGGCGACCCGGCCTTTCACCAGGAGCAATTCACCATCACCGATGCGAATAACGGCGCCGAGCTAAAGGTCTGACCGCGTTTGCCTTGTTCGCAGCGCTCTTGCAATCGCCTCCGTCCGCATTAAAATCGCCGCATCCGGAAAACAGGTTTGAGCGAAAAAGAAACTGTAACCGTATCCGCGCCGGCGCAGTCTTAAGTGACTCAGAGATTCATTAATCATAAAATTTTAGAAATGAAGAAACTTACCTTGACGATTTTGGCTGCTTTCGCCGCGGCGTCCGCCGCCATTGCCGGACCGGAGACCTACACGACGAAGGAAACCAAGACGACTGCGATGCAGCCCGTCACCGATTGGTACGCCAACCAGGAATGGAACGCTTCGGTTTGGGGCACGTATGCGTTCACCGGAACGGATGCGGCCGACGATCGATATCTCGGAGTCGATCACGCCTGGGGCGGCGGTCTCGATTTCAAATACTTCATGGCCCGCTATTTCGGGTTCGGTATTGAAGGCTACGCGCTCGACGCGCGGGATGCGGTCGGCACGGCCCTCGGCACCTTCACTCTGCGCTATCCGGTGCCGGGCACGCGTTTCGCGCCTTACACTTTTCTCGGTGGCGGCGTGATTTTTAATGGCAGCCGCATCGAGCAAACGTTCAACGCCAATGGCACGATTCGACAGGCCCGGGAGAATTCGGATGCGCGCGCCATCGGCCAGTTTGGCGGCGGGCTTGAGTATCGTCTCACGCCGAACGTCGGCCTAATGCAGGATTTCAGTTGGAACGTGGTCGACGGCGCCGAGAATAATTTCGGCATGGTCCGCGCCGGCATCACCTTCGCGTTCTAAACAACGCGTTCTTTTTGAAACGCCGGAAACGCCTCGCGTGTTTCCGGCGTTTTCTTTTTAGCCGACGAACGAGCTGATTTCCGCGAGCGGTTTGCGCGTGATGTCCGGAACCTTCGCGTCCTCCGCGGGATGTCCGACGACGAGCAGGAGAAACGGTTTCTCCTGCGGCGGACGATCAAGAATACGATTCAGAAACGCCATCGGACTCGGCGTGTGGGTGAGCGCGACGAGACCGGCGTGATGCAACGCCGCGACTAGAAATCCGGTCGCGATGCCGACCGATTCCGTCGCGTAATAATGCTTCATCTTGCGGCCGTCCGGCAGCAGCCGATAAGGCTGCGCGAAAATGGCGATGAGCCACGGGGCCGTTTCCAGAAAAGGTTTGCGCCAGTCGGTGCCGATCGGCGCCAGCGCTTCGAGCCATTCCGCCGGCGCGCGATGCTCATAGAATTCGCGCTCTTCTTCTTCGGCGGCCGCGCGAATCTCCTGCTTCCTGGCCGGATCGCTCACCGCCACGAAATGCCACGGTTGTAGATTTGCTCCGTTAGGGGCCGTGCCCGCCGCGCGCAGGCAATTCTCAATCACTTCTCGCGGAACCGTTCGATCGGAAAAGTCACGCACGGTGCGGCGTCCCTGCATCGTCTCGTAAAAGTCAGTGGCGCGCCGCTGCAATTCCAAATCGGACGCGGGCGGCGGCGGGACGAGCGGGATAAAGGAAGAAGTGTTCACGAGCTGGATTGTAACGAGGTTGCCAAGCGAAGTCAGGGCGCGAAATTACCCTGATGTCGTTCGCCGAAACTCTAAACAACCTGGCTTTGCGCAAATCGCCGGCTCTCCGGCGCTTTGAAGATTGGCTCGCGCCGCAATCCGACGAAACCTTCGAGCGAATGGCGCAGCAGTCGCGCGCGCTCACCCGGCAGAATTTCGGGCGCACTATGCGGCTCTTCGCGCCGCTCTATCTCTCGAACGAATGCATCAACAACTGCCGCTACTGCGGATTCTCGCGCGACAATCCGATATTGCGGGTCACGCTCGATCGTGCGCAGGTCCTCGCCGAGGCGCGTCATCTCGCGAAGGAAGGGTTTCGCCAGATTCTGCTCGTCACCGGCGAGCATCCGAAATTCGTCAGCCAAAGTTATCTGGCTGATTGCGTGCGCGCGCTGGCCCCGCAGTTTTCGTCGATCTCGATCGAGGTCGGGCCGATGGAAACGGACGATTACGTTCCGATTGTGCAAGCGGGCGCCGAAGGTCTCGTCGTTTATCAGGAGACTTACAACCGCGAGATTTACGCCGAAATGCACACCTCGGGACCGAAGCGGGATTTCAACTGGCGTCTCGATTGTCCCGAGCGCGGTTATGCCGCCGGATTTCGCCGGCTCGGCATCGGCGCGCTTTTTGGTCTGGCGCCATGGCGGGAGGAAACGGTCGCGCTGGCCGCCCACATCGATTATTTGCTCCGGCGTTGCTGGCAGGCGCAGATCACTGTCAGTCTCCCGCGCTTGCGGCCGGCGGCCGGCGAATTCCAGCCGCTCTTCGCGATGACCGATCGCGAGCTCGCCCAATTGATCTGTGCGTTGCGGCTGACTTTCCCGCAGGTGGGAATCGTCTTGAGCACGCGCGAGACTGGCCCTTTGCGCGATACCCTCGTCTCGTTAGGCGTAACGATGATGAGTGCTGGCAGCCATACCGAGCCGGGCGGTTACACGCGACAAGGGCGTGAGGATCTGCACCTGACTTTGCGCGGCCGGATCGTCGCGCCGGAGTTTCAGGATGGCCTCGACGAGATCGCGACTGGGCAATTCGAGATCAGCGACGAGCGTTCGGCGGCGGAAATTGCCGGCGTGTTGCGCGATCGCGGTTACGAACCGGTCTGGAAAGATTGGGATCAGGTTTTGTCGGCGGTATGACCATTTCGTTGAACGGCGAGAAACTCGATGCGCGCGGCGCCAGCGACATCGCCGAGCTGGTCGAGCGTTTCGAACTCGTCCCGCAAACCGTTTTAATCGAGCACAACGGCGTCGCTCTTCATCGGCGCGATTGGGCGGAGGCGAAACTGGAAGCAGAAGATCGGGTGGAATTCATCCGCGTCGTCGCCGGTGGGTAAAAGGTATCGCGGAAAATTCTGGGGAGCGCACGCGAGGCGCGTGCGCTCCCAGCAGTCCGCTAGCCGACCGCTTTCACGACCACGCGCATTCCGTCGGTCTGGACGACGCTGATCGCCGTCTCGGCGGAAATGAATTCCCCGCCCGTAATGACGTCGACGACGTGCGTATCGAATCGCGCTTTACCGCTCGGGCGCAAAGTCGTTAGGGCAACGCCACTCATTCCCGGCGCGAGCGCGAGGGCGGTGGCGAATTCGCGCGGAGCGCCGGTCAACGACGGACCGGGCGGGTTGCTGCTGATCAAGGCGAAGCGCCGGTAGATGCTGGTGCGCGGCAGATAGCGCGCGAGGAGCCAGCCGACGAGAAGCGCGCCGACGAGAGCGATGGCGAGGTTCAAGAGCGGCACGGCGAAGGTATTGCCAATCGGGAAAAATTTCTGGCCCGGATAACGATCGGCCATCGCCCAAAGCAAAGAACCAAGCATGAGAAACGCGCCGGCCACGCCGACGATGATGGTGGAATGGCCGAAGAACAAAACTTCAACGATGACGAGGATGACGCCGAGAACGAAAAGGCCGACCACTTCCCAGCCGGCCAGGCCGGCGAAGTAGTGGCCGAGAAAAAAGAGCGCGAAACAAATGATGGAAGCGATTCCAGCGAGGCCGAATCCCGGAATCTTGAATTCGATATACGCGCCGATGATGCCGCCGAGGAGCAGGAGCGGCGCGAGTTTGGTAATCCAAAAAGCGAGTTGCTCGAAGCCGGTCGGATTGAGGGAGACGGATTCGCCTTTCAGATTGGCTTGGCGCATTACGTCGGCGACGGAATCGGCGACGCCATCGGCGAGGAGCGGCTTGCCGTTGATCTTTTCGGTGGCTTCCTGCGCATTGAGCGAGAGGAGCGAACCCTTTGCGTGCACCACGCGGTCGCCGATTTTCACTTCCTTCTCCTTGTTCATGAACGCTTCGGCGATATTGGGATTGTGGCCGTTGCGTTGCGCTGCGCCGCGGATGAGCGCGGAAAAATAGGAGATGGTTTTTTCTTTCGCCGTCGCCGGCAAATCTTCGCCGCTGGACTGGATGGGCGCCGCCGCTCCGATGGCGCTGACTGGCGCCATGTAAATATGTTTCGTCGACAGCGCGACGATCGCGCCGGCCGAGCCGGCGTTGGTGTTGATGAAAGTGTAGGTCGGGATGGTGATGTGATTGAGTACGGTCGTCATTTGCTCGGCCGCATCGAGTTCGCCGCCATAGGTGTTCATCTCAAAGATGAGCGCGGCGGCGCCGGCATTCTCCGCTTCCTTGACGGCGCGCCGCAGAAAGAGCACGAGCGCGGGGGAGATTTCCCCTTTCAGCGGCACCACCACGACGTCGCCCCGGCCGATCTTCTGCTCGGCCGCGCGCAACGTCCCGCCCATTCCAGTGAAGAGCAAAAAGAGCAAAACCCAGCGAATCGTTTTCATTGTTTGGAAGGTCAACCGCGCTGGCTTAACTTGGCACCGCGCCCGTGCGCAAACGAGCGAAAAATGGAACCGCATGGGAACGATCCCGGCACATAACATCGAGCAAATCGCCGCCGCCAACGACATCGTCGAGGTGATCGGCTCCTATTTTCCGCTCAAACGCGCCGGCACGAACTTCAAGGCGCTCTGCCCTTTTCATCAGGAGAAAACGCCGTCGTTCACGGTGAGCCCGAGCCGGCAGACTTTCCATTGCTTTGGCTGCGGCGCGGGCGGGAGCGTTTTCCGTTTCGTGATGGATTACGAGCACCTCGATTTTCCGAGCGCGGTGAAAAAGCTGGCGGCGCGCGCTGGCGTGCCGGTGATAGAAGAGCGCGGGGCGTCGAGTGACGAAGCGGCCGGGCAACATGAAGCGCGCGCTCTTTTGTTGAAACTGCACTCGGAAGCGACCGCGTGGTTCCAGGAAAATTTGTTGAAGCGAGAAGCGGCCAAACCGGCGCGCGACTACTTGAAGGCGCGCGGGATCGATCGGCAGATCGTCGGGCATTGGCAGATCGGGTACGCGCCGGATAGTTGGGACAGCTTTTTGAAATGGGCGCTCGATCAAGGTTATCGGCGCGGTCAGCTTTTGCAGAGCGGCCTGGTCAAATTGCGCGACGAGACGCGCACCGATGGCGAAGTCTACGATCGTTTTCGCGGGCGGATCATGTTCCCGATCTGCAACGATGTCGGCGAAGTGGTCGCGTTCAGCGGGCGCGTGCTGGCCAGCGATGCGGAGACGGCGAAATATCTGAACTCGCCGGAGACGCCGCTCTTTCGCAAGGGCAACATTCTTTACGGTCTGCACAAAACGAAACGCGGCTTGATCGAGGCGGATGCCGCGATTGTCTGCGAAGGGCAGCTCGATCTGATCTCGCTTTTCGAAGCCGGCATCACCAACGTGGTCGCGCCGCAAGGGACAGCGTTTACCGAAGCGCAGGCGCGCGTGCTGAAGCGTTTCGTGAGCGAAGTGATTTTGTGTTTCGACGCCGATCCTGCCGGGCAGAAGGCGGCGGAGCGTTCGCTCGAAGCGCTTTTGCAGAACGACCTGATCGTGCGCGTCGCGGAAATGCCGCCGGGCGAAGATCCGGATTCGCTCGTGCGCGGGCAGGGCCGCGAGAAATTCGAGGAACTGGTCCAGGGCGCGCAGGATTTTTTCGATTACTGGATCGAGCGGGAAACCGCGGCCGCGGATTTACACTCGTTAGGCGCAAAGATGGAATTGGCGCGGAAGCTGGCCGAGACGATCGGGCGCGTGCACGATCCCTTCATGCGCGGCGAAGTGGTGAGCAAGGCGAGCGCGCGCCTCGGGGTGCCAGCGGCGGATTTCGCGACCTTGATTCCGAAGGCGGGTCGCAGCTACGCGCGCGATGAAGGTTCTACGCGAGTATCGGCCGCGCCGGCTCCGGCGCCGCCGCACGAGGTCGCCATGCTTTGTCTGCTCGCCTTGCGGGACGGGGAGGCGCGCGCGTTTCTCCTCGAACAGGATTGGCCGGAAGTGCTCGCGCAAACGCCCAATACCGATTTGCTGCGCCGCATTTTGGAAAGCGCGATTCAGCCCGACGATCCGGCTTCGCTTAATACCTTCATGGCCGATTTGGCCCCTGAACAGGAAGCGCTTATCTCGGGATGGCTTCTGCGCAAAATGCCAGAAAATGCGCTCGCAGTGGCGCGCGATTGGTGGGCTGGTTTGCGTCAAAACAGTTTGCGCCGCCAACTGCAGGCGGCGGAGAGCCGGATGAAACTGCCGCAACTCACGCCCGGGGAAGAAGTGCGATTGCAGAAAGAAGTTGTTGACCTGAGGGAGCAGCTTCGCGACGTTCCGAGGCTTCCGCCCGTCCCCGCGGCTGAGGGTTAAACCGAGGTGGCGGGGCACACTGATCGGCACGGGAAAAGCTTTGTTCGGAATCAAAAAACCAACGTTTGGCAACGCATTCCACAGCTAAGAAACGGCCCGCGAAAAAGGCTGGCCGATCGGCTCCCAAAGCGAAGCGAAGTTTGCGCGCCGGCAAGGGGCGCTCTTCGAGCAAGCAGGGCGGCAAGAGTAAAAAAACTGCCCGCGCTCCCAAGAAAGTGCCGCTGGAAATAGTGCCGCTCATGCCGTCGCCGCTTGGGGCGGACGAGGTGCAGAGCCGCATTCGCGAGCTGATCAAGCTGGCCAAGGAACAGGGCTATCTCACTTTCGACGATCTGAACGAAGCGCTCCCGACCGATGTCACGGACGCGGATGATCTCGACGCCATTCTCACCCGGCTGCGCCGGATGGAGATCAACATCATCGAAGCCTCCGAGGTCGATAGTTACAAAGACGGCAAGAAGGACACGGAAGAGGAGGAGGAAGTTAAACCGGAGACGAAGCTCGATATTCTCGACGATCCGGTGCGGATGTACCTCAAGCAGATGGGCCAGGTGCCGTTGCTCACGCGCGAGCAGGAAGTGGAAATTTCCAAGCGGATCGAGGAAGCCGAAGCCAGCGTGCAAAAGCACATTCATCGTTTCGGCTTTATCGCCCAGGCGCATCTCGATCTGGCCGAGAAGCTTTCGTTAGGCGGAGAACGCTTCGATCGCGTGATTCTCGACAAGAAAATCGAGAGCCGGGAGCGCTACATGAAGATGTTGCCGCGCCTCTGCAAGCAGGTCGAGAAGCTGGCCGCAAAACTTTCCAAGGAATACGCACAACTGCTCAAGGGAACGCGGCGCGATTTGAAGAAGCTGAAGGCGTTTCAACGGAGCGTCGCTCACATCCAGAAGCTTTATCCGAAATTCTATTTCAAGCAGAAGGTGACCGAAGAGTTCGTCCATCTGGCCGACGCGCAATATGGCCTCCTGCTTTCGATTCGGGGCGATGGCGGCAAACGCGGCAGCAACGGCACCGGCGCGACGGTCAAGCTGCGGGAATTGGAAAGCGGGCTCTGGCTTTCGGTCGACGAATACGTCGAACATTATGATGCGCTCAAGGGCTGGCTGCACAAAGCGCTTCGCGCCAAAACCGAAATGGTGGAGGCGAACCTGCGCCTCGTCATTTCTATCGCCAAGAAATACACGAACCGCGGCCTCTCCTTCCTCGATCTCATTCAAGAGGGAAACATGGGCCTGATGAAGGCGGTCGAGAAGTTCGAGTATCGGCGCGGCTACAAATTTTCGACTTACGCGACGTGGTGGATTCGGCAGGCCATCACCCGTTCGATTGCGGATCAGGCGCGTACCATTCGCATCCCGGTGCATATGATCGAGACGATCAACAAGCTGATGCGTGTGCAGAAGCAGCTCGTCCAGGAATACGGGCGCGAGCCGACTCCGGAGGAGGTGGCCGAGGAAATTTTGCTGCCGGTCGATCGCGTGCGCGCCGTTTTGAAAATGGCGCAGCAGCCGATCTCGCTGCAGGCGCCAGTTGGCGAAAGCGAGGAGACGAACTTCGGCGATTTCATCGAAGACAAAGGCGCGGAAAACCCGAGCGACATGACGGCGATCGCTCTCTTAAAAGAGAAGATTAAGGATGTGCTTGAGACGTTGACCGAGCGGGAGCGTCAGGTGCTCGAGCAGCGGTTTGGATTGGTCGACGGTTACAGCCGCACGCTCGAAGAAGTCGGCCGGCAATTTCGCGTGACGCGCGAACGCATTCGCCAGATCGAAGCGAAAGCACTTCGCAAGATGCGTCACCCTACGCGCATTCGTCAGCTCGAGGGTTTCCTCGAAGCGACGGAAGTCTAGCGTTGGCCACCGATTATTTTTGAATCCAACCGATGCGGTTGCCGCATCTTATCCATACCTATGAGAACGATTGCTCTGTCGATCCTTGCTGTTTTGACCCTTACTGCCACTGCCTTTACCCAGGAAAAATCGCCCGCGCCCGCTGCCTCCGTCTCGGTGCCGCCGCGCATTCCGGTTCGCGATTTTTTCCGCAATCCGGAAAGCCGCGGCTATCTGCTTTCGCCCGATGGAAAGACGCTTTCCTATCTCGCCCCATGGGAATCGCGCATGAATGTCTGGATTCGCCCGACAGCCGGCGGCGAAGCGAAGCGGATCACGTCGGAGAAGGATCGAGATATTCGCGATTATTTTTGGAAGGGGAACGATGACATCGTTTACGCGCAGGACAATAAAGGTAACGAAAATTTCCATTTCTTTCGCGTCGATTTGAAGAGCAGTGAGGTAAAGGATCTGACGCCTTTTCCGAAGGTGCGCTCCGATTTGATTGACGATCTGGAGGATAATTCGGAGACCGATATCCTGGTCACGTTGAACAAGCGCAATCCGGAGCTCTTCGACGCTGTGCGCGTGAACGTGGTAACGGGCGAGATGAAGGTGGCTGCGGAAAATCCGGGCCATGTCGACTCGTGGGTGACCGATCACGAGGGACGCATCCTCGCCGCGACTGAGACCGACGGCGTAAATACTTCGTTGCTCACCCGCCCGGATGAGAAGGCGAAATTCAAAAAAGTGGTGAGCACGGATTTCCGGGAGCACATCGTTCCGCAGTTCTATACCTTCGATAACAAGGAGCTCTACGCGTCGTCGAATATCGGCCGGGACAAGCAGGCCATCGTCAAGATCGATCCGGCGACAGGCAAGGAAACGGGCATGATTTACCAAAACCAAAATGTCGATGTGGACGCGCTGGCTTATTCGAAAAAGCGCAAAGTTTTGACCTACGCGATCTACACGGATTGGAAGGAAGAGCGCAAGTTTCTCGACCCGCAGTCGGAGAAAATGTACGCGACGATCCAGAAAAAATTGCCGGGCATGCAGGTGGATGTCGTTGACACGGATCACGAGGAAGACGCCTTCGTCATTGCGGCGACGAGCGATCGCACGCCGGGAACGCGGCAGTTGTTTAACGTGAAGACGGGTGAACTCACCGAACTGGCGGAAGTCGCTCCGTGGCTCAAAGCGAGCGAGCTGGCGCCGATGAAGCCGATCGAATACAAGAGCCGCGACGGCCTGACGATCCACGGTTACCTGACGTTGCCGGTCGGTCGCGATCCGAAGAATTTGCCGGTGGTGGTGAATCCGCACGGCGGCCCATGGTATCGCGATTCCTGGGGTTATAACCCGGAAGTGCAATTTTTGGCCAACCGCGGCTACGCCGTTTTGCAGATGAACTTCCGCGGCTCGACCGGCTATGGCCGCAAATTCTGGGAAGCCTCTTTCAAGCAATGGGGCAAGACGATGCAGGACGACATCACCGACGGCGTGCAGTGGCTGACCAAAAAAGGCGTCGCCGATCCGAAACGCGTGGCGATTTACGGTGGGAGTTACGGCGGATACGCCACGCTCGCCGGCGTGACGTTTACCCCCGATCTCTACGCGGCCGCAGTCGATTACGTGGGCGTGGCCAACATGTTTACCTTCATGAAGACGATCCCGCCGTATTGGAAGCCGTTCCTCGATCAGATGCACGCCATGGTGGGCGATCCGATCAAGGACAAGAAGCTGCTCGAGGAAGCGTCACCGGTGATGCACGTCGACAAGATCAAGGCACCACTTTTCGTGGCGCAGGGCGCGCATGATCCGCGCGTGAACAAGGCGGAATCAGATCAAATGGTGGAGGCGCTCAAGAAGCGCGGCGTGGATGTGGAATACATGGTCAAGGAAAACGAAGGCCACGGATTCCATAACGAGGAAAACAAATTCGCCTTTTACGAGGCGATGGAAAATTTCCTCGCCAAATATCTCAAGCCCGAAGGCGCGGAGAAGGCGGCCGACACTGCGGCGGGAGCGAAGGCGCGCTAGAGCCGAGTTTCGTTATTCGTCAGGCGAACGCAGGCGCGCGTTGCGCGTCCCGGACATGCAGAAGCATGTCCCTCCAAGAGAGCCGGCGAAGTCGATTGGAGCGGGCGGTCACGCCTCTGTCGGAGGGACGCGCTTCCGCGCGTCCGGGCGAAGAAGCGCGTTTGCTTTTAACCGCTCCAGTCCAAGGTCAGGACTCGATCGCGGGATTCGTATCTTCGGTATCGCCCGTGTCGATGCCGCGCTGCAAGCGGCTGTGTCGAATGCTGTAGAAGAAATAGATAAGCAGGCCGATCGCCAGCCAGATAAAAAAGCGAATCCAGGTTTCAATCGGCAAGCTCAGCATGAGCGCACCACAAAAGAGCACACCGAGAATCGGAAAGATGGGCACGAACGGCACGCGGAAAGGCCGTGGCCGGCTCGGATCTTTCTTGCGCAGAACGATGACGCCGGCGCAAACGAGCGCGAAAGCGAAGAGTGTTCCGATATTCGTGAGATCGGCTAACGAGCCAATATCCGTGAGCATGGCGACGCCGCCGACGACCAGCCCGGTCCAGATCGTCGTAATATAAGGTGTGCGATAACGCGGGTGGATGCGCGCGAAATAGCTCGGCAACAAGCCGTCGCGCGCCATGGCCATGAAAATGCGCGGCTGTCCGAGTTGGAAGACGAGCAGCACGGAGGTGAGGCCGGCGAGCGCGCCCGCACTGATGAGCGCCTGCGCCCAGGGCTTCGCGGCAAACGCGGTCGCCACCGCAGCCGAATCGCCCACATACGTCGTGTATTTTTTCATTCCAGTGAGAATGAGCGACATCAGAACGTAGAGGATCGTGCAGATGATGAGGCTGGCGATCATGCCGATGGGTAGATCGCGTCGCGGGTTTTTCGTTTCCTCCGCGGTTGTCGAAATGGCGTCGAAGCCGATAAAGGCAAAGAAGACGATGGCCGCTCCGCTCATCACGCCGCCGAATCCGCTCGGCATAAACGGATGCCAGTTCGTCGGGTTCACCATGAATGAGCCAAACGCGATAACGAAAACAACAACCGCGAGTTTGATGATGACGATGGTCGTATTGGCCGTCGCGCTTTCGCGGATGCCGTAGATAAGCAGCGTGGTCACGGCGGCGACGATGAGGAACGCAGGCAGGTTAAACGCAATTGGATGGCCCATGATAACCGGCAGCGCAGTAGACGAATAATCGCTCAGCGCGGCGCCGCCTTTTGCGATAATTGTGGCGGCCGAGGTGTGGTCGCTCACCAGCCAGAGCGGGAATTTCAGGTGCAGTCCAAACGGTAAATTGCCTAACAACTGCACAAAATATCCCGACCAGCCGACAGCCACCGCCATGTTGCCGACCGCATATTCGAGGATCAAATCCCAGCCGATGATCCAGGCGATGATCTCACCGAGTGTGGCGTAGGAATAAGTGTAAGCCGAGCCCGAGACAGGGATCATGGAGGCGAGTTCGCTGTAACAAAGTGCGGCGAAACCGCAGGCGAGCGCCGCCACCACAAAGGAGAGTGCGACCGCTGGCCCCGCGGCCGGCCGCCCGAAAACCAGATCGCTGTGTTGAATCCAGGAGATGATAAAATTCAGGACCGGCGTCTTGATGAGCGATTCGCCGACGCGCGCCGATTCACCTGCGGCGGCCGTGCCGGCGAGCGCGAAGATTCCCGCTCCGATAATGGCGCCGATGCCGAGACAGGTGAGGTCAAAGGCAGTGAGCGAACGCTTCATCACGCGGTCGGGTGCTTCCGATTCGCGGATGAGAAGTTCCGGGCTTTTGGTTTTAAGGAATTTCGAAGCCATCGGTGTTTCTTTCGTTAGTCGCGTGGATTGATGCGCCGAGCGCAGGCGCATATTGTCACTCTCACACTGGGGGTCAATCCTTTCCCGGAGAGTGGACTGGCGTGGATTTAGCTCCACCGAAGGCATGCCTCCGAGTTTTGCCCTGCCAAATTTCACCGCCGCAGCTCTCTTCGCCAACCTGATCTTCAGCTCGGTCGGCTTCGTTGCGCTGGCCTACGGCAAAAAGATGCACGCCTGGAAAACGATGTTCATCGGCCTCCTGCTCATGGCCTACACTTACTTCGTCAGTGGCGCGCTTATGCTCTTCGGAATTGGCGTGATCCTCACCGCTGCGCTCTTCCTCTTCCGCGATTGAGATCAGGGTGCTTGTGACCCTTGCGGGCGCGTGTTAAACCCGCTGCATGGGTCGCCAATGGTTGCATGCAAAGCGCGAAGTCGCCGGGCTTAAAAAAGGCCAGATCACCGGCAAGCTCGTGAAGGAAATCATGGTCGCCGCGAAAATGGGCGGGGCCGATCCGAACGGTAACGCCCGCCTCTTCGCCGCCTGCGAGAAAGCACGCCGGGCCAGCGTTTCACGGGATGTGATCGAGCGCGCGATCCAGAAGGGCGCAGGCGTCGGCACGGAAAAACTATTGCTCGAGCACATCGTCTTCGAAGGCTACGCGCCGAATAAGGTGCCGGTCATCGTCGAGATCCTGACCGACAACAAAAACCGCACCACGCCCGAGATTCGCGTCCTTTTCAAGCGCGGCCAGCTCGGCGCTCCGGGCAGCAACAAATTTCTCTTCGACCACGTCGGCCTCGTCGAAGCCCATCACGCCGATACGGCAACCGATGCGGAGGCCGCTGCCATCGAAGCCGGTGCGCAGGATGTTTCCTCGCTCTCGCATGCCGACGACTCTGAGATTCCGGAAGGCACGGCCGGCGCGCGCTTCGTCACTGCCGCGACTGATTTGCACGCCGTCTCCGAATGGCTCGGGCGGAACGGTTGGACGATTGTGACGAGCGAACTGGGTTACATCGCCAAGAACTATCCGGAATTAAGCGAGCCAGATCGCATCCAGGTCGGCGAATTTCTGCAAACATTCGAAGATCACGACGACGTGCATCGCGTTTGGGCCGCGGTAAAATAATCCGCCGCGCACAATCATGTCCGACGAATCGACTCAGTTCATTCTCGGCGATGCCGCGGCCGCGGCTTCCGAGGAAATCGGGGGGCCGCGCCGGTTTTTTCGTCGTAAGAAAAAACGCGACCGCCCGCCGCTGACGCATTGCGAAAACTGCGGGGCCGAGTTGACCGGCCAGTATTGCGCAAAGTGCGGCCAGCACGCCGTCGATTACCACCGCTCGCTCCTCCATATCCTCGCCGACGCGGCCGATTCCTTTTTCAATTGGGACGCCAAGTTCTTCAAATCCATCGGCGTCCTCCTCGCAAAACCCTGGAAGCTGACCAACGACTTCAACTCCGGCAAACGGGCGCGCTACGTCCATCCGCTGCGTTTGTATCTGCTCGCCAGCATCGCCTTTTTTCTGCTCGCCAAGCTGCTTCAATTCCAAGCCAGCGTTCCTCCAGAATTCCGCCCCGAAGATCGCGCCACCCTCAATGCCACGATGCTAAAACTGGCCGGGCCAGACTCCCCGCTGAATCCGGAGCAGCGCGCCGAAATGGAAGCGGCCCGTGCGCGCTTAAACGGTCCCCATGGCGGCCTCACCCACCAAGAACAAAAGATCATTCGTGCCGCGGTGAAACCGCCGGCCGGTGTGTCCGTCGCCCGCCTCAAAGACGAAGGGGCGCGCACGCGCGAAGCGCTCCGGCGCGTGCCGGATGCCACGCCCCCTCCGAAGCCAACTTCCGCTCCAGCCTTCATCGGCCCGCCCCTGCCGGCCGTTTCTTCAGAAGAAGACGCCGCCACTCCCGCCGAGAAGAAAACCCCGACGACGAAGAACCGCTATGTCACCTTCGACGAAGATGAGGTTGGCCACCTCGACAAGGAGACCACCGCCTTCGGGAAATGGATGGAAGAGCGCATCAAGACCAAGATTGGAAAAGACGGCAGCAAGGGTGAGCTCTTCCTCGGAACCCTGCGGAGCAACATCCCCACCATGATGCTCTGCTGCATTCCGCTTTTCGCTTTCATCCTCAAGGTGCTCTACATCCGCCAGCGGCGTTACTACATCGAGCATCTCGTCTACGCCTTGCACATTCACAGCTTTGTTTACCTCGCCGTCGTCGTCACCGTGCTGGCGGCGATGGGCGCCAATCGCATTTCGGCGGTGTTCGGAGGACTTCTCATTGCCGCTTTATGCACCCTGGGCGCATGCCTCGTTTTTGCCTCCATCTTTCGCGTTTACCGCCAGGGATGGTTCATGAGCACGTTCAAGTTCTTCCTCGGCGGCTTCGCCTACCTGGTCGTTCTCAGCTTCGGCATCGGCGCGACCGCCTTGGTCACGCTGATGTTGCCGGACTAACGATCGCGCCGGCCTTCGCCTAAGGCGCGGCCATCAGGCGGCGGGCTTCGTCGAGTGCTTCGTCGATCTTCGACGGGTCTTTGCCGGCGCCGCGGGCGTTGTCCGGCCGGCCGCCGCCTTTGCCGCCGACGATGGGCGCGATCTTCTGGATCAACGCGCCCGCTTGAAACTGCGCCGTCAATTCCTTCGGCACTGACGCCACCAAATCGACGCGTCCGTCTGCTGCGCCGGCCAGAAAGATTGGGCCCTTGAAGTCCGACTTCATCGCGTCGGTGATCGCCTGGAGCAGCGCGCCGTCCGCCTCTGGAATCTGCGTGACGACGAATGGTTGCTCGCGATGTTTCTCCAACAAATCCTGCGCGATCGTCGCCGCGCGCTTCTGCAATTCCGCGCCCGCCGCCTTCGCGTTTTCCTTTTCCCACGCATGCACGTCCGCTTCGAGCTTTTCCAACTGCGCCGCGCGCTTTTCAATCAGCGCCACGCGACCCGCGTGGTCCGTCGCCGCAAAATCGGGCAAAGCCGCTAAATTCGCCTTCTTCTTTTGCAGCGCCGCAAATTTCTCATCTTGCCGCGCAGCCTCCGCCCTGGCCCAGGCGCCGACCGCCTCGCCCGCCACCGCTTCGATTCGCCGAATCCCGGCGGCGATGGCCGATTCCGCGACGATGCGGAAATGCGCGATGTCAGCTGTGCTCCGCACGTGCGTGCCGCCGCACAGTTCCATGGAGTAACCGTTTAACTCGTTAGGCGCGCCGCCGATTTGGACCACGCGCACGATATCGCCGTATCTGTCGCCGAAGAATTGTTGGATATCGCTGCGTTGCTTCGCGTCGGCGTAGGGAATTTCCGTCCAGGAAACAGCCGCTTTCTCCGCGATCTTTTCGTTCACCAATCTCTCCACCGCGCGCACTTGCTCTTTCGTCAGCGCCGCGCTCGCGAAATCGAACGTCAACTTCTCCGGTCCAACATAACTGCCTTTTTGCGTCGCCTCGCGGCTCACGATTTCGTGCAGCGCCCAATGCAGCAGATGCGTCACCGAATGATGCCGCTCGATAGCGCTCCGGCGTTCGCGATCAATCCGCACGGTGACGTGATCTCCCGCAGTCGGGGCTGAATCTCCTCCGAGAAAATGCAAAATCGCCGCCCCGGATTTTTGCGTATTGGTCACGCGCCACGTTTCGCCCTTGGCCTGCAGCTGGCCCGCATCGCCGACCTGGCCGCCCATTTCCGCGTAGCAAACAGAATTGTTCAGGATCGCCACCATTTTGCCTTTCACCGACAGGATTTCCTGCACGTCGGCGCCCGTGTGATCGTGTTCGTAGCCGAGAAATGTGGTTGGCTCGTTGGCGCTGATTTCCGATAGCGTGATCACCTCCTTCTTTTGCGCCGAACGGCCCCGGGCGCGCTGTTCGTCCATTAACTTCTCGAAGCCTTCCGTGTCGACAGTGAGTCCGCGCTCGCGGGCCATTAGCTCAGTGAGATCGAGCGGGAAGCCTTGCTCGTCGTAAAGGCGAAACGCGAACGCGCCAGACAGCGCCGACGCTTCTTTTCTGGGGAGCGCACGCGACTCGCGTGCCGCGTCCGGCGACTCGCCGGACGCCTGCTGGTCTTCCGCCGTCCAAAGCCACCGATAATGTTGATTAGCCTCGGCGACTCCCGTGTTCCACGGATTCTCGCAGATATACTGAAATTTCTCCTGCAGGTCGCTTTCCGATCGGATCAATCGATCGAAGGATTCTTTCTCCCAGACCGGGCCGCTGGTCTTCCGCAGCTTGTTGATCCGATGCGCGGAAACCGATTTGATGTTTTGTAGAATCTCGGTGAGCGAATAGAAAACGGCGTCCCCTTTCTCCTCCTGCGATTTCACCTGCGGCTCCAACAACAGGTGGACGTGATCGGGCATCACACAGGCAACGTAGAGTGCGAAATGATTCTGTTTTGCGGGAAAAAGGATGCATTCGAGGACGACATCTCGCTCGGCTTGGGGGAGCGGTTGCCGGCTCGCCGTGCTGAAAGTGATGGCATATTTGGACCAGGGCCGCTCGAAGTGGGGAAGACGGCGCCTGGAGTAGCGCGTTTGCGCTGCGACGGAGGTTTCCGGCGAGTCGCCGGAAACGGCACGCGAGTCGCGTGCGCTCCCCGGAGCAGAAGCGCCCTGCAATCTCGCGACCTCCCGCTCGAAAAGTTCGATGCCCTTGTCGAGCGTGCGATTGAAGGAATCTTCCTCGCGTTTCAGCGTTTCGATAATGTGCGACTGGCGGGCGCGGAGTTCGGGGAAGACTTCGCCCATGGCGCGGGCCAGCACGTCGACGAGCTGATAGAAGAACGGCTCATGAAAGCCTAACGAACGACCATATCGCACCGCTCTTCGCAGGATGCGCCGCAGGACGTAGCCGCGGCCTTCGTTGCTCGGCTGGATGCCGTCGGCGATGGCGAAGCTGAGCGTGCGGATGTGGTCGGCGATGACGCGGAAGCCGATGTCGATTTTTTCCTGCTCGTAACTCAGGCTTCCAGCCTGATTGGTCGGCCGGGCATCCTGCCCGGAGGAGGGAGCGGCCGGCTGGAAGCCCGCCTGACCGGTCATGCTGGAAGCATGAGTTACGGGCAGCGTGCTCGTGTATTTCTTCCCGCTGAGTTTCTCGATCTCGTCGAAGATGGGACGGAAGACATCGGTCTCGTAGTTCGAGATAATGCCTGTGAAATCGCTAAAGTTTTTCGTTCCTTGAATGATCGAGGCGACGCGCTCGAAGCCCATCCCGGTGTCGACGTGGCGCTGCGGCAACGGAACAAAACTGCCATCCGGATTCGCGTTGAACTGGATGAACACGAGATTCCAAATCTCGATGCAACGCGGGTCGCCGGCATTGACGAGCGAGCCTTTCGTGTCGCCGGCTGGCGTGAGATCGACGTGCAACTCAGAGCAGGGCCCGCACGGGCCGGTGTCGCCCATCATCCAGAAATTGTCCTTCTTATTGCCGTCGACGATGTGGATCGCGGGATCGAGCCCGGCTTTTTCGAAGAGCGCTTTCCAATGGTCGAACGCTTCCTGATCGAACTCGGACGGTTCGTTAGGGCCGGGACGATAGACGGTGGCGTAAAGCCGGTTGGCCGGAAATTTCCAGCGATCGACAATGAGTTCCCACGCCCACGCGATGGCTTCTTTTTTGAAGTAATCGCCGAAGCTCCAGTTGCCGAGCATCTCGAAAAAAGTGTGGTGATAGGTGTCGAGGCCGACGTCGTCGAGGTCGTTATGCTTGCCGCCGGCGCGGATGCATTTCTGGGTGTCGGCGGCACGAGGCGGATCGTAGGGCGCGGTTTGCTGGCCGAGGAAAATGGGGACGAACTGGTTCATCCCGGCGTTCGTGAAAAGCAGATTCGGCGAATCCGGCAGGAGCGAGGAGGAGGGCACGACGGTGTGCTTTTTCTCGCGGAAGAAATCGAGAAACGATTGGCGGATTTCGGCGGAAGTCATCGGCATGAGTTTAGCGTGGATGGCGGGATTTTCATGCTGGGGAGCGGCCGGGGGCGGGGGGGGGGGGGGGGGGGGGGGGGCGGGGGGGGGGGGGGGGGGGGGGTCGGGGGCGGGGGGGGGGGGCGGGTGCCCAGGGGGGCCGGGGGGGGTGGGCGGCGCGGGGGGGGGCACCCCGGCCCCCCCGGAGGGGCGGAGTGGACGGAGGCGCCCCCAGGGGTGGGGCGGGGGCGCCCACGCGGCCGCCGTGGGGGGGGGGGGGGA
>JBBSQB010000019.1:0-60095 GCA_038258245.1 Chthoniobacterales bacterium
GCTCGATCCGAAGAAGACCGCGCAGTTTGGCCTCATCGCTGAGGAAGTGGCCAAGGTCAGCCCCGATCTGGTGGCCCGCGACGACAAAGGTGAGATTTACTCTGTCCGCTACGAAGCGGTCAACGCCATGCTCCTCAATGAGTTTCTCAAAGAACATCGGAAAGTGGAGCAGCAGCAAAAACAGATTGATGCGTTAACGGCGGCCATGAAGCAGCAGTCGGAGCAGATTCAGCGGGTGAGCGCCCAAGTGGCGTTGCAGAAATCCGGTTCCGAGAAATCGGATGGCTCTGACCTGGCCTCGAAATAACGGATCACGACGACCTCGCACAGGAGGGGTGCTCACGAGAGGAGTCGAACCTCCACGGGTTTCCCCATACGGTCCTGAGCCGTACGCGTCTGCCATTCCGCCACGTGAGCTTTTGGGAAAGCCGACGGCAATTGTGCGCGCTGCCGCCCAAAGCGCAAGGGCAACCAAATCACCCCTATGCGCCAGCGCGTGATCAGGCGCGGCGGCGCTTGCGGGCGCGGTCTTCAATACCCTGCGCCTTGCGTGCTTTGCCCAACGAACGCAGGAGATCGGCGTAATTCGAAGCGACGATCTCGTAATCTTTCGGGGGCGTGGCCTCAGCTTCTTCCCAGCTCTTGAGCGATTCGCGGTAAAGCTCGCCCGCGCGCTCGAATTCGCCGCGCGAATGATAGACGACGGCGAGGTTGCACTTCGATTGCGCAATATCGGAGTGCCCGGGCGGATGCACCTTTTCGCGAATGGCGAGGGCACGCAGGTGGGTTTTTTCCGCTTCCTCAAAGCGGCTTTCGTTCGTGTAAAAGACGGCAAGATTATTGAGAACCGAAGCAACGTCGGAGTGTTCTTGGCCGAGTTGTTTTTCGTATATCTCGAGGGCGTGCAGGTAATAGGGCTCGGCCGCCTTTTGCCGGCCCGACTTTCGGTAGATGAGCGCGACGTTGTTGAGGAGCGTGCCGAGATCGGAGTGAGATAGATCGGGCAGCTTCATCCCGGCCTCGATCGCTTTCTCGTAGTAATGAATCGCTTCCTCCGACTGGCCGAGATTATCGCAAAGATAAGCGAGGCGCCGGGCGGAACGATAGAGGTGACGCGGATCGGGTGGGTCCGCCTTTTCGAACAAAGCCTGGGCTTGCTCGAGCACAGGTTTGGCGCCAGCCCGATCGCCACGCTGGTCGCGCAACTGACCGAGGCGTTCGAGGCTAAACGCGATCTCCGGCGCGCCAGCCGGAAAAGCGCGATGAGCCAGTTCCAGCGCAGTCTCGGCCACGCGAATGGCTTCGCTCAACTGATTGCTGGCGCGCAACATTTCCAGTTTGTCGCTGAGAATTTGCCACAGTTTCTCGTCGCCCTTCATCCGGCCTTACCAGCCTTCACTTAACTGGCTGACCAACCGCTTGGCGAGATCCTCCGTGGCCAGAGGAAGCGCCTGCCGCTCGTCCGTGCTGATGTCCTGGCTGACGAAAAAGCTGGTCCTGCCAATGGCGGTGGCGGATCGCGCCAGATCTCTCCCATCCCGGCCGACGACCTTGTAGCGTACGCGCATAACGAGCGCAAATTCGGTCGTGGCCAGAACGTTGCCGCGCACCGAGCGGGAGGGCGCACGCGTAATGGAAAGGATTTCCCCCTGCAAACTGGCGTCCGCGTCATTGTCTCCCACCACCTTGAAGGTGCCGTCCTGTTGAATCTGCTTGATGATGGTCCCGGTGACCAAAACTTCCGTGCGCGGATACAAGGTACTGTTTTTGAAATTAGGCACCGCCAGCGTCTGCACATCGCGCAGATAATACGGTTTGGCCGGACCAATCTTATAGCCGAGGCAACCAGCCAGGAGAAAAGCGAGCAGACTCGCGGCGCCGAGCTTCTTCACGGAGTCGGCGACGCGGAAGCATCGGGCGAAGCCGAAGGTGCGGGGGTCGGCTCGGTGGCGGGCGCCGTCGTCGTATCCGGGGTAAGCGACGCGGGCGGCGGGAGCGATAGGTCGGCTTCGGGAGGAGGCAGAGGCGAAACATCGTCCGGCGAAGTGCGCATCGCTGGTACTTCGCTGCGAGCGGCGGAGGGCTCGCCATTGCCGCTAATTCTGCTGCTCGGCTTTTTCTTTGCCGTCACTTTCAGCGGCGGCTGCAGAGCAGCGTCGCCAACTTTGGCGCGCAACTGATCGACGCGCTTTTTCGCTTTGTCGCTCGCCAGTGAGCCGGGCTGCTGCCGAATCACTTCATTATAATAGATTACGGCGGCACGATAATCCTTCCGCTTGTCGTAGAACCTCGCGATGCCTAACGAATCGCGCGTTTCCTTGTTTTCAAGCCGCCGCAAATTCTCCTGGGCCTGCGCCGCTTTTTCGCTGTGCGGATACCGATAGAGAAAATCCTCGAAACCCTGCTTTGCCTTCGAGACCGCGTTTGGATCCTGCGCGCCGGACCGTTCCGCCTTATACCAAATATAACCGATCTGATACTGCGCATCGGCCGCCAGAGGACTGTCCGGGAATTTATCGATGATCGCCTGGTAAGCGGCGATGGCCGAGTCGCTCAAGCCTTGTTTCTCCCGCGCCAGAGCGATATCAAACTGCGCTCGCGCGGTGTATTTCCCCCGGGGAGCCGAGCGCACAATCGACGCGAAAATTTCCACGGCTGTCCCGTAATAGTTGGCGACCGGGATGCCGAAAACCTTGCGCTTTTTGCCGTTGAGCAAAGTTTCGCCGATGCGGAATTGGGCCTCGATCGCTTCATCGAAAAAATTAGTCTGCGGATAACGCTCGACCAAATAGCGGTAGGCTTGCGCCGAACGGACCAGCGATCCGATTTTTTCGTAAATTTGGGCGACGCGAAAAGCTGATTGCGGGGCAAGCACATCTCGCTCGTATTTCCGCACGATTTTCCGGTAGGCTTTAATCGCCCGCCCGGTGTGGCCTTTTCGTTCCGCGTCTTGAGCGATATCAAACAGCTCGCGGGCCGTGCCATTGATTTCCTCCTCGCCCGGAGCGTGGTATTTGGCACCCTTCCCGGGCTTAAAAACAACCGGGGCCGGGCTGCGCTCCGGGAACGCAATACACGCAGCAACTAAAAGTAGAATAAGACGGAAACGCATGAAGCGTCCGCAGGGTAGTTAACCTTACACCCTCCGTCAAGTTGGCCGCAGCCATCCAGCCCTCGGCCGGCCGGCGATTCGGGAGGGCAGGTTGAGCGTTCCTTTTTGCACCGCTCTCGCCTATTTTTGTCCGCTTGAATTTAAACGACCAGCAACGAATCCGGATTGGCGCCTGCGGATGGTCGTTTGCAGAGTGGGAGGGCGCTTTTTATCCAGCGGATTTGCCTTCGAGCGAATGGCTGGAGTTTTACGCGCGCTATTTCCCGGCGGTGGAAATTGATTCCACCTTTGATGGGCCGCCGAGCGCGAACGCCGTCCGCCATTGGGATGAGGCGACGCCGGCTCACTTCCGCTTCGTTTGCAAGCTGCCGCGCGAGATCACGCATACCTGCCAATTGCGCGATTGCCGCGCGCCGATGACGGCGTTCCTGCGCGCGCTGGAGCCGCTCGCGTCCAAGCTGCGCGTCATTCTCATTCAATTGCCGCCCTCGTTTTCGCCCAAGACGGGCCAGCCGGCGCTACGCGAATTTCTCGAGCAATTGCCGGCCGACTTCCGTTTCGCCATCGAGTTCCGGCATCCCGGCTGGCATCGGCCGCCCATCATTCGCCTGCTTGAAAAACACCGCGTCTGCTGGGTTTGGGCCGACACCAGTCCGCTCAACGAACGCAATCTCGCGCCCTTCGAGTTTCTGCCGCGCACCACCGATTTCATTTATCTGCGATTGCTCGGCGACTACGCGACTAAATACGATCGCGACGGCGGGCAGATCCATCGCTACGGGAAGTTGCTTTGGAAACGCGAAGCCGCGCTCGAGAGCTGGTCGCTCAAGATCGAGCGGCATTTGCCCGACATGCGCAACGTCTGGCTCTTCCTCAACAATCACTTCGAAGGATTCGCTCCGCAGAGCGCGCAACGCGTCGCGCAGCGGCTCGGCTACGAACTGCCGCTGCCTTCCGCCGGCGCCGTGGCCGCGAGCGAGCGCGGCCAGCTCGATCTCGAATTGTAACGCCTAACGAATCTCGGCCGCGCCGAAATAGGGCTGCAATTTTTCCGGAATCCGGATCGATCCATCCGCTTGTTGCCCGCATTCGAGGAGCACGGCAAACACGCGTGGCAAAGCGAGCCCCGAGCCGTTGAGCGTGTGGCAAAAACGATTCTTTCCCTCCGCGTCTTTGAATCGCAGGTTCATGCGGCGCGCCTGGTAGTCTTCAAAATTCGAACAACTCGAGACTTCGAGCCAGCCGTTCTGACCCGGCGACCACGCCTCGATATCGTAGGTCTTGGCCGAGCCAAACCCCATATCGCCCGTGCAGAGCTCGATCACGCGATAGTGCAGCCCGAGCAGTTGCAACACCTTCTCCGCATCCGCCGTCAACTTCTCGTGCTCGTCGTAGGAACTCTCCGGCGTCGTGATCTTGACCAGCTCGACCTTGTCGAACTGATGGACGCGAATGATCCCGCGCGTTTCGCGCCCAGCCGAACCCGCTTCGCGCCGAAAACAAGGCGTGTAAGCGACAAACTTTTTCGGCAGCTCGCTCGCCGGCAGAATTTCTTCGCGATGAAAATTCGTCACCGGCACCTCGGCCGTCGGCGCGAGGAACATCTGGCCCTCTTCCATCCCGTACATGTCGTCCTCAAACTTCGGCAACTGCGTCGTCCCGACCATGCAATCGCGCCTAACGAGAAATGGCGGACTCATTTCGAGATAACCATGCTCGCGTGTATGCAGGTCGAGCATGAATTGAATAAGCGCCCGCTCCAGACGCGCCCCCGCGCCGGTGAAGCAGATAAATCCGCTGCCGCTCAATTTCGCGGCCCGTTCCAGATCGAACAGCCTATGTTTCGCCCCAAGCGCAACGTGATCCAAAATCTCGCCGGCCAATTCCGGCTTTTCGCCCCAGGTGCGCACGACCGGATTCGCGCTCGCGTCCTTTCCGACCGGCGCGTTCGCATGCGGCATATTCGGAATCTGCAGCAGCAAATCGCGCTGCCGTTCCTCCGCTGCGGTCGTTTGTTCAGTCAGGAGAGAAACCTGATCGCCAATTTCGCGCACGCTCTTCTCCAAATCATCCGACGGCTCCCCTCGCCCGCGCTTGCCGCCGATCTCCTTGCTCAACCGTTTGCGATCGGCGTTCAATTGCTGCAACGCCGTCTCCATCCTGCGCCGTTCGCCATCGACCGCCAGAACCTCGTCGACCTTCGCCGCATCGTCGCCACCGCGCGACGCGACGAGGGTTTTCACCAAATCAGGCTGTTCGCGAACGAGGCGGATATCGAGCATGGCTGCGAATTGTAGAGGGCGCGCCCGCCTGCGGCAACCGCCAAGCGCCGCGCAAATCGCGTGACAATTTTGCGTCGCGCACCATACTTTTCCCCATGGACCGGCTCAACCTTCTCGGTGTCGCGCTCGGTCTCGCCTGCCTCGCCGGCATCAATCTCTACCTCACCGTTTTCGCCGCCGGCCTCGCCATTAATCAGCATTGGATCGTGCTGTCGCCAGATTACCAATCGCTCGCCGTGCTCGGTAATCCGATCATCGTTACCATCGCCGGCGTTCTCTACTTCCTCGAATTTTTCGCCGACAAAGTGCCCTGGATCGACTCGGCGTGGGACAGCGTCCACACTGTCATTCGGCCAATCGGCGGCGCGCTTCTCGCCCTTCAAGTGCTCGGTCACACCACGCCGACTTTTGAAGTAATCATCGTTCTGCTCGCCGGCACGACCAGCCTGATGGCGCACACCGCCAAAGCCACCACGCGGCTCGTGGCCAACACTTCGCCCGAACCATTTTCGAACATTGGTCTGAGCCTCGTCGAAGATGTCGCGGTCGTCGGCGGGCTCGCGCTTGTTCACTATAATCCCGCACTCGCCTTCGTCATTTTTCTCGCGCTCCTTATGGCCTTCGTCTATTTCGCGCCGAAAGTTTTGCGCGCGCTCAAAGCCCGGCTCTGGCTCGTCTTGAAGAAACTCAATTTCCCGGCCGGCGCTGAAGGGCCAGAGACGCTGCCCACTCATCTGCCCGGCAAACTGGCAACCGTGTTCAGCCGTCAAAATGTGCTCAACGAAACCATCATCTGGGCCGTTCCCTGCCTGAGCGGACGCGGTTATCGCATTCCGCCGAACCTGTTTGGTGCGCTCGTCGCCACGCAGGAAGAGCCGCGCAAAATTGTCTTTGTCGCGCGCAAAGGCGGCCGCAGTTTCTCGCAAACGATCGAGCTCGGCGGCGCGATGGTGACGCACGAACCAAAGTTTCTCTCCGAGAATTTGCTCATCCATCCCGCGGCCGGCAAGGGCCCGAGCTATCTCTTCCTCTTCCCGCGTTCGAGCGCGGCCATCGCGGAACAAATCGCCAATTACTGGCGGCATTGCCTGGAAGAACCGCCGGCCGAAATGCCCGCCGAACCGGAAGCAGTCGTCACCGCCTAACGAATCGAAGATTCGCCCTCATGTTTGCCCCCGAACGCTACGCCGAACTACGCCGCTGCGGCCATCTGCACGAACGCCCTCTCTTTTCGGCGCAACGATCACCTGGCGAACTCGAACTCCAGGCCCGCTGGTTCGCCGGCAATTTCGGCCGGCGATTCACCTCCGTCACCGGAGAAGAAATCGAGATCGTCCAATTCGGCACCTGGAACCGCGAGGCCGGTCCCGACTTTTCCGACGCCGTCGTGCGGTGCAACGGAAACGCTCCCGCCCGCGGCAGCATCGAGTTCGATCTGACTGATCGGAACTGGGAGACGCACGAGCACGCGACCAATCCCGCCTTCGAAGAAACCGTGCTTCACGTTTTTGTGCACGCGAGCGAGCGCGCCTTCTTCACGCGCACGGTTTCGCATCGCAACGTTCCGCAAGTGCGCGTCGATCTGGCCACGCTACCGGAATCGTTTTCCGCCAACGTACCGCTGGCGCAACCGGGCCGCTGCCAGGCTCCGCTCAAGGACGAAGCGGCTCCGCGCGTGCTCGGCATTCTCGAAGCCGCCGCCCAGTTTCGCCTGCAACGAAAAGCGAAGCGTCTTCGCAAAATCATCGAGGCGCACGATCGCGAGACCGCGCTCTTCCAGGAAATCGCCGGCGCCCTCGGCTACAAGCAAAACAAATTGCCCTTCACTCTGCTCGCCCAACGTTTGCCGCTGAAACTGCTGCACGCTCGAGCGAAGGAAACCGAAGCGCTTCTCTTCGGCGTCGCCGGTTTTTTGCAAACGCCCGATCTCGCCGCCTTCCCCGAGGACACGCGCAGTCATTTGCGCACGCTGTGGGATTGCTGGTGGAAATCGGCCGACGAAATGCGCCGCCTCGTTTTGCTTCCGGACGCCTGGGAACTGAGCGGCGCGCGTCCGCTCAATCACCCGCAACGCCGCCTCGCCGCGCTCGCAGTTCTCGTGCAAGAGTGGCCAGCCTTCCTCAAGTCGTTAGGCAACGGAGACGCCGCGGCCATTCGTGCCTTCTTTGTTTCGCTGCGGCATCCTTTTTGGAATCATCATTACACGCTCGCTTCCGCGGCGACGCCCGCGCCGATGGCTTTGATCGGCGACTCGCGCGCCGCCGACATATTGGCCAACGTCATTTTTCCACTGTTCGCGGCCGAGGGCCGCGAAGTTTGGCCCGACTACGCGTTGCTGCCCGCGCAATTGAGCAACCGCCGACTCGAGACCGGCGCAGCCCGTTTATTCGCCGACGATCCGCGGCGCGCCGACTTCCTCAGGACCGTTGCCCGGCAACAAGGTTTGCTCCAAATCTACGAAGACTTTTGCCTGCCAGATAACTCCGATTGCGCGCACTGTCCGTTCCCCGAGCAGATGCAAAAATGGCGATGAAAAACCGCGGTTTCACCTTGATCGAGCTGTTGGTGGTTATCTCGATCATCGCCGTCTTATTGGCGCTTCTTTTTCCCGTCGCCCGCGGTGTGCTCGATCAAGCGAAACGCACGCAGGCGAAAAATGACGTGACTCAAATCGTCACCGCGGTGAATGCGTTCTACACGGAATACGGGAGGTATCCGACGGCCCTCTCGACCGACGCGGAAGCAACTTACGGAGACACCCGTTCCAACAACGAAATCTTCGACGAATTGCGCGGCGTGAACGCAACCGCGCTCAACCCGCGCAAGATCGCCTTCCTTAATTTGCCGATTGCGAAAGACGATAATAAGCCGCGCAACGGCGTCTCGACCGATGGACGATACTTCGATCCGTGGGGCCAAGCCTACCGGATTGTGCTCGATGCCGATTACAACGAAGACATTGACGATCCCTACGGCAACGGCGTGAAGCTGCGTCAGGGCGTCATCGCATGGTCGTTAGGCAAAGACGATTCCGACAAAAAGGATGATGTCGCGTCCTGGCGCTAGCAGCTGCGGGATTGCAAAGATTTCGCCGTCCACCTACACTGCCGCTCGTTACGCGGGTGTAGTTCAATGGTAGAACGGCAGGTTCCCAATCTGCATACGAGGGTTCGATTCCCTTCACCCGCTCATCTTTCAACCCAACTTCCCATGTCAAAATTCTCGCATCTTCTCGCCACCTTCATCGCTGCTCTTGCCCTGCTCGCCGCGCTCGCGGCCTGCCAAAACAATAAGAATCTCCAGCCCGCGCAGGCTCCCGGCACCGCCGGATCGGGCGGTTTCGAAGAAGCCGATGTGAATCACGACGGTTTCCTGACGCGTGATGAAGCGAGCGATTTCGTGGTGGGCGAAGTTTTTACTGCGCGCGACGCGGATCATGACGGTCGCATGACCAGGGAAGAATGGGCGGCCGGCGATCGCAAACGCCGCGCCCAATTTCGTTCGCGCGACAAGGACCACGACGGCGTGGTCACGAAAAAGGAAGCGTTCGCCTATGGTCGCAAACACGGCGTCGCTCGCGCGATGATGTCCGCGGCGGACAAGGATGGCGACGGCAAGCTGAGCAAGAAGGAAGTCGAAGCCTACTATCTGAGCCGCGAAGGCAAGCCTCGTTAGGTAACACTTCCCTGATCGCGCGGAAATTGCAGCGTCATCGTCGTGCCGCGGCCGACTTCGCTCTGCACGGCCACGCTCCCGCCATGCATCGTCATGATCGATTTGACGAGGGATAAACCAAGACCCGCGCCGTGCGACGAACTGCGCGAACGATCGACCTGATAGAAGCGATCGAAGATGCGCGGGAGATGCTCGGCCGCAATACCGGCGCCCGTATCCTGCACGGAGACTTCAGTCGCCGCCGGTGTTTCTACGAGACGAATTCGCACCGAGCCGCCGGCCGGCGTGAAGCGCAGCGCGTTCTCAACCAGATTGCTGAGCGCGCGACTGAAGAGCAAGGGATCGGCCTCGAGCGCGCCTTCGCCTTCGCAACTCACCGTGACCTCTTGATCCTCGGCGATCGGTTCGTAGTAGCTCGCGATTTTCTCCATCGCTTCATGGCCATCGAGGCGGCTGCGGTGCACGGGCGAAGCCGACGATTCAGCGCGAGCGAGGAAGAGAAGATTATCGACGATGGCAGCGAGCTCTTCGCATTCGCTCACGCTCGATTCGATGACGGCGCGGTATTCTTCCGGCGTGCGCAATTTGGTGAGCGCGACCTGGGCTTCGCCCATAATGTTGTTGATCGGTGTGCGCAATTCGTGCGCGAGATCGGCGGAGAATTGCGAGAGCCGGGTGAACGAATCTTCGAGCCGATCGAGCATGTCGTCGAAGGCGATGGCGAGCGGCTGAATTTCGCGGGGCCAACTGGCCGGTGCGACGCGCCGGTCGAGATGGGCGGGCCCGATCCGCTTGAGTGATTGGGTAATGGCGGCGAGCGGACGCAGCCCGCGTTTGGTGACGGTGACGGCGATAACGGCCGAAGCGAGCGTGCCCAAAATAACCGCCCCGGCGAGAAGCAAGCTGAAGTATTCGGCAAATTCGTTATCGATCGAACGGTCTTGCGCGACCTGCAGGACGTAGCGTTCGCTGCCAAACTGGGAAAGGACCGAGACGAGCGAGAAGAGTTTGTCGCCCACGCGATAATCGGTCGGCGCGAGCAGGGCGCTGACCCGATCTCGCGGCGGGGCAAAAACAGCGGGGGGCAGCATCGCGCTCATCTGCGGCGTCTCGCCCACGACGTGGTCGGCGGCGTCAAGAACGCGAATCCAATAAACGCTCCGGCCGTGATTGTGGCGGACGTTCAACTGGTCGTTCACGACGGAAAGGCCGCCGCGCGCCTGCAACATGGCTTCGAGCGCGAGCACCTTATCATCGAGGACTTCCTTGTCTTCTTTGAAGGCGTGATGAACAGCGATCCAGGAGAGCGCGCCGAGGCCGGCGAAGAGGAGCAGCGCGGCCGCCGCGGTGAAGAGGATGACGAGCTGCGACGCGATCGAGCGCGGTTCAGCTCGTTTTGAGGGCATAGCCGACGCCGCGCATGGTGCGAATGAGCTTATTCTGGTAAGGATCGTCCACTTTGGCGCGCAGGCGCCGCATCATGACGTCGACGACGTTGGTGCCGGTATCGAAATGAATATCCCAGACTTGCTCGACGATTTCGCTGCGCGAGACCACTTCCCCGCCCGCGCGCGCCAGATGGGTAAGCAGGAGAAATTCCTTCGTCGTTAGGCTCAACGGCTGCCCGGCGCGGGTGACGCGGTGGCGATGGACGTCGATCTCCAGATCGTCGATGACGAGCAGCCCTTCGAACCGCGCCGGCGAACGGCGGAGCAGCGAACGAATGCGCGCCATCAACTCGGAAAAGGCGAAAGGCTTGATCAAATAATCGTCCGCCCCGAGTTCGAGACCTTTGACGCGATCCTTCACGTCATCGCGTGCCGTTAAGAAAATAATCGGTAGATCGGTGCCATTGGCGCGGAGTTCTGCGACCAATTCCCAGCCATCCATCTTCGGCAACATCACGTCGACGATGAGCAGGTCATAGCGCGTTTTGCGCGCCAGATCCAAACCGGTCTCGCCATCTTCGGCCGCCGTCACCGTGAATCCCGCTTCCTCGAGACCTTGGGTCAAAAAGGTGACGGTTTTCTTTTCGTCTTCGATCAGCAGGATTTGCATGGTGGTTGTCTGTCAGCGGCTGAATCGACTTCGCCGTTCTTTTGCGGGTGCGACACGGCCGAAAGAATATTCAAAACGTTTTCTCTTTGTCGAAATCCTTGCGCCTGTCGAGTCCTAACCATCGAATACCGGCGCCCGAATTTTTCGGCAAACTCCGCGTGAAGCATCCATTCGCTCTCTTTTTCCTATCCGTCGCGCTATCCACTTCTGGATGCGAAAAGCAGGCCACCGCTCCGCCCTCGCCGAGTCCGGCCGTGGCCGAGAAAACGAATGACGTGCCGGTGCCGACGGCCACCAACGTCTGCAGCTTGATCAGCACGGAGGAGATGTCCGCTCTGCTCGGGCAGCATGTCCGAGAGGCGACGCCGAGCAGCCGGACGCACGATCGCCTGCGCGTTTCGCAATGTTTTTATTCGACCGACGAATTGAGTCGCTCGGTTTCGTTGACGCTGACTGAATCCGCCTCCGCTCCCGGCGCGACCCGTGCCTTTTGGCGGAAAGCATTTCATCGCGGAGAAGAATCGGAAAAGAAGAGCAAAGAAGCCACCGAAGCGAGAGAGGAAGAAGAGAGAGCAGGCCGTCCGCCGCGCGAGATTTCGGGTTGTGGCGAAGAAGCCTATTGGACCGCGGGTTCGCTTTATGTCCTGAAAGGCGATCATTTCCTGCGCATCAGTTTGGGCGGACCGGATGGAGAAGAGCAAAAGCTGGAGAAGTCGAAAGCACTTGCGGCAAAAGCGCTTACGAATTTCTAGAATTTCGAGATGGATTTCTGGTTAAGAAAATTGCGTAGAAAGCTGACTATTTTGTAATAACTACACTGGGTTTCTTCCTTGACGGTGGCTGCTGTGGTTCTCAGCGTCGCCCCGGCGGGAAGGTCCCCGTAACTTCGAGGTTCAAACTATGAAAATTCGTTCTCTTTCCATCTCGGCGCGCGCGACGCTGGGCACACTTTTGATCATCGCTGGCGTTGCTCTGGCCATGAGCGCCATTTTCCTGCCTCAAGCGCGCTCGGCCAACCCGGCCAGCGCGCCGATCACTACGGGTAGCGCGGCCATCGGTTTCGACGGCACTGCGACTGGCACCGGCGCGGCCAATGGCGAAAGCAGCTGCGTAGAGACGGTTAATTGCGACACCTTCACGCTGACCGTCGGTGGCACGGCCGCCGATTGGGCTACCGCCAGCAAACGCATCGAAGTAAAAATCACGCCGCCTCTCGGAACGGACGATTTCGACCTGGTCATTCACAAGACCGACAACAACGGAGCGATTATCGATACCTCCGGAAACGGCCCGGGCGTCGCCGAAGTCGGACACATTAGCCCCTCCACCGACGGCGTCGGTCCTTACACCGTCCACGTCATCTACTTCGCAAGTGCGCCCGCCAGCCAATACCACGGCACCGCTTCCGTCGTCCCGTTGACGCCTACGCCGCCCCCCGCCGCGCCCCCCGATAATGGCCCCAAAATCGGCTACGAAAGCTTCGAAGCTCCCGGAGTTCTCACGAACGTCACCACCTCAACTGGACCCACTGTGGAATACCTCGGCCATAGCGCGGGCGAACCGTCCATCGGCGTCAATTTCAATTCCGCCTCGCCTAACGACACGTTCGGCGTGACCAATTTCCAATCCGACCTGCAAACGATCTTCATCTCCTTCAATAACGCCTGCCTCAACGGCGGACCCACCGCCACTTGGACCAACCGCCCGGCGCCGACCTCGCAGGTGATCGATTCCGATCCCATCGGCTTCACCGACCGGCTGACCGGCCGCACCTTTGCGGCGGAACTCACCGCCACCTCGCCGAGCTGCAAAATTTCCTACACCGATGACGACGGCATGAATTGGATCCCCACGCCTGGTCCCCTCGCCTCGGGCATTGATCACCAGACCATCGGGGGCGGGCCCTATCACGCTCCGCTTATCGGGGTCGCTTATCCGGACGCCTATTATTATTGCTCGCAGGATTTGGTGGCGGCGTTCTGCCTGCGCAGCGACGACGGTGGCGCGACCTGGGGTCCGCCCGTCCAGACCTACACGACGGAATGCGGCGGATTGCATGGGCATGTGAAAGTCGGACCCGATGGCACGGCTTATCTGCCGAACAAGGATTGCGGCGGCCAGGCCTCGGTCGTCGTTACGGAAAATAACGGCATCACCTGGTCCATTCGCAAAGTGCGCAACGATATCGCGGAGACGAACACCAGCGCGAGCGATCCCGCGGTGGGCATCGATGACGCCAACCGCGTCTATTTCGCCACCGCCGATAACGACGGCGTGGCCGTCGTCGCCATTTCCACTGATCACGGCAGCACCTGGACGAACATCTACGACCTGAGCACCGCGCTTGGGTTGAAAAATATTCGGTACCCCGCCGTGGTGGGCGGAGATGCGGGCCGCGCCGCCGTCGCGTTCTTCGGCTCGACCACCCCCGGCAGCGCGGATGCCGGCACCTTCAACGGCGTCTGGCACCTCTATGTCTCCCACACGTTCGACGGCGGGCAAACCTGGACGACGAGCGATGCCACGCCTAACGACCCGGTGCAGCGCGGCTGCATCTGGACGGGCGGCGGCGCCAACATCTGCCGCAACCTCCTCGACTTTTTCGATGTCACCATCGACAAGCAGGGCCGCGTCCAGGTCGGCTATGCGGATGGCTGCCCGGGCGGCGATTGCGCACAATCGTCCCCCAGCGCGACTGGCAATGGCTACGCCGCCACCGCCGTCATTACCCGGCAATCGAGCGGGCGTCGCCTTTTCGCCGCGTTTGACCCGGTTGTGACCACCACGGTGCCCGGCATGCCCTTTGTCACCACCCGCCGTCTCGGGTCCACCGTTTATCTCGGCTGGTCGCTCGGGGATACGGGCAATTCGCCCATCCTGAGCTACCAAATATTGCGTGGCATAAGCAGCGGCACGGAGACTCTCCTTACCACCGTTCCCGGGACGCAGGTGACTTATCCCGACACGACCGCCACCGATACGAACCAGACCTATTACTACAAGGTCGTGGCCGTGAATGCAGTCGGCACATCTTGCGCGAATAACGAAGTCTCCGCCGCCTACCGAGGCACCACTTGCGCCGGCGTTGTCATTCATCAGAACGATCCGTCGCATCCGGAAAGCACGACCGCCCAGACCATGCCGCAATTGGCCATTGATTACGTCGCCGTGGGTGAGCCTTCGCCGAGCACTTTGCTTTTCACGATCAAAGTGACCAACCTCACCACCGTCCCGGCGAACAGCCGCTGGCGCATGGTGTGGGATTCGTTTTCCTCCCCCGGCCAGCAATACTACGTCGGGATGCGGAGCGATTCCGCCGGCACGGTTTCTTTCGATTACGGCACCATCGCGACGGCGGTCGTCGGGCTGGTCGTCGGCGTGCCGCAGGAAACGCGCGTCGGTCCAGCCGCGGGCAGTTATAATGCAGATGGCACCATCACTCTGGTGGTTCCGAAATCCGGCGTGGGTGATCCGCAGCCAGGCGACCTCCTTGGCGCGATGAACGGCCGCACCTTCGCCGGCGACACGCCCGCCACCCAAGACTACGAACGATCGACCACCCTGGTCGATCACACCTTTGTCAAAGCCCAAACCGATAACTCGTTCCCGGCCTCGACCTACATGGTGCAGGGGAATGCCGTTTGCGGCTCAAACCTCGTCCCGGTCAGCGCCGTCTCACGCAAGACCCACGGCGCCGCCGGCACCTATGACGTCCCGCTCCCGCTCACGGGCGCTCGCGGGGTGGAATGCCGCTACGGGGGCACGTCGGGTAATTTCCAGGTGGTCGTCTCCTTCGTGGCGCCCGTCACCTTCACCTCGGCCTCGTCCAGCGCCGGCACGGTTTCCAGTGCAATGAGCAGCGGCAATGACGTCATCATCAATCTGACCAACGTCCCGAACATATCGAACCCGAACATCACCCTCAACGCCGTCACCGATGGAACCAGCACCTCCACGGTGGTGATCCCGATGAGCGTGTTGCTCGGCGATACGACGTCGGATCGAGCGACCAACGGCGTGGATGTCAGCCAGGCGAAAGCGAATTCAGGACAGGCCACGACCGGCGCGAATTTCCGTACCGACGTCACGGCAAACGGCGCCGTCGACGCGCCCGATATCAGTCTGATCAAGGCGCATTCCGGCGAGAGCCTGCCTCCTCCTTCAGCGCCGGGCCGCGGGAAATCGCTGAAATCGCGTTAAAATTTCATTGTAATGGGGTGGTAAACACCGCAGCCAATCACTCTGCCCAGAGCCTGGCCACGCCCGTCCTTTTGCCTAACGAACACCTAAAGGTCGGCGTTGAAATGCAGTATCGCAATTTTACCGACAAAGACACTCGCGACGATCCCCAGCATAGCTTTGTCATCGGGCCATCCGTGGCCTGGAAACCTTCGGCCAACACGCGCTTCGACGTTTCACCCTTGTTCGGCGTGACGGATGATTCGCCGCGCGTCCAAGTCTTCGCCGTCTTTTCCCTCCTCTTCGGCGGGAAAGCCAGGAAGCCGAAGCGCCTGCTTCCCCCCGCAACCGCTAACCGCGCAAAACAAAATCACCAACGGCCGGACACGTTGAGCGAGTCCGGCTGTTTTTGCGTTATCTCTCCAAGTCGCGCGAGAGACTCATCTCACCGACTTTGAGAGACGATCAATCGAGCGATCCCGCCGCTCAGTTCACCTCTATTGGAGAAGCGTTTCGACATCTCACCGAGGCGCTGGTAGTCTCATCGCCATGGCGCAAGACGCAGACTCTACCCTCTTGGAAACGGTGCATGCCCTTCCGGCAGAAGCCCAGCGGGCCGTGCTCAGTTACGCCCGCTTTTTGCGCGAGGAAGAAGAGCGGAACCGGATACGATAAGATGAAGCTGGCTGGGACAAGCGCTTTCAGGATCCGGAGCGAATGGCGCGCTTCGCCGCCTGGGCGGAGAAGTCTCTCCATAGCGACGACCCGCTAAAGCCACTGGACGAATCCACTTGTGATATCGCGCGGGACGAAAGAGTTTTGGGCTCTTTACCACTCGCTTTCGTCCAATGTCCGCTCCCAAGCGCGCAAAGCCTTTCTCTTGTTCGTCGAAAACCCCGCTCATCCCAGCCCTCCGCTTCAAGAAGCTTCATTGGTCAGTCCGATTCGGCAGCGGCTACCGTGCAGTCTGTCGGTGCGACGGCGATAGGGCTGACTGGGTCTGGATCGGAACGCACAGGGATTTCGACAAAGCGTTTTAGATACCGCCGGATTCTTTCGCGCTTTGCCGAGAGCGCCACGCGCAAGATTCGTTTGCCCCGCAACTACACAACGCCCTGATCGATCATCGCGTCGGCCACTTTGACGAAGCCCGCGATATTCGCGCCGATCACCAGGTTGCCGGGAAACCCGCAGTCGTCCGCCGTCTGGAATGCGTTTCGGTGAATAGTCGTCATGATGTTGCGCAGGCGATGATCGACCTCTTCGCGGGTCCAGGGCAGGCGCATGGAATTTTGCGCCATCTCCAGCCCAGAAGTGGCCACGCCGCCGGCATTGGCCGCTTTGCCCGGACCGTAGAGGATCTTCTTTTCCAGGAAACACGCCACTCCATCCGGCGTGGTCGGCATATTGGCCGCTTCCGAGACTAACGAGCAGCCGTTGGCCAGCATCGTCATCGCGTCGCCGCCGCTGATCTCATTCTGGGTCGCGCAGGGAAAGGCACAATCGCACGGCACCGCCCACGGTTGTTTGCCCGGGAAATACTCCGCGCCGAAGTGCGTCGCATATTCGTGAATGCGACCGCGCCGGACGTTTTTATGATCCATCACCCAGGCCAGTTTCTCCGGGTTGATCCCGTCCTTGTCGTAAACGAAGCCATCGGAATCCGACATGGTGACGACTTTCGCTCCCACTTGATTCAACTTCTCGGCCGTGAACTGCGCGGCGTTTCCCGAGCCGGAAACCACACACACCTTTTCGGCGAGACTGTCGTCGCGCGTCTTTAACATCTCCTGCGCGAAGTAGACTGCGCCGTAGCCGGTCGCTTCCGGGCGAATGAGCGAGCCACCCCAGTGCAGCGCCTTCCCCGTCAGGATGCCGGTGAATTCATTGGCCAGCCGTTTGTATTGCCCAAAGAGAAAACCGATCTCCCGCGCGCCCACCCCGATATCGCCCGCCGGAATGTCCGTATCGCGCCCGATGTGCCGGAATAATTCGGTCATGAACGACTGGCAAAAACGCATCACTTCATTGTCCGATTTCCCTTTCGGATCGAAATCCGCGCCGCCTTTTCCGCCGCCCATCGGCAGGGTCGTTAGGGAATTTTTGAAGACCTGCTCGAAGGCGAGAAATTTGAGGATGCCGGCCGTGACCGTGGGATGAAAACGAAGGCCACCTTTGTAGGGACCGATCGCGCTGTTCATCTGCACGCGAAATCCGCGATTCACCTGGATCTCGCCGTGGTCGTCGATCCACGGCACGCGGAAATGAATCAAGCGTTCCGGCTCGACGATGCGCTCCAGGATTTTCGCGTCGCGATATTTTTTCTCCTGTTGAATGATCGGCCGGATCGACTCGAGCACTTCGGTGACAGCCTGAAGAAATTCAGGCTGGTGTGCATTCCGTTTACGAACGGTTTCAAGAACTTCTTCAATGTGGCTCATAAAATTCGACCGCGCCTAACGAGTGGATTTCGCGGGCATATATTTCCAATTTCGCGCCTTGCCCTCTTCCAGCCAGCCTAAAGCGGTAGCGAGGCGGCGGACGCGCGTCTCGGGCCGCTTCGCTTCTGCAATCCATTCGATGTACTCACGGCGCTGGCTCGGGCTGAATCGGTCGAACGTCGCTTTTGCCCGCGCGTTCTTCGCCAGCGCGGCCGTCAATTCGCGCGGCATGGCCGGCGCTTTGCGGGGCGTCGCCTTGGAGGCCGGGACTTTCACCCCCGCCTGATTCAATTCCGCTGCTTTGCGGACGTAGCCGATCATCGCCTTGTCGTTAGGCAAATCAGCCAGCGTCTTGATCTTCCCGAAATCCCCCGCCCCGCCCCCGGCGACCTTTGCCCCCTTGGGCAGAAGGAGCACTGCTTTCCAAAAACCGAATGAGCAGTATTCCTTGAACTCCGACATCCCGCAGATTGGGCCGCGATAATCGAAATGGGGCCGCTGCCACTTGATCGTCTCCGTTATCTCGGGACAGCCCGCATGCACCAGTTTGCGGAGGTGCTGGAGAATGGCCCGGGCGAAGGGAGCTGCCCTGGCAATGTAAGCGTCGACGCGCGGATCCTTGGCGGGCATGGTGGAAAAGCGGGCGATCCTATCGCGCCGCCTGCCGCTTGTCGAGCCTCCTCCTCAGGCTGCTCGGCTCTTGAGTTCGGCAAAAACCAAACGCCCCGCCGCCGTCGGCAACGCGCTCGACACCACCACCGGCACCGTGTGGCCGAGCTGCGCGCGCGCGTGATTCACCACGATCATCGCGCCATCCGGCAAATAGCCGATCGCCTGATGGCTCTCGCGCCCCTCCTTCACCAAATGAAGCGACAGCTCGTCGCCCGCCGCCACTGCCGGAGTCAACACCCGCGTCAAATCGTAGAGATTCAACACCGCGACCTGCTGCAACCGCGCCACTTGGGAAAGTGCCTGGTCGTTAGTCAGCAAGCGCGCCTGCATCAGCCGCGCCAGCGCGACGAGTTGCGAGTCCACCCCGCCAGCCGTGGCCGGCATGCTTTCCGGAATGGTCAGGTCGATCTCAGGAGCGCGCTGGAGTTCGTTTAGAATCTCGAGGCCGCGCCGGCCGCGCTCGCGCTTCACCGGATCGCGCGCGTCGGCCAGCGTTTGCAGTTCGTTTAAAACGAATCGCGGTACAATGAGTGAGCGGCTCAGAAATCCCGTCGCGCAAAGAGCGGCCACGCGCCCATCGATGATCACGCTCGTGTCGAGCAGAATCGGCTCGTGCTGCATCGTCTCGCGCGCGAAGCGCACATACGGAATGATGAGCGAGAATTCATCGCGGTTGCTCCGCATCGCCAGCATCATTCCCAGATAACCAAACGCGCAGTAGACCACCAGGTGCACGCTCCATTGCGTGATATCCGATTGAAAACGGAGCACGTCCGAGGCGTCGAGCAGCCGGGCGAAAAGTAAACCGAGCAACAGCCCGAAAGTGGCCGACGAAAAAGCGCGCAGCGAAAAGCCCTTCAGCAATCGATCGATCAACACCATGACCAGACCGAAAACGACGCCGACAGCCAACCCGGGCCAGGCCGTCGTCTGCATCTCCAGAGAGGCCATCGCGCCGATCGTCCCGCAAAAGGTGACGAAAAGCACGCGGAGCAGGTTAACCGTCGTCAGGGGTGTCATTCTCTTTGCCTCATCTGTCTCGTCGCGTTCGGCCCAGAGAAATCCTAGAGCGAAGCATCCATTCGACTGCTGGATTCATGCCGCCCGCGTAAAAATGTTGCGCACGCGCTTTCCCCGCTCGATTGCGCCGGGGTCGCCCCTGCGATAAATAAACAATCATATGAATCGCGTCCGCCGCCCGCTCCTTCTGCTCGCCCTCTTTTCCACCGCTTTCGTTTTGGCCGGTTGCCAGACGCCGATTCCGCAAGGGATTCAACAGGCCCGCGTCGCCATGACCCAGAGCATTCAAGCGGAGCCGCCCGGCAATTATTATATCGGCCGCCGCTACTACAAACCGTATTACAAATTCTGGGGTTACATCCGCCGGCCCGGCCAGCCCTGGAGCGCAGCCCAGCTCGTGATGCTAAACGAACACGAGAAGCTCGCCCCGGACCGCGAGCAGCTCAGCTTTGGTAGCGACAACAATTACGAATACAAACTGACCGGCCATTTCACGCCCGATAAAGTTTACGAGCCGGCCAGCAACAGCATTTATCCCGAATTCGTCCTCCAAAGTGACGAGCTCATCTCGACCCATCCCGCGCCCATCTTCAAAAGCCAGTTCAGCCCGAGTTTCAGAGTCAGCAACGTCGCCATCGAAAAGCCGGAGTAGGTCGACGCGGCGCCCCCGCCGCGTTCTTCCGATGAAAAAAACCGCGCCGCGCGCCCGCACTTCCGACCCTCTCGCCGAGGAATTTTACCGCTACCTCGAAGTCGAGCGCAACGCTTCCCCCCGCACCCTCGCCGGCTACCGCGCCGCGCTCGAAGCCTTCCGCCTCCAGGCAAAAACGCGCGATTGGAAAAAAGCTTCAGCCGACGACTTCCGCGATTACCTCTTCGCCCTCATGAAAAAGGGCCAGGCGCGCTCCTACATTCGCGTCCAGTTTTCCGCGCTGCGCAGTTTCTATCGATTCCTCGTCCAGCGAAAAAATCTGCGGCGCGATCCCGTGCGCGAACTGCAGTTGCCCAAAGCGGAAAAGAAACTTCCGCTCCTCCTCACCCGCGGCCAGATCGATGAGCTACTGTCGGCGCCCTTTCGCGTAAAAATCGCACGGCAGGCGCCCGCCTGGCAGCGCGAACGCGACGCTGCCATTCTCGAGCTCTTCTATTCCGGCGGTCTGCGCCTGAGCGAGCTCGTTTCTCTCAACGTCAGCGATCTCGACCTCTACACCGAATCGGTCCGCGTTCTCGGCAAAGGCCGCAAAGAGCGCGTCTGTCCAGTCGGCACCCCCGCGCTCGAAGCGATCTCGCGATACCGCGCCGCGGCCAACGTCCATTCCGGCCCGCTCTTCATCAACAAAGCGCGCCGCCGCATTTCCACCCGTTCGGTCTGGCTCACGCTCAAACGTTACCTGCCTCACACCTCCATCCCGATCGCGCTCAGCCCGCACAAATTGCGACACAGCTTCGCCACGCATCTGCTCGATAACGGCGCCGATCTCCGCAGCGTGCAGGCGTTGCTCGGCCACGCCAGCCTTTCCACCACGCAGATCTACACGCACGTCACCACCGAACGGCTCAAGAAAGCCTACGCCGCAGCGCACCCGCGCGCCTAACGACTCACATCACCATCCCGCCATCGACCGTCAGCGTCTGGCCCGTGATATAACGCGCTTCCGCCGACGCCAGAAACGCGACCGCCGCCGCAATGTCTTCGGCTTCGCCTAACGAGTTGAGCGGAATTTTCGATTTAATGGCCGCCTTCACTTCGTCGGAAAGCGCCTCCGTCATATCGGTCACGATGAATCCCGGCGCGATCGCGTTCACGGTAATGCCGCGTCCCGCCAGTTCGCGCGCGATCGATTTCGTAAACCCGAGCAGCCCCGCCTTGCTCGCCGCGTAGTTGCATTGCCCGGCGTTTCCCATCAGGCCAATGACCGAGCTGATATTGATGATGCGCCCGCTCCGTTGCTTGATCATCGAGCGCATGATCGCCTGGCAGAAATTGAAGGTGCCTTTCAAGTTCGTATCCAACACCGTGTCCCAGTCTTCCGACGACATGCGCATACTCAACCCGTCGCGCGTGACCCCGGCATTGTTCACCAGCACATCGACGCGTCCGAAATCGGCCAGAATCTGTTCGCCCGCTTTCTGCACCGCCGCGTGATCGCTCACATCGACCGCATAGGCTTTCGCGGCGTCCGCGCGCTCCGCGTTAATTTCATCCGCCGTCTTTTGCGCGTTTGTTTCGGTGCGCGAAACCGAGGCCACACGCGCCCCTTCCGCGGCCAGGCGCAACGCGATGGCGTGCCCGATTCCCCGTCCCGCTCCCGTCACCACCGCCACCTGATTTTCGAATCTCATAAACGCCTCATCCTGCGTGCTTCCATTCGGCGTTGTCAATCCGACGGTTCCATCGCGAGGCCTTGGTTCGCTTTCGCCCACTGGCGTTCGCGTTAGATTGCGCGAGTGATCCACGTTCTCGATACACAACAGCTCGGTCGCAGTGGCATCATCGCAGCGACCGCTCTCGAAACCAGTGACGGACTCGCGCTCTTCGACACCGGTCCCGAATCGACTTTCGACAACGTCGCCAATGCTTTGCGCGCAGCCGGCTTCGCGCCTGACGCAGTCCGCCATGTTTTTCTCAGCCATATTCACTTAGATCACGCGGGCGCGGCGTGGCGTTTCGCCGAGCTGGGCGCAACCGTCTACGTTCATCCAGTTGGCGCACCGCATCTGCTCGATCCATCGCGCTTGATCGAATCAGCCACCCGCATTTTCGGCGCCGACATGGATCGCTTGTGGGGCCGCATCGCGCCAGTGCCGCGCGACCGGCTCCATGTCATTGAAGATGGCGAGGTCATTCTCATCGGCTCGCTTGAAATCCACGCGCTCGCCACGCCGGGTCACGCGAGCCATCACCACGTTTATCACTGGGACGATCACCTTTTTGGTGGCGACGTCGCCGGCGTGCAAATCGGCAACGGCCCACCCATTCCGCCGTTCGTCCCGCCGGAACTCAGCATCGAAGCCTGGCTCGATTCCATTCGCAAAATGCGCGCGCTCAACGCGGCGAAACTTTACCTCCCACATTTCGGCCCGGCCAAAGATTCCGTCCCCGCGCACTTCGATGCACTCGAAGAACGCGTGCATCGTTGGTCGGAATGGTTTCGCGAGCAGTTGCGTACCGTCGACGATGACGCGTCGCTCGTTAGGGCTTTCGCCCGTTACGAGCGCGCCGATCTCCGCTCCGGCGGCGCCAGCGATGAGCAAATCGAAGACTACGAAGCCGCCGATCCCAGCTCCATGGCCGTGACCGCAGCCCTCCGTTACTGGCGCAAAAAGGAAGCACAGAAGTAGCGCTCCAAAACCTTTCCGGTTTCCGCTTTCCGTTTTCCGCTCTCGATAAGGTTTCCGCTTTCCGGTTGCAACCACCTCCATTAAGAAAAACACCGTGAACAGCCGCACCGAGCGCCACCCCAACTACGGCCCGTGGCTCGTTGGCCTCGGCGCCGCCCTTTGGGGCACCGAGAGCGCGTGGCGCATTCCCCTTAACGATCGCTTCGACGCCTCCGTCATCGTCTTTTGGGAACACGTCCTCATTCTCCTCCTCTTCCTCCCCATTCTTCTCCCGCGCCTCGGCGAGATACGCAAAATCGATCGCGCCACTTGGGGCTACCTCATTTTTTCCGGGTTCGCCGGTTCCGCCGTCGGGACCATCTTTTTCACGCTCGCGCTCAAGAACGGCAACCCCACCGTCGTCAACGTCGTCCTCAACATCCAGCCGGTCATCTCCACGCTCGGCGCGTTTTTCCTTTTCCACGATCGGCTCACCCCTCGCTTCTTCCTTTTCGCTGGCATCGCCATCGTGGCGGGCATTTTCCTTTCCGTGGAACACCCCACCCTCATCGGCGTTTCCTTCGCCAAAGCCGGCCTCAACACCGGCACCGGCTACGCACTTATCTGCGCCCTCTTTTGGGGACTCTCCACCGTCGCCGGCCGCGGTGTCATGACCGGTATGTCCCTGCGGCTCGCCGCCAGCCTGCGCATCGTCGTCGGGCTCATTTGCATGACCCTCATTTTACTTTTCTCCGGCAAACTCAACGGCGCAGCGCTTTGGCCCGCCACCGCCCAAAGCCACGCCGGCACCGCGATCATCTTCCTGCTCCTGCTCGCCTCCATTTCCGGCGGCATTCCCTTGCTCATTTATTTCGAAGGCCTGCGCCTTACCCGCGCCTCCACCGCTGGCTACTTCGAAATGCTGCAAACACTCGCCGCCGTCTGCATCACTTGGGGCTTCTTCCACGCCGCGCTGCGCCCGCACCAGGTCATCGCAGCACTCGTCCTCATGGCCGCCGTCGCCATGGTGCAACGTGTGCAGACATCTGCCGAAAATATCTGAGTCGCGGACAGGAACGCCTCTCGAAAGGTAGAGCAAGCTTCCAGCTTGCTTTCTCTTTGGGCTGCAAGCTGGAAGCTTGCGCTACCCTCGTCGACTCGACGCCTCCATCGCGGCAGCGCGTCCGGCGCGAGTGGCCGTCGAGAAACAGCCCTGCAGGAGGTAACCGCCGGTCGGCGCCTCCCAATCAATCATCTCTCCCGCCACATAAACGCCCGGCATTTTTCGCAGCATCAGATTCTCATCGAGTTCACCCCACGCCACTCCGCCGGCCGATGAAATCGCCTCCGCGATCGGGCGCGGCCCGCGCAGCGGAATCACAAAACATTTCAACCGCGCTAGGAGCCGCTCGCGATCGTCGCAATCTTCCGGCCTCATCGTCTCGAGCAAAGCACACGCCGCCGGACTTAACTTCAACGCGCGAAACCAATCCGGCCCCTCCAACTGCGCGATTCTCGCCCGCATCGCCTCGACCGGGAGTTGCGGTTTTAGATCGATCTGCAATTGCGGCGCCTCCATCGCCCGCAACACGCGACCCAATCGATAGATCGCGCCACCCTCTAATCCATGTCGCGTGATCAGCAGCTCACCCGAAACCGATTCCTCCCCGGCGCGCACCGTCAGATTCTTGAGCGGCTTTCCTTCGACTCGCGCCAGCAACTCGTTAGGCCAATCCACTTCCCAGCCACAGTTCGCTGGTTGCCAGGGCACCACCTCCACTCCGTGTTCCGAGAGAATGGCCGGCCAAATGCCCGTCGATCCCGTCTCCGGCCACGACGCGCCGCCCAGCGCCAGGACGACGCGCTCAGCCTCCAAAGTAAGCGTGGGATCGGCTTCAAAATCAGCCGCCCACTTCCCGTCTTTCGAAGTTAGCCTAACGAGTTTGACGTTGAAGTGGAATTGCGTCCCCGCTTCCTGTAATCGCCGCGTCCACGCGCGGAGAAGCCCAGCCGCCTTTTGACCTTGGGGAAAAACACGGCCACTCGTACCGACATAGGTTTCAAAGCCGAGATCGTCCGCCCATTTTCGCACATCATCAGGGCCAAACCCGCCCAGCAGATCGCGCCAGCGTTCTTTCTCCTCACCGTAACGAAGCGGAAAATTCTCAACCGCTTCGCCGTGCGTCAAATTGAGTCCGCCGCGACCCGCCACCAGAAATTTTCGCCCGACGGAAGGTTGGGCATCGCACAAGATCACCCGCGCGCCAGCCGCCGCCGCCACCTCCGCCGCCCGCAATCCCGCCGGTCCGCCTCCGATCACCAACACCATCCCCAACCTTAACCTCATTCTACTCCTAATCTTAATCCTAATCCTACGGGCAACAGCGTCGCGTGGTGGTGACATGGGAATTCCTCGCAGTGACACGCTGCAAACGTGCGCTCCCAGAGTTGCGAGAAACACACGCCACCTTACTTTCACAGTCCATGGACTCCGCGACTCAGACCATTGATCCTGCCATCACCATGCGCGAGCTGCTCGAGCAGTTTCCCGGCGCGCAGCGCGCCATGTTCCGCAAATATCACATCGGTGGTTGCAGCAGTTGCGGGTTCAGTCCCGACGAGACCCTGGCCGGCGTTTGCGCGCGTAACGAGAACGTCGATGTCGGCGAAGCGATCGATCACATCATGGCCAGCGAAGAAACGGAGCGCGCCCTGCGCATCGAGCCGCGCGAACTCGCCGACCTCCTCGCCGCTGGCGAAACGATCGAGTTGCTCGACGTGCGCACGCGTGAGGAATTTGACGCCGTGAAGTTGCCGAACGCGACTCTCTTCACCCAGGAATTGATGCAGCAAATTCTGACGAACCCGGCGCGCGAAAATCTGCTCGTCATTTATGATCACCAAGGCGCGCGCAGTCTCGACGCGGCCGCTTATTTTCAGGGCCATGGCCTAACGAATGTGAAAAGCCTGCGCGGCGGGATCGACGCCTGGAGCGCCGAGGTCGATCCGAAATTGCCGCGCTATCATGTGGAACAGGAATAATGAACGACGACCTGCAAACTCGAATCGAAGAAGCGGTGAAAAATCCGCGCAACCTCGGCGAAATGGAAAATGCCGACGCCATCGGCACCGTTGGCAGTCCCGATTGCGGCGACATGCTGCGGATGTGGATCAAGTTTAAGGAAGAGAACGGTCGCAAAGTGATTGATCGCGCGACCTTCCAGTCGTTCGGCTGCCAGACGGCCATCGCCGTGGCCAGCGTGGCCACGGAATTACTCGCCGGCAAAACGATCGCCGAAGCGCAATCTATGTCCGGCGCAGATTTGGCCGCGCCGCTGGGCGCGTTGCCGCCGGTGAAAATCCACTGCGCCCAATTGGTGGAAGGCGCTCTCCGCTCCGCCCTTTCGCCCGATCAATCCTCGCCTAACGACAAAACTCACGCGCCCGCCCACCAGGCTCCGACGTTGATCGACCAGCTCGCGCCCAAACCTTCTGGCAAAGTGAAAATTGTCCTAACGAGACCGGAAAGCGGAGATCGGAGCGCGGAAAGCTCACGCTCTTAAGCGATCAGGTAGGGCGCGCTCGCCGAGCGCGCCGCGAACCTCGCCCGACAGAGAAATCCCCTCAAAGCCTCCGCGTTCTCTGTGCCCTCCGTGGTGGATTCTCCATCCGTGAAAATCCGTGTTAATCTGTGGCTGGAAAAACTTCCTTTTATCATGCACGAAAACACTGAATTCACCCTCAGCCGCGATTGCGAAGCCATCCTCATCCCGAGCGGCGCCAAGACCAATCTTCCCACGGGCACCCAAGGCGTCGTCACGCAAACCCTCGGCGGCAGTTACACCATCGCGACCCACCAGGGTCTGGCGCGCATCGCCGAAAAAGACCTCGACGCTCTCGGTCTCGAAAAACCGCAAGCCAACGGCGCCGAACAACCCGCGCCTTCATCTGAAGGCCCCGTCGACGAGAAAAAAGTCTGGGAACAACTCAAGCAATGCTACGACCCGGAAATCCCCGTCAACATCGTCGATCTCGGTCTGGTCTACGATTGCAAGCTCGTCGAGAAACCGGAAGGCGGCACCAAAGTCGAAGTGAAAATGACGCTGACCGCTCCCGGCTGCGGCATGGGCCCGGCCATTGCGCACGATGCCCAGAGCAAAATCCTCACCATCGACGGCATCGACGAAGCCGACGTGCAGCTCGTCTGGGATCCACCTTGGAGCCAGGAGATGATCAGCGAAGCCGGCCGCATGAAGCTCGGCATGGTCTGAGGAAAAAAGAGGCAATGATGTCGATGGATGCGTAGAAGCGCGTCCAAAAATTTCTGTTAAAGCCCCACTCGTGATGGGAGGGAGAAGAATAATGCGTCTACTGATCGCTCTCCCGATCGCGCTGGCCGCTTTCGCGCAGGCCGCGCCCGCGCCGCAGACTGACAAGATTTTCATCCAGGGGCATTCGGCTGGGACGCAGACCGTGCAAAGCGAGGCCGGTGGCCCAGTGCGCGCGGAGTATTCCTACAATGATCGCGGGCGCGGCGATCACATTGTCGCGACATGGAAACTGAACAATGCCGGTATTCCAATCGAATACGAAGGCCAGGGCCACGATTACATGAAGGCCGCGATCGATGAGCACTTCGAGATGAAGGACGACAAGGCGACTTGGAAGAATCGCAGCGAAAAAGGCGAACAGGCGGTGACGGGCGCAGCGTTCTACCTGCCGATGAATCCGCCGCCCGAATTCATCGTCGTGCTCGCGCGCGCGTTGCTCAAAGCGCCCCATCACAAACTGGCGCTGCTTCCGGCCGGCGAGGCGACCCTGGAAGAGGCCGGCCACGTGACGCTGCCTTCCGATCGAAGCGAGTGGACTCAATACCGCATCACCGGTCTCGGCTTTTCGCCGCAATCGATCTGGCTCGGTCGCGATGGCGCGGCGCTGTCTGTCTCCAGCTGGTTTTCCGTGGTGCCTGCGGAATTGGAGTCGGCCATTCCCGTACTGCAAACGGCGCAGGAAAAAACGGATGCCGCCTGGGCGGAACGCATCGCCCATGCTATCGCGCATAAACCGAAAGGCGACCTGGTGATTCGCCACGCGCGCCTCTTCGACCCGCGCGATCTCAGCGTGACCGCGGGAACGAGCGTGCTCGTTAGGGGAAATCGTATTGTACGCGTGGGGCCGGATGCCGCGATCAAACCTTCGGCCGCCGCGGAGATCATCGACGCGCATGACCGCTTCCTCATGCCCGGATTGTGGGATAGTCATCAGCACTTCAGCGACGTCGATGGCGCGCTCGATCTGGCCAATGGCGTGACCAGCGCCCGCGACATGGCGAATGACACCGATAGTTTTCTCGAGCGGGTCGCGCGCTTCGACGACGGCCGTGAACTGGGCCCGCGCGTTCTCAAAGCCGGCATCATCGATGGCACGGGAGAACTGGCCGGCCCGACCAAAATGCGAGTCGATAATGCGCAGCAGGCGATCCAGGACGTCGACTGGTACGCCGACCACGGCTACGCCCAGATCAAAATTTATTCTTCGGTCAAACCAGAGCTCGTCCCGGTGATCGCCGATGAGGCGCATGAGCGCGGGTTGCGCGTGAGCGGGCACGTCCCGGCTTTCATGTCCGCGCGCCAATTCATCCAGGATGGAGCCGATGAAATCCAGCACCTCAACTTTATCGAGCTGAATTTTCTCTATCCCAAAGTGCAGGAGACGCGAAACCGCGACCGCTTTATCAAGGTGGCGGAACACGCACGTGAATTCACGCCCGACAAACCCGCCGTCCGCGAGTTCATCGATTTTCTGAAACGGCATCACACCGTGCTCGACCCGACGATGAGTATTTTCGAATCGCTTTTTTGTGGCGATCCGACGGCCATCACGCCGGGGCTGGAAGAAATCGCGCCGCGCTTTCCGCCGCAGATCCGGCGCACCATGTTGAGCGGGGCGCTCGAAGTTCCACCGGATAAAGCGGCGGCCTACCGCGAAGCGTTCCCCGCCATGCTCCGCTTACTCAAGGCGCTGTACGATGCCGGCGTCACCATTATTCCCGGCACGGACGCTCTGGCTGGCTACACCTTGCATCACGAGCTGGAGCTCTACGTGCGCGCGGGCATCCCGGCCCCCGAAATTCTCCGCATGGCCACGCTCACGCCCGCTCTCGTCATGGGAGTGAACAAAGATCGCGGCGTGATCGCAGCCGGGAAATTGGCCGACATGATTCTCGTCGATGGCGACCCCACGAAGAACATTCGTGATCTCGACAAGATCACGAATGTGATCAAAGGCGGAAAAATTTACGATCCAGCCGCGATCGAAAAAGGGCTCGGCATCGCCCCGCGCCAGACGAAACCTGAAAGGCCAGAGACCGAAACGAATCCATGAACCAACACTCCATCACCGCCCAGCCTGCCACGCCACTTCCGGCCGACGACCTCGGCCGCCACCTCAAGATTGCGCGTCCCGATACGGACGAAACCCTCACGCACATCGGCCTCGTCGGCGACACCTACACCATCCTCCTTTCCGGCGAAGATACCGAAGGCCGCTATTGCCTCATCGACATGCACATTCCGCACGGGGGCGGACCGCCGCCGCATCGGCATGACTTTGAGGAATCCTTCACCGTCCTGGAAGGCGAGATCGAGGCCATCTTCCGCGGCGAAAAATCGACCGTCCACACCGGCCAAACCCTCAGCATCCCGGCGAACGCGCCGCATTCTTTCACGAACGCCTCCGGCAGCGCCGCGCGGCTCCTTTGCATTTGCGCGCCGGCTGGCCAGGAAGAATTCTTCGCGCAGATCGGCGTCAATCTGCCAACCCGCCGCTCCACCCCGCCGCAGCCTGACGCGCAGCAGCGCGCGGAGTTCAAGAGAAAAGCCGAGGAGCTGGCACCGAAGTATCGCACCCAGTTGCTGCCGCCGTAGTCCGCGTCTGGGCACGAGCGACGCCAACTCAAACGAACAGCAGACCGAACGCGGCATTCGCCTGACCTCATGTCGTCTGACCGGGTTTGACACTCGGGGCACTGCTTCTATAATCCTGTCCCCGCTTCGCCAATCCGTCGGCGCTCGGCGGTCAACCCACCTTTTTACCGTCATGGCATCTACTGAAATCATCCTCACCGAAAACATCCCCGGCCTCGGCGCCGAAGCGGATGTGGTCAAAGTGCGCCGCGGTTACGCGCGCAATTTTCTTCTCCCCCATGGCAAGGCGTATGAAGTCACGCCGCGCACGATGCGGCAGCTCGATAATTTGAAAGCGAAGCGCGCGGAACGCGAAGGGCGCGAGTTGAACGAGGCGGATGATTTGGCCCGGCGCATCAATAAATTGCGCGTCACCTTCACGCTCGAAACTGGCGAGACAGGGAAAGCGTTCGGTTCGGTCACGGCGAACGATCTGGCGACCCGCATCAAGAATGAGCTCGGCAACGACATTGATCGTCATCGCATCACCCTCGAGCACCCGATCAAAACGACGGGCGAGCACGAAGTGTTGATTAAGTTGCATCACGACGTAACAGCGAAATTCAATTTTACGGTGAAATCGGCTTCCGAGCCGGCGGCGCCGGAAGAAGCGGCCGATGCAGCCGGCCACAAAGGTCCCGCGCGCAAGCGAAGCTAAATAGATTTTAATGCCGAGTTCTCAATTCCCCGAGAAGGGGGCTGAGAAACCTCGCAAGACAGCGAATGGCGCTGGCCGCGGGGCGAGTGCTCGAAACGGTGGCAGCGGACAGAGCGACTCATTCACACGTTCTGCCCAGGATATTCACCGAGCGCTTCCCAGTAGCATCGAGGCCGAACAAGGCGTCCTCGGTTCCATGCTCATCTCGCCACGCGAAACCATCGCGGAATGCGTCGAGAAGATTAACGAAGAATACTTCTACGTTCCCGCGCATCAGACGATCTACAGCGTTCTTGTCGAACTGTGGAACGCGGGTCAGGGCATCGACCTGATCACGTTCACCCAAATTCTGCGCGACCGGAATTTGCTCGAGACCATTGGCGGCGCCGCGTTCGTGACCAGCTTGTTCACGTTTGTGCCGACGGCGGCGAACGTGGGCTACTACCTCGATATCGTTCGCGACAAATACATCCTGCGCCAGATCATCGCCGCCTCGACCGAGAGCGTGCGGCGCGCTTACGAAGAACAGGATGAAGTGAACAATTTGCTCGACGAAGTGGAGCAGAAAATTTTCGCGGTCGGCGAAGATCGATTCAAGGGCCAGCTCCTCAGCATGAAGGATCAGGTCATGGCCGCCATCGAAGCGATCGAAGGACTTTACGAACGCAAAGGCGGCATCACCGGCATCTCGACTGGCTTCACCGAACTCGATCGCATGACGAGCGGATTGCACCCCGCCGAGATGATCGTGATCGCGGCGCGCCCGAGCATGGGCAAAACCGCGCTCGCCATGAACATTGCCGAGCACGTCGCCATCAATGAGAAATTGCCTGTCGCCGTTTTCAGTTTGGAAATGAGCAGCCAGCAACTCGTGCAACGGCTCCTTTGCTCGCGCGCCCGCGTCAACCTGCAAAAAGTGCGCGACGGCTTCCTCGCCGAGCGCGATTTCCCCAGCCTGACGGCGGCTGCTTCGAAACTGGCCGAAGCGCGCATCTACATCGACGACAGCGCCGGGCTGAGCATTCTCGAAGTGCGGGCCAAAGCGCGGCGGCTTAAAGCGCAGCAGGACATCCAGTTGATCGTCGTCGACTACCTGCAATTGCTTCGCTCGACGACCAAGCGCGCCATGGAAAATCGGCAGCTCGAAATTTCGGAAATCTCCGCCGGGCTCAAAGGGCTGGCCAAGGAATTGAAGATTCCGATCATCGTCCTCGCGCAGTTGAATCGGCAACCCGAAGCGCGCACCGGCGGCAAGCCGCGTCTGAGCGACCTGCGCGAATCGGGTTCCATCGAACAGGATGCCGATCTGGTTGGATTGCTCGTTAGGCCGGAAATTTACGAGGACGACGAAGACGCCAAAGCGGAGAAAGCGGGCGAAGCGGAGCTCATCATCGCCAAACAGCGCAACGGCCCCGTCGGCGAAATCCAGCTCACGTTCCTCAAGGAATACACCCGCTTCGAAGACCGCGCGCGGGAGAGAGCGCCCGCCGAACATTCATAGCCGAGAGGATGCTGCGTTTGCTTAAATCACTGGTCATCCTCTCGCTCATCCGGCGTCGACCATTTTAATGCGGAAGGCTGCCCTCATCGGCGTAACATTTTTCTTATCCTCACCGCGTCTATCGATCCCATTCAGGCTTTGCGCGTGGAATAAATCGGATTATGTCTCGTTAGGCGTATGCAAATATTGAAACGCATTTTGCGATGGATGGCCGGGGCCATCCTGCTCATTCTGATTTTGGTGACGGGCCTTTTGTTCGTCGCCTACTGGCGATCGAGCAACGATTGCCCGCAAAACGCGAAGGCGCCCAACGCTCCGATGAAGGCGATCGTCTATTGCGACTATGGGACGCCGGACGCACTCCGGTTTGAAGCGGTGGAGAAACCCGTGCCGAACGACAACCAAGTCCTAATCAAAGTGCGCGCGGCCTCGGTCAATCCGCTCGACTGGCATTTCCTGCAAGGCACGCCTTATCTGATGCGGCTTGATTCCGGATTGCGGAAGCCCAAAGCAATGCGGCTCGGCGTCGATGTTGCGGGCGAGATCGCGGCCGTCGGCCGGCACGTCACGCAGTTCAAACCGGGCGACGAAGTGTTCGGCGGATGCAGTGGCTCGCTCGCCGAGTATTGCCTCGGCCGATCGAAATTAGTGCTGAAGCCCAAGGATGTGACCTTCGAGCAGGCTGCTTCCCTCCCCATCGCCGCCATCACTGCGTTGCAGGGATTGCGCGACAAAGGTCACCTCCAGGCCGGGCAACAGGTTTTAATCAACGGCGCGTCGGGTGGCGTGGGCACGTTCGCCGTGCAGATCGCCAAATCTTTCGGAGCGGAGGTGACCGGGATTTGCAGCGGACGGAATCTGGCCCTGGTCCGATCGATCGGCGCGGATCACGTGATCGATTACACGAAAGAGGATTTCACGAAACGGCCCGAACGTTACGACCTCATTCTCGACTGCGTCGGAACGCAGCCGCTCTCATCATTTCGGCGCGCCCTTAAACCCCAAGGCATCTGCGTTCTCATCGGGGGCGGCGGACCGGACGAAGGGCGTTGGATCGGCCCGCTGGCGCGACCGATCAAGGCGCTGTTTTTGTCGCCCTTCGTTAGTCAACATTTCGAGATGTTCATCGCGGAACTGAATCAAACGGACCTCGCCTTCCTCGCCCACCTCATCGAAACGAAAAAGGTCACACCCGTCATCGACCGCCGTTACAAATTAAGCGAAGCCGCCGCGGCCATTCGCTATCTCGAAGAGGGTCACGCGCGCGGCAAAATCATCATAACTCCAGACGCGCTCGCGCCGTAGCCGACGCCTTACAGGCTGCGCGCCGCGTCGACGACGTGTTGCGCGTCGCTGCCGAATTCCTTCATCGCTTGATCGCCCGGCCCGCTCAGGCCGAAGCGATGAAGGCCGACGACTTTGCCGTCGAGACCGACGTAGCGATACCAGGTATCGGGCACGCCCGCTACGATGGCGACGCGACGCCGGCATTCGTTAGGCAACACTTCCAGCGCAGAGCGCCGTCCCGATCGAGGGCAATTTTCTTGACACAAAAATTCAACTTGAAAAAATCGCCGCCATGAAAAGTAAATCCGTTATCGGCCATTTTCCTTGTTTGGCTTCCCTCGTTGCCTTGCTTTGTTTCGGCGCGATCAGCGGCGCCTATGCCATTGTCCCCACCATCGTGGCCCCTAACGGCAATAGAAATGTCGAAGGGAACATAGATAACGGCTACCCCTTTAACCTCGATTTTTTCTCAGTTCCCAGCCAGCGCTACCAGCAACTCTTCGATGCTTCGCAGTTCAGCAGCATCGGCGCGGGCGGGCTGATCACCCAGCTGATTTTTCGGCCGGATGCGTTTACCGGAAGCGCTTTTAGTTCCATGCTTCCCGACATTCAAATCAACCTCTCCACCACCAGCGTGTCCGACGACGGTCTTAGCTCGACCTTCGCCAGCAACGTCGGAATCAATGATATGGTCGTCTTCGCGGGCTCGCTCTCGCTCTCCAGCGCCTTCACCGGGCCGAGCGGTGGGCCGAAGGATTTCGATATTGTGATTAACCTGACGACGCCGTTTTTCTACGACCCAAGCCTAGGCAATTTGCTTATGGACGTGCGCAATTTCGGCGGCGGCTCGACCACTATTTTCGATGCGGCATTTGTGCAGGGCGACGGCGTTTCGCGCGTGGGCGCGAACGATGTCAACGCCACCACCGCGGACTCGGACTTCATCGACACGGGTGGGCTAATAACCGGTTTCACGATCGTGCCGGAGCCGGGAAGTGCCGCCATTTTGATCCTGGGCGGCGGTTTGCTTCTTGCGCGCTTCGGCTGGCGCCGGCGGTCCAGCTAAATGTTTTCCCTGATCACCTTCGTCACCAACGCAGACGATGTGGACATCCGGCGGCGACCGTTTTAGGCGGAAGGGGCCTAGCTCTGGGAGTGCACGCGCCTCGCGTGCGCTCTCCAACCCTACAGACTGCGCGCCAGGTCGATGACGTCTTGGGCGTCGATGCCGAGCATTTTAATCGATTCGATCCCCCGACGGCGAGCGTCTGAAGGTAGCGCGAGCTTCAACTTTGCGAGGTGTGTTGTCCTCCCGGGAAACTCGCAAGCTGGAAGCTTGCGCTACCCTAGCGACCTGGCCGCGTCGATCACGTGCTGGGCGTCGATGCCGAATTCTTTCATGACTTCATCGCCCGGGCCGCTCAAGCCGAAGCGATGCAGGCCGACGACTTTGCCGTCGAGGCCAACATAACGATACCAGGTATCGGGCACGCCCGCTTCGATGGCGACGCGGCGCCGGCATTCGTTAGGCAAAACTTCCGCGCGATAGCTTTCAGGCTGGCGCTCGAAGCGTTCAAAGCACGGCATGGAAACGACACGCGTCCCCTCACCCAATTCCTTTGCGGCGGCGAGTGCGTGCTGTAATTCACTGCCGCACGAAAGAAGAATGAGATCGAGCGCGCCGGTTTCACGCTGCGCGATGTAGCCGCCTTTGGCCACGCCATCACGGCGCACTTGCACGTCGATTTCGTTTAACATCGGGACGGCCTGCCGCGTCAACGCGAGCAAGGTCGGCCCATCGATGCGGGAGGCGGCCGCCGCGAACGCGCCGGCCGTTTCCTCGGGATCGGCCGGGCGAATGACATCGAGCTGCGGAATGACGCGAAGTCCGCTCACTGTCTCGACCGGTTGATGGGTGGGACCATCTTCGCCAACGCCGATGGAGTCATGCGTGAAAATGTAAATGTTCGGGAGCTTGGCGAGCGCGGCGAGACGGATCGCGGCCCGGCAGTAATCGGCGAAGACGAGGAAAGTCGCGCCGGAAGCGCGGAAGACGCCGTGGTAGCTGACGCCGTTCATGATGGCGCACATGCCGTGTTCGCGAATGCCGAAATGGATGTTGCGGCCCTTCGCGTTATCGCGCGTGAAATCCTCGCCGCCTTCGATGTAGTTCAACGTCGAGCCGTGCAGATCGGCGCTGCCGCTGATGAGAAACGGCATCGCCTTGGCGATTGGCTGCAATGCTTCGCTGCCGGCTTTGCGTGTGGCGAGCTTGGCGTCGGTCGGGAAATGCGGGATTTGCGCGAGCAAATCGGGCGGCACTTTTTTGTCGATCGCGTCCTGTAGTTGCTGCGCCTGCTCCGGATGTTTTTCCTGCCAACCCTTGAACATCTTTTCCCAGCGACGGTATTGGCGGACGAGGCTCTTCTTGTGTTTCGCAAAATACTCGCGGGTCTCTTCCGAAACAAAATAGCGTTCGTCCGGCAGCCCCAGTTTCTTGCGATCTTCATCGACGAATTTCGCGCCCGCTTCTCCGTGCGCTTTCTGCGTGCCAGCCACTTCGGGAATGCCTTTGCCGACGAGCGTGTGCGCGATAATCATCTGCGGCTTGCCGTTGTCGCGCTTCTTCGCCTTGTTCAGTGCGCGCAGAAACGCTGTCATGTCCTGGCCATCGATTTTCTGCACGTCGAATCCGTAAGCCTGGTAACGCTTCGCCGTGTCTTCGCTTTGCGTCGCCTTTGCCATCGCGTCGAGCGTGATGTCGTTCGAATCGTAAATCAGGATCAGATTATCGAGCCCGAAATGTCCGGCGAACGCGCTCGCTTCCGCGGAAACGCCTTCCTGTAAACAACCGTCGCCCGCGAGACAAAAAATGTGTTGATCAAAAATCTGGTGTTCGTCGGTATTGAAACGCACCGCTGCCATTTTCGCAGCCATGGCGAGACCGACGGCGTTGCCCACACCCTGCCCAAGCGGGCCGGTCGTACACTCGACTCCTGGCGTTTCAAAAAATTCCGGATGCCCCGGCGTCTTACTGTGAAGCTGGCGGAAATTTTTCAGGTCTTCAGTCGAAATGTCGTAGCCGCTCATGTGCAGCCAGGCGTAGAGAAAAAGGCTGCCGTGCCCGGCGGAGAGAACGAAGTAATCGCGGCCGATCCAGCGCGGCTTGTCGGGATTATGTTTGAGCACGTTCCCGTAAAGGACGGCGCCCATCTCCGCGCAACCGAGCGGCAAACCGAGATGGCCGGACTTCGACGCCTGCACGGCATCCATGGCGATGCCGCGCGCTTCATTGGCGGCGCGAGAAAGAATTTCGAGATTCAAAGGCATGCTCTGGATATACGCGCGCGGCGGGCGGGCGTCGAAAAGATTTCGGCGCGGGCACGCGCTTGCATTCCGCTGAAATCGCCGAGAGTGATGCTGCGGTTTTCGCGCGCATGAATCAGCCTCTCTTTCTCCACATCGTCGAAAAGCTCGAAGGCTTGCTCGCCAAATTGCCGACCTCGATTCAGAAACCGATTCTGCATGAACTGACACCGCTAAAGGAGTTGTTCCTGCAACAGCGGCCGCCGCGTTTGCTCATCGCCGGCACAAGCAAACTGCCGTTGCTGGAAATTTTGCCCGCTCTTTTTGCGACTCCGCCGGGCACCGATCGCAACGTGCTGTTGGAAGTTTTTCACTGGCAGAATTTCGAAGTCGCCAGCGCGGGCACCGTTTCTCTTCTTGATGCGCGCGACGCGGACGATCACGCGCTTTTGCAGATCCGCCACGAATTGGAACGCCAACCAGCCGATCTGATTCTGTTCCTCGATAACGGCGACAGCCGGAAGACGCCCGCAACGCGTGAGACGGAAAATTTAGGCACCTTTGCCAATTGGAACGCAACCGGCGCAGCGGAGGCGAAGATTCTCGGCGTTTCTCTTTTCACGCCGGGACGCTCGGTCGCTGCCAAAGGCCACGATGAACCAAACGCTTCCACCATCGCGGATCGCCGAGCCAGGCTGCACACGGCGTTGGTGGGCCAACTGGCCATACGCGATCGACTCCAGAGCGTGGTCGAGCTGCCGCTCACCGCGGCGGAGTCAAACAGCGCAGCCCGTGCCTTCATGACTTTGCTCGCGGAGAATTTGCCGAACCAGGCTCGCATCGAGATGATTCGCATCTCGCGCGATCGCGAGGCGCAGGCAAAGGTGGCGCAAACCCTCGTCAAATCGACGAGCGCGATCTGCACGGCGATCGGCGCGCAACCCATTCCCCTCGCCGATCTTCCCGTTCTGACGACGCTGCAGTTGGTGATGGTTTCCGGCATCATGTATATGAGCGGTCGCGAACGCAGCCTGCGCGCCGCCACCGAATTTATCGGCGCGCTCGGCGCGAACGTCGGTGCCGGCATGTTGTTGCGGGAAGGCACGCGCGCCATGCTCAAATTTTTCCCCGGCTGGGGCAATGTCCTCTGCGGCATGGTCGCGGGCGCAGGCACTTACGCGATCGGGCGCGCGTCCATCGCCTACTTTATTGAAGGCGTGACCTTGCGCGACGCGCGGCGAACTTATCTGCAAAGCCGCCGCAAAAAATCGTCGCGCGCACGGCTGGCCGATCAACCCGCCGGGCAACCTTAAGCAGCGTGACTGGCTGCGACCGAAGGAGGGTCAAACAACTTGTGAATAAGGTTCGAATAAGGCAGGGGGTTGTTCACTCTGTACCGACTGGCCGAAACCGGCTCTTCTCCACCGAAATGGTCTCGCTCGCGACGCTGCGATGAAGCTTTCCGAAATCGACGCCACGCTGCGCGAGATTCGAGTCACGCCGGTCAAAACACTCGGCCAAAACTTTCTGCACGATCAAAATCTGGCGCGCCGCATTGTGGAAGATGCCGAAATTTCGGCGCAAGATTTTGTGGTCGAAATTGGGCCAGGCCTTGGGGCGCTGACCGAGTTCGCGCTGGCCACGGGAGCGCGCATCCTGGCGTTGGAAAAAGATGCGCGTTTGGCGAATTTTTTGCTGCAACATTTCTGCGAATCAAAACTGGAAGTGCAGCATCTCGACGCGCTCGATTTCGATGTGCGCACGCTTTTTTCCAATCGACGAGTGAAGTGCATTGGCAATCTGCCCTACTACGTCGCCAGTCAACTGCTACTCAAGTTCATCGCCTTTCCGAGTCCTATTATACTCTGTGTGTTCATGTTACAAAAAGAGATGGCCGCGCGGCTTTCCGCTCAACCGGGTGATGACGCCTACGGCGCGCTTAGCATTTTCGTGCAAGCGCATTATCGCGTGAAGTATTTGCGCACAGTCCCAGCAAGCGTTTTTCTCCCGCAGCCCGATGTCGATTCAGCGCTTGTAAAGCTCGTTCCACGCGAACCAACAGAACTTCCTTTTTTCGATGAACAAACGTTCAGAAACCTTGTAACTCTTGGCTTTTCTCAACGGCGCAAGCAGCTCCAGAAATTATTGCGCGAGCCTGTCCCGGATTGGAATCGCGCGGCCGCGAAGATTGGTTGCACGGAAAGAGCGCGCGCTGAAGAACTTTCGCTTTCTCAATGGATCGCGCTCAGCCAATTAGTTCATCCAGCGGCCTCGCCCGACGACGCAAATCGTGCCGAAGAGGAATTCCCGGTGGTGGACTTGGACGACCAAGTTTTGCGCACTGCGCCGCGTCGCGAAGTGCATGGGAATAACTTGCGCCATCGTGCAGTGCATATCTTCATTTTCAATCGCGCCGGCGAGCTGCTTTTACAAAAGCGTTCACGCCTGAAGGACCGGCACCCGCTCGTCTGGGACTCAAGTGCCGCGGGCCACGTCGACGCCGGAGAAAGTTACGACGCGACCGCGCGACGCGAGCTGGCGGAAGAGCTCGGGATCGAGACTGAGCTGACGCCGATCGTAAAAATCCCGGCCTCGGAACGGACGGGCGAAGAATTCATCTGGCTTTACCAAGGAGAATCGGATGGACCGTTCCGACCGGCGACCGCGGAAATTGAATGGGTCGGCTTCTTCCCCACCGGGATCATCACCGCATGGATGGAAGCACGGCCCGAGGAGTTCGCGCCCGGCTTCATCGAATGCTGGAAAGCGTGGCGCGCGACGGAGTCTGCGCCTCCCTCCACGTTCGGCTAGCGGCGTTTGCTCTTTTTGGCCTTGGCGGCAGTGGCCCCTTTTTTCGGAGCGCTCCGCTTCTTCGACTTGACCGCGCCCACGCCGCGAAAGCTTCTTGCCGGCAGATCACCCACAACGGAGCGGCGATGTTTCCGCGCCGCTTTGCGCGCGCCCTCCTTGCCGCCGTAAACGGCGTCGCTGAACATTTTCGTGACCACGTTATCGCCGCGCAGGAAATGCACTTGAAAGCCGTGCGTCTGCTTTTTGGCGCGCGGCTTGGTGTCGATGCGTTTGATGTTCGGCTCGGAATCGGGATTAGGTCGTTTTCTCATGGAGTTATCAGCGTGGTAAAAAAATGCTACGTCACTCCGCGGAGAGACGCAAACGATGTGGACATCATTTCGTTATGCTTAACTTCTCTGGCGCGGGGAGATGCCAGTTTTTTAGCTTCGCGCGATAAACGTCGTTAGGCAAAAGAACAAAGCAGGGATTTTTCTTCACGCGCAGCCAGCCGATAACGTGCAGCAAATCCTCCCGCGCCATCGTCGTGCAGCCGGCCGTCGCGCGATTTACGCCGCGGCGCGTGTGGAAAAAGATCGCGCTGCCCGCTCCAGGAATCGGCGGATTGGCGTTATGCCGGATCTCGATCAGCCAATGATAAGCGAAATCGCCCGGCCGCATTTTTTCGTGGCTGTAGTTATCAGGCGGATCACGCGGATCGATGACGACGTGCTTGTTGTAATTCGGCGAACGTGGATCGTCGCTCCAGATATCGGCGTCGGTCACTTGATGAAATGGATAATCAGCGCCGGGCGGCAATTGCGGATCGTAGGTGTAAACCTTGCCGAGACGAAAAATGCCGGCGGGCGCGCGGCCGTCCTTTTCCTTTTTGTGCAAACCGCGCTCGTCCTGCCCAGCCACACCAATGCCCCAAGCGAGACCGTTCTTGCCAAACAAAACGGGAAAGGCCGGGCCGACTGCCGACCATTCGCCGCCGGGGGCGCGCTCGAGCAGTTGCGCCTGGCCGTGAAAAGAATTCCAATCCGGCGCCACCGCGACGATTAATTGCTGGCAATCGTCGGGCAGGCCAGCGGCATGTGCGCTGCTCATCAAGGCGAGCAACGCACCGATTCCGAAAATTCCCAGTCGTGTGATAAACATTCCCAAACCTAGACGCGCATCTTAATGATTCTGTCCAACCGCTTTTCATGGTAGCGCAAGCTTCCAGCTTGCGAAATGCGGAGGGAGGCAAGCTGGAAAGCTTGCCCTACAATCGACCATCGTGAAAAGACGTTGGGCCATTTTTTTGATCGTGTGCGCCGTGCTGACCAGCTACGCGCCGGCTTTGCGCGACGGATTTGTCTGGGACGATACCGCGCTCGTTTTGCGCGATCCGCTCATCCGCAGTTGGCGGCTCATCCCGGAAGGCTTCAATCACTTCCTCTTCATTGACGCCACGGCTTCTGATTTCTACCGCCCGCTGCAACGGCTCACTTACACGCTCGAATATTGCGCCGTCGGCTTTCGGCCAATGGTTTTTCACCTAACGAGTATTCTTTGCCATCTCGGCGCGGCACTGGCGTTTTTTCTTTTGGCGAACGAACTCCTGCGTCTTTTCGCGGTAGATGATCGAGTGCGCCGGCTCGCCGCTTTTTTCGCTGCGCTCGTTTGGGCGGTGCATCCGGTGCAGAGCGCCGCCGTCATTTATATTTCGGGGCGGGCCGATCCACTTGCGGCCCTCTTTGGTTTTCTCGGTCTCGCCGCCGGATTGCAACTGCTGCGCCGCCGAGGCGCGCGCGCCTGGTGGACAGCGGCCGCAATCGCGATCGCGTTTCTGCTCAGCGCGTTGAGCAAGGAAATGGGGCTGATTTTCCCCGCGCTCTGGTTGCTGATTCTCTGGCAGCGGCGCGATTGGCTGGCCGTGCGCAACGCCGCAGGCATCACCGTTTTCGTGTTCGTGGTTTACCTCAGCTTACGCTTGCCCGCGGAGCACATTCCGCCGCCGCCACCTTCCACGACCACGCCGACCTTGGTGCGGCCCATCATCGTGGCGCGCGCCGTCGCTGAATACGCGGGCTTGCTCATTCTTCCGGTCAATCTGCACATGGACCGCGAAGTCGAAACGCGTCCCACCGGCCTCAACTCGGCCAGCATCTCGGCCGCGTCGTGGCGCGAATTGCAGACATTGCTCGGGCTCGCACTCATCGCAGTTGGCCTTTGGGCCATCGTAAAATCACGACACTCGCCCGCCCTTTTCGTCTGCCTGCTTCTCGCGCTGGTCAGCTACCTGCCGATCAGCGGCTTTGTCGCGCTCAACGCCAGCGTCTCGGAGCATTGGCTCTATCTCCCCTCCGCTTTTCTCCTGCTCGCGGTTTGCCTAACGACCACGCGGTTTGCTTTGGCGCGTCCCCGCCGCATTCGATTGGTCGTCGGCACGGCCGCGATTTGCTGGATCGTCTTTCTCGCGGCGCGCACTTTTATGCGCACGTTCGACTGGCGCGATTCGCGCACGTTCCTCGAACGTACAATCGCCGATGGCGGCAATTCGTCACGGATGTTGATCAACCTGGCCGGCCTGGATCTGGCGGAGAAAAAATTTCCGGAAGCGCGGGCGCTGTTGCAAAAGGCCCTAACGAAAGATCCTGATCAAGGCTTCGCGCTTCTTAACCTCGCTGCCGTCGCGATGGCGCAGAATGATTTCGTGTTGGCGCGCGAATGCCTCGAGCGGGCGCGCAAGAATCCGTTGATGGAACCGCGAGCGCTCGAGTTGCTCGCCGTGCTCGAAATAAAAACGACGGGCTCCGTGGATCTGCGCCGGTTTCGTCTCGCCGCGCGGACGGGGCCGCCTGACTGGCCGATCGAAAAACGGTACGTTGCCGCGTTGCGCGAAAGTGGCCAGCGCGATCGGGCGATTACCGAATTAAAACTCTGTCTCGCGACGCAGTGGTATCGCGCCGAGACATGGGAACTGTTGAGCGAACTTTATCGCGAAGCCGGTCGCGCGGATGAAGCGGCGGCCACGCATGAGCACGCGCGCCTTTACGATGTCCATCTCGGCGCGGCCGGACTGTAGGGCGTCTGTGTCAGACGCCGTTTTTTGCGGCAGCCAACGGGAAGGCGTCTCACAGAGACGCCCTACGGTTTCTCTTCAATCACAGCGAGGAAGGCGGGCAAATACCGCTCCGCTTTGATTTCGCCGACCCCCCGAATCTTGCGACCGGCTTCGACTGAACGCGGCTTGAGTCGCGCGAAGGCACGGAGCGTTTCGTCCGGGAAAATCATATAGGCGGGCAGGCCGCCGTTTTCGCGGGCGAGTTGGAGACGGACGTCCTTCAATCGTTCGTAAAGCGCGTGATCAAGACCGGCTAATTCTTCAGGCGCAACCTTTCGACTGGCGCGTTTGCGCGGCGCGTCGGAGGTCGAGGGATTCCGCGGCGGCCAGCGCAAGGCATAATCGGAATCGCCTTTCATGACCGCTTCGCCTCGCGTGGTCAGCGTCACCATCGGGTATTGGCCGCCGCTCGAAATGAGCAAGCCGCGATCCTGCAACTCGCGCAGCAATTGAATCCCGTAGGCGGCGCCTTCCGTCTTGAGCAATCCGTAAGTGGAAAGTTGATCGAGTTGCGCGTCGATGATCTCGCGGGAGCGGCTGCCGACGAGCGTTTGCACAATGCGGCCACGGCCCAAACGCGGCTGCCACGTTTCGCCGGAACGCAACGACATGCGAGCGACGCCGCTCAGTGCCTTGCGCACGATGAGCGCTTCCAACTCGTTAGGCGGGCGCGGCGGTTCGGAGGTGGCCAGGCATATGTCGCAATTGCCGCAGGCGGGAGGATCGACTTCGCCGAAGTAACGGAGAATGGCCTGCTGCCGGCACTCGCGGCCGTAGGCGAAGTCGATCATCAGCTTCAACTTCGAGCGATCGCGTCGCGCTTTTTCCTCCAGCTTCGCGACGTCGAGTTTGATTTGGGCGCCGCGTGTTTCGGGTTTGAGGAGGCGCGTCCCGCGCACGCGTTTCCCCGGGATGTCGAAACGATCGATCAGCTTCTCGCGATCGAGAATATGGAGCGCGGAACCGAGCATCATGTCGTTGCTGCTCCCGGCAATGAGCTGCGCCATGTCTTTGAGAGAGAGCCGAAGCTCGTGCTGCGCATCGGCGTTCGCGCGCAACATTTCATAAGCTTCAATGATGAAGGCGGGCGGCGGATTGCTTCCTTCAATGAAAAATTCCTGCACGCGCGTGTCGGCGTGGTTGAAGAAGAGTTCGCAGGTGGCCGCTTCGCCGTCGCGACCAGCGCGGCCCGCCTCCTGGTAATAAGCCTCGACACTGCCCGGCACTTCGAAATGCGCGACGAAGCGAATGTCGGCGCGATCGATGCCCATGCCGAAGGCGTTCGTCGCGACCACGACGTCGCGTTTTCCCTGCATGAACGCGTTTTGCGCTTTGGTGCGTTCCTCTTCATTCATTCCGCCGTGGTAAAGAATGCTGGAGACGCTGGCCGTTTGCAGCATGGCCGCGACGGCTTCGACTTTCTTGCGCGTCGCGCAATAGACGATGCCGGTTTTGTGCTCGGCGATGAGGCCTTCGAGGCGGCGATATTTTTCGCCGTCGTTGCTCACTGGCGTAACGCGCAATGTCCAATTCGGGCGCGCGCAGCCGGCGACGACTTCGCGCGGCGCGCGCAGATCGAGATGTGTGAGAATGTCGCGCCGCACTTCCGGTGTGGCGGTCGCGGTGAAAGCAGCGACCTGCGGACGGCCGAGTTTTTCGAGAACAAGGTTGAGCCGGAAATAATCGGGGCGGAAATCGTGGCCCCACATGGAAAGGCAATGGGCTTCATCGACGGTGAAGAGCGCGATGGTGGCGGCGCCGAGCGCCTCGACAAACGAGCGGCTGCGAAAACGCTCGGGCGCGATGTAGACAAGCTTGAACTCGCCGCGCGCCAGCGCGCGAATGCGCTCCTGTTGCTCGGCCGGCGAAAGCGAACTGTTGATCAGTGTGGCCGCGATGCCGCGTCGCTCGAGCGCATCGACCTGATCTTTCATCAGCGCGATGAGCGGCGAGACGACGACGGTCGTTCCCTCCATCATGAGCGCCGGGAGTTGATAACAGAGCGACTTACCGCCGCCGGTCGGCATGACGACGAGCGCGTCCGCTCCCCCGACAATCGAGTCGATCACTTCCTCCTGCGCGTCGAGGAATTCGCGAAAGCCGAAATATTTTTCGAGGACTTGATGAGAGGTCATTGGATTTTACGGGGAGACGAGAAAAAACGGGCGGCGTGGAACGCATTCAGCTTCTCCATGGAGGCACGGATGAAAAAGAAAAAATTCCTCGGCCTGCGTCTGTTGTTGCCGGGTCTGCTGCTGCTCGCCTGGTTGATAGTGGCGGCATTCGGACAAGGCGACGCCGCCGCGCCGCTGCCGAGCCCCAGCCTCCCGGCCGGCCCGCAGCCGACTGCGACGATCACTCCGTTGCAATCGACTCCCGAGCCGACGGCGACGATTACACCGCTGCCGAGCGCCTCGCCTTCATCGACTCAGCCGCAAACGACGAACACGGTCACGCCGACTCCGTATAGCCTGTAGCCGTTTCGCTGTGCGAAACGTTGGGAGCGGCTCTCGTGGTCCTCCCCAACCCTCGCGCTTCGCATAGCGAAGCGGCTACAGCGAACCCCATCGCGTCGCGCGCGGACTTAGCTCGCCTGCTCGACCACCGAGGTGTCGTGGGCGAGAAATTTCATGCCGGCGAGCCAGATCACTCCGGCCATCAACATCGTGACGGAGATGAAGAGGAAGGCGACATCGAGATTCGTGCGACCGGCGATGAACCCAATAAGCGGCGGCGCAATGGCGTCGCCAAGAGCGTGAATGACAAGAATGTTGAGCGCGAAAGCGGTCGCGCGCACGGAGGGCAACGTGACGTTCGCGATCGCGGTATTCGACGGGCCAGTGTTAAAGAAAACAAAGAAGACGACGAAGAACAGCATCACCCAGGCAAGCGGGAACGGCGTGTAGACGAACGCGACGGTGAACGGAAACGCGAGCAACATGCCAATGCCCGACACCAGAAAATACGAACCGCCAAAACGTTTGCGCAACCGATCACCCGCCATGCCGCCGAGGATGGTGGAAATCAAACCCGCCACCACGGTGATGCCGCCGAAGATGATGCGCGTGGACGGCGGTTGACCGCGATATTCCAGATAACCTGGGATCCAAAAAGCGAGGCCGCCGAGCGCGAACGTCATGGCGGTCTGCGCGGCGGTGTTGATCGCGAAGGAGCGCGTCTGAAAAAGGGCGCGGTATTGTTTCCAATTCGGGCGTGCGCGCTTCGCGCTCGCGAGCTGTTGCCGCGGATCGCGCATGAAAAAACAAATTGCGCCTAACAAAATGCCGGGCGGCGCGATGAGATAAAACGCCCAACGCCAGCCGAGATGACCTTCAATAAATCCGCCGAGCACGTAACCGAGCGCGCTCCCGACCGGAATGGCTGCGCAAAAGTAGGCGAGGACGCGGCCGCGAATCGCCACCGGAAAAAAATCCGAGATCAAAGTCGGCGCGGTCGGACCGTAGGCGCCTTCGCCGATGCCGACGCAAAGACGGGTGGCCAGGAGAACGCCGAACGTCATGGCCAATCCGGATCCGCCGCTGGCCAGACTCCACAAAATGACGGCCAGCCCGATGAGCAGCCAACGCGACATGCGATCGGCGAGGAGGCCAAAGATCGGCGCCGTCAGCATGTAACTGACGAGAAACGCGGTGGCGAGCGCGCCGGTTTTGGCCATGGCGTTGACGTCGTTAGGCGCGAAAAAGGCGGCGCGGATTTCCGGTTCGACCGCGGCGAGCACCTGGCGATCGATGTAGTTAAACAGGTTGATGCCCATGAGCAGGGCGAGCGTCGGATAGGCGCCGGGCAACAGGGCATTTTGCTTCGGGCTGGCGGAAACCGGCGCGCTCATTGGAATTGCCGATTGCAGATGGCGCACTCGAAATTGTAAACCATAAACGAATGGCATCTTCCTCGGTGGCGGCACGCGCACTTTATTTTATCGGCGGTTGGACGGCGCGACTGATCTATCGAGTAAAACCGATCGGCCTGGAGCAGTTGCCGCGGGAAGGATTTCTCCTGCTTCCGAATCACATCACGTTTGTCGACGCGATCATTCTGCTGCTCGCCACGCATCCGCGCCGCATCCGTTTCATCATCGACGAAGGATTTTATCGGCATTGGTTTTTGCATCCCATCCTGCGCGCCGTCGGAAGCATCCCGATCACGCCGCGGAAGGCGAAAGAGGGATTGCGCGTCGCGGCCGAACAAATTCGCGCCGGCGAAATCGTCTGCCTTTTTCCGGAAGGCATGCTGAGCCGCTCCGGGACGTTACTGCGTTTGCAACGCGGCTATGAATTGATCGCGCGCCAAGCTGGCATGCCGGTCGTGCCGGTGTGGCTCGATCGTTTGTGGGGTTCCATCTTTTCCTACCAAGGCGGCCGCTTCCTTCGCAAATGGCCACGCCACTTTCCTTATCCGGTGACGGTCGCTTTCGGCCGGCCGCTCGCGCCGGAGGAGGCCGATATCGCGACGATGCGAGAGCAATTGTTGAAGCTGGGCGAGTTCTGTTACAGCCAGCGCCCGACGTTGCGCGGGCATCTGGCCACCGCCTGTCTGCGCGGATTGAAGCGGCATCCGTTTCGCACCCTCGTCATCGATGGTTTTGACGGGACGACGCTGGCCAAAGGCAAGTTGCTCGGTGCGGCCATCGCGCTCAGTCGCCACCTCAAAAAACATTGTCCGCGCCGGCGCATCGGCATCGTCCTGCCTCCGGGCAAAGGCGGCGTGGTCGCGAATTTGGCCGTAACGCTGGCGGACAAAATTCCGCTGAACCTGAACTTCACCAGCGCGCACGACTTCATCCTCTCGGCGATTGAGCAGGCGGAAATCGATATCATCATTTCGGCGCGCGCCATGGAGAAGCGGCTCGAGAATTTTCCATGGACGGAACGCATGATTTATCTCGAGGAAACGCTCCCCAAATTGAAGGCGCGGATTTTTTTCTGGTGGATGCTGGCGTTGATCCTGCCTACGGCATTGCTCGTTAGGCTGCTCGGCATTCCACGGGTGGGCGATCACGCCGAAGCGGTGCTGCTCTTTACCAGCGGCAGCTCCGGCCAACCGAAAGGCGTCGTCCTCAGCCATCGCAATTTGATCGGCAACGTCTCGCAGTTTGCCGCCATTCTCGACGCGCGCGACGACGACCTGATCCTGGCGACACTCCCGTTTTTCCACAGCTTCGGTTGCACGGTGACGCTCTGGTATCCGCTCATCGAAGGAACGCGCATCGTCACCTTCCCGAGCCCACTGGAGACGGCAAAGATCGCGGGGTTGATCGAAAAACATGGCGTGACGCTCATCCTGGCGGCGCCCACTTTTCTGCGCGGTTATTTGCGCAAGGCGGAGCCGGAACAGTTGCGTAGCGTGACGATGGTGATCACCGGCGCGGAGAAATTGCCACTCGACCTGGCGGAATCGTTCCGCGCGCGCTTCGGCAAAGGCGTGCTCGAAGGTTACGGGCTGACCGAGACCTCGCCGGTGGTGAGCGTGAATCTGCCGGAGCCGACGCCGAGCAAGCCGGGCGAAACGGTGCAGCCTTCCAATCGCATGGGATCGACGGGCAAAATGGCGCCGGGCATCGCCGCGGAAATTCGCGACCCGGAAACCGACGAGCGACTTTCGCTGCACGAGACCGGCATGCTTTGGCTGCGCGGGCCGAACATTTTCGAAGGCTACCTGGCCGACCCCGAGCGAACGGCCGAAGTCGTGCAGGATGGCTGGTTGAAAACGGGAGATCTGGGGCGCTTCGATGAGGACGGCTTCCTCTTCATCGAAGGCCGGCTCTCCCGCTTTTCCAAAATCGGCGGCGAGATGGTGCCGCACGAAGCGGTCGAGCAAAAAATCATGGAGTCGTTAGGCATCAGCGGACAAAGCGATCGGCTCATTGCGCTGGTCGGCGTGCCGGATGAGGCGAAAGGTGAGGCGCTCATTTTGCTGAGCGCGATCGATGTCGACCTCGCCGCGTTGCGCCACAAACTGAGCGAGACGGGCGTGCCGAATCTCTGGATTCCGAAATCGGTCCGGCGCATCGAAGCCATTCCGCTGCTCGCCTCGGGCAAGCTCGACCTGCGCGGTTGCAAAGAGCTGGCGTTGAATTAAACGCAACCACACCTCGTCTCACGATTCCCAAGCAATGGCCGGTGAACCTTCCTTAACCTCCCCTTCTTTGTCCGACGAATCGCCTGCTGAAGAGCAAGCCACGCCGGCTTCACGGAGGCGGCTGCTTGAACTGCTCCGCAGCCCTTTCGACGTTCGCTCGATCGCGTTGACCGGTCTCTTCATCCTCGCGGTTTTTTACACGATCTTTTTCATGCGGGCGATTTTGCTGCCGCTCGTGCTCGCGCTGCTGCTCAGTTACCTGCTCGCGCCGATCGTTCGCTTATTGAAGAAGCTTTACATTCGACCGCCCCTCGGCGCTGCGATCCTTTTGCTCTCCCTCTTTGGATTGGTCGGATATGGCGTCGCGTCGCTGGCTACGCCGGCCGCAGGCTGGCTGGAGATTGCGCCTTACAGCATTGAACGGTTGCAGTGGAAACTGATGCCGTTGAAAAAGCCGATGGAGAAAGTCGCGCAGGCGAGCAACGAGCTGGACAAGATCACGAGCCCGACGACAACGACGAAACCCGGGCCGACGGTGGAAGTGAAGCAATCCGGCATGCACGATCTGCTTTTCGTGCGCACGCCCGAGTTCGTCGCCAGCCTCGTGTTGTTGCTCATCATGCTCTACTTCCTGCTCGCGTCGGACGGCGTTTTCTTGATGAAGCTGATCAAGTTTATGCCGACGCTCTCGGACAAGAAGCGAGCGGTGACCATCGCGCACGAGATCGAGATTCATGTCTCGCGTTATCTGCTCACGATTACAGCGATCAACGTCGCGCTCGGGGTGGCCGTCGGCGCCGTGGTCGGATTTCTTGGCCTGCCCAATCCGATTTTGTGGGGGACAATGGTCGCGGTGCTCAACTTCATTCCGTATCTCGGCGCGCTCACCGGGATCATCTGCATGACGCTGGCCGCGGTTTTGAGTTATGACAGCTTGAGTTACGCGCTGCTCTTTCCGGCGAGCTATCTCGTCATCGCGACGATCGAAGGCAACTTCATCACGCCGATGGTCCTGGGACGTTCGCTCACGCTTAATCCGGTGATCGTGTTGTTATCGCTCGCGTTCTGGGGCTGGTTATGGGGAATACCCGGCGTGATTCTCGCGGTGCCAATCCTGGCCGCGCTCAAAATTCTGTTCTCGCATATTGAACAGACGGAGCCGCTGGCCGAGTTTTTGAGCTAACGAAACACCGCCGCGAACTCGGTATGAATTCCGGTGCGGGCACGGAGGACAGGCGGCTCGTCCGTTCCATTTCTGGTTGCGAAGGTGGTCGGGCGGGCCGCCCGCCGCGTCAGGCGAGCCGCCTGACTTCCGTTTCTGTCGGGGATGAGAGTTGAACTCCCGTCCAACCCCGAATGCTTTCGAGGCTGCTCTATTCTTTCAGATGAAAGATTGCGAGAGCGGGATTCTTCTTTCGCTTGAGCGCTCGCTCCATTTTTCGGGCTTCTTCCAGCCTTGAGAATTGTTTGCTCGCGACGATTTTCAATTCCCCTCCCAATCGCTTCGTGCTCGCGGTGTGTCCGCGCAGATGTTGGGCGAAGCGAGCTTCCAAATCAACGGTCGAACCGATGTAATGCCGGCCGCTCGCTCCGCGGAGAATATAAACCCACGCCATTGGAAAATTCTGCCAGGGGAGAGTTGAACTCCCGACCAACCCCGAATGCTTTCGGGGCTGCTCCATTGTTTCAAATGAAAAATCGCCAGCGTAAAATCTGCCAGGGGGGAGAGTTGAACTCCCGACCAAGGGCTTATGAGTCCCCTGCTCTACCACTGAGCTACCCTGGCTTCTAAAATCTTTTTCCTCACGCCATCTTCGCTCACTCCCGACCAACCCCGAATGCTTTCGGGGCTGCTCTACCACTGAGCTACCCTGGCGGCTGATTCTGCGCTTGCGATATTGAATCGCCACGCCGCGCGGGCGACAAAGTTGTATGGACCACGCAGACGTGTCAACGCCCCACCCGCACTGCGGTCCCATCCGGCCCTTTTGCAATGTAGGCGGCGAGATCGCGTTTGCGTCCGCGTAGGCAGGCGAGGAAATTCACACCGTTGCGCTGCTGCACCGCACCGACCCACCCTTCCTGCTCGAGGTAACGCCAGCCGACGAATTCCGCCGTCTTCCCCTCCGGCGAAGCGGCCGCCGGGAATAAAAAGAACTGCATCCGCCGTTCCCCCACTTCGATCTGTGCGATCTGATCGCCGTCGTCGCCCAGAAAAACGCGCCAGCCGAGCACACGGAACCGCGCGAACTCCGGCGGCACATTGTAATGCTCGAGCCGGTACTTCATGAAAAAGAGATCGCTCATCTCACCCGCATCGGCTTTGACCGATTCCAACTGCGAAATGCGCGTTCCACTCGCGGTAGCCAGCAATTTCTTCGCTTCGACCGAGCCCGGAAAATCCTCGAGTCGCTCCATGAAAATGTGTACGCCGATGCCGATGATCACCGCCACGGCCAGCGCAACAGCGACCACGGCAGGATGACGCACGGTTCGTCGCCAGCCGCGCCTTTTTCCGGTCGCGACCAGTTTCTCGTTCACGAACCATTCCGCTGTCTCCGGCGGCACAGCGATCCCGCGCACGAGATCGGCGATGGCAACATCGAACGCTTGCTGCCGGGCAAAACCTTCCGCGGTTTTGCGCTGTTTGCGCGCGCGAAAAACGGCCGTCCGCATCGCGCGATCAGGCAGGCGAGCATCTGAAAACGGCGCACAATCCGCGAGCCGGGCCTGTCGTTTGAAAACGGGGAGACGGCTCATGTGCTTTCGGGCAGATGGCCATCGAGCCAGGCTTGGAATTCGCCGCGGGCCCGCGCGATTTGATCGCTCAGCTCGCCAATCTTCATTTCGAGCAGCGACATCAATTCGCGGTAGTTGAATTCATCCAGATAATAAAAGGCGAGCGCGCTGCGCTGCGGCTCGGGCGCACCCGCTATCCAGATGGCCAGTTGCAACGGCTCGAGCCGTGCGACCTGTGCCGGAGCGCCGGCCGAAATTTCGGCTTCCTCCATCTCGACCGTTTCCGCCTGCAACCCCTGCTCGCTCACCGCCAGGCAACGCCACCTTGCTTCACGAAAAAACCAGAGGCGATCGTGCACCGGTTCGCCTTCGCCCGCGCCGCCAGCCGCCCGCCGCACCGTGTCCTGGAAAGCAGCCTGCGCCTTCGCCTCATCTCCGGTCATGAGGAAACAAAAGCGGTAGAGTTGTGGAAGATTTTGGCTGTCGATCGGCACGATGATGGTGAAGGAAGGGCGAAATCTTACGTGAGTCGCCTGCGCCGACAAGGCGCTTTGCCCGACGAAGGCGGAGAAATTCAGCGCAGCGTTTGCAAACGGCGGGCCGCTTCCTCGGCGTTGGCACGGCTGTTAAAGGCGGAGACGCGGAAGTAACCTTCGCCATTCGCGCCGAAACCGCTCCCCGGCGTGACGACGACATTGATCTCTTCGAGCAACCGATCGAACATTTCCCAACTCGTTAGGCCAGCGGGCGTTTCCACCCAGATGTAGGGCGCGTTCTTTCCGCCAAAAACCTTGAGTCCGGCTTCTCGCGTCGCTTCGCGCAGGATGCGCGCGTTGCCCATGTAATGCTCGATCAATCCGCGCACTTCGGCGCGGCCTTCCGTGCCGTAAAGCGCCTCGGCCCCGCGCTGCACCGGGTAGCTCACGCTGTTCGCCTTCGTGCTCCAGCGCCGGTGCCAAAGCGGATGCAACGGCAGCGAGCGGCCATCTCCCGTCCGCGCCATCAGCTTCTTCGACATCACCGTGAAACCGCAACGCACCCCGGTAAAGCCGCCCGTTTTGGAAAAACTGCGGAACTCGATCGCGCATTCGAGCGCGCCGGGAATCTCGAAAATGGAACGCGGGATCGCCGCATCGCTGATGTAAGCTTCGTAAGCCGCATCGAAGAGAAGAATGGCCTTTTCGGCCCGCGCGTAGGCGACCCATTGCTCCAGTTGCGCGCGCAACGCCACCGCGCCCGTCGGGTTGTTCGGGAAACAAAGATAAACCAGATCGACGTGCTCGTTAGGCGGTTCCGGGACGAAGCCGTTCTCCGCGCGGCAATCGAGATAGAGCAATCCTTCGTAGCGCCCGCCACTGCTCGCCGCGCCGGTGTGTCCGGCCATCACGTTGGTATCGACATAGACGGGATAAACCGGATCGGTGATGGCGATCCGGTTCTGGTCGCCAAAAATATCGAGGATGTAACCGCAATCGCTCTTCGAACCGTCGGAGAGAAAGATTTCGTCATCCGTGATTTCGATGCCGCGGTCGCGGTAATCGTTTTTCGCGATCGCCTGGCGAATAAAGTCGTAGCCTTGCTCGTGTCCGTAACCGCGAAACGTCTCGCGCACGCCCAGCTCTTCCACCGCGGCGCGCATCGCCTTTACGGCCGCCGCTGGCAGCGGCTCCGTCACATCGCCCACTCCGCAACGAATGATGCGCGGCGCGACGTCCGGGTGTGCCTCGCAAAATTCCCGCACTCGCCGCGCGATTTCCGGAAACAAATAGCCGGCCTGAAGTTTAAGATAATTTTCGTTGAGGTAAGCCATCGACGAAGAGCAATGCGCATATCGGACATTGAAACATGCCGACGCGCAAACCGGAAAGAGTGCGCGGCAGGCCGCCGTGAAATCTTGTGCTCCCTAGACCGATCACGGAGCGCCTCCGTCTATTTCTCTCTGTCTATTCCTGATATCGATCGGGCGGAGGAAGAGGCGGCGGCCTCCGTTTCCTACGCCGCGCAAGGAATATCACAATGGGCGCAGCAATCAGAAATGGCGCAGTCAAGATCAGAAGGATAAGAACAATAACGATCAGATCGGGTCCGGCTAAACCTGCAAAACTGGCCATCGCGAAATGGTTTCTCCGTCGGCAGGTCAGTAAAAGAAAATGTCGGTCGACGTAACGCCGGCGCGGCACGGCCCGGGACTGCGGAATTCGCGAAAACGAAGCGCACGATGCGTCGTGCGCAGCTCCGGATAGCGCCATGAATCATCGACGACGATGACGCCGCCAGGACGAACCCTCGCTTCGGCATGACGAAAACAAATGGGCCGCACCGGAACGCCTTCCTCCTTCCCATCGATCAGGATGAGATCGAACATTTTCTCTGGGAGCGAATGCAGATAATCCGAGCGCGTGAAATCGACGGCGGCGTGAAAATCAAACGGGCAATGCCGCAAGGTGACGTTGTGAAGCTCGCGCCGATCCAGCTCGATCTTCACCGCCTCGACCCATTTCCCTTCGTCTTCTGTGGACGTGACCGTCGCGACGCGTTCCGCGAAAAAGATAGTGGACCCCCCCGCTCCGTATTCAAAAACGTCCATCCGCTCGTGAAGGAAACCTTTGAGAAACTCGATGGCGGCGAACGAAATCCAAGGCAGCCCTAACGAAAGAGGCGTCCGTCCAGCGAGAGGACCGTGGAAAAGGTAGGGCGAAAGATGGCGCGGATGCGTGGCCAGGTGCCAGCCCAGGCGAGCCACTCTTTGCACATTTGTTCCAGTCATGGGGAAATTCGCATGCGCGTGAAGACAATCAGAATCTGGTGAGAGAAGCCAGTCCAATCTCTGGTGTGTGCGCCCCGCTATAAGTCTTTAGGGCGCTTCCGTGCAACGCCGAGCCGCGGCGGTCATTGTTCCGCGGCGAGTCTTCGCTTCGAGGCGTCTGACACAGACGCCCTACAGTGGGAATCCGCGATCGGCGCTTCTTCTATAGCGGCGTTTCTATGAAACGCCCGAGCGCGATCCGCCACTCCTCCGCCGCAAGCCTTCTCGCTTGCGAGCCTATTTGCCGAGCAAATCCTGCGGAATCTTCGCGCCGTTGGCGGCGAGTTTCTGCATGACTTCCTTGTGCAGCCAGGTGTTCATCGCGGCGGAATCATTCGTGTCGCCGGAATAATGGAGATCGTGCGCCAGCTCTTTGCGCGCGGCCAGACTGCTGTCCATCCCGACCAGTTTCATCAGATCAACGATGGAATGTTTCCAATCGAGCTTCTCGGAATTTTTCGCCGCCAGTTTGTCGAGCACAGCGGCGACGTCGACCGATTGAGCGGGCGCGCTCGCTGCGGTCGGCGCGGGATTTGCCGGCGTGTTGGAAGTGGGCATCGCCGGAGCGGCGCTCGCTTGTGGCGTTTCCGGTTGGGAAGTGGGAGCAGCGGCGGCGGATGCCTCGGTGCTGGAGGCGTAGCTGAAAATTTTCGACATTAAAGTATTGAAGAGGCCCATGATGTTCTTTCTGTTTTTGCGTTTCGGTTGTGTGGAATGTAATCGGTTTTCTCGCCCTTGCCGCGTGTCTTTAGCGCGGCCCGGCCTCTTCGATATCGAGCAGGCGCGGCCCCACTCGTCGCCCGACGTATCGCGCCGTGCCGAAGAGCATCACACAAAAACCAGCCACCAAAAACAGGCTGACGAGGAGCGTGGCCCAATGTTGCGTGCGCATCTTCGCCCACGTCGGGACAAAGGCGATCACACCCAGAAAACTGAGCAAGACAATGACCGCATCGAAACTGGCGCGCTGCCAATAGCTGCCTCCGAGATGCAGCCACATCCCGAATTCATCGAAGGTGAGCGCAAGCCCGAACCCGTAAAGAAAGGCGCACGTTTTCCGTATCCGATCGCTCGGATTCCGGATGAAGACGAGCAGCCCGCCGACGACCGAAAGCAAAAAAATTCCGTAGTTTAAATGGTGCACATGCGTCCCGCTGCCGGTGTGCAGGAAGAGATCCGGCACGCGCCGCAGCATGATGAGAATAACGAGCACGCGCGACGCGATGAAGGTGAGCAGGAAAACGAAGAACGTGATCCGGGCCAGATGACGCAGCGAAACGGCGGGTGCGATTGAGTCATTCATGGCGGGCGTTTTGCCTAACGACATTCGCCGGCCATGACATCGGTTGGTTTAAAAGGAATGGCGAACGGCTCGAGCGGCATCGGCTCAGCGTGATCGAGATAAGCCGCGCACACGCCGAAGAAATCCGCCTCCGTATTCACGCGCCGGATGCGATGGAGAAATTCGCCGGTCGGCTCCACGCCGAGCCCGATGAAGTTCATATACTTTTTCATGTTCTGGATTTGCGAGGACTCGCGAATGCCGCGCACGCTCACCGCGGCGAAGAGCGCGTGCACGTATTCGAGCACGTCGCGTCCCGTCGGGCGAAAGATGGGCGCGCCGCTGCGCTGCTCGCGAATCTGGCGGAAGAGCCAGGGATTGCGAATCACGCCACGCCCGATCATGAGACCGCGCGCGCCGGTTTCCGCGAGCACTTCCTCCGCTTTGGCCGCGGAGTAGATGTTGCCATTCGCCATCACGGGACAAGAGAGCGCAGCAACCGCGCGCGTGATGAATTCGTAACGCGGCGCGCTCCGATACATTTCCTTCACCGTGCGCGCGTGGATGGTGAGCAGATCGAGCGAATGCCGCGCGAAGATCGGGAGAAATTCCTCGAACACGGCCACATCATCGAAGCCGATGCGCGTCTTGACCGTAAACGGAATTTCCACCGCCGCGCGCAACGCGCCGAGGATGCGATCGACGCGCTCCGGATCGCGCAGTAAACCGCCGCCGGCGCATTTGCGATACACCACCGGCACCGGGCAACCGAGATTCAAATCGATCGCCGCGACCGGATATTGTTGCAGCTCGCGCGCGGTGCGAACGAGCGCGTCGATGTCGTTGCCGATCATTTGCGCGACGATCGGCCGGCCAGTGGGATTCAAGGTGATCGATTCGAGAATGGCCGGATCGAGCCGTGAATCGGGCAGAACGCGGAAGTATTCCGTGAAATAAACATCGGCATCGCCGTAGCGATGGATGAGCCGCATAAACGGCAGATCGGTCACATCCTGCATGGGCGCGAGCGCCAGAATCGGCCCCGCGCCCGCGAGCATTTCGCCTAACGAGAAATCCATTTCGCGTACCAGGCGAGGTAGCGTTTTTCGCGATCGATCAGGTAGCTCGGTTTGCGCAGGCCGTGAAATTGGCCGGGATAAATGACGAGCTCGGTCGGGACGCGGAGCGTGCGCAACGCCTGATACATTTGCTCGGTGTTGAGGAGCGGGACGTTGAAATCGTTCTCGCCACAGAGGAAAAGGGTGGGCGTTTTGATTTTGTCGGCGTGTCGAAACGGATAGGAAATGCGTTCCCAAACTTCAGGCGTCTTCCAGGGCGAACCGAGTTCCACTTCGTAATCGTGCGTGTATTGATCGGTCCCGTAGCCGGCCATGATGTTGGAAATGGAAGCGCCGCTGGTGGCGGCTTTGAAACGCGTGGTCGAAGCGATCAGATAATTCGTCGAGATGCCGCCGTAGCTCCAGCCGCCGACGCCGAGACGATTCGGATCGGCCAAACCGCGAGCGACCGCGTCGTCGACCGCAGCGAGATCGTCTTCCACATCCTTGTCTCCCCAGTTGGCATAAATGCCCATCGCGTAATCGGTGCCGCGCCCAGTCGAGCCGCGCGGATTCGGCAGAATGACGGCGTAACCGTGCGACGCGAAAAGCTGCGCTTCGAAGTTGAAGGTGTTCGCATATTGCGACTGCGGGCCGCCGTGCGGGCGAAGAAGCGCCGGCGATTTAGCGCCGCTCTTTTCGTCGATCGGATGAACGACAAAGCCGTGCACTTCCGTTCCATCCTTGCTCTTGAAATTTGTCTCCTCAACGCGGCCGAGGCGGACCTGAGCAAGGAATGCTTCGTTTTGTTTCGTTAGGCTGCGAATCTCGCCGCGCTCGACCGCGCAGATTTCATACGGATGATCGACGGTGCTCGTGCGCACGACGATGTGCCCGCCAGGCCCGACATCGTAAGCGCTGGTGCCGCGCCGTTCGACATCGATGATTTCGGGCGCGCCGCCGGCGAGTGGGAAGCGCGCCAGATTCTCGCTGCCGTTATCTTCCAAAAGCGCGAAGATCGATTTACCGTCGGCCGCCCATTTCGGCTGCACGACATTGCGATCGAGCGAGGCCGTTAGAATTCTCGCCCCGCCACCAGTCGCGGGGATGACGGCGAGCGAATGGACCGCGTATTCGATCTTCTTCGGGTCGCCGCCGTGAATGTAGGCGATCGTTCTGCCATCGGGACTCCAGGCCGGCGCGCTGTCCCAATTCGGATCCGAGTCCGCTTCGGGCGAGGTCGTTAATTGCCGCTCGGCCGCGCCAGCGCGCGCGTCGATGAGGTAGATATCCCAATTCTTGGAGCGATCCGCCTCGTCGCCGCGCTTGCTGACGAACGCGATCTGTTTTCCATCGGGCGACCAGGCCGGCCAGACCTCGTCGTGCGCGCCTTTGGTAAGCTGCTCGGTTTTGCCCGCCGCGAGATCAAAGAGGAAAAGGTGGCGATAACGATTCGTGAGATAGCCTTCGATATCCTGCTTAAAGGTGAAGCGATCGATGACGAGCGGCGGAACGGTTTTCTTTTCCTTCTCCTTCTTTTCCGGTTCGCGCGGATCGGGATCCTGAATGACGAAGACGAGCCGTTTCGAATCCGGCGCCCACGCGAAATCGTCGATACCGTTTTTTTGATCGGTGATTTTTTTCGCTTCGCCGCCGGCGGTCGGCATGAGCCAAAGCTGATCGCTCTCGTGTTCGTCCTCGCGACTGGAGAGGAAGGCGATCCATTTCCCATCCGGGCTCCAACGCGGATGCGTCTGGCGGTTATTCCCAAAAGTGAGCGGGCGATTTTCCGATTCGTTCCAATGGACCAGCCAAAGATTGGCGGCTTGTTTGTCCTTCGCGACGTCCATGGTTTTCACGACGTAGACGAGCGAGTTGCCATCGGGCGAGAGATTCGGTTCATCGACGTCGCGAAGGGCGGCGATGTCTTCGGGTTGGAGGGGACGCGGTGCGGCAGAGAGAAGAAGGGGCGCAGTCAGGAGTGCGAAGCAGAGAAAGAATCGAACACGCATGGGCAGTTGGTTTGAAAGCGGCAAATCTGCCTGTCATCTCAAGTGAAGTCGAGAGATGTCCCCCACGATCGAAGCCGCACGTCATCCCGAGTGGAGCGCAGCGGAGTCGAGGGATCCCGTGGCGTTACCTTGAAGCTTTCGCTCCAGCCGTCTCGCGATGCTGCCTTAATGCTTTCGCCCCGGGATCCCTCGACTTCGCCTGGCGGCTCCGCTCGGGATGACAATGTGTTGCATTCGCAAGCGCGGTTTGAGCAAGATCGCCCCGATGTTGGGAAGATTCATTGGCGTCGTTGCGTTGTGCCTGCTCTGCGGCCCGGGCGCACACGCAGATTATTCGCCGGTCGAGGAGAGCGCGCCGCTCTTGCAGGTCCATTTTGATCGGCTTATCCCGACGACGCAGCCGTTGCTCATCGTGCAATTCGATCGGCTCATTCCGCGTTCGGAGCCGGTGATCGATCCGGGCGTTCCGCAGGTCCCCATCACCGAGCATCTCGTTCATTCGATGGACAGCCCGCTGCTGATCACCATTCCGATTGACTAGGATACCGCGCCGCCGGTCTGTTGGCCGTGGCCAAATCCCGCAAACATCCGAATCCAAAAACGCGCGACGTCATCGTGGTCGGCGGCGGCATCGCGGGACTCTCCGCTGCCATCTATCTCGGGCGCGCACAACGCGATACGCTCGTCATCGATTCTGGCCACTCGATGGCGGCGTGGGAACCGGACGTGCAGAACTATCTCGGTTTCCCCAATGGCATTGACGGCGAAGAACTGTTGCGCAAAGGCAAAAAACAGTCGCTCAAGTATTCGGCTAAATTTGCACGCGATAAAATCGTCGAGCTGCGCCGGGAGAAGGAGACCTTCCTGCTCAAAGGCGAGAAGCGCGACTATCGAACGAATCGTCTTCTCCTCGCCACCGGCATCTTTCATTTGCCGCCCCATATCCCGGGCGTGAAAGAATGCCTCGGGCACAGCATGTTTTTTTGCAAAGACTGCGACGGCTATCGCGTGCGCGGCAAACGGATCGCCATCGTCGGCGCGAACAATGAAGCGGTCGAATACGCGCTCGGCATGCTCGCCTATTCGTCGTGCGTAATCGTGGTGACGAACAACGAACGAATTCGCTGGAGTAAGAAGTGCGCCGCCTGGCTGAAGCAATATGAAATTCCGGTCGAACGCGGCCGGGTGCGCGACCTGGAACATCGCCAGCGCAAGATTCTGGCCTTGCGTTTCGAGGACGGAAAGCGCGTGGCGACCGACTACATCTTCACGACACGCGGCGATATTTTTCACACCCAGCTCGCCGAGAAACTCGGCGCCAAACTCGATGGCGAAGGCCAGATCAAAGTGGATCGTTGCATGCGCACGACCGTGCCGCGGCTTTACGCAGCGGGTTGCGTGACGCCGGCCAATTGCCAGATGATCATCGCCGCCGGCCAGGGCGCGGCCGCCGCCCAGGCGATCAATCGTGATTTGTTCGAGGAGAGCCTAACGAATAAAACGTTGCGCCGTTTCCGCGAGGAGCAGTTGGAGGAGGAAAAGACGGAGCCGGAAGTGGAGTTGCCGAGAAGGAAGCGGCGGAAGAAACGGTAGCGATCGCCTGTAGCCGTGTTGCAGGTGGAAACCCGTGGGTTTTCCCGGCCGCGAGGACGGGATGACTCGTTTTGGCCCCCGCCACGGAGTGAACCGGGTAGAGGGGGGGGGGGGTGCAACACAAGTA
>JBBSQB010000020.1:0-54949 GCA_038258245.1 Chthoniobacterales bacterium
CGGGGGGGCCGGGGGTGTGGGGCGGGCGGGCGGCCGGAACCTGCTGGGGGCCCGCCTGCGCTACCCGGACGGAGAATGTCACCGTTCACTGCTTTTCCTCCATCACTAGGACGAGCGCGTCAATCAACGCGGCCGTTAGAACAAGGCCAACGCATTGCAGCGGCCAGACGTAATCGGTCATGAGCGCCTGACCAATATTTTTAACCGTGAGATCGGCGATGGATGGTGCGGTAATCCCGAAACCGGACGTGTGGAGAATTGCCCAGAGCAATCCGCTAAAAACGGCGAGCGCGATAATCACGCCGGTCCAATTGAATCCACGATCGGTGTCGGCATCGCGCTTGGTTAGCAAAATAGTGAACACAATCAGGACCGCGACCGCGCCGACGTAGACAAACACCTGGACGAGACCGACAAACTCCGCGCCTAACAAAAAGTAAAAGGCGGCGACGCCAACAAAGGAGAGCGCGAAACAAAGCGCCGCGTGGACCAGCTTCGGCAGCGTGGCGGCAGCGAGCGCGGCGGCGAGCGTGAGCACAGCAATGAAGATAAAAGCGGCCGTGTTCATTCGGCAAAACGGTAGGTGCGCGGGGCGAATTGCTTGCCGGTTTCGAGAAAGCGCGAAAGCGCAAAGTAAACGATGAGGATGACGCCTAACGACCAAAGCCATCCATGCCACTGGCGACCGGCCAGGTGCCAGACGGCCGCGGCGATGAGGCAGCCAAACGCCATCGGCAGCATGAATTTCCAGGCGAAGTTCATCACTTGATCGACGCGCGTGCGCGGCAGGGTGCCCCGGATCCAGATGAAAACGAAGAGGAGCACGCTCAGTTTCGCGAAGAACCAAAAGTAGGAAGGAATAAATTGCAGAAAAGGGAGCGGCGCCTGCCAGCCGCCGAGAAACAGCGTCACCGCCAGGCCGCTGATGGCGAACATTCCAAAATATTCGGCCAGGAAGAACGTGGCGTATTTGAAGCCGGAATATTCCGTCATGTGACCAGCCACGATTTCCGATTCGCCTTCCGGCACATCGAAGGGTGTGCGGTTGGATTCGACGAGGCCGGCGATGAAAAACAAGAGGAAGGCGGCGGCGCCCCACGGTGTGAAGACAAACCAACGCGGTACGAAGCCGAAGACGTAGCCGCCTTGCAACTCCACGATCGCATCCGGACGGAGCGATCCGACCACCATCACGACCGGCAACACGGTGATGATGAGAGGCAGCTCGTAGCTGATCATTTGGGCGATCGCGCGCATCGCGCCGAGCATGGAGAATTTATTGTTGCTGCCCCAGCCGGCCATGAACACGCTGAGTTCGGTCGTGGAGCCGATGGCGAAGAAAAAGAGGATGCCGCCATCGATGGCAAACGGCGTCATGTTGCGTCCGTACGGAATCACACCGAGCGCGAGAATGGCGATCGCCGCCATCAGAATTGGCGCGAGAAAATGGACGACCTTGTCCGCGCGCAACGGCACGATGTCTTCCTTGATCAACATCTTGATCCCGTCGGCCGCCGGTTGGAGAAGTCCAAAGGGCCCGACGCGATTCGGTCCGAGCCGATTCTGAATGCGCGCGAGAATTTTGCGTTCGAGCAGCGACATGAGCGCGAAGAGCGAGAGGAAGACGGCGAGCAGCGCGACGATGTTGATGAGACTGGAGGCAATGGCCACGACCCAATCCGGCGCGCTGGCGAGCCAGGAAAGCAACTGCGCTTTACCGCGAACAAAAATTTGATCGAGAAACGCGCCGCTCATTCCCGATGAAGAAAAGCGAGGAGCAAATCTTTAATCAAGGCAGAACCGTCCTCCGCAATCCGGATTCGTCGTTTAGTCGCGCTCAAGCGATTCGAGGTCGGCTAAATCCTGGGGCCGGCCGACAGCGCGCTTGTTCTTGATCAGCATTTCTTTGCTGAGGATGAACACTGGAAGGCCGTCGAGTTCAGCCGGCAGCTTCTTCGCGAACACTTCGTCCGTCGTCACGCCGGAAATACTGGTCAGCAGATCGATGCGATTGGGTGGGCGCCCGAGTTGAATGACCTGCTCAGGTTCGAGAAAGTCGGACGCCTTGACGTCGGTTTCAGCAAAACCGAATTGCCGAATAAGGCGCGCCAGCAGCGCGGCGTTTTCGGAAGTCGGACGCACAAGGATATCCAAATCTCCGGTGTAGCGAGGACGGCCGTGAAACGCGAGGCCGTGCGCGCCGACGATGAGGTAATCAACGCCGTGGGAATTTAGTAATTCGACAAACTCTCTCAAGTCGCTGCTCAGGCGCATGGTTGATCAATTCTACCAGGATTTGCAGTTTTTGGTTGCCGGTCAGCTTCCGGTAATAATCGCGGTCGGCTTTTTCGGCTTCGGCAAAATTACTGAAATGCTTTACGGTTTTCTCCACGCCTGATTATAACCGGAGCAGACGATCTTCCGAGTGAATTCGATACAGCAACCATGACGCCCGCTCCTTATTTCTTTCTCATCATCTTCGGCTGCGTGGCGCTCGCTTTCCCGATCATGCCGCTAATGCTGGCATGGCTCTGGCGGCGTTTTTTTCAACCGGCCAAGCCCGGACCGGCCAAGAACGCAACCTACGAATGCGGGGTGGAGTCGTTAGGCGAGGCGCAGATTCAGTTTCAATCGCAGTTTTATCTCTACGCGATTATTTTTCTCATCTTCGACGTGGAGTCGATTTTCCTGATTCCGTTTGCGGTCGCGTTTACTGGATTGCCCATCGGCGAGTTCGTCGCGATTTTAATTTTCCTGTTGCTCCTGTTGGAAGGCCTCGTTTGGGCCTGGAGCAAAGGCTGTTTAGATTGGGCGAAGTAGCCCGCCAAAAGGCGGGAATGACGAAATCCGAAACAATGACGAATGACGAAGTTGAAATCCAAAGCGTGAGGTCTTGTTCGTCATTCGAGCTTCGTCATTGTTTCGGGCGTCGGAATTCGGGTTTCGGATTTTTCCAATGAGCGACCAAATCGACGAAGGCCTGAAGAGCGAGCTGCAGAAGCAGGGGATCTGGGTCACCTCGGTGCAGGAGCTCTACAATTGGGGGCGCAAGAATTCGATCTGGCCGCTTCAATTCGGGCTTGCCTGTTGCGCGATCGAGATGATTGCGACGGCCGCGTCGCGTTACGATCTGGCGCGTTTCGGCGGCGAAGTTTTTCGGCCGTCACCGCGTCAGGCGGATCTCATGATCGTGGCGGGGACGGTGACGAAGAAGATGGCGCCGCAAATCGTCCGTCTCTACAACCAGATGCCCGATCCGAAATACGTCATCTCTATGGGCGCATGTGCGATTTCGGGTGGGCCGTTCAAGCAGGGTTACAACGTGTTGAAAGGGATCGACCGGTACATTCCGGTGGACGTTTACATTCCCGGGTGTCCGCCGCGGCCGGAAGCGTTGCTCCATGCGTTCATGGAATTACAAAAGAAAATCGACGGTCAAAAACTGACCGGCGCGGAGAAGGCCGATCATCTCGAAGTATCGCAACTGAGCGAGTTCCCCGTGCCGGCGTTTGGCGCGCATGATTTGGAACCGCCTTCGAATCCTGAATTGTTTCAGCCGCCGAGGGTGGAGCGCGCATGAGGTCATGCCGAGCGGAGCGGAGCGGAGTCGAGGGATCCCGTCATGTAACCTTTAAGGTAGCGCCGCGGGATCCCTCGACTTCGCTCGGGATGACGTGATGGAGGTACTCGAGGAAATGAAGGCGCGGATCGAAGCGACCGCTCCCGGGGCGCAGATCGAGATCGTTGCAAATCCCGGTCCAGCGCAACAATCGTCGCTTCTTTTGCCTAACGAACACGCGGTCGTGGTCGCGCAGTTTCTGAAGGAAGATCCGGCGTTGCGTCTCGATTATTGTTCGAACGTCACCGGCGTCGATTGGCTTGATCGGACGGTGAAGAAAAAAGTGAAGATCAAACAACTTGTCGACGGCGCGGAGAAGAAAGTCGAGGAGACGCAGGAGGAATGTTTTCCTGGGTATCTGGAAGCGGTTTACCACCTTTACTCGATGTCGCTCAAACACGGTCCGGTGATTATCCGATTGCGGACGAGCGATCGAGGAGAAGGAGCGCGGTTGCCTTCGCTCACGCCGATCTGGCGCAGCGCGGAGTTTCAGGAACGCGAGATTTTCGATCTTTACGGGATTTATTTTGACGGCCATCCGGATCTGCGACGAATTTTAATGTGGGATGAGTTCACCGATTTTCCGATGCGGAAGGATTACGTTGAGCCGGACGATTATGAATACGAGCCGACGCCGCACGATGAAGTGCTCGTGAGAGCGAAGGAACATTATGCGGCTCGACCGCAGGTTGACGGCGCGGAGGCGTTGACCGGGGAATGAATTGGTCCGCAGATTTCGCAGATTTACGCAGATTTTTCGGAGTCTGGATTTTTAATCTGTGTCGATCTGCGAATTCTGCGGATAGAACTTCCTGGCTATGACGACTGGTTTTCAAGAGTTAGAGCAGGCGCCGACTCCAAGGAGCTCGCGTTTCGATGGCGAATTGCTCGAAGTCTCGATGGGCCCGCAGCATCCATCGACGCACGGCGTCTTTCGCATGAACGTGGCGCTCGATGGCGAAATCGTGCGCAAGCTCAAGCCTGTCTTCGGTTACCTGCATCGTAATCACGAGAAGATCGGCGAGAACGCGAGCTATCTCGGTTCGATGCCTTATACCGATCGGCTCGATTATTTTTGCTCGATGACCAATAACTGGGCCTACGCGCTCAGTGTCGAAAAGCTGGCCGGCATCGAAGTGCCGGAGCGCGCCGAATATCTGCGCGTCATTCTCGCGGAGCTGACGCGGCTGGTGAACCACACTTCGCTGCTCGGATTTCTGCTCAGCGACATGGGTGCTTGGGGAACGCCGCTCATGTATGCGTTTCGCGAACGGGAGCACGTGCTCGATCTTTTCGAATCGCTCAGCGGCTCGCGGATGATGTGCGACTACATGCGCTTCGGCGGTTGCCGCGTCGATCTGCCGCCGGGTTGGATGGAGCACGCACGCAGAATCGTCGACGCGTTCCCGCGCTTTCTCGATGAATTCGAGAAGCTCATTACGACGAACGAAATTCTGATCGCGCGCACGCAGAATGTCGGAAAACTTTCGGCCGAGCTGGCGATCAGCGCTGGCATCACCGGGCCCGGTTTGCGCGCGAGCGGTGTGAATTACGACATTCGCAAAGTCGACGGCTACGGGCTTTATCCGCGCTTCAAGTTTCGGGTGCCGTTAGGCGATTATGGTGATTGCTACGATCGGATGCTGATGCGCGTGCTCGAATTGCGCGAGACGCTCGACATTCTGCGGCAGGCGATGGATCAATTGCCGGAGGGGCCGATCATGAATCCGAAGGTGAAGCTTCGCGCCTTTAAGCCGCCGATCGGCGAAGCTTATGGCCGCATCGAAGCGCCGAAGGGCGAGCTTGGCTTTTATCTCATCAGCGACGGCACGGGAAACCCGTATCGCTATCGCGTCCGCCCGCCAAGTTTGATCAACTTGACCGTGCTCGAAGACATGTGCCTCGGTCACACCGTGGCGGATGTGATGGTGATTCTTGGCTCGATCGATATCGTGATGGGAGAGGTGGATCGATGATCGGGCTGGGCATTCTTAGAGGCATGGCGGTGACGGGCCGAAATTTTCTCGGCAGCTATTTTGAGAAGGATCGCCTAACGACTGTGCAATATCCGGAGGAACGCACGCCGCTGCCGGAAAACTCGCGCAACTTTCCCTTTCTCGTTTTTGATGGCGACGAAGCGGAAGCCGGGCTGCGCTGCGTGGCCTGCAAGATTTGCGAAAAGGAATGTCCTCCGCAGTGCATCTACATCGTCAAAAGCACGGACAAGAAACCGGATTACATGGAGAAGCCGCAGTTTTATCCGGCGACGTTCGATATCGACATCTCGGTCTGCATGAGCTGTCAGATTTGCGTGGAGGTGTGTCCGTTCGAAGCGATCAAGATGGACAAGGTTTTCGAATTGAGTAAACGCGAGCGCTTCGATGCGCTCCTCATGCGCAAGACGGAGTTGGCGAAGTCGAACGAATATTATCACGGCATTCATCCGCGAGAGGCGGATGCGGTGGATGCGAACCTGGCCGCAACGGCCGCGGCAAAAAAGAAGCCCGCTCCTGCGGCAGCGACTTAGCGCGCGAAGCGGCGGACGGACAGCGCCAAATCAAAGGCGCTTAACAGAAGCAGCAGAGCGCCGACTGGGACGAGCCAGATGCCGAGTCCGGGGTCGTCTTGGTAGTGCCAGATGCCGGCGAGCAGGAATCCGACCGGCAACAACACGACCGCGGTGCGCAGAGCCCACGAAGCCCATGGCCTGAGGTAAATCATGCGCAAACGCGCGCAAATGGCGGCCGCGATGAGGAGCAAATTGAGCAAGGTGCCGTGCGCATGCGCGAGGCGGAATAAATCGCGCCGCATCGGATCGTCGAGGAGTGCCGGAATTCGGTAGCCGATCAGGCCTTCGATGAGAAGACCGAATGAGATCCAGAGAGCGAGCGACAACCAGGCTTGGCGAATCAAGGAGGCGATGTGTGCGGAAGCTGGTCGCATGTTTTGAAAATAGGAAAAGCGCCCAATCGGAACAGGAAAATCATTCTCCGACTTCCACATCGACTTCGACGCGATCGGCGCTCAAACGCAGGCGTGTTTGTTGCGCTTGCTGAAGCGCAGCGGGCGACCAATGAGGATACCAGGATTGCAGGGTCTTTTCGCGTTCCGAGTCGGTCGCGAGATAATCCGGCTTCGGCAAGGTGGGATATTCGCCGGCAAGCGCGTTCGCGGCAAAGTAGCGCACGATCGGGTAACGATCCTGCAACCCTTCGAGGAGGAGCGGCGCCGTGGTGTCGTTTGCGGGAATCATCGCCGCGGTCAGCGCGCGCAGGACCGCGTCCCCGGCGAAGAGCGCGCGGCTGCCTTCTGGCTCGTCGAATTTCGAGCCGCCCGGCTGGCTGGCGTCGAACGTTTTTGGCCAGAGCCGTTTCGTTTCGGCGACCGTGCGATTCACCGACCAATCGACGTGACATTGGTTGCAGGCGTTCGGTTTGTTGAAGCGCACGGTTTCCTCCGGCCGCGGGATTTCAATGTCGTGCGTGCGGTGCGCGGACATAACGCCGCAGACGATGCGCGGCATGTGGCAGTTGTAACAAAGACTGCCCGTGGAGGAGGAGCCGTGTTTCGTGTGAGCGATCAACTGCGCCGGGGCCGCGAATTGCTGATGGCATTGGAGACAGGCCGCATTCGTTTTCATGGCTGCGGTCAATTGCCCGCGCGGATCGCCTCCGTGCATTTCGTGGCAGGAAGTGCAGGTGATACGCGCGCCTGGTTTTCCGCCTGTGAAACAAGCGGAGCGCGTCAGTCCCTGATATTCATAAGCGGTGAGGCGAGGGGAACCATCCGCCCAGAAACGGGTCGCAAAATCGTAAGAGCCGACGTGTGAGTCCTGCTGGATCGGCTTGTAAAATTTGCGCAGGTTTTCTCCTGCATCGTAGGGATCGCCGTTGCTCAAAATGGGGCGGATGCGGTCGGTTGGATCGGGAAGGCGTTGGCCGTGGCAATGTCCGCACACCATGGCGGAGCGATCCGAATCCAGTCTGGCCGGATTGGTCACGGCGATGAGCGGCGCGCTTTTGTCGTGCAGGTGCCAGCGGTAACGAGTGAGCGGCGAAAGCGCGCGCTGCGCGTGCTCACCGGTCGGCCCGTGGCAGGCACCGCAGGCGATGCCGAGTTCCGCCACCTCCGTATTCCAAGTCTTCTTGTTCCAATCGAAACCGGGCTGCGCTTTGACGTTATGGCAAAAAACGCAGTTCGCATTCCACTCGGCGACGTGCTGCGTGTAAGCACCGCCATCGGCGTGGAAGAACGAACCGTTCAGATGCATCCACCGGTGTTGCACCAAGTCGTAAGCGACCGGCAGCCGCATCCAGCGATCGCCATCCTTGGTCAGATATTGCTGAATGCGTCGCGAACCGACGCTGCGGACCAATTCCAAGGTCTGCTTCTTGCCATCGGCGCCCGTTAACTTCATCCAATAACGGCCGCCTTCGTGCACCATCTCGGCGCGAATGCCTTCGTAGGTCAGGACGTTGTCGTGTTCGAAATCGCCGAGCATGGTTTCGGCGCTGGCGTCGCGCGTCATCGTGCGGTGAAAGGTTGAATGCCAGGTCGCGTAATTTGATTCGTGGCATTTGCGGCAATCGCCGGATTCGAGGTAGCCGGCATCGGCGCGACCCAGGCGAACGCTGCGATAGCTGGGCGTGAAGGCCCAAAGAATGGAGGCGATGGCGAGGAGCGAAAAGAGAACGCTGCCGACAACACTGAGCCGGAAGCCGCGCTGCGCGGGAGACTCAGGCACACTCATCGTCTGAATCGAAGAGAGAGTTGGCCATCGTTGTCACCGAGTTCCTTTTTACAAAACTCGCGGTGGAGAGACAACAGCAGGCTGCCACCCGAATGGATGAAACTGGAGGGAGCTGCGGAGTGGCTTATGGTGCGCTCGTGAAAATTCGTTTCCGCATTTTCTTTTCGTTGTTTTTTGCGATCGCTTGTTCCCAGCGCGCGGCGGCGGCACCGGACTTCTCGCAGATGCTGCATTGGCGCAACATTGGGCCGTTCCGCGGGGGACGAGTGCGCGCGATCTCCGGCGTGCCGTCGCAGCCGAGCGTCTTCTACATGGCGCAGGTCAATGGCGGTATTTTCCGCACGAACGATTACGGCCGCACCTGGCAGCCGATCTTTGACGACCAGCCAACCGCTTCCATCGGCGCGCTCGCAGTTTCGGTTTCCAATCCAAACATCATCTACGCCGGGAGCGGCGAGGGATTGCATCGGCCCGATCTTTCGGTCGGCAACGGCGTTTACAAATCGACAGATGCCGGCAAGACCTGGGCGCATCTTGGGTTGCGCGACGGCCAGCAGATCGCCCAGATCGCCGTCGATCCGCGCAATCCCGATCACGTGCTGGTGGCCGTGGCTGGTCATCCTTACGGGCCTAACGAGGAGCGCGGCATTTTTCTTTCGACCGATGGCGGGAAGACATTCGCGAAGACGCTTTATCTGGATGAGGAAACGGGCGGGAACGATGTGCAGATCGATCCCGCAGATCCGCAGATCGTTTACGCGTCGCTCTGGGAAGCCCGCGAGGGTCCTTGGGAAAATGCCGCTTGGAACGGGCCTCACGGCGGCATCTACAAATCGACCGATGGCGGCAAGGCATGGAAGCAACTGCGCGCCGGTTTGCCTAACGACATCGTGCAGGCAAACCTGGCCGTCGCGCCGAGCGCGCCGCAGCATCTTTTCGCCTCCGTCGCCACGCTTAAAACGGTAAAGCTTTTTCGATCGGATGATGCGGGAGAGCATTGGATGCTGGCGACCGACGATACCCGGCCAGCCGCGCGCATCGGTGGTGGCGATTTGCCGGTCGTGCGTTTCGATTCGCGAGATTCGAAGATCGTTTATTCGACGAGTGTGGTTTGCTGGAAATCGACGGATGGCGGCCAGACATGGGAGGGCTGGCGCGGCGCGCCGGGCGGCGACGATTACCAGAACATCTGGATCAACCCTAACGACTCCAAAACTATTCTGCTGGCGAGCGACCAGGGCGCGATCATCACGGTGAACGGTGGCCAGACCTGGAGCTCCTGGTACAACCAATCGACCGCGCAACTTTATCATGTGAGCGCGGATAACGCGTTTCCGTATCGGCTCTACAGCGGGCAGCAGGAGAGCGGCTCGGTCGGCATCGCAAGTCGCGGCCCGAATGGGGAAATCACCTTTCGTGACTGGCATCCGGTCGGTGCCGAGGAATACGGTTACGTCACGGCCGATCCGCTCGATCCCGACATCGTCTATGGCGGAAAGCTCAGCCGTTACGATCGGCGCACGCATCAGGCGCAGGACATCACGCCAAAGCCATTTCGCAATGATGCGTTTCGCATGGTCCGCACTGAGCCGATCATTTTTTCGCCGCTCGATCCGCATCTTTTGTTTCTCGGCGCCAACACGCTTTGGCAGACGCGCGACGCTGGGCAACACTGGACGGAGATCAGCCCCGATCTGACGCGCAAAACTTACGAAATCCCGGCGAGCATTGGAAAATTTCGCGATCAGCCGACGGCGCAGCCGCGTCAGCGCGGGGTGATCTACACGATCGCGCCTTCGCCACTCGACCAGAACCGCATTTGGGCGGGCACGGACGATGGGTTGATCCACCTAACGACCGATGGAGGAAAAACCTGGCGCGACGTCACGCCGCCGCAGATCGGCGCGTGGTGGAAGGTTTCGCTCATGGACGCAAGCCACTTTGATGCGAAGACCGCGTTTGCCGCGGTGAACACGATCCGCCTGGACGATCTGCGCCCGCACATTTACCGGACGACCGACGACGGGAAGACGTGGCAGGAGATCGTGAGCGGCATCCCCGCCGATGAGAACGTGAATGTCGTACGCGAGGACCCGGAGCGGCGTGGATTGCTCTTCGCGGGGACGGAGCGCGGCGTTTACGTTTCGTTCGATAATGGCGATCACTGGCAATCGCTGCGGCTCAACCTGCCGGCCACTTCGGTGCGCGATCTGATCGTGAAAGACGACGATCTGGCGATCGCGACGCACGGCCGCGGTTTTTGGATTTTGGATGATATTACGGCCCTGCGACAGCTCCCCCGCGGACTTGCGGAAGCAAGTCCCTCCGGAGGGGCGAGCTTCCGCTCGCCCGTTGCGGCAACGCAGCTTTTCGTTCCGCAAACGGCCATGCGCGTGCGCTGGAATACAAATACCGATACGCCGTTGCCACCGGATGAACCGGCCGGCCAAAATCCGCCGCCGGGCGCGATCATCGATTATTCGTTAGGCAACCAGCCGGCCGGGGCGGTGACGTTGGAGATCAAGGACGAAAAAGGAAATCTGGTGCGCCGTTATACGAGCAGTGCCGCGGCACCGACGCCTGATCCGAAACTTAAAATTCCGCACTACTGGGTGCGGCCTCCGGAGCAACTCGCCGCCACGCCCGGATTGCATCGATTCGTCTGGGACTTGCATGGCGAGCCGCTGGCCGGTTTGAAAGCAGAGTATCCCATGACGGCGGTCGAACACGAGACAGCCCCGCAGCCGACGGCTCCCTGGGTGTTGCCGGGCAATTACACGATCGCCCTAACGAGTGGTGGCAGGACGTTCACTCAGCCGCTGGCGGTCAGAATGGATCCGCGCGTGAAAGCGTCGCTCAAGGATTTGCGGCAGCAGTTTGAGGCGTCCCGCACGCTGACGCAGTTGCGAGAGAAATTGGAGCCGATAGGAAAGGAATACGATTCGCTGGTGGAGAAGACGGATAATGCTCCGGCGTCGGCTGGAGCGAAAGGGGAGGTCGCGGGGTTGCGAAAACAACTGGAACAATTGGCTGATCCGAGAGCGGTCCGGGCGGGAGGCAAGCTTGAGCTGGAGGTGTTGAGCAAGGTGCGAAAGTTATTCAACGATTTGCAGCAAGTTGATGCCGCTCCGACCCCGCAGCAGGAGAGGGCGGTGGCGAATTTGCAGCAGGAAACGGAAGCAGCGATGCAGCGCTGGAAAGCGATACGCCAGGAGATCTCGGAGGTAAAAGCGCGTCTGCAGGCGGACGGCCTCGCGTCGATCAAATTGCGGTAAGAGCCTGGATTTGCCTAACGACCGCGGGCGACGGAAGGGCGGCGGAGAGCGCGAAGATTTCCCATTCGCCCGGCACGCTGTGGAGCGTGAAGCGACCGAGCGGCTGCACTTCGAAATGCTCGATGATGAGCGCTTCGACGGCTTTGCTTACGACCAGGTCAACGCGGACGCGCTTGGTCAGTTCCTGCATTTTCCAAGTCACGTTGACCGGATCGCCGATGACGGTGAACTCCATCCGCTGCGGCGAACCGATGTTGCCGGAAATGACGGGGCCGTGATTGAGCGCAATGCCGATGGTGAACTCCGGGAGGCCCTCGGCGCGCCATTTTTCGTTGAGGCGCGCGAGCTCGACGCGCATGGCGAGCGCGGCGCGCACGGCCGCGACGGCATCGTTGCCCGGGCCGTCGCTTTGCACATTTCCCCAAACGGCCATAACGGCGTCGCCCATGAATTTATCGAGCGTGCCGCCGAAGCGAAAAACGCACTCCACCATCGCGGTGAGGTATTCGTTGAGCTGTCGGACGAGCGTTTGTGGATCGCTCTCCGCGCTCACTTTCGAATAGCCGCGGATGTCGGAGAAAAGAATGGTGACGCGTTTCGAGACGCCGCCGAGCGTCTGTTCGAAGATTTTGGGTTTATCCAACATCTCGCGCACAACATCGCGTGAGACGTAACGCTCGAGCGTTTGCCGAACGCGCCCTTTTTCCATCCGCTCGAGCGTGAAATCGACCGCGAGACCGAAGAGTAACGTGAAGTTGAGCTGCAACCCGGGCGCGGCTATGGGCAGGTAAACGGACGCGTGATTGAAAACGTATAGCGCCAGCCCGGCCCAACCGGCGTTGGTCACCACGAGCGCGAGGAGACGCAACCACGGCGAAGAAATCCCGAGCGAAAGCAGGATGGCAAAAACGCCCGCGCCGATTGTGATGAGGACGATCGTGCGCGACGAGAGCTCGCGGATGAACTCGTGGTGGAGAGCGGCGTTGATCGCGTTGAGATGCAGCTCGGCGCCCGGCATCGAGCCGAAGGGTGTTGGATGCTCGTCGTGTTGCCAGTTCCCCTCGGCACCGAGGACGACGGTTTTCCCACGGAAGAACGCGCCGGATCGGTAGTTATGTTTCCAGTAATCCGGCACAAAAATCTCGAACAACGAGTGCGGCGGGAAACCCGCGCGCGGTGGCGCGGTGTAGCGGAAAAGATGTTCGTTGAGCCCGGTGGGAATCGTGTCGGCGTGGCCGCTTTTCCGCAGTGCCTGGGCGGCGAAGGAGAGGTAGCGATCCGAATCGGACGCGGGCGGATTGCCTTCCACCTGCTCGAAGGTGATGCGGTATTGGGCATGCCTAACGACGTCGTCTTCGTCGGGCCAGAAGTTACTGTAGGCCACGCGATCGTCGGCCGGCCGGGCGTCGGGGAGCAATGAATCTGCCGGGCGCGTGATGCTCGCGCCAGAGGCCGACACACCATGTGACGCCGCGGAAATGAAATTGCTGGCGATGATTGCGTGAGCGCGGTAGCGATCAAGCGCAAGCCGGAACGACGAGTCGTTAGGGGTGGAGGTGGGGAAGGTTAAATCGAAGGCCACCACTTTAGCGCCAGCCTCGACCAAACGCTGGAGAACGAGGGCGTAAACTTCGCGCGGCCAGGGCCACGCTTTGCTCATCAGGGCAAGCGCGTGCGCCTCCCGCGAATCTTTCTCGTGCAGGCCGTAGAGTTGTTTCACGTCGGTCGTGGCGTCCAGGCTGATGGAGTCGGAATCAATCGCGAGAAAAACCAGATCAGGATTCGCCGGTGTGGTGCGGCCGGCTTGGGCCAGTGCGTCTCGCGCGAAATTTCGGAGTCGCGGCAGGAGCGCGGTCTGCTTGCGATCCACGAGCAGAAGAGTCCCGAAACAAAGCGCGGCGGTTGCGCTCAGCAGAAGGAAGCGCTTCAGCGGCATCACGCGGCCAGCTTTTGCCGGGCCCGGGGAGCGACTTGCTCAAGCTCGCGTGCGGCTGTGATGTGCAGACGCGCACCAGCTTCGGCAACTTGCTGGCGAGCCTGCGCGAGCATCGCGTCGATCTTGCGATCGTCGTGCTCGGGGTCGTGATGAAAGAGGACGAGCTGTCCGACATGCGCGCGCAAGGCGAGTGCGACGCTGTCGTCGAGGCAGCCGTGTCCCCAACCGACGTGGCTCGGATAATCGGCTCGATCGTATTGCGAATCGAGAATCAGCAAATCGCAGCCTTCGAGGAAATCGCGTAGTTTGCTTTCGGCTTTTTGCGCGGGCGCGGCCGTCGCCGGATCGCCGGATTCCATCGCGAGCCGGTACGGTTCGTGATCGGGCAAATAGGCGACGGTGCACTGGCCGGCTTCGATCCGAAAGCCGGTGCAACCACCGGGGTGATTCAAACCGATTGTGTGAATGGCAAAATTGCCAAGGAGGATCGAATCGCTGGCGAACTCATCGATCGTCGCTATCCCAGCCAGGCTTTGGAGCGGAACGGGAAATTCAATCGGGTCCATCTGCGCGCTACGCGCGGCCCGAATTTTCGCGCGGGTGCCGGGCGCGCCGAGAATGCGGAGTTGATTGGCGCGATCGTAGGCCGGCCGAAAAAAGGGCAGCCCTTGAATATGATCCCAATGCGTATGGGAAAGAAGGAGCGTGGTGACGAGCGGCCGCTGCGCGAATTCGCGGGCAAGCGCAAGACCGAGCCGGCGAATCCCGCTGCCCGCATCGAGGATGAGATGTTCGTCGCCGAAGCGGAGCTCGACGCAGGAAGTGTTACCGCCATACCCGACCGTCTCCGGCCCCGGCGTGGGAATGGAACCGCGCACGCCCCAGAAATGGACGCTGAGTGCAGGCGACTGGCGCCGCGGCGATTCAAGCTTCATCGCGAAACTCGAGCGGCGCGGTGAAGAGTTCTCGTTAGGCGCATACCCGAAGATTCAGAAGCAGTCGCCGTGCCCCTCCGTGCCGCTCAATCCTTACGGCGAATTGCCCATGCGCAAGGTCGTCCTGAGGCTCCGTCCGCGATATTTCAGGCACGGAGGTTGCTAAATGCACGGCATGTTCTCGCGCAGGAGTAGTTTTCTCTTCGGCCTCGGTTTTGTTTGCCTTGTTTCAACGTTGCGCGCGCAGTCTCCCGCAAACTCGGCGATCGATCAGGCGCGACTCTTTCAAAAAACGCCCGATGCGCCGGTCGCTCCCGTCGATGCAAACGGCAACGCGATCAGCGGCGAAAACGAAACAAGCGGCGATGACAGTTTCGGCGCGCAAGTCTTGCTGAAAGATCAGGCCAAAGTGCGGCCGTTCGTCCTGAGCGCGGGCGCGGCGGTGTATTACACGAACAATGTCGCGCTGACCCGGCGGAGCACGCGGGATGACGTTCTGTTCGTCACGGACGCCTCCGGCAATTGGAGCCGCCCGCTCAATGCGGAGCTGGCAATGTTCGCGGGTCTCCAGGCTTCGATCTTTCGTTATGTGGATTCCACGGCGCTCGACTTCGCGAGTCTCGGTGGCGGGCTCGGGCTTTCCTGGACTCCGCCGCGGTGGAATGGTGTGAATCTTTTCAGCCGCTACGACTTCACCGAATTGGTGAATGACGATGGGAACGAAATCCTGCGCGATCATCAGTTTGCCTTCGGCGCGCAGAAAGCGTTCGCACTCGGCCGTTCGCATGCTGCTACGATTGGGCTGCTCGGCTCAGTGGGAATCTCGGACCCATTTGCGGCGCAGCGCGATCAGGTTGGGCCGTTTGTCGGCTACCAGCTGCGGCTGACGCGCGTGCTCGATACCGGCGTGATGTATCGACTCGCCTATCAGATTTACACCAGCGGCAACCGCCAGGATTTGAACCAGGTGTTTTCCTGGAATCTCCGCTATCACTTGGCCGAGTGGGCCGAGGTGAATGCTTATTTTTCATTCGGCAGCAATCGCTCGAACCGGTCCGCTTTTGACTACAACGCTGTCTCCACCGGCGGCGGACTCGGCGTGGCCGCACGTTTTTAAATCGACCTAAAGAATCTTTTGCTTCGTCTCAAGAACTTACGCTTTACCGGTATGTTTACTGCTCAAAAGAACCGCAGCACAACAAAACTTATGCGCGCGTTCTTCACCTTTTTCCTCGTTCTCCTTCTCACTCGCAGCCTCGGAGCGGCTCCGCTCACCCAGGCGAGAGTCACGAAAATCATTAATCACGTCGAAGTTGTCGAGCCGGAGAAAGGCGCGCATCCCGCCGCGCTCAGCGAAGTGATCAAGGACCAGATCGGCCTTCGCACGGGGAGCAAATCGCGCTCGGAATTGATGTTCGAAGATCAGACCCTGACGCGCATCGGGCCGGAGACTTATTTCAGCTTCAAGGCAGGGACGCGCGACATGACGCTCGGCCAGGGCACGATGTTGCTGCAGGTGCCGAAAGGAATCGGCGGCGCAAAGATTCGTACGGCGGCCGTCACCGCGGCCATCACAGGCACGACGATCATGATGGAATATCTGCCGGGTAAAGACCTCAAGGTGCTCGTGCTCGAAGGCAATCTGCGGCTCTCTCGCAATGGCGTTTTCGGAGACTCGCTCCTTCTCACGCCTGGGAAAATGGTGATCATGCCGCCGAACGCGAAGCGCATTCCTGACCCGGTCTCGGTCGATCTCGCGCACGTCGTGAAGACTTCTGCCCTCGTCAACATGCCAGGGAAAAAAGGCGCGAAAGGCGCGAAGCCACTCCCGAGCATCGGGCTCATCAACAAAGAAGTCGATCGCCAGAGCCGTGCCAAATCCAAGCGCGGTCTCGTCGATACGAATCTCGTCATCCTCGGTAAAGGCACAGACGTCTTGGTCGGAAGCGATGAGCTGATGGGGGACCTCGATTTGCGCCGCGACGCGGAGCCGACGATTCTGTCGATGGCCCCTCCGCAAGCCACGCCCGGAGCCACCCCGCTCTCCACCCCGCCCCCGGCGCCAACCTCGACGCCTGTATCAACCCCGCCCTCCACGCCGACCCCGGCGCCAACCTCTACGCCTGTATCAACCCCGCCCTCCACCCCGACCCCGGCGCCAACCTCCACGCCCGGATCAACCCCGCCCTCCACACCGACTCCTGCGCCGACTTCCACGCCCCTCCCCACAGCCACTCCGAGCGCAACACCTGGCGACGACGGAGGGGACGACGAGGATGACGACGACGACGACGACGAGGAGGGCCACGGTAGTGGAGATATGTTGACAGCCATCGCGCCTGCTGACGTGACAATTAACGAGCCCGTCAATGTGCCCGGGAATGCTTCGAACGGGCAGGCGGGCGCCTACAACGTCGCAACCAAAGGCACAATCGCCGTGAATGCTCCCGTGAGTGTGGGCGACAGCGGCGCGCTCGTGGGAGCTCATGGCGGGAGCATCAATCTCACGAGCACCAGGAAAACCGGCATTGCGATTTCCGTCAGCAGCAGTGGGCAATTGCTTGCGCTCCTGAATGGCCTCGCGCCCGGTCCCGGCGGCTCCATCAAACTGGTCTCCGCCGGCGGTGCGATCAACGTCAAGGGCGTCGCCACCGCCGATCGCGGCACGATCGAGATGACGAACAACGGCGCCAACGGCGCTGTTAGCCTAACCAATGCCACGCTGCATGGCGACACCGTAAAAGCCGGCGCGCTCGGGAAAAACGGCACGCTCAACGTCGGCGGCGGCGTGATCGACGCCGCGAGCACAATCAAACTCTACGCCGGCGGCAGCAACGGCCGCGTCAACTTCACGGACAATGTCACTCTCAGCGGCTCAAGCGTGAAGATCATCGCAGCCGACACCGTCACGATTTTCAATGGGAAAGTGGTGACCGTCCTCGGATCAGGCCCGGCCAGCGTCTTCACCAATCTCGCGAATTATTCCGGCTCCGGCGGCAACGGCAGCACGACCGGCAGGTTCGGTGGCAAAGGCGCGACGACTCAGCCATTGAGTGACGCGCCCGGTTATTAAACCAATGAACCTCCCAAACCCCGTCGTGGCGAAGGCGGTCCCCGAGGGGGGATTTAGCGGCGCCGCGAGCGAGTTGAACAACCTGATCCAGATCGTCTCCGGCACCGTCTCGCAGCTCGAAAATATTTGGGAGGGAACGACCGCATCCGAGAAGTATTTCGAAATGCTCCGCGTGAGCGTGGATCGCGCCGCGAGAGTCACGGCCGAGCTCGTGAGACAAATCGGCGGCGCCGACGAAAAGGTGCTGCTCCATCCCGCACTTCTCCTTTTCCGCAAAGCCGCGCCGCCCTCGCCACCTCCGGTGCCGGCCAGGCGCTGTCTCCTCGTTGTCGATGACGAACCGATGGTGCTGGAGCTCTCGAATCTTGTCCTGACCCAGGCCGGCTTCGACGTCGTCACGGCGCAATCCGGCTTCGAAGCGCTCGACCTCTTCCAGAATAATCCGAGCCGTTTCGCGCTCGTCCTGCTCGATCTCAAGATGCCGATCCTCGATGGCGAGGAAACATTCCATCGCCTGCGCGGGCTCGATCCGGATGTGGCGGTGCTCCTCAACACTGGCTTCGTCGAGAAACATCAACTCGAGCGGATGCTGGCTGACGGCCTCGCCGGCTTCCTGCTCCGCCCTTATCGAACCGTCGAAATGATCGAACGAATCGAGTCCGTTCTGGCGAGCCGAGCGGAGCAGGCTGCGGTCGAAGCGGGCGTTTCCACCCCATGAGCGCGCTCGCCATGCAGGCATTTCAGGGGCTCGCGAGTAACCGGCTCTTCGAAGGGATCGAACCGGCGCTCCTGAGCGAGATCGTGCCCGAAGTGAACGTCGTCCAGCTTGACGGCGGCGAAGTTATTTTCCGAGAAGGCGACCAGGGCGATCTTCTTTATCTCGTCGGTGAAGGCTCCGTCAAAATCTCGAAAGCCGGCCGCGGCGGCGAACAGGAAACGCTCGGCTTCATCAAACCCGGCAACTTTTTCGGCGAGATGGCGCTGCTCGATGGCCAGCCGCGTTCCGCGATGGCCACGACCGCCGAGGCGACGCTTCTGGGCACGGTCGACGAGCCGACTTTTCAGCACATCCTCGAGCTCGCGCCCAGCCGGCTGCACATGAATTTCCTCCGCTCAGTCACCGAGCGGCTGCGCAGCATCAATTCGCATTTCATCAGCGAGGTGATGCGGACTGAACGCCTCAGCCTGGTCGGCTCGATGGCCAATAGCATCATCCACGATCTCAAAAATCCGATCTGCATCATTCGGGGTTGCTGCGATTTAATCGCCCGGAAAACCGATGACCCGCGTCAGCTCCAGCTCACCAAGATGATGGATAACGCGGTCGACGGCATGCTCGCGATGACGCAGGAGCTGCTCGATTACGCGCGCGGAAATGCTTCGCTCCAATGCGAGACGGTGTCGATCTGGCGGCTGCTCGACGAACTGAACACACAGGCGCTTTGTCTCCTCCCCGGAAAAAATATTCAGGTCGCCAAAGAGATTCGTTACGAAGGCAACCTGAGCATCGATCTGCCGCGCTTCCTTCGCGTGCTTTGCAACCTGATCAAAAACGCGCGCGAAGCGATGCTAACGGGCGGCATCATTACCTTTGGGACAGAGAAGATCGGAAATGAGGTCGTCATTCGAATCTCCGACACCGGCACCGGCATCCCTCCGGATTTGTTGCCGAAGATTTTTGAACCGTTCGTCACGCACGGAAAATCAAACGGCACCGGCCTTGGCATGGCGATCGCGAAGTCGGTGGTCGGCGCCCACCGGGGCCAGATCTCCATCACGAGCGTCCAAGGCAGCGGGACGAGCGTGGTGATAAAACTTCCAGCGCCGGCAGCCTGAGCTCGCGAGATTTCGCTCGAAGGATGGCTCCATGGAGCCGGAGTGCCGCCCGGTGTGCGATACGATGGCGCGCGTTCCCGCCGTTTCAGGGGAAGCGACAGGGACGCATCTGTAGGGTAAGCGTTCCCGCGTGCCCGGGATCCAATTAAAACAGGGCAGGCGAAGCGCCCGTCCACCATCATGACCCTTTCCCAATACCTGCGCGACTCCCGCCGCCTTCTACTTTTCACGGGCGCGGGTATTTCGACGGCGAGCGGCATTCCCGATTTTCGCGGCCCGCAAGGTGTTTGGAAACGGAGACAGCCGGTTTACTACGACGATTTCATGCGCTCGGAAGCGGCGAGGATTGAGCATTGGGATTACAAACTCGAAGCTTGGGATTCCTTTCGCGACGCACAGCCTAACGAGGTCCATCGCGCCATCGTTCGACTCGAGAAAGCCGGCAAGGTGCACACGGTGGTGACCCAGAATATCGACGGGCTGCACACGCTCGCGGGCACGAGCGCGGAGCGGCTGGTCGAATTGCACGGGACTAATTCCCTCATCGAGTGCCAGACTTGCCTAAGCCGGACGGAGCCGCAGCCGCACTTCGATTTTTTCCGGGCGAATCGAATGCCGCCGCTCTGTCACTGCGGTGGATTTCTGAAGCCGGCGACGATCAGTTTCGGACAAGGCCTCGATGCGCGGGAGTTGAAGCGCGCGACGCGGGCGACGCAGGGAGCGGATTTGGTGATCGCGCTGGGTTCGACGCTTTCGGTTTATCCTGCGTCGTCGTTTCCGTTGCTCGCGGCGCGGCGCGGGATTCCCTACGTGATCATCAATCAGGGAGCGACAGAACAGGACGAAGCGGAGGAAGTGACGCTGCGGCTCGAAGGCGAGGTGAGCGAAATTTTGCCGGCGGCGGTTGCAGCGGCGCTTGATTGATAGGATTCGTGCTCTCAAGTCTTGACCAACCCATGAAAAAACTTCTCCTCACTTTCTTTTCGTTAGGCATGTTTGCGGTGATCGCGACGGCCGCGGAGCGCGAGTTTCGCGGCGCGTGGGTGGCGACGGTTTACAATTTGGACTGGCCATCAAAGCCTGGTCTTTCCGCAGCGACGCAACAGGCGCAGTTGCGGGCGTTGCTCGATCGCGCGGCAGAGCTGAAACTGAATGCGATTCTCCTTCAAGTGCGACCGGCCAGCGACGCGCTCTACGATTCGCGGATGGAACCGTGGTCGGAGTTTTTGACGGGAAAGGCTGGCGTTTCCCCCGGCTACGATCCGCTGGCGTTTGCCATTAAAGAAGCGCACGCCCGCGGGCTTGAGTTGCACGCATGGGTGAACCCGTTTCGCGCCGCCATTCACGCGGACGACCATTTGCCGTCGAATCATGTGGCGCGGCGGCACCCGGAGTGGGTGCGACGTTTTGGAAAGCAACTCTGGATCGATCCGGGCGATCCGAACGCGCGTGAATACGTGATCAACGTGATCACTGACATCGTGCGGCGCTATGACGTCGATGGTCTGCATGTCGACGATTATTTCTATCCGTATCCGTTGAAGCCGGGCGTCGCTTCGTTCCCGGATGAATCAACCTGGAAACGTTACGGGCAGAAAAGCGGGATGAGTCGCTCGGGTTGGCGGAGGGAAAATATTAACGACTTCGTGCGCTCCATGTATCACGCGGTCAAAGCGACGCGTCCGCAAGCGCGCGTCGGCATCAGTCCTTTTGGCATTTGGCGGCCGGGTGTGCCGACGACGACCAAGGCGGGCATCGATGCCTACGCGCAATTGTTCGCCGACTCGCGCAAATGGCTGGCCGAAGGCTGGTGCGATTATTTAGCGCCGCAACTGTACTGGAGCATTCGCCCGGCGGATCAGAGTTTCCCGGTGCTGCTGGATTGGTGGCGTTCGCAAAGTCACGGCGTGCCGATTTGGCCGGGGATTGCCACGGAGCGGATTGGATCGAAACGGCCGGCGCGGGAGATTGTCGATCAGATCGAGCTGACGCGGCGTGGGACGTCGTCTCCGGGTCAGATTCATTGGAGTATGAAGGCGCTGATGCGGAATCAGGGTGGGATCGATGGGTTGCTGGAGAAGGGCCCGTACGCGGAGCGCGCGAAATTGCCGCCTCGTTAAGCTAGTGATCGCTCGGCCCCGAACGCTTTCGGGGCTCGATGTAAAAGGGCTCGCTTCGCTCGGGATGACAGAGGAGGAGGAACGCGGCATCCTGCGGGGCGATGACGATTTTCCTCGGCTGCGGATTTGCGGCGAAGTATCCGGAGGGCGGTGGCAATTTTTCGGTGCCGCTGCAATGGATGCTGGGCGCACAGCGGCTCAAACTCAATGCGATCTGGCTGGAACATCTCCCGGCGACGAACGACCCGCAGCGCGATGAGCTGTGTATTCGCAATTTCCAACGACGTCTGCGTGAGCATGGTTTGGCCGGCCGGTATTGCCTGCTCTATCACAAACCGGCAAGCACTGAGCACGATCTCGCCAGGATGCGTTGCATTGGGGTTTCGAAGCGCGAACTGCTCGATCGCCTGGCCGGCCCAAACACGCTGCTCAATCTCAGCTACTCGATCCATCCGCCGCTCCTCGCGCGATTTGAACGGCGCATCTTTTGCGATCTCGATCCCAGCGAAATCTTTTATTGGATGACGAAAATGGAGATGGGCCAATCTTCGCATGACGAGTTTTGGACGATCGGGCTCAATGCGAATGGGAAGGATTGCCGGATGCCGCGTCTGGCAGGTCTGAAATGGAAAACGTTTTTCCCGCTGGCCGATACGCGTTTGCTCAAGCCACAGCCGAAGCCGCGCGTGCCCAGGTTCACGACCATCGGCCAGTGGTATTGGAACGGCGTGGTCGAAGTGGATGGCGAATTTCCCGATCTCTCCAAGCAACATGCCTTCGCGCCGTATCTCGATTTGCCGAAGCGCGTACCGGCGGCGCGCTTCGAGCTGGCCGTGAATCTGAACGCGGACGATCCAGAGCGCGCAAGGTTGCAAAAGCTTGGTTGGCAACTGGCTTCGCCGCATCGGGTGGCGCGCACTCCGGTCATTTATCGCCGCTACATAGCGGGCGCGATGGCGGAATTCACCGCCATCAAAGGGATGGATGTAAGCTGGCGAACGGGGTGGGTGAGCGATCGCGCAGCCGCGTTTCTGGCGATGGGCCGTCCTGTGGTGACGGAGGATACGGGCGCGGCGCGATATCTTCCGGTGGCGAGTGGTTTTCGCTTTGTGCGGAATGCTGAGCAGGCGGAGGAAGCGATCTGCGACGTGCTGGCGCGCTGGCCGGAGTTTTCGCGCGAAGCGCGGGAATGCGCGGTCGAAGTGTTTGATTCGGTGAAAAATTTGCGGCGGATTCTCGATTTGCCCGGTTGAAAACAAATGCGCAGAAAAGGGCCGCAATTCGCGTTGCAAAACGATTTTAGGATGTTACTCGTTCCACCGATATGGCGGATTTGATTAAAGCGGGCGACTTAAAAGAGCGACTGAAAAAGATCCCGGAATGGGAGCTCGAGAAGAAGCATATCGAACGGACGTTTGAGTTCGATGAGTTCTCGGAAGCAATCGATTTCGTGAACTCCGTGGCCGACGTGGCGGAGGAAGAGGAGCATCATCCCGACATCGATATCCGCTATAATAAGGTGCGCCTGCTGCTTTCCACGCACAGCAAAGGCGGATTGACCGATCTCGATTTCGGACTGGCCGAGCGCATCGATACGCTCTCGGAATAACGGTGGAACCACGGCGCGAGCAAAAAGCGCCGACCCTCGTGCGGATGATTGTGGCTGGGCTGATTGTTCTGCTGTTCGTGCTCGCCGTCTGGAAATTTATCGATTACCGGATGCAACCACCGCCTCCGCCGCACAAGATCGGCGAGCGCGTTCCGCTTCCCTAGCGCTACGACTTTACGGACGCGAGGGCACGACCTTCGTCCGCGTCGATGAAGAGAAACATGGTCCGGATCTCCGAGCGCCCAGCCATACCAGCTTCCTTCTTGCGGCGGGTTAATGTCTCGCTGATTTCGTCGTCCCAGCCGCGTTTGCGCATGTATTCGTTCCAGATGTGGATCTCGTCCGGCGCTGGCTGACGGCCGAAGCTGAAACACCAGCCAAGGATCTCTTCGTCGCTGCCGCCTTGCTGCACTCTCTCGACGATCCGTGCGTAATCGAGGCGCAAAAACTGGCAGCACGATTCGTCGAAGCCTTTGCCGAGATTCGGCGTGTAATCGCCAGGTAAACCACCCTGTGCGTTTAGTTTAATTTTATCGAGCATGCGACCGAAATAAACGAGGCTGCCGACTTTCGCGTGAGGACTTCGAATCGCGAGGTCTTTCATGGCCGACCAGTTTGTAATTTCTCCAAAGGAATGGCAAGTCCGGCGAATCGCGGTTTCGCCGGTCCTCGAACTGCGGTAAAGATGGAGCTGGGATGGATCGGATCGTCGGCATCGAAACCGAATACGGCTGCCTGGTCACGGGCCGCGAAGCGCACGGCGGCACGGACGGCTGGCCGGTGAAGGTAAAGAATTATCTCTTCCGCAAGGCGCTCGCCGGCACGATCGATTTGCACTATCGCGACTACGAGGAACCGCCCGGTAACGGCGGATTTCTCCTCAACGGCGCGCGGCTTTATCTCGACATGGGCCACATCGAATACGCGTCGCCGGAATGCCTGAACCTGCGCGACATGGTGACGTACGACCTGGCGGGCGATCAGTTATTGCAGTCGGCGCTCGTCGAGCTTGGAGCGAGCGAGCAGGTGTCGTTCATCAAAAACAACATCGATCATCACACGGGGGCGACGTTCGGTTGCCACGAGAATTATTTGATGAAGCGCGAGGCGCAATTCACGCCGCCGGTTCTCGGGACGCTTCTCGCATTTCTGGCGACCCGCCAACTCTTCACCGGCGCGGGGCGCGTCGGGCAGGCAAATCCGTTGGCCTTCGATTTTGAAATTCCGCAGCCGGAAACTCAGGTCGATTTCCAGATTAGCCAGCGCGCCGATCACATCGTGAACGACATCTATCAATGGGTGCAGTTCAATCGCGCGATCATCAACGCGCGGGACGAGCCGCTGGCGGATTATCGGAAGTATCGCCGGCTGCATTTGCTGATCGGCGATTCCAACATGAGTCCGTTTGCGACGGCGTTAAAAGTGGGGACGACGGCCTGCGTGCTGGCCTTACTCGAGGACGGGCGGCTGCCGAAAAATTTGAGCCTGGCCGATGCGGTGCAGAGCACCCGCGATATTTCCCGCGACGCGAGCGGCGAATGGCTGGTGCAACTCGAGAACGGCAGCACGATGGGCGCGCTCGACATTCAATGGCAATTTTATGAGCTGGCTCGCAAACATCTCGGCGGCGCGAGTGAGGAAACCGATTGGCTGCTGGAAAGCTGGAGCTTCACGCTGGCGGCGCTGCGCGAGCGGCCGGAATCCCTCATCGGCGGCGTCGATTGGATTACGAAGAAGTGGCTGCTCGAAGCGTTCATGGCGGAGGAGAATCTGGAATGGGGCGATCCCTGGCTGCAGAGCCTCGATCTCGAATATCACAACATCGATCCGGCGAAGGGACTCTTCTTCGGAGTGACGCCGGCCAAGCGAATCGGGGAATGGAATAATAGCGTGCGCCGCGATGAAGCGATGCGCCTGCCGCCCGCGAACACGCGCGCAGCCGGACGCTCCGTGGCGGTGGCGCATTTTCAGCAGCGACCGCAGCCTTACGTGATCAACTGGGATTCGATCGCCTGCGACAGCCGGGATTTTCTGGTGATGAGCGATCCGTTCGCCGATTACCGCGAGGAAGTTGCGGAGTTTTTGAAACGCGCGGCCGCGACTCCGCCGGCGTAGGATCGACTACGGCACTCGCTGCAAAGCGGGCAGGCCGTAGTTTTGCTGTAGATCGGGGGCTTCAGCGGCCACCTGCGCGGCATCGAGTTCGATCTGTTTGGGATCTTCCTCGGTCTCGATTTTGATGAAGCCGTCGACCGGATTTTTGGCCGCCACGATCAAATCGCCTAACGAGCGAATTTCATGGCCGTTGACCTTTGTCACGACGAGGTAGGCAAAATCGTCGTAACCGATCGTGCTGTCGGCCGGCAATACCTGGGTGAGGACGACGACGTGCCGTTTGCTCTCGGGGTAAAGCTCGGATTGAAATTGATCGAGATAAACGAGACGCTGCGGCGCTTCCTTCATCCAGTTGGCGCCCCACTCGCGCAGGAATTGCCGCGAAAGCTCCTGAAAGATGAGGCCGCCGAGCACGCAATAACCGGGCGGTTGATCGAGCGAGTAGGGGGGGATGACGTAATCTTGGGGCGCACGATGTTCGAGCGTGAGGTTCAACTCCATCGGTTTTCCTTCCCGCTGAATCTTGAACTGCAGGGTGTCGCCGACGTAGGCGTGGAGGCTGATCAGATTTGTGTATTCGATTTTCCCGTAAAGCGAATCAACGTAGTTGCCGTTTTCGTCGAGCTCGTCCTTCCCGATCGCGGTCACGATGTCGCCGACACGCAAACCGGCTTTGGCGGCGGGAGAATTCGGCAGAACCGTCGTCACGTAGACGCCGGCCGGCTTGCCAGTTTGCCCGGCGTATTTTCGCAAATCGGGATCGCGCGTCGGAAACACATCGAGTCCAGCCTCCGGGAAGCCATCGTATTTCTGGGCATCAGCATCTTTAAGGAAATGCGCGATGACTGGCCCGGGGATGGCGTCGAGCACCTGCGTGCGCGGTTCGTAGCGCAGAAGGAGCGCGGCCAGCTTGTTGTTCTTGACCAGCGGCACCGTGTAACTGTTTTCGCGATACTGCATGGGGATGCTCATCCGATAGGTAAGGAATTCGCCCACCCCCGCCGAATAACGCGTCATGCCGACGGTGGTGACGATTCCTTCGGTGACGACGAGCGCGCCGGTGGTTTCCAACTGCCAGGCAAGCAGGTGATCTCCCACCACGGTCTTGGTGTCGAGCTCGAGCGGCGGCAAACCTTTGAGGAAATTCTTATCGGCGGGCTGGAGCAAAGCGAGGTTTGCTTCGTAATCGACCACCACCACATCGGCCGCGACCTTCTCGCCGCTCTCGGCGCGCTCCATCTCGACATAGCTATGATTGGCCACCAAATCCGCGGTGACCAGAACGCGGCCTTTGGAAAGGACAGCGCCCAGCGCGCGCTTCATGAAGGGCGCCTTCTTTTGCCACGGCCGAAAATAATCGTAGGACTGGCCGCTGACATTTACCCTAACGAGTGAAACTTCCTTTGGCTTGATCGAGGTTTGGGCTTTGATGGCCGGTTTCTGCTCGATCACGGCCGGCTTTCTCGCGTCGGCCGAAACGGCCAGGAACGCGATCGACAAAAAGAGAAATGCTTTGGTGCGCATCAGTTCAGTGGCCTGCTTGCGGCCGGCCCGGAGTCGGAGTCGGGGCGGTTTGTTCTTCGAGGTTCTGTTCGACGAGCACGTTGTAACGCGTCTTGATGCGCTCACGGGCGGCGCTCGCTTGTTTCGGATCGAGCACGAGGGGCGGCCCGTCGCCGATCATGTTGACGACAAAGCGATCGGCCGGCTCGGCAAAGGTTTTGGCCAGATCGTCCAGGGTTCGGATTTTTTTTCCGTTAATCTCGTCGACGATGCTGTAGCGGAACGGGCTGAGGTAAGTGTTGGTTGGGTCGGGAAGAATGTTGGTGAGCACGATCACTTCGGGATGTTGCAGATAAATTTCTTCGCTGACGAAGTAATCGAAATAATGACGCAGGCGCAGGTCGCTCGGGCGATACGCTTCCATCAGGTCGAGGCAGAGCGGTTGGAAAAGGAGACCGTCGTAGACGACATAACGCGCGCGGGAGTCGTAGGAATGCCCTTGCATGATGTAAGGCCAGACGGTGCCGAGCGTGATCTTCACGGTGACCGGCTGTTTGTTGCGCATCATGTCCAGTTTGACCACGTCGCCTTTGAATTTGCGCTCGACCACTTCCGGCATCTGCACGCGCTCGCCTTCGTATTCGACAAAGGCGTCGCTCGAGATCGGATGGTCGTCGATCGCGAGCAGGACGTCGCCGCTCTGCACCGCCTTCGCGGAAGGGCCAGCATCGACCACCGTATTCACGAGAATGCCGCGTCCGTCCTCTTTCAGGCCGAGGTAACGACGCTGCGCCGGGTTCTGCAACTTCGAGTAAGTGATGCCGAGATCGACGTAGCGATCGTAATGGCCATCGGAAACGTCTTTGAGAAAGCGTTGAATCACCGGCACGGGAATCATGTAGGCCACGCCTTGCGCGACGTCGCCGCTGTAGCCCTGGAAGGCCACGCCGGCGACTTTGCCGTTCTGCATGACCGGGCCGCCACTGTTGCCTGGATTAATTTGCGCACTGATCTGAATGGCAAGGTGCTGATCAATCGAGGAATGGGTGTAGAGCTGGAAATCGATCCGCGAGACGATTCCGGTGGTGACCGACATGCGCTCGCCGCCGATCGGATAACCGTAGGCCGACACGGTGGATTCCAGCGCCGGCAGACCTCCGAAGCTGAGCGGCGCCATGTCCTTAAAGAAACTCGGCTCCACGCTGATCAGCGCGAGATCGCAGTCGTGCGCGACGAAGAGAACCTTGGCTCGATACTTATTCGGATCGCCTTCACGCTCGACGGTGAGGAAGCGGCTGTTGCTGACGACGTGCGCGTTGGTCATGATGCGCGAGCCATCGATGACGAAGCCGGCGCCGACGCCGCGTTGAATCGCGCCGGAATTCCACGGCGCGCGATAGTCGGGTTCCACTTCCGTGGCGGTGATGCGAACGAGGCTTTTCTGGATGCGGCCGTTGGCCTGCGCTCTCAGATTTTGTCCGCAGAAAAGAAGGAGGCAGACAAACAGGCAGCAGCGCGTCATCACGGAGTCGGAGAAGATCAAACAGAAGTCCGAGAAAGCAAATGACCTCACCGGCGAAATGAAAATGGCGGCAGCCATCGCGGCCGCCGCCATCTTTTTACCGAGGTCCGCGGCCTTACTGGCTGCGGGCGTCGTGCATTTCCTTACGAGCGTCGCGCATGTCCTCGTGCGCCTTTTGCATGGCGTCGAATTTCTGCTGCTGCTCCGGCGTGAGCAGCGGGCGAATCTGCGTCATGGCGTTGTCCATGACGGTTTTCGTCTTCTGCTTCGCCTCTTCATGAATGGCTTTGATCTGCGGTTTCGTCTGGTCGACGATCGGCTGGACCTTCGCCTTTTGTTCGGCGGTCAGATTCAGGTCGCGATCGAGGCGATCCAATGGATTACCGTGGCCGCGCCCGCCGCGTTCTCCGTGCCGGTGGCCTTTGCGGCCGGGGCCGCCGTGATCATCCGCGTGAACTGCGGCGATGGTTCCAAAAGCGAGCGCGCTCGCTGCTGTCAGTGCAATTAGTGTTTGTTTCATTGTTTTTTGTTTGTGACTTGTCAGTGCAATCATTTGCTTGTTACGAAAAAGGTGACCGGTCGCGCGGCGGCATGGTTACAAAAACCGAGTTTATTTTCTCTCGTAACCAATTTGGTTCGCGTCCTGTCTTAATAGCTGGTGTGGAGTCCGAATTTTCTGAATGTCTGATGAGATGGATGCGCGCGACCTGGTCGAACGATCGCTCCGGCACGACGACGAAGCGGCTGGCGAATTGGTACAGCGCCTTTATCCGCTGGTGCTCAAGATCGTGCGCTCGCATCGCGCGCCTCGCACCGCGGAGGAGGACCTTTGCCAGATGATTTTCATGAAGATGTTTCAAAAGCTCGGCCAATACTCCGGCAAGGTGCCGCTCGAGCACTGGGTTTCGCGCGTCGCGGTTAACACTTGTCTCAACCAAATCCACGCGGAGAAAGTGCGGCCGGAATTGCGCCATGCCGATTTGAGCGAAGAGCAAGTGGCCGTGCTCGATAATCTCGCGTCGACCTCGGAAGAATTGGGCGCCGATCAAAAACTGGCCTCGCGCGATCTGGTCGAGCATCTGATGGCAGCGTTGAAACCGGCGGAGCGCCTGGTCATTGATCTCTTTTATTTGCAGGGACGATCGGTCGCCGAAATCAAACAACTGACCGGCTGGAGCACGACGCTCGTAAAGGTGCGCACGTTTCGCGCGCGACAGAAATTAAAAGCGCAGCTCGCGCTTCTCGAAGCGGAGGAAAATTATGGAAACGCCTGACTCAAAGCTCGCCCGCCTCCTGCACAACGCGGCTGGCGTGGCAGATGACCGTGCAAACGATCTCCCGCTCGGATTCGATACGAGGATGGTGGCGCTTTGGCGCAGCAGCCGCGCAGGCGAATGGAGCGATTTCTCCCGGTTTCTCCGTCGCGTCACCGTCCTCTCCGCCGCCATTATGCTGGTGAGCAGCGTCTTTGCTGTTCGGCAACTGAGCGATGACGAAAACGATGAGGACAGCTCCTGGAACGCCTACGCCATCGCCGATAACGCGATTCAAACGGAGCTTCCGCAATGACCACGGCGCTCAAATGGAAATTGATTTTGGGATGTCTGCTCGTCTTCCTGGCGGGCGGTGTGACCGGCGCCTGGGTCTGGCACGCGCAGGCGCGTCATTCTCATCATGCCCATCATTCGGCCGATGCAATATCGGAGCGCATGATGGATCATCTGCGCAGCGGACTGGATTTAACGCCGGAGCAGGTGAAACAAATCGAACCGATCGTTAGGCAAACCTCTCTCCGGTTGGAAAAGGTTCGCCGGCAAACTGGCCAGGAAGTGCGCGCAGCTTTTCAGGAGTCACACGATAGAATGACGCCCGTGCTCAGCGCGGAGCAGCAAAAGAAGCTGGAAAAAATGGAACGCCGGCACAAGCGACCCGGCCGGCGCCACGGTCCTCCCGCGCCGCCACCGCACGAGTAGGCGCGATGATCGACAAGCGTCTTTTCGTGGCCATCGAAATCCCGCCCCCGGTCGACCAACGCCTCGCCGATCTCGATCCGAAGTTGCGCGGCGTGCGCTGGCTCGCCCCGAAACAGATGCACCTCACTCTCGGTTTTCTCGGCAACATCACGCCGGAAACGCGCGACCGATTGAGCAGCGCTCTGGCTGGTATTCACTGGAGCCCGTTCTTTCTGCCCGTCACTGGCATTGGTTGTTTCCCAACCCGCGGGCATCCGATGGTCGTCTGGGCTGGGGTCGGCCGCGGCCATCCCCATCTCTTTCAATTACACAAACGCGTGCAGGATGCCGCGCTCGCGGCCGGCGTGGAACCCGAACTTCGGCCATGGCGCCCGCATATTACGATCGGCCGCTGCCGCGATGTGTCCGCGCAAACGCCGCGTCCGTTTTTGCAGAAGCACTCCGAATTCGAAGCAGGCATGATTCACGTGGAATCGTTCGTTTTGAATTCGAGCCTGCTCATGCCCGGCGGATCCGTTTACACGCGCGAGCTGATTGTTCCGGCTTAGAACAGTGTAAGAACGGTCATCCCGAGCGCAGCCGAGGGATCCCGCAGCGAAACCTTAAAGCTTACGCCCCGGGATCCCTCGGCTCCGCTCGGGATGACTAAATGCCGGCCCGCTCCAGCAGCAACGCCAGCACTTTCTCCGCTTCGAAAGCTTCGCGGGCCACCGCGCGGGCGGCGCGCGAATGTTTCCGGTAATCGCTGTTAATCTCGCGGACGGCTTCGGTGATTGCGCCTAACGACTTGAAGGCAAACAGGCCGCCCTCGCCGCCGTAGTAGTCGGTAAAGCCAGTGGCCTGCGTGATGACCGGTCTCCCCGCCGCCAGATAGCAGGCGCTGCGATCGCTAAACCAGCCGGTGTGTAGGCGAATATATTGATCCTTCGCCACCGTGAACTCGCCTTTCGAGCGCCGGATGTAATCGCGGTAACTCCAGTAGTCAGAGCTCATCTCGTGCGGCAGACGGAAGCGCCAGTTGTTCTTCAGGAATTTCTCGCGCATGGCCGGTTCCTTGATGTCGGTGGCCAGTTCGAACGGCTCCCCCGCTTTGCGCGGCGCGGCGACGAAGCGAATGAACTCACGCGACTTGCTCCACAGATAGTTTTCGCCCCGCCATTCGATGTCCTTCAGCCCGCTCGTCGACCAATTGGCAATCGAGGTGAAGACGGCGCCCTTGCCGGGCGGACGCGCCGTTTTCCAAAGATCGGTCACGACCGGTTGGCGCGTTGGAAACCACTTATAACCGTGCAACGGCACTGGGAACTTTTCGGTGCCGACGTTTTCGCCAAAGGTGAAGAGCGCATGATGGCGCTTGAGATATTGGCGGGTCGAGCGCACGCCCTGATCAATCTTAATCTGCTCCACGCCAGGATCGCTTTCGATGTAAAGGATGCGATCGCTGCGCAGCAGGTCGTCGTTTAATTCCTGCGAACCGCAGACGTTGAGGATGGCGTCGGCTTCACGATAAAGCTGTTGAATGCGTTTCAGCGGCAACCCGATTGACGGTTTCTTTGGCAGATAACGCGCGCAGTAACCCCAGTGTCGTTCGAAGCCAAATTCGCGGGCGAGCCGGCAAAGAATCTTGCCCGCGTAGCCGTAATCTTCGTTCACCTCCATCGCCTCCGGGTTGTAGGGAATGCGCGCAGAATCTTCGATGTAGTAAACGTCGTGTCCGAGCCGGCTCAGCCCCACGATGTAATGAATGTGCTGCCAGATCACGCCCGCGATGGGGCACGAGCCCATGAACCCCATGACGACGATCCGTTTCCTCTTCATGCGCAACTATTCGTTAGGGAAAAATTCCTTGATCGGCCGCGCCGGGTTGCCGGCCACGATGGTGTTGGCCGGCACGCTTTTCGTGACGACGGAACCGGCTGCGACGACTGAGTTATCGCCGATGTGAACGCCTTTCAGGATGACGGCGTTCATCCCGATCCAGACGTTGTCGCCGATGATGACGGGCTGCGTCTCCAATTTCGGCCGCGGCGGTTTGTTCGGAAAAAAGGGCGCGAGCGCCTGCGCGTCGACGATGCGGGCGGCCGGGGCGAGGGGATGAAAATCGGAATCGGCGATGCCGACGTTCCACGAGATAAGGCAGTGCGAGCCGATCTCGATGCGTTCTTCCGCCATGATGAGCGCGCCGTTGAGCAGCGTAAAATTCCCGACGGCGCAGGTGCCGGCCGGGCCCATCGCAAACGAGCAGCCGGAATAGCAGGAAACGTGGTCGCCGAGGACGACAGCTCGCGGTTGCGTATTGCGCATGAGGCGAAACATCTGCGAACTCTCGCAGTAGAAGCCTTCGCCAAATTGCACGTTGGGCGGGATCGGTTGCGGCCACCAATCGTGCTCCACCCGGCGTTCGGAATTGACGTTGCTCATGGGACGGAAGCGGTCGGAGTTTCGGCCGGATAATTTCCAGCCTGATAAAGTTTCGCGTAAACGCCGCCTCGCCTAACGAGTTCCGGACCCTTGCCCTGTTCGACGATGCGCCCGTTTTCGAGCACCACGATGGAATCGACCTGATGAATGGTGGCGAGCCGATGGGTCACGATCAAAGTGGTGCGGCCGTGCATCAGCTCTTTGATCGTTTCCATAATGGCTGCTTCGGTCCCGGGGTCGAGCGCGGACGTGGGTTCATCGAGTAAAAGAATCGGCGCATTTTTCAGGAAAGCGCGGGCAATGCCGATGCGTTGCCGCTGGCCCACGCTGAGATGGCCGCCGCGTTCGCCGACGGTACTGTCGTAGCCTTGTGGGAGATCGAGAATAAAATCTTCGGCCTGTGCGCGACGGGCCGCTTCACGAATTTCTTCCTCGCTCGCGCCGGGCCGGCCATAGGAAATATTTTCACGCACGGTCGTGGAGAAGAGCAACGTGTCCTGCAAGACGATGGCGATCTGCGCGCGAAGAGAGCGTTTAGTGATCTGGCGCAAATCGCGCCCTTCGCAGGTAACGCGGCCCGCATCCGGATCGTAGAAGCGCGGGACGAGGCTGATGAGAGTACTTTTCCCAGCGCCGGTTCCACCAACGAGAGCGACGATTTGGTTCGGCCGAATTTGCAGATCGATGTCGCGCAAAATCGGGCGGTCAGCCGCGTAACCGAAACTGACGTTCTCGAATCCGATCGCGCCCCCCGCTTTTTCCAAGGCCACGGCATCGGGAGCATCCTGCACGTCGTCCACGCGATCGAGCACTTCGAAACAGCGGCGAGCGCCGGCGGTGGCGCCTTCCATCGCCCACGCGGTATAAGTGAGTTCCTGCAACGGCTGATACAGCATGACGAGGTAGTTGCTGAAGAGAATGAGCGAACCAAGCGTGAGCGTTCCGGCGAGCACGTGCAGTGTGCCGAGGTAGTACATCGCCGCTGTCCCCGCGCCGACGAGCGTGGTTATCACCATCGCGCTCTTCAAATTCGTCAAGGTGAGCTGGAGATTGGCCAGCAGACTCTGCCGCGCCCTTTGCTGGAATTGAGTGACCTCGAAATCTTCGCGGCCAAAGGCGTGCACCATCCGGATTGATCCCAGCCCTTCCTGCGTTTGCATGAGGACGGCGCTCTCGCGTTCCTGGATGGAGATCGATTCCGTGCGAATGCGGGCCGCGAAAAAATAGATGGCCCATACAATGAGGGGGACGATGGCTAACGACAACAGCGTCAATTGCCAGTCGAGCTGCAACATGATGGCGAAGATGCCGACCAGGGTCACCACCGAGCCGAAGATGTTGGTGAAGCCTTTGTTGTAAATGGTTTGGATCGACTGCGAGTCGTAGGCGACGCGAAAACTGGAGTCGGACGAGCGCCGTGCATCGTGAAATTTGAGCGAGAGCCGCTGCAGGTGCGCGTAAAGATCAGTGCGCAGTTTTAGCAGCGCCTCCAACCCCACCTTCACAAACAGGTAGTTGGTGAGCAGATTGAGAAGACCCCAGATGATTTGCAACGCGACCAGGGCGAGGCAGAGCAGGGCGATGTAGCGATGCCAATCCGGATGCGTCGCTCGAAAAACGGAATTGGTCGGAATGATCTGGTCGACTATGAATTTGAAGGGCCAGGGCTTCAGCAGATTCACGCCGACGCCGGCCAGCGACAGAGCGAGCCCAATAGTCGTTCTGCCAAGAAAGGGCTGGTAATACCGAAACGTGCGGCGGTAGATCGACATGAAGATTTTTCAGATTGCGAAGCCACGCTCGCAGATGGAAAGAGAAGCCGTCCGCACGCGCCCTCCAATCTGAAGACTTAATTTTGAAATCTGCAAACTGAATCGCGATGCATCATCTTCTTGAAATCTGGATGGGCTGGGTCCTGAGCGGCGGATATCTCGGCATCATTCTGCTCATGGCGATGGAGAGTTCGATCCTGCCGGTGCCGAGCGAAGTGGTGATTCCGCCGGCGGCATTTCTCGCGGCACAGGGGCATCTCAATTTTTGGGGCGTCGTCGCCGCAGGCACGCTCGGTTCTTATCTCGGCGCGGCCGCCAGCTATTGGACCGCGCTGCTCATCGGACGACCGCTCGTTTTGCGCTACGGACGTTTCTTCTTTATCAGCCCGGAGAAACTGGCCCGCGCCGAACACTGGCTCGTCCGCTACGAATCTGGCGGCGTCTTCTTCGCTCGGCTTCTACCGGTCGTGCGCCATCTCATCTCCATCCCGGCCGGCATCGTGCGCATGAACTTCCTCACCTTTAGTGTCGTTACGACACTCGGCTCCGGCATCTGGTGTTACATTTTGGCCGTCCTCGGCGTCCAAGCGTTCCATAAACAGCCCGATCTCATCTCGAACCCCGACGCGCTCGTTCACTTCATCAAGTCGCAATCTCACTGGATCATCCTCCTGATTTTGGGATTCGCCGTTCTCTATCTCGCAACAATGCGACTTACCCGGCACAGAAGCCGGGAATAGCTTGAACGTTCCGGCATCAAAAGTGTCTACATATGGACACAGATGTCACTTTTAAGCAGCCAACTTCAAGCAATTGCGTCCCCGCCGCAGTTTCTTCCCTCGAATGCAGCTGCGTCCGCCACATGGCACCACTTTTGCTCTTAAACACACAACCTCGTATGAAAAAGACCAACCAAATCCTTAAACAACGCAACAAACTTTCCCTCGGCGACCTCATTCTGGCCGTCAGCTCCTGCACGAAAAACACCAAAGAGACTGTCGCCACGGTGGCTGATCTTCTCGGCAGCGGGAAAGTCCGTCTCGAAAACAACGGACGTTTCACTCGCGCTCGCGTTTGCTAAGCGCAGGGGAACAGCAACAAACTTTCAACTTTAGCGTCCCGGTCGTTCGCGCGACCGGGACGCTTTTTTTGTTGGCATAAAAGACTTTCCGCGACGACGCGCCGCTCTATTCTTTCGCGGTGATCGATCGTTATTCGCGGGCGCCGATGCGCGAGCTCTGGTCCGAGCAGCGCAAGTTTGAAATCTGGCTGGAAATCGAAACGCTTGCCTGCGAGGCGATGGCCGAGCTGGGGCAGATTCCGAAGGAGGACGCAGCCGCCATTCGCGAGCGCGCACGCTTTTTGGTTCCCGAGATTCAGGAGATCGAGCGCCGGACCAATCACGACGTCATCGCCTTTCTCGAAAACGTCGCCGCTTCCGTCGGGCCCGCGGCCCGCTGGATTCACCAAGGCCTGACCTCTTCGGACATCCTCGATACCACGCTGGCCGTGCAACTGACACAGGCTTCGCAGATTTTCGCAGAAGATCTGGAGCAATTGCGGACGGTGATCGCGGAACAAGCTCGCGCCCACAAGAAGACGCCGATGATCGGTCGCAGCCACGGCATTCACGCCGAGCCGATCACTTTCGGGCTCAAGCTTGCGCTCATGTTCGATGAATTCGGTCGCGCGGAAGAGCGGCTTCGCCAGATGACCGAGCGCGTCCGAGTCGGAAAGTTGAGTGGCGCGGTCGGCACGCATGCCCATCTCGATCCGGAAATTGAGCGGCGCGTTTGCGCAAAGCTCGGGCTGACGCCGGCGACGCTCTCCACGCAGATCGTGCAACGCGATCGGCACGCCGAGTTCGTGATGACTCTGGCGCTCATCGCGTCGAGTATCGATCGCTGGGCCACGGAGTTCCGTCATTTGCAGCGCACGGAAGTTCTCGAAGTGGAAGAATTTTTTAGCGAAGGCCAGAAGGGCAGCTCAGCCATGCCCCACAAACGCAATCCGATCACCGGAGAACGGCTGAGCGGATTGGCGCGCGTCATTCGCGGCCACGCTGTCACCGCGATGGAGAACGTCGCACTCTGGCACGAGCGCGACATCAGCCACTCGAGCGCCGAACGCATCATCCTGCCCGATGCCTGCACGCTACTCGACTATATGCTCGTGAAACTGCGCGATCTCGTGCGCGATCTTCAGGTCTATCCGGAACGGATGGCGCAAAATCTCGCCCTAACGAACGGGTTGTATTTCAGCCAGTCGATCCTTCTCGCCCTCACGCGCAAAGGCGCGGAACGCCAGACCGCCTACGAAGCCGTCCAACGCGCCGCCATGAAAACCTGGAAAGACAAAAAGCCTTTCGCCGAGAACGCGAAAGCCGAGCCGTCTATCACCGCGGCTCTCACGCCGGCCGAGATCGATGAGCTTTGCTCGCTTGAGACGCACTTCCGTTACGTGGACGAAACATTCCACGCGCTCGGCCTCGATTAACGCGCGCTACTCGAAGCGCAGCGCCTCGATCGGGTCGAGCGCCGCCGCGCGATAGGCGGGATAGAACCCGAAGCCGATTCCGATTCCGGAGCAAACCACCAACCCCGCGATCGCCCAGCCGATTGGAAAGATGAGATCAACCTTAAGCGCGAGCGCCAGCAGGTTGCCGCCGAGCACGCCGAGCAAGATTCCCAGAATCCCGCCCGCTTCCGAAATGAAAACTGCTTCGGCCAGGAATTGCCGCAGGATGTCGCGACTGCGCGCGCCGATTGATTTGCGCACCCCGATTTCCTTCGTCCGCTCCGTCACGCTCACCAGCATGATATTCATGATCCCGATGCCGGCCGCGAGCAGCGCGATGAAGCTGATGACGAAAGCGCCGATGCGCACCACGCCGGCCACCGAGACGAACGCGCTCTTCAGCGAATCGTTCGTGTAAATCTCGAAGTCGTTAGGCTCCTCCGGGCGCAGCCCGCGTGCGACCCGCATCGCTCCGATCGCTCGATCGAACGTGCGATTGAGATCCTCTTGTGAAAACGATTGCGTCGCGATGTTGACCGTCCGTTTAGCCGAACCGAAATCCTCGAAGAAACGCGTCAACGGCATGATCGCGATATCGTCCTGGCTGCGCCCAAACGCCGTCCCTTTCTCGGCGAAAACGCCGATCACCGTATAAGTGTGGCCGCCCAGCTTGATCACTTTGCCGATGGGCGTCTCATGCGCGAAGAGGCGTTTCTCGATTTGCTTCCCGATCACGAGCACGCGCCGAGAAAACTCCACATCCTCCTCCGAAATATTGCGTCCGTAGTCGATCGTGTAGGCATTGGCGGTGGTGAAACTCTGATTCGTTCCCGCGATCGTCAGGCTCGGCGTCGTCTTCACGCCTTTGTAAACGGCCTGCTTGCCGTCGTCGAAACTCTTGAGACAGACTTCACGCGCGATTCCTCGCATCAGCTCTTCATAACGCCGCGCCTGTCGGTAGCTGATGTCCTGGCGGTTCGCATACTTCTCCGAATTCCGGCCGCCCGCCTGAACGTTCACCGGATACTTGGCGAACTGAAAAATATTCGAACCGAAAAGCGTAAGACCATTTTCGATCGATCCTTGCAACGCCCCGATCGCCGTCATCACCGAGATCACCGAAAAGACACCGATCGTGATGCCCAGCATCGTCAGCGCCGAGCGCAGCTTGTTGGTCCCCAATGAGGAGAGCGCCATGATGATGACTTCGCGAAATTTCATCAGGAGAAATTCACCACAGAGGACACAGAGATCACAGAGTTTGAAGAAGGTTTATAGGACGCGGCGGCGAATGCCGTTCTTTAGCAAGCGAACGTTAAAGTTGATGAGCAAGCCAGCTTTCAATCCGCTCAACTTCAGGTAACTCAGCAACTGCGCTTCGTGAATCGGTAAAAGTGTTTCGATCGATTTTGTTTCGACCAACAACTGGCCTGCGACAATTAGATCGGCTCGGTATCCACAATCGAGTCTCGCTCCTTTGTAATCAATCGGGATTGCCTTTTGCCGTTCGAAGGTCAGTCCGCGCAGAGCCAGTTCACGGCACAAACACATTTCGTAAGCGGACTCGAGCAATCCTGGGCCGAGTTCTCGATGCACCTCAATCGCCGCACCAATCACCGGTTCCGTCAGAGAATTAATTTCATTCAAAACCTTTGTGGTCTCTGTGTCCTCTGTGGTGAAATTCCCTTCACTCATATCTTAACGCCGTCACCGGATCGAGCCGCGACGCCGACCACGCCGGCGCGAAGCCCGAGACCAAGCCCGTCATCACCGAGACGAACATGCTCATCAACACCAGCCCAAATGAAAACCGTATCGGGAACGACGGAAACGCCGCGCTCAGACCGAAGCACAGCACATAAGCCAGCGTCAGCCCGATCAATCCGCCCACGATGCAGAGCGCGGTCGATTCGATGAGGAATTGCAACAGGATCGTGCGCCGCCGGGCGCCGAGCGCCTTGCGTGTCCCGATCTCCTTCGTCCGCTCCTTCACGCTCACGAACGTGATGTTCATAATCCCGATCGCGCCGACAAAGAGCGAGAGCCCGGTGATGAAAAGGCCCGCAATGGCGATCGAATTCTTGACCGGCTCGAGCGTGCTCTTGAAAGCCTCTTGCTCGTTCACGTCGAAATCGTCCTTCTTCTCCGGCGGCAACCCGCGCACGCGGCGCATCAGCCCGATTAACTCATCCTTCGCGTCGGCCAGATGCGTCTTGTCCTTCACCTTCACGCGCACATCCGATTCGCTCTTCGCCGAGAAATATTTCTTAAACGCCGGCAACGGCATCGCCACCATCGAATCCCAACTGAACAGGCCGAGAAACGTCCCCTGGCGTTTGTTCACGCCCACCACCTTGAACGACTGCCCATTGATCAAGACCGACTTTCCGATCGGATCTTCCTGCGCGAAGAGCGCATCGGCCACGTCGAAGCCGATCATGCAAACATTCGCGCCGCCGCGCGATTCCAGCTCGTTGAAGAAACGCCCCTCCGTGCAATCGACCGTCGAAGTCATCACGAAATCCGACGTCGTGCCCATGATAACAACGTTGCTCACCGTGTTATCGCCATGTTTCACGTTGCGAATCAAACTCTGCGTCGGCACCGCCACGAGCAGGTTCGTGTTGGGCGACGCTTCGATCAGCCGATTCAACTGCACCGCGTATTCCGTTTTGATCTTGCGCCGGTCGCGGTAATTCCACCAATCGTCCACCTTCTTCCAAGGGTATTGCTCGACGTAGAGAACATCATCGCCCAGCACCGCCATGCTTTTGTCGAAGCCGATCGAGATCCCGTTGATCGCCGTCCCCATCAACGTCACCGCCACGATCCCGATAATCACGCCCAGCGCCGTCAGCATGGAGCGCGTCAGATTCGCTCGCATCTGCGCCAAAGCGATCCGCCAGCTCTCCGTCAACTCGTAAAGAATCCGCTTCATCGCTGTCTTGCGAGAATCCTAATCCCGAACCGTCTTCGCGCCCGGATTTTTTGGCGGAGAAGGGAATGAATCAGGAATTTAGGAAAGCAGGAAATAAGTCCGCAGATTACGCAGATGAGCGCAGATTTTTGGGAGAACCCTAATCGATGGTTCGCGAACGGACGGGCGGTGATTCTTGGAAAACAAATCTGCGTTCTTCTGCGCAATCTGCGGATGAAATCACTGCGCGCATTCTTCAAAGGCGGCTGGGACACCGCGCAACTCGGCCAGCGCTTCGCCGGCGAAATGAAGGGAGCCGGTGATGAGGACCGGTTCGTGATGCGAACGGGCGGCCTTGAGGGCGGCGGGTATGGTGGGAAAAATTTGGACGTCGATCTCCGGCGCGCCTTGCGGGCGCGCCCTAGCAGTCCAAATGCTAGCCAGCTCTTGCGGAGGAAGAGCGCGCTCGGTGCGGATATGGGGGAGGAGAAGATGTGCGGTGATCGGGGCGAGCGCATCGCAAAGCCCGGCTACATCTTTGTCGGCCAGAACGGCGAGGACGATGGTGGCGCGCTGATCGCCGAAATGTTTGCGCCAGGTTTCGGCGAGAGCGCGCGCGCCGGCCGGATTGTGGGCGCCGTCGATAATGGTGCGATCGTCCCAGCGTTGAAAGCGAGCCGGCCATTCCAGTGCGGCGAGTCCGCGAGAGATCGCATCGTCGTCGACGGCAATTTGCGCGGCCTTTAATACGGCGACGGCGAGCGCGGCGTTTTGCTTTTGATGTCGCCCGGCCAGCGCGAGCGGAGATTCAATCTCGCCCGTGATGAAGTGGAGCGGTGAGCCGCACGCATCGGCTCGTTGGCGAATCACATTTTCGGCTTCGGGAAGTTGCAGTGCGGAGACAACGGGCGTGTGCGGCTTGATAATGCCGGCCTTTTCCCCCGCGATTTCGCCTAACGAATGGCCGAGCCATTGCTGATGATCGTAATTGATCGGCGTGATGACGGAGACGATCGGCTTGGTGGCGTTGGTCGCATCGAGGCGTCCGCCAAGCCCGGTTTCGAGCACGACAAATTCGCAACGCGCGTCGCGGAAATGGTGCAAAGCGAGCGCGGTGACGATTTCGAAAAAGGTCGGATGCGGTTCCCATCGCGCGACCAATTCGCGAATTCTCGTTAGGCCGGCAACGACCGCTTCTTCGCTGATCATTTCGCCGTCGACGCGGATGCGTTCGCGAAAACTGACGAGGTGAGGGGAGGTGAACAGGCCGGTGCGATAACCTTGCGTGCGGAGGATGGAATCGATCATCGCACAGACGGAGCCTTTGCCGTTCGTCCCGGCGACGTGAATGATGCGCTGCCCTTTTCCGGGAAGGCTCAGCTCGGTTAAGAGCCGGCGGATGTTTTCGAGACCGAGCTTAATGCCGAAGCGCTGGAGGCTGTAGAGCCAGGCGAGAGTTTGTTGGTAGGGAGAGGAAGAGTTGTCCGCAGATTGCGCAGATTTCCGCAGATTTTTTTTCGTCTTGGAATCTGCGTTCATCTGCGAAATCTGCGGATGAATCTGCAAGGCCGCTCCCGCGTTCATTTCCCGCCGGAGAAGTAGCTGAGGAATTGCGCGATCTGCGGGCGCAATTTTTTGCGATGGACGATCGCGTCAATGAGGCCGTGCTCTTCCAGAAACTCGGCCGTCTGAAATCCTTCGGGCAAATCCTGATGCGTCGTTTCCTTGATGACGCGTGGACCGGCGAAGCCAATCATGCTGCGCGGCTCGGCCAGGATGACGTCGCCTAACGAAGCAAAACTCGCCATCACCCCGGCGGTGGTCGGGTTGGTCAGCACGGAGATGAAGGGCAATCGCGCCTTGGCGTGCAACGCGAGCGCGCCGCTCGTCTTGGCCATCTGCATGAGGCTGAGCATGCCTTCGTACATGCGCGCGCCGCCCGACGCAGAGACGATGATGACGGCCGCTTCATTCTCGGTGCCGTACTCAATGGCGCGCGTGATTCGTTCGCCGGCGACCGAACCCATGGTGGCCGCGAGGAAGGCAAAATCCATCACCGCGATGGCGACCTTGTAGCCTTCCAATATTCCGTGGCCGCTCACGACCGAATCGGTCAGCCCGGTGGCATCCTGATATTTCTTGAGGCGATCTATGTAGGAAGCCATGCCTTCGAACTTGAGCGTATCGACGGACCGCAAGTCGCCATCCATTTCCACGAACGAATCTTCGTCGAGCAAATTGGCGATCCGATCCTTGGCCGTTTGCGAAAAATGATATTCGCAGCGCGGGCAGACCCGCTGATTCTGGGTGAGTTCGATTTCGTGCACAACTTCGCCGCAGCCAGGGCACTTTTGCCAAAGGCCTTGCGGCATTTCGCGGCGCTTCCGTTTTTGCTCCTTCAGCGCCGGTTTTTTGAAGATGGCCATGAATTTAAGCTCGCGCAGCGGTGGCGGCGTGAACCGAAAGGGCGCCGGCCTTTTTCAAGACTCGCGCGCATTCGCTTAACGTCGAACCGGTCGTTAATACATCGTCGATCAGGAGCAAGCGCAAATCGCGCACATCGATATTTTTGCGAAGCCGGAAGGCGCCATGCAAGTTCTCTATCCGCTCGCTGCGATCGAAAGCCGTCTGCGTGGTGGTGTAACGAATGCGCTCCAGTACGGGCCGCACGGGCAGGCCACATTTCGCGCCTAACGAATCGGCGAGGAGTTGCGCCTGATTGAAACCGCGCTCTCGCTGCCGGGCGGGATGAAGCGGAACGGGCACGAGAAAGTGGAAATGGCGGTCGCGCAGGCGTGGATCGTCCAGCGCTTCGCTGAGCCAGCCGACGACGGGATGCCGCAACTGTTGTTGCCGGCCGTATTTCAAATCATGCACCAGCTTGCGCACGACGCCGCGGCTGCGGTAAGCGGCGACTGCCGACTCGAAATGCAGGGTGCGATGCGCGCAGTTCGCGCAGGAAAAAGTCCCGGTGATCGCGCCGTCAAATGGCTCCGAGCATTTCTCGCAGAAGGGCGGCTTGATGCGGGGCGCTTTCGCCGCGCACTCTGCGCAAAGATATTTGCCGGCATCGATCGGTGCGATGCAGACCGCGCAGTGCGCCGGATAAAGGAGCGAGGCGAGAGCGCGGAATGGCTCAACTTGCGCGAGAGGCTTCATCTTTCAGCCATAGACGCAGCAACCACCACGTCAGGAGCGCGATGGTAAGAGGGACGAGTCCGATGAGCAAGTTGCTTCCCAGCCAGGGCAGGGCGTGGGATTTCAGCTTCGCGATTTTGTTAAAGACACCCGCCGTAAAAATCCAGCCGGCATGCAAGCCAATGGGCATCCAAAGCGAGCTGGTGCGGACGCGCGCGTCGGCTAAAATCCAACCGAGCAGGAAGAGGGTGGTGAATCCCGCGGCGACGAGCAATGGCTCGCTGAATTGACTGAAGGAATGCGCGACAGAGACAAAGCCCGAGGCCCACGTGATGACCCGTTCGGAGTGCTCCGGGGTTTTCAGAAAGTGAAGTATCGAGAAAAGCGCGGAGGTGAAAGCAATGGCGACCAACCGCGAACTGCTGCGCAGAAGAATGCCGAGAATGAGGCCGCGGAAAAGAAGCTCCTCAATGAGCGGCACGACCAGGCTGGCGCCGAAGACCTTGAGCACCGCGGCCGCCTCGATGTGGTGCCGCACATAATAGTAATGCTGCACGATCAATCCGATGGCGCAGAGCGCGAGTGGAATGGCGGCCAGGAGAAAGCCGGCGGCGAGATGGCGCCAGCGACGCGGGTCCGGCGCGAGCAATAATTCGCGGGTGTTCTTGATCCGCAACGAGCGCAGGAGCGGCCAGAGCAAAACCACGGCGGCGACGAGCAAGGCGCGGTGGAAGTATTTCTCGAAATCGTAGTGGCCGAGGAAAACGAAGACGCCGTGTGCAACCAGCCATTGGGCCGCCCAGAACAAGGGCGGCGCGAGCAACGCGCCCACGAGCAGCGTGGCGCCGAGGTAGGCGAGCAATCTCGCTGCGTCTTTCAAGATCCTTATGTAAGGTGGCGACGCGATGCGCAGTCAACATATATGGACCGAAAAAAATGAGGACGGCCGCAAACGCGAAGTGCGCGTGACGAAATTCGGCGGCGTTTGGAAGTTTCAGGCTAAATACGCCGGCGAAGAAAAGTGGACCTACTACGACACGCCGCGGATCGAGGATTTGCGCGAAGCGCGCGATTTGATCTTCCGGAAGTATCAACGCCGGCGCGCGTCGGCCGAGGATGTTGCGGCGCTCGATCAATTGCTGCGCGAACACCCCGACAATGAGTGAATGGGACACGGCTGGCCTCGCGGCCGCCGATAGGCAATTTCTCTGGCATCCGTTTACCTCGATGCGCGAATGGTGCGCGCCGGATCACGAGCCGCTTATTCTCGTCGAAGGCCACGGTGCGATCCTGCGCGACAGCCGCGGGCGTGAATACATCGACGGGAATTCGTCGATCTGGACAAACATCCACGGTCACAATCATCCGGCGATCAATGCGGCCATTCGCGAGCAGCTCGAGCGTGTGGCGCACACCTCGTTTCTTGGGTTTACGAATCCGCCCGCCATCGAACTGGCCCGGGAAATCGTTGCCCTTTTCCCGAAGGATACGCTGACGCGCGTTTTCTATTCCGACGACGGTTCGACCGGCGTGGAAGTGGCGCTGCGGATCGTCGAGCAATATTGGCAGCTCAAAGGTTCGAAGCGCCATCGCATCATCGCCTTCGAGGAGGGCTACCATGGGGACACCGCCGGCGCGGCAAGCCTGGGAGCGCGAGCGCTGTTTCGGGATGGTCCGACAGCGTGGAATTTTCCGGCCACGCGAGTGGCGAGTCTGGAGGAATTGGATGAGCTGCCAACGAGAGAAAAGGAAGAAGTGGCCGCGGTAATTATCGAACCGCTGGTCCGCGGAGCCGCGGGGATCAAACTTTGGCCGACCGGGCTGCTCAAAGGCGTCCGGGACAGGTGCGACCGCACCGGTGCGCTCCTCATTGTCGATGAAGTCCTGACCGGATTTGGGCGGACCGGTAAGATGTTCGCCAGCGAGCACGAAGAGGCAATTCCAGATATAATGGTCTTAGCTAAGGCGTTGACTGGAGGATATGTTCCATTGGCTATTACGCTTTTAAACGAGAAGATATTTCAGCAATTCAAATCCGCACCCAGCCCGGCCGACATTCTATTTTATGGACACAGCTATTGCGGAAATGCGATCGCATGTGCCGCAGCACGAGCGAGTTTAGAGATATTCCAGACGGATAATGTGCTGCGAACTTTGGAATCCAGCATTTCTTTGCTTCAAGAGCGCCTTTCTCGATTGCAGAGCCTTCCCGCCGTCAGCGAAATCCGCCAGTGCGGTTTTATGGCGGGGATTGAACTGAAGACTCCTGCGAGACCCGACGGGACCTCGGATCTTACGCTGGGCGCGCGAGTTTGCCTGGCCGCACGCCGCCACGGTCTGCTCACCCGGCCTATCAAAAATACCGTCGTGCTCATGCCGCCGTATTGCATCAGCAACGAGCAATTGAGCGAGGCCGTGCAAGCTATCGAGTCCGCGATCAGCGAAGTGGCCAGTCACCCCAGCTAAATATGCCGAAGAAAATCCGCCTGGATGTCGTGCTGGTGGAGCGCGGATTCTTCTCGAGTCGCGAACAAGCCCAGCGCGCCATTATGGCTGGCGAGGTTCGCGTCCAGGAGCAAACGGCCGCGAAAGCTTCACAGACAGTCGCGCCGGATGCCCTCATCGAGGTCAAAACGGCGCCCGCCTTTGTCGGCCGGGGCGGACTCAAACTCGAATCCGCTCTCGACCATTTTGCCGTCGACCCACGCAACCGCATCGCGCTCGACATCGGCGCTTCCACCGGAGGCTTTACCGATTGCCTGCTGCAACACGGCGCCGCGAAAGTTTACGCGATCGACGTGGGCCACGGTCAGCTTGATTGGAAAATCCGAAGCGATCCGCGCGTTGTCGTCCGCGAAAAGCTGAACGCGCGCTTTCTGTCCGCAGCCGATATTCCCGAGCCGATCGATCTCTGCGTCATCGACGTCTCATTCATCTCGCTGACTTTGATCTTGCCGAACGCGATGGAGTTGCTAACTCCAAACGGTATGCTGCTCGCCATGATCAAGCCGCAATTCGAATTGCAACGCGCCGAGGTGGCGCGCGGCGGAGTGGTGCGCGATCCGCTTCTGCACGAGCAGGCCGTCGAGAAAATTCGTGCCTTTGTCGGCCAGGATCAGCGTTTCGAAATCCGCGGCGTCGCTCCTGCTGCCATTGCCGGGATGGACGGGAATCAGGAATTCTTTTTATGCGCCCAAAAAAAATTGGCCTGATCGCGCACACGGGCAAGCCGGGCGTGGCGGAACTCTGCCAAAAGCTGGTCACGGAATTTGAGAAGCGCGGAGTCGGCGTGTTGATCGAAGCGGAAACGGCCAGGGTCGCCGCGCTCAAGAACGGCCGCGACATCGAAGACTTGGGGCGCGAGACCGATCTCCTCGTCGTGCTTGGTGGGGACGGCACCATCCTTAACGTCGTCGGTCGCCTTAGCGAAACACTCAAGCCGATCTTCGGGATCAACATCGGATCGCTCGGCTTTTTAACCTGCGCGAATTCCTCGAGCGCGCAGGAAGCCGTCGAGTGCATCGTGGCCGGCGAAATGGCCTTCAGCGAGCGCGCCCTGCTCGAAGTAACCATGCAGCGCGGCTCCGAGACGTTGCTCCAAATGCTCGGCCTGAACGACGCCGTCCTCAGCCGCGGCGAGCTCTCGCGTTTGATCCGTTTAAAGACCCGCATCAATGGCGAAGAAGTCACCGAGTTTAACGCCGATGGACTCATCATTGCCACGCCGACCGGTTCCACCGCTTACTCGCTTTCCGCTGGCGGCCCGATCATGTCGCCGAATTCGGGCGTGTTCGTGATCACGCCCATTTGCCCGCACGTCCTGACCAATCGATCGGTTATCGTCGACGATAAATCGGTCATCGCGGTGGAAGTCGGTGAACGGGAATACCCGGTTTATCTCACGGTGGACGGCCACGATCCCATGCGCGTCGAGCCCGGCTCGATCGTCAGTGTGAAAAAGGCTGCGAAGACATTGTCACTGGCCGTCCTGCCCGGCACATCCTTCTTTAGTGTCGTCCGCCAGAAATTGAAGTGGAGCGGGAGCAACGTTTGATGCAGCCGCGAGAAGACAGCGCGTTCCGGCGTCGGCTCCGAGTCTGGGTTTTCATTGCGTCCGCAAGTCTCGTGATCCTTGGTCAAACAGCGATGGCCCGGGACGAGAAATCGATCGCCGGGTTCACCGAAGCGCTGATCAAAATGGCGCCCGACGTCGATCCCGCCGAAGCACAGGCGGTTGCCCAAACCTCGCATGTCACGGCACGACGCTTGGCCGTTGAATATCGAGTGGTCGGTCCGTGCATATTCCAGAACTTTCTCATCCACATCGGCGTCCGCCAGCGGGGTTATTGCTTTCATTGGGCTCGAGACATCGGTGCGCAGCTGAGGAAGCTCCCTTTGCGCACGCTCGATTTGCATTGGGGCGCGGCATCGCCGGGCACGCGGCTCGAGCACAACTGCATCGTCGTGACCGCGCGCGGGCGACCGTTTAACAGCGGCTACCTCATCGATGGCTGGCGCGCCGCCGGCCGCTTGCTCTGGTGGCCGGTGACGAAAGATATCGGCTACGTTTGGCAGGAAGACCGCGCTGAAACCGCATGGCTGCAGAACAACGCTACTCCAAATGGCCATCAGCCGAAGCGAGTGGAATCAACCGGCCGCCATACTCATCACGCGCCCGGCGGATAGCGGCGGGAAACGAACGGACCAAAGGCTGACGAAGTCCTCGTCTCCGAGGAATATTCTTCCTCCGATATCCAAGACGCGCGCTCCGTTTAGCGTTCGCGGCGGCGGGGATATAAAAGCCATACCGAATCGGCACCAACACCATTACATTTTATATGACATATAGAAATAGTGATGTTATTTGCGTGATGTTAACATCACAAGTGGTGCGTAACCGTCCAAAATAACCGTTGACATCCGAACGGGGTGTATGGTAGAGTATGCACCGTGAAAAAGCATCTCTGTGGGGTGTGTGATCGCCTCCACGAAAAAGGCTCATTTCTCCCGTCGTCCGAAAAACGAATTCAGATAGCGCCCGGCGTTTGGGCAACGTCTGCCGACAATTTCGTCTGTGAAGTGTGCCAAGCTCTCGCGTCCGCAAGGAACCAGAAAGCTGCGGCCTAAGGTCTTCCGTAGTGGCCGCGCGGCCATGGAGCGCCCGTGCCGGTCCGCCTAGGGGGTAGGAGAGCCCGCGTCGCAGGCGGGGAAGGGGACCAAGAATCGTCCAACTTCCAGAGATACACGCAACCTTACGTGCCTCCCTGCTTTAAACGTTCCAAGGTCTACTGTGTCCAAGTATAAAAGACTTGACAGCAGCGGCTTAACGTGTTATCTTATGCCTTAAACATAGGTCTGTTTGGCCCACTGGCTGCCGCTAGTCTGAGTTCTCCCGTCGTTCTACGTTATACGGGTCTTGTAGGACTTCCAGTTGGTGGGCCGCTTCCTATGCGTTCTTTACTCCAAGCCCACGTTTCGTGAACTGCCACTAGCCGAATAAGTCGCGCTATGTGCCCCAGCGGTTTCAACGGAAGATTCAAATGTAGCGGTCCCGAATTGCAGGTTCCCGTGGATAAGGAGTTGTTGCAGAGAAAGGCCGCACGGCAAGGTGCCCGAAAAACCAGCCGGAAAGAGCGCATGATTGCGCAACTTGAACGCCTACCACCATGGGCGCACTCGAGAGACGAAAAGGGGCCCCAGCCGGCCGAAGGCCGGCGGGGTTGCTTGAGGAAGAGGTCTGCCTATCCATTACGCATTAACTGCTCGTTTAACATTCTTCTTCGCCGTGGGAGTCGCCATCATCGTCTGGGCCTTCTTGGCGAACGACACCTGAGCTTCGCGACGCAGTTTCAGGACGAATCGGAGGTCTTGCTGCAAGTTCCAGATTGCATCGATCGCCACATTCGATGCCAGGTGGGCCTCGTGCGTGGCTGCGGGGATGCGCAGAATCTGTTGCCGGCAGAAGTCGAGTTGCTTCAGGATGGACTCGCTATCCAAAAGCCAAGGGTCGGGTAAAGATTCAGGCGGCCGTTTCATGTCGTTTGTTCCTTTCCGGCGACATGTCGGCTCATTCGCGGCCGTCTCGAATGAATGAGCGAAAAGGGAACTTCAATCCCGATCTGCGAGCACTTTACCCAAGGTCGTAAGCTCTCCGCAAGAGAAATCATCTTGCCAAGCTAACACGCGGACTTTATATGACATATATTGTATGATGTTATAATATGAGGACCTTCGACCGGGTGTAGTTGGCGTTTCAGCGATTCATCCCCCCCAATTGGATTTGGAATTTTCCTCTGCAGAATCGCCGCTAGAATTCCGAGCCATGTCGGAGCCGTTTCTTTCCCAACCGTCGTCACCTGCGGACTGGGAACGTTATTTCGATCTCCGCTGGCGAGTTTTGCGGGAGCCTTGGGAACAGCCGCGCGGGTCCGAGCGCGATTCGCTCGACGACAACTGCATGCACGTGATGCTTTGCGACCAGGATCGATATCCTCTGGCAATCGGGCGGCTTCACTTTCCCACCCCTGATGTGGGCCAGGTTCGTTACATGGCCGTGGACCCAGCATTTCGACGAAAAGGCTTTGGGCGACAGGTTCTCGCGGGGTTGGAGCGATTGGCGGAAGCGGCCGGTGCTCTACGAATACGGCTGAATGCCCGCGAAAACGCCGTGCCTTTCTATGAAAGCCAGGGATACCGGATTGTGGCGCCCGGTGAGCTGCTCTTTGGAGCGATTGTGCATCAGGTGATGGAGAAGCAACTTGCGGTGCTCCCCTAAACTGAAGCCGCGCGCAGCGCCTCTGCGGTCTCTGTGACCTCTGTGGTTAATCCATTCCCCGCGATCACGATCACCTTGACCCATTGCCGCGGGCTGTTACGCTCGGCTGCTATGAAAAACCGGCTCGTTTTGCTTGTCCTCGTTGGCTCTCTGTTCGGAATCGGCGCGACCGTTAAAGCGCAGAGCGAGTCCGGCGATATCCAGCAGATGATGTCGTCGCAGGAGTTTAAGAAATCGGGGTTGGAAAAACTTTCCGCGGAGGAAATGGCCAGCTTGAACAGATGGCTGCAGGGCTATCGCGAGACGACCGAGAAAGCGACCGAAGCGAAAGCGAGCAAGGAAGGCCGGCGCAAGGTCAACTTGATCGTGAGCCGGATCGACGGGTCGTTTGATGGCCTCACGGGAGCCACGATCATCAAGCTGGAGGACGGCTCCGTTTGGAAGCAGGCGAGCCGTAGCGACCACTACACCAGCCGCGCGCCGAACACCGATCACCTTGGCGTGGCCGTGGTCAAAGCCGGCGTGTTCGGCTGGAAAATGCGCATCCAAGGGACGCAGGAGTTTTACGTCGATCAGGTAACGAAATAACCGGTCGCGGTTCGCGGTCGGTTATTCTTCCTCGTCCGGCAAAGCCGAGAGCTGCGCTAATCCGAAGGTCTCGTGCGCGAGCCGCGCGGCGCGATCGACCTCTGTCTCGTCGATGATCACGGAAATCTTGATGTCCGAGGTCGAGATGAGCTGCAGATTGATCCCGGCGTTCCCGAGACAATCGAACAACTTGGCGGCCACGCCGGAATGCGAGCGCATCCCGATACCGACTACGCTCAGCTTCGCGACCCCGTTCTGCGCGATCACTCCCGTCGCTCCGATTTCCAAGGCAACCGGGCCGAGCAACTTCTTCGCCTCGGCGCATTCGCCATCCTGAATGGTAAACGATAGATCGGTCGTGCCGTCGGTCGCGATGTTCTGCACGATCATGTCGACCATGATGTTGGCGCCGGCGATCGTCGTGAAAATGCGCGACGCGATTCCGGCGCGATCGGGCAAATTGCGGATCGTGATCTTGGCCTGTTTGCGTTCCAGGCTGACACCGCGCACGACCACCTGCTCCATGTTTGGCGTTTCTTCCTTCGCCACCGTGCCGGCCTTCGTCGCAAACGTGGAACGCACTTCGAACGGGATGCTGAACTTTTTGGCAAACTCGACCGCGCGTGATTGCATCACCTTCGATCCCGCGCCGGCCATCTCGAGCAATTCATCGTAGGCGATCTCGTCGATCTTCTTCGCGTCGCCCACCACACGCGGGTCGCAGGTGAAGACGCCATCGACGTCGGTAAAAATCTGGCAGGCATCGGCGTTGAGCGCGCCGGCCAGCGCGATGGCGGTGAGATCGGAACCGCCGCGCCCGAGCGTGGTCGTCGCGCCTTCCGGCGTTTGACCCTGAAATCCCGCCACGATCACGATGTAATCTTCGCTCAACAATTCCTGGATTTGCCGCGGCGTGATGTTCGCGATCTTCGCTTTCGTATGCACGCGATCGGTCAGAATGCCGGCTTCCGCACCCGTTAGGGAGACGGCGCGGCCGCCGAGCGCGTTGATTGCCATGGCGGTGAGCGCGCTCGTCGTGTTCTCGCCGGTGGCGAGGAGCGCATCGAGCTCAGGCGCGCTCGGTTCGGGCGAAACCTCGCGGGCCAGTTTAATCAATCCATCGGTCACGCCCGCCATCGCCGAGACGACCGCGACGACGCGGCAGCCTTCGTTCTGCGTTTCCAAAATGCGCCGCGCGACCTTGAGGATGCGTTCGGGATTTCCCACCGAGGTCCCGCCGTATTTTTGGACGATCAAGCGCATGCGATCAGATGGAAAACGAGAAGCGGCACAGCGGAGTGGAGTTCGTTATGTATTGCCTGCGTCGACCGCGTGTCGCAATCAGAAACCGATGGCACGCCGAACCGCGTCGCGTTCCGCCGGCACGGTAACGAGCGCCGCGGCGCGTGGCGCGATTACGTCCGGATCTTTCAAGCCGTGACCGGTCACCGTGCAAACGAGACGAGAGCCGATCGGCACTTTGCCTAACGAGTAAGCCGCGTCGCGTTTCGAGTCCGCCATTTTGAAAAGGCCGGCAATCGGCGCGGCGCTCGCCGGTTCGACGAAAATTCCTTCGTTGCTTGCGAGCCACGATTGCGCGGCGAGCAGCTCGTCGTCGGCCACGATATCGATCGCGCCGTGCGACTCGCTAATCGCGTTCTTCGCGCCCTCCCAGCTCGCCGGATTTCCAATGCGAATGGCCGAGGCGATCGTTTCCGGCGCTTCCACCATTTCGCCGCGAAAGATCGGCGCCGCGCCCGCCGCCTGAAAGCCCAGCATGACCGGCGGCTTCGTCGACCGCCCGCTCTCGCGGAAGCGCCGATATCCCTGCCAATAGGCCGTAATGTTCCCCGCGTTGCCGACCGGCAGCAGATGCACATCCGGCGCTTCGCCCAGATCATCCACGATCTCGAACGCCGCTGTCGTTTGTCCCGCGATCCGATGCGGATTAATCGAATTCACGATCGCGAATTCTTCGCCCGCGCCGAGCTCACGCACGATGCGCAACGCATCGTCAAAATTCCCCTCGATCGCCACCACCGTCGCGCCGTAAGCGAAAGCTTGCACCAGCTTGCCGCTCGCGATCTTGCCCGCCGGCAAGACGACCGCGCACTTCAATCCCGCGCGCGCCGCATACGCCGCGGCCGAAGCCGAAGTATTCCCCGTCGACGCGCAAATCAGCACCGTCGCGCCCGCTTCCTTCGCTTTCGAAACGGCCACCGTCATCCCGCGATCCTTGAACGAGCCCGTCGGGTTAAGCCCTTCGTATTTGATGAAGACCTCGCAATCGCGCCCCACCAGCTCGCTCAGGCGCGGCGAAAAGATGAGCGGCGTCCCGCCTTCGCCTAACGAGACGATCGGCGTCGCTTCCGTGACCGGCAGAAATTCCCGATAACGCTCGATCACTCCCACGCTCCGGCTCCGCGTTGTTTCGGTCATCGCCCTCCTTTCTCGCCAAGTGAAAAGCATTGCAAACCGCGCGCTCCTGTTTTCCTGTAACGGCACCATTTTTCGACCCGAATTATCATGTCTGACCTGACCAAGAAAGATCGCCTGCGCCTCCTCACCACCATGCTGGAAAGCCGGCACGGCGATTTGCGCGAACAGAATCTCAACCGCCAGGGTAAAGGCCATTTCCACGTCTCCGGTATGGGCCACGAGGCGCTCGCCGCTATTTCCATGCAGTTGAACGACGGCGATTTCATCTGTCCATACTACCGCGATCGCGCGCTCGTCCTGGGCCGCGGCGTCGAGTCGCGCGAGCTTGCTCTGGATTACATGGCGAAACGCGCCGGCCAAAGCCACGGGCGCCAGATGCCGTCGCATTACAGCTACGCCGCGCGCAATATCTGGAGCGTCCCCACGCCGACTGGCTCCCAGCTTTTGCCTGGTTGCGGCATCGCCTGGGGCATCCAGCTCGATGGCAAGGATAACGTCGTCATCGCCACCATCGGCGACGCCGCCACGCGCCAGGGCGATTTGTTCGAAGCCGTTTGCTTCGCCAAAGAACGCAAGCTGCCCATCCTCATCGTCGTCGAAGATAACGCCTACGGCATCAGCAGCCCCACCCGCAAAATCAATCCCCTCGCCCTCGGCGTCCTCGCGCCTAACGAGTGGCGCGAAGTCGACGGCACCGATGTCGAGGATGTCCACGCCGCCGCCACCGAAGCCATCGCCCACATGCGCGCCGGCAAAGGCCCTGTCTTCTTCTGGGTCAAAATGGAGCGGCTCAGCAGCCACACCAGTTCCGACGATCACAAGCTCTACCGCAGCGCCGAGGAAATCGAGGCTCTGGCCAAAGGCGATCCGGTCGCGAACTACAGCAAGCGCCTGATCGAAAGCGGCGTTCTCACTTCGGCCGATTACGAGAAGCTCGACCAGGAAATCAAAGAGCGCGTCCGTCAGGAATTTCTCGCCGCCGACCGCGCCGAAGATCCGAGCGCCGACGAGCTCCTCGCTGAGATCACCAGCGAGCCCATCGAGTTAAACGACGTCGTCCTTCCTGCCGGAAAATACCGCATTGGCGACGCCGTTAACCAGACCCTTCGCCTTGGCCTAACGAAAGACAAACGCCGCGTCATCTTCGGCGAAGACGTCGAGGACCCGAAAGGCGGCGTCTTCCGCCTTACTCAAAAGCTCACCACCGAATTCCCCGAACAGGTTTATAACTCGCCCCTCGCCGAGTCCACCATCCTCGGCGTCGCCTGCGGCCTCGCCTCCTCCGGGCACCGGCCTGTCTTTGAGCTACAGTTTATCGACTTCATCTACCCTGGGTTTAACCAGCTCGTTACCAACATCTCCACCTTGCGCTGGCGCTCCTTCGGCACCTGGAAATGCCCCGCTGTCTTCTACGCGCCCTACGGCGCCTACCTACCCGGCGGCAGTCTCTGGCACAGTCAGTGTAACGAAGCCGCTCTCGCCCATTATCCCGGCATCCACATTGCCATCCCCAGCTCGCCCGACGACGCCGCCGGCCTCCTTTGGTCAGCCATGCATGGCGACGATCCCACCATCGTTCTCATCCCAAAACATCTCCTGTGGGCCGAACACGAATTCGCCGAGCCCATCCGCGCCGTGCCGTTAGGCAAAGCGCGAAAACGCCAAAGCGGCGCCGACGTTACCCTTGTCGCCTGGGGTAACACCGTGGAAAAAGCGCTCGAAGCTCTCGCCCAACTCGGCGACGACATCAGCGTCGAGCTCATCGACCTCCGCTCCATCGTCCCTTGGGACAAAGCGATGATCGAAGAATCCGTCCGCAAAACCGGCCGCCTCATCGTTGTCCAGGAAGACACCGAGAATTGCAGCGTCGGCCAGATGATCATCACCCACATCACCAGCCAGGCCGACATCTGGAGCGAACTCATCGCGCCGCCCATTCTTATTAGCAAAGGCAACGTCATGATCGGCTACAACCCGATTTACGAATACGCTGCCCTGCCCGACGTCGCCCGCATCACCGCCGCCATCCGCCGGTCCGTGAGCACCGAACGCCGACATGTAGCCGCGGGCGCGGACCGCGGCCCCCAGAAAAAAAACCCACCACCCACAAGCCCCA
>JBBSQB010000021.1:0-53801 GCA_038258245.1 Chthoniobacterales bacterium
ATAGACCAGATAGTAGCTGATCAACCCAGCCCCGACGGCCAGGGAAAGCTGCGCCGCGGAGGCGGCCAGGAGTGGGTTGGATGAGGAAACTTCGGCGGGGTGAAAGTGACGCCAGAACCCGTAGATGAAACGTGCGACGATCGCCATCGTGATAAGAAGCGCGAGTGACCGACTCGGAGTGTAGAACAGGCCGCCCCGTTCCATTTCCCAACGAGTCAACGCCAACCCGCAAAGGCCGAGGAGAGATCCGATGGCCGCCCCGGCGAGGGCGAAGCGAAACGAGTGCTCGACCCAGAAAGATGCCCCCGAGGCAAAGAGCAGAAAAAGCAGCGCGGAGAAACCGGTCATCCACAAGTTGAGCGTCGCGACCCAGCGCCGCCCCTGCCGCCGCGCCGTGCCCGCGCGGTAACGCAAGGCGAGGGAGAGGAGGACCACCCCGCCGAAAGCGACGACCACTAGAAGAAGGAGGGCGATGAGCAGCAGCGGCACCGCGAAGTGTAATTCACCGACCCCGCGGGTGCGAGATCGTTTCCTTTTTTAGCGGCAGGACCGGGCGATGGCGAAGCAAGCATCAATCGCGTGCTCTTTTTTCGCTTGAAAGAGAGTCCTTTCCTGCCGGCGGCAAAACGCTCGAGAATCGCGATGGCTGGAGCGTGCGCGCAGGAGATTATCGAATCCTCTACTTCGCGGACAAGGCGGCGCGGCAATCGTTGTCGGAGTGCTTGCTCATCGACGTGAGGTCTATCGCAAATATGCGATGCCCCTGGCTCGTCGGCGGTTGCCTGATGCGAAGCCGGCAGTGATAATTCCCGATGCAAAAGATCACACCGTTCCTTTGGTTCGATAAGCAGGCGGAGGAGGCGGTCGCGTTTTATCTCTCGGTCTTTAAGGACGGGAAGATTCAGGCGACGACGCGCTATCCGGAGGGTGGGCCGGGCGTAGTGGGCTCGGTCATGACGATCGCGTTTGAGCTGCAAGGGGAGCAGTTTGTGGCGCTCAATGGCGGGCCGGGTTTTCCTTTCACGAATGCGGTTTCGCTGGTGGTGAACTGCGAGTCGCAGGCGGAGATCGATCACTATTGGGAGAAGCTGGCGGCGGATGGGGGCGAGCAGCTGGAGTGCGGTTGGCTGAAGGATCAGTTCGGGATGCCGTGGCAGATCACGCCGAGCAAGGTGTGGGATTGGTTGCGGGACGATGATCCGGCGCGGGTGCAGCGGGTGACGGCTGCGCTCTGGCAGATGGAGAAGCTGGACCTGGCCGCGCTGGAACGCGCGGCGAGTGGTCAAGCCAAGGAAGATTGATGAATCAGGAATGCAGGAAAGCAGGAAGTATTTCGGGATGAGGAAGAAGAAATTGGAGGCCAGGAACCCGGGAATGAATCCCCAATCCCAAAATGCCGGATGGTCTCGCTTTTCCTATTTTCCTATTTTCCTGCTTTCCTGATTCACTATTCGTCAGGCTATTTCAGTTCGTCGTTCGTTTCGGCGAAGGCGTTGACGGCGAATTCCAAGTCCTCGCGGGAATGGGCGGCGCTGACCTGGGTGCGGACGCGGGCGGTGCCGTGCGGGACGACGGGGTAGAAGAAGCCGACGACGTAGACGCCTTTCTCGAGCATGCGGGCGGCGAACTTCTGCGACTTGGCGGCATCGCCGATCATGATGGGCACGATGGGATGGGTGCCTGGTTTGATGGTGAGGCCGCGACTCGTTAGGGCGTCGCGGAAATATTTGGTGCTGGCTTCGAGTTTGTCGCGCAACTCGGTGGAGGCGGTGAGCAGCTCGAGCGCTTTCAAGGAAGCCGCCACCACCGGCGGCGCAATCGTGTTGGAGAAAAGATAAGGGCGCGAACGCTGGCGGAGGAGCGCGACGATGTCGCGGCGCGCGCTGATGTAGCCGCCGCTCGCGCCGCCGAGCGCTTTGCCGAGCGTGCCGCTGAGCACGTCGATGCGTCCCAGCACGCCGCAATGTTCGGGTGTGCCGCGCCCAGTTTTGCCGAGAAAGCCGGCGGCATGCGCGTCGTCAACCATGACGAGGGCGTCGTATTTTGCGGCGAGATCGCAGATGGCTTTCAAATTCGCGATGGTGCCGTCCATCGAGAAAACGCCGTCGGTCGCGACCATGCGGAAACGCGCGCCGGACGCCGCGCGCAACTTCGCTTCGAGATCGTCCATGTCGTTATTCTTGTAGCGCGAGCGCTGCGCTTTGCAGAGGCGAATGCCGTCGATGATGCTCGCGTGATTCAGTTCGTCGCTGATGATCGCGTCCTCGGGGCCGAGCAAGGTCTCGAAGAGGCCGCCGTTCGCATCGAAGCAGGAGGGATAAAGAATGGTGTCTTCGGCGCCGAGAAATTTGGTGAGGGCGGCTTCCAGTTCTTTATGGATATCCTGCGTGCCGCAAATGAAACGCACGCTGGCCATGCCGAAGCCGTGGGTGTCGAGCGCTTCCTTGGCCGCGGCGATCAAAGCCGGGTGATTGGCGAGGCCGAGATAATTATTGGCGCAGAGATTGATGACGCGGCGGCCATCAGCGATCGGGATTTTTGAATTCTGCGGGCCGGTGATGATGCGTTCGGTTTTGAAAAGGCCCTGCGCTTTGATGTCGTCGAGCGTTTGGGAAAGGTGTTGTGCGAATCCTGCGAGCATGCCGGCAAGGTCGGGGAAAGCGTCGCGCCTGCCAAGACCGGAAAATCGCGCTTGCAGGTGGCTTGTGAATAACTGTTAATAACTCGGCGAGCTTCCGTGGAGAAACCCATCCCAAATCTTATTCGCATCGGCTCAATGGCCGCTCTGGCTTTGCTCCTGCAAGCTTGCGGCTCGACGCGACCGCTCCCGGCTTACGAACAGCCCATCGCGCGCGGCGATTTCCAAACCGTGCGCACGACGGCTTACACCCACACCGAGTCCGATCATCGGCAATACGGAAACAAGAATGCGCTCGGCGGCACTTTGCATGCGGCCTCGATGCCGCCGCGTTCCGCAGCTGCAGCGGTGCTCCGCGCACTGCCAGCGACGGACGATGATAATCAAACGATGGCCTACACGAGCCGGGGCCCGCAGCCTTTCGATCTGGCGCCGGGGGCGACGAGCACGACGACGACCACGACGGTCACCTTTTCACCGAGCGCCTGCGGGAGCGCAGCGGCCGATTGGTCGCGTTGGCCGGCCGGCACGATCTTTCGCGTCCTTTCGACCGGGCAGATTTATCGGGTGGACGATTACGGGTGGGCGCTGGCCGGGCGCAACACAATCGATCTCTACATGGCCACGCCTAGCGACATGAACCGCTGGGGCGTCCGGAGCGAGCCGATCCAGATTTTGCTTTGGGGCGATGCCCAGGAAAGTTTGCGCCGGTTGCAACGGCATCAGGATTATCGCCACATCAAGCGGATGGTGTTGGAACTGGAAGGCGCTCAGCGCGAAGCGGCCCGGCTTCGCTAATCGATTGCTTCGCGAGAAAAAAAATCCGCCGCACGGCTTGAACCGGGCGACGGATCTCTCTGAACCTCGCGAGGGGTCGAGATTAGTACAAGTGCTTTTTGCGTGCGCCTTGCGTTTTGCCGCCGCGGCCGCCCTTGGCGTCTTTGGCTGGCTTCAAGTCACGCACTTTAACTGTGCTTTTGGTTGCTTTCTTTTTTGTAGGCATTGCTGTGTTTGTTTGGTTTGCAGTTAACCGCCAGGCGGGGTCGGACCACCGTGCGATTAAATGCTGGTTTTTAGTGCTGCTTGCCGCCCATTCCGCCGAGGTTGCTACCGCCCTTGTTGAGGCCGGCGCCCGAGTTGGCACTGCCACCGGAGTTGGTGTGCGCGCCGCCGGCGCCGCCCTTGGCGTCTTTGGCTGGCTTGAGGTCTTCCACTTTCACTTCTTTTTTGTTTTCGTCGGACATATTATTATTTCCTTTTGTTTATTTGGTTGATGTGAGTCGCGCCGAACAAAAATTGACGGCCACCCGAGACGTTTCCTTTGGGAAGGAGATCGCTCAAACGGATCAATTTTTCCGATTTGCGCTTTGGCTTTCGCGTAAGCGAATGACCATCGCGTTCATCTTTTTTATCCTTTGCGCCACTCACGTTGTTGGTCCTCTACTAACCACCATTTGTGCCAAGCCGTTTTCAACAGCGTCTTCGAAGATCCTTCGCGCGTCGTAAAGTGTGAAGTCTCCTAGGTAAAAGAGAAGTTAGCGCTGAATAAAAAAATCGACAAAAGACAACATGCCTCAATTTGAATACCCGAAAAGCGGTATCATTATAAAGCGGTTATGCTTCATAATTAGGCAATTGGTCTCATTTCTTTGCCATCTTATCCAAGTGGCGCGCGAGCGTGGCGCGGGAGATGCCCAGTGCCTTCGCTGTGCGGCGCTGGTTTTTCCCCTGCTGTTCGTAGACAAAGCCGACGTGTCGTTGCAGCGCGCGCGCCAGTGACAAATCTCCGGAAGGCGTCTCGAGGGAACGATTCAACGCGTTCGGCCGCGCGTCGTTGGCCCCTGCGTTCTTCTCACTGGCGCTGAGATCGGGCGGGAAGACGACGTGCTGGGGAAGGATGGCGCTGCCTTCGCAAAACAGCGCCATGGTGCGCACGGTGTGGCTGAGTTCGCGCAGGTTTCCGGGCCACGGATAGGCGAGCAGCTTTTGCATCGCATCCGGATGAATGGCGGTAATCTTTTTGCCACGGCGGTTGGCGGCCGCTTTTAACTCCGAGGCAATCAGCGCCGGCAATTCTTCGAGGCGCTCGCGCAAGGGTGGAATGAGCAGCGTCAGTCCATTCAGCCGATGATAGAGATCTTCGCGAAATTTCCCCTGGCGAACCCGTTCGCGCAGCGAGCAATTGGTCGCGCAAACGATGCGCACGTTGGAGGTGAGCATGCGTTCGGAGCCGAGGCGCTCGAATTCACCATACTCGAGCACGCGCAAGATTTTCACCTGGGCGAGTGGACTCATGTCGGCGATCTCATCGAGGAAAAGCGTTCCTTCGTTGGCCAGTTCGAACTTTCCCTTCACCGTTTGCTGAGCGCCGGTGAATGCGCCTCGTTCGTGGCCGAAGAGCTGGCTTTCGATCAGAGTGTCGCTCATGGCGGAAGCGTTGAAGGCGATGAAGGAGCGCGCCGCCCGTTCGGATGAATTGTGAATGGCGTGAGCGAGCAGCGTTTTGCCGGTGCCGGTTTCGCCAAGCAGGACGACGGGCACTTCCGACGTCGCAGCCAGCGCGGCGAGGCGCAGGCAGCGGGTCATCGCGGGGTTGGAGGTCGTCAGGTCTTCAACCTTCAGCTTGGAGAGGGGACGCAACACCGGCGTTAATTTCCCATGTTCTCGCGTAACTCCCGGATCGGCTCGAAAGCGAATTCGATGAGCGTGCGCCGGCCGACGACGATGCGCGCTTGACCGCCCATGCCGACGCGTAACGGCAGCGGTTTCTTGCGCGATTCATCTGTGTCGAGCGAGGCCAGACCGACAAAGCGCGGCCCGTCCGTCGAGGCGACGGCGGAGGGGCTGATCCAGGTGAGCTGGGCCGGGACCGCGCCGTAGCGTTGATAAGGGAATGCATCGAAGAAAAATCGGACGCGCTGCCCGACCGCCAGCTTGGGCAAACCCGCTTCGCTCAAGGTGAGGCGCGCTTCCGGTTTGGCATCGGTGGGAGCGAGCTGGCAAAGTTCCTGGCCGTTTTGCACGACACTGCCGGCGTTGCGTTGCGCGAGTGAGACGACGACGGAGTCGTAGGGTGCGCGGACGGAGAGGAGATTCTGCTGCGAATTCTCGAGATCGCCCTGGAGCGCCGTGAGCCGGAATTTCAATTTCTCGATCTCAGCCGCATCTTCGGCGCGCTGCCGCGCGTGATCCGTTTCCAGGCGCTCTCGCTCCAGTTTCACCTGCTGCAGGGTGCGTTGCGCGACGCTATAGTCCTTTTCTGATTCCGCGGCCTCCAGACGATAGCGGATGACTTCGACCTGCGAGATGCCGCCCTTTTTCGACAGCTTCTCCATGCGGGCGATCAAGTCGCGGCTGGTGCTGGCGTGTTTCTCGCGAAATTTCACTTCGCTTTCTGCCTGCGAAATCTCGGCCTTTTTGATTTGGAGCTGCGATTCGTAGGCGGCCTGCGCTTTGTCCAGCCCTTCCTCGCGCGTGCGCAAATCTTCCTGCAGCGTTTGCTGCTCCGTGCTCCAGCCGCGAATTTCGTCCGAGCGCAAAACAAAGAGCAGGTCACCTTTCTTTACTGTTTGCCCTTCGCGCACCGCCACCTTGTTCACGACCGAGAGCCGCGGCGCCTGGATCGGATCCGCCCCGCCGGTGGGCACAAGGACGAATGGGCAGTTGACGGTTTCCGGCAAATGCACTGTGACTGAGGCAAGCAAGGCGATGGCGAACAGTGAGATGAGCAGCCAGGAAGCGGAGCGGATGAACCAGGGCGGCGGGTCCTGCGGCAACATTTCGGATTCCGCTTCAATCGAACCGCGTTGGGCGAGTGGCATAGTCATTCGTTAGGCAAATTTCAAATCCCCATTTGCTGGCTGGAAAGGTAAAAATAAAGACCGCGCTGCTCCATTAATTGATCGTGATTACCCACCTCGGCGACGGAGCCTTTCTCGAGCACGACGATGGTGTCGGCTTCGCGAATCGTGCTCAAGCGATGCGCGATAACGATGCTCGTCCGTCCCTCCAGCAGCCGGCCGAGATTATCCTGGATGGCGCGTTCCGATTCGGTGTCGAGCGCGCTGGTCGCCTCGTCGAAAATGAGGATCGGCGGGTTGCCATAAATGGCGCGGGCGATGGCGATGCGCTGCTTTTGTCCGCCCGAAAGCGAAAGCCCTGATTCGCCGATCTTCGTCTCGTAACCGAGGGGCAACCGCATGATGAAATCGTGCGCGGCGGCCGTTTGCGCGGCGGCCAGGACGCGATCGAGATCCGGTTCCGCGTCGCCGAAGGCGATATTGCGCGCGATCGATTCGTTAAAGATGTGATTTTCCTGCAAGACCATTCCGATGTTCCGGCGCACGTCGCGATAATTGAGCGTTTTAAGATCGACGTGATCGAAGAGGATCGTGCCCTCGGTCGGTTCGAGCAGGCCGGCGATCAACTTGATCAGCGTTGTTTTTCCGCAACCGCTGCGGCCGACGAACGCGACCATCCGCCCCGGCGCGATGTCGAGCGTGATATCGCTCAAAATATTTGGCGATTCCGGGCCGCCGTATCTGAAACTGACGCCGCGCAATTCGATCCGCCCTTCCAGACTGTGCACCGGCGCGAGACGGGAACGATCGCGGCCTTGCTCGGGCTCCTGCTCGAAGATGTCGTTCAACCGATTGAGGAGCACGCTGGCAAACTGCATGTTGTCCCACACGCCGAGCGTGCGCAGGATGCCGCCGTAGGCCATCGCGGTGAGCGAGCTGAAAGCGACGAAACCGCCGATGCTTAGATGTCCGCTCATCACCTGATTGGCGCCCACCCAGAGAAAGATGGCGGTCGAAACCATGCCGATGGTTTGCAGTACGCTGTCATAGGACATCACGATAAAACTGCTGCGGAAAATCTTGCGCGAGACGGAAAGAAATTCGTTCAACATCATGTCGCGGAAAACGCTTTCCGCGCCCGCTGCTTTGACCGCTTCGATTCCCTTGATCGCATCGATCTGATGCGAACTGTATTTGCCCTGGCTCTCTTCCACGCCGGCGAAAAGCGGGCGGAGAACCTTTTGCGAAAAATACATGAGCCCGCCGTAGAGCGGCGTGGTCGCGAGAAACGCGAACATGAGCGACGGGCTGTAGAGGACCATCAGGCAAAGCGCGCCAGCCAGTTGGACGAGTGCGAGAATGGCGCCGATGCCGTGGGTGACCGCGAATTGCCGCACCTGCCGCGCGCCATCGAGCCGGCGTTGAATATCGCCCGTGCGGCGGCTCGTGAAATAGGTCATCGGCAGCGACAACATTTGCCGGCTGAGAAAATCGAGAATGGCGGTGTCGAGGCGCACGGCCGCGAAGGAGAGGAGATATTCCTGCGCGAGCGACGAGGCCTGGATGAAGAATAGCGCGATGCCCATCCCGAGCAGGATCGTCTTGAGCAGCCCGATATCTTTTTCGACGATCACCTTGTCGACGACCATCTCGGTGAAGATCGGGAAGAGCAGTTGCAGGAAGGTGACCGCGACCGCGAGCAGCATCACCTGCAACAGAAGGGTGCGGAATTTGGCGAAGAACGGGATGAGCCAGCCGAGGCCGGGCTTGCTTTCCGGCGCGCTTTCAAACGCAGTCGTGTAATCAAAGAGGGCGGCGTAGCCGGACCAGCTCAGCTCAAATGTTTTGCGCGGAATTTTGCGCAATCCCTGAGCCGGATCAGCGACGCGCACGAAATCATCGGCCACATCGTAGAGCACCATCCAGTGATTGCCTTCCCAATGGACGATGGCCGGCAGCGGCATCACCGGCAGATTGCGCACGGAAACTTTGAGCGCGCGCGCGGCCAGGCCCAGCTCGGTCGCGGCGCGGCAGATCGCCTTCAAACTGGTTCCATCCGTCGCCGTGTGACAAAGCTGACGGATGCGCGCGAGGCTAACCTTGCGCCCGAAATGCCGGCAGATCATGCCAAGGCTGGCCGCGCCGCAATCCATCTCATCGATCTGCTCGATGTACTCGAATTTGCGGATGCGCTTTTCCTTTTTGTGGAAATGACCTTCCTCGTCGGCGAAAGGCGCTTTGCTCTCATCGCCTTCCGGCACGGGTGCGTGATCATCGAGCGCCACCTTGTTTTGCGCCGCCGCTTCCGCCGGCAACATCTCGGTCGTAAAATCAAGCGGAACGCGCGCTTCGGTTTTGATGTTGTATTGCGCGAGCCGCTCTTCCATGAGCCGGCCGAATTCCGGGAAGTGGCGCTTCAAATCGCGCACCGCATCCGGATCGAGCGCGAGCAGGCGGCAATCGCTGTAGGCTTCGACCGATGCGGCGCGGGGTGAGCCGTTGAGGATGGAGAGTTCGCCGAAGAAATCGCCGTCGCGATAAAAAGCGAGGTTGCGCTGCGAGCCGTTGTTGGCCGCAAAGGCGCGGGCCCGGCCTTTTTCGAGGATGAACATCGGGCCGGGCGGATCGCCTTCTTTAATAATGGCGTCGCCCTTGGCCACTTCGATCGGCGCAAGTTTCTCGATCAAACTGCGCATCGCCGGAACGGGCAGGCGGCCAAAGTTGCTGAATTCGTAGAGGAATCCGTGGACCGCGCGGTGGCGCGCCGTCATCTCGATATGCTGTTTCAGCTCCGGAATTTCTTCAGCCAGCTCGAGGAAATCCGCGCGGTCGAGCCGCAGCACTTCCACCGCCGTGCTGCAACGCACGGTCGCGGTGCGCGTGCCTTCTTCGGTCAGCGCCGATTCGCCGAAGCTGTCGCCCGGCTTCAAGGTGGCGAGCGCGATTTCTTCTCCGTTCTGGTCGCTCTTGACCACGCGGGCGCGGCCGGAAATGAGCACGTAGAACGAATCCGCGGAATCGCCTTGCCTAACGAGGAGATCGCCAAACTCGTGTTCCTCTTCCTGCAGGAGCGGCAGAATTTTCGCGAAATGCTCGTCGGCCAAAAATTGGAAGAGGGCCGACCGCCGGAGAAGATTTTCGTCCGTCGCTTTCATGATTCGGCGGGGACCAGGTTGCGCCACTGAATATGCTTCGCGGTCAGCTCCGCAAAATGGCGATCGAGAATCCGATTATCGGCGCGGGTTTTGACGACCGGATCGTTCAGGTTCGGCTCGGCCTTGCCCAGGATGCGGCAAAGGTGAAAAGCCTCCTCGTGCGGGATCGGGCCGATCACCGCGCCGGGCAGCACGCTCAGGAACGGCTGTTGTAACTCTTCCGGCACGTCCTCGAGAAGAAGATCACTGCGGCGATACGGGTAACGGCCTTCCGCGGCCACTTCTTCCATCGACATGTCGTCGTCGCGCACGCAAAGGAGCGCCTCGCGCGCCGCGTCCGCCGTATCGAACTCGATCGTCTCGACATCGAAGCGGGTGAGCGGCAGTCGCAGAGTGCCGATTTCGCGGCTGCGCGCCGTGTCGCTGAGGAGCGCATCGAATTTCTGGCGGAGCGTGGCTTCCATCAGCAGCGATTGCTCGAGCCACGCGGCATCGCGCCCGACTCGTTTGAGCCAGGCATCGGTTTGTGATTCTTCGACCTGATGACGCTGAAGGAAAAGGGTGCGGTCCGCGTCGAGCGCCGGCGCGGTGTTTCCCTCGCCCGCCACGCTCGCGACGCGCCAACTCAAGCGGGCGGCCTGCCGATCCAGCTCGCCGGAGAGAGTCAACTCCACGACGAACAAATCCCGTAACTCGGTAGGCGCGGTCGCATAGTCGATGGGCTCGGCCTTCACTTCATCGCCGAGCAGATCGGCCCAGTAGTGTTGCACGAAATAGGTGCTGAAATCAGCCAGCGTCAGGCCGCGTTGGGCGAGCCACTGTTCGGTTTCTTCCGCGGTGATGAGATCATATCGGTAACGGAAGGTGACGGAGGCTTCATCGATCGCCCCATCGTCCGTTTCCAAACCGCGCTCCTCCGCCAGTCGTGTCGCGCCGACGAGGCGCAGGAATTCCTGCCAGAGCGGCTCGAGTTCTCCCCGAAAGATGGCCGCATCAATCAAGTCACGCACGGTGAAGGATTGATCACCGCTGCTGAAGATCGCTCGGTTTGCGGTCGGGTTGGTTGTTCTGTCTTCCATCACAAAGCCCCCGGGGAAGGTGCGTGTTATAAATGAAGTGCGCGAAAAGTCGAGCTTTGCGGCCAAAAATCTGCGGCGACCGCAGCTTATTTAACCAAAAAACCTCAGCTCGTGGTCCAATCCAGCACAATCTTGCCCGATTGACCGGACTTCATCAGCTCGATGCCCTCGATGATTTTCGTGTAAGGAAAATGGTGGGTGATGACGGGCGTGATATCGAGGCCGCTCTGGATGAGCGCGGTCATCTTGTACCAAGTCTCGAACATCTCACGGCCGTAGATGCCCTTGATCGTGAGGCCGTGGAAAACGACCAGATTCCAATCAATCGCCGCGCTCCCGGGCATGATGCCGAGCATGGCGATGCGGCCGCCGTTCACCATCACGTCGAGCATGTCGGTGAACGCTTTCGGGTTGCCCGACATCTCAAGACCAACGTCGAAGCCTTCCTTCATCTCGAGTTCGCGCATGACGTCTTTGAGCGTCTTTTCGCGCACGTCGACTGCGAGCGTCGCGCCCATCTTGCGCGCGAGATCGAGCCGGTAAGGATTCACATCGGTGATCACGACTTTGCGCGCGCCCGCCATTTTGCAGATCGCGACGGCCATGCAACCGATCGGCCCCGCACCCGTGATGAGCACATCTTCGCCGACGAGATCGAAGGAAAGCGCGGTGTGAACAGCGTTGCCTAATGGATCGGAACAGGACAGCACATCGAGCGGAATCTTCGGATCGCAGCGCCAGATATTCTTGTAAGGGACGGAAACGTATTGCGCGAAACCGCCCGGCCGTTGCACGCCGATACCGATGGTGTTCGGGCAAAGATGTTTTCGTCCGGCGAGGCAGTTACGGCAGTGCCCGCAGACGATGTGGCCTTCGGTCGTGACGATCTCGCCTTCCTTGTAATCAACGACCGCGCTGCCGACTCGCTCGACCACGCCGACGAATTCATGCCCGATGACGAGCGGCACCGGCACCGTCTTCTGGGCCCAGGCGTCCCAGTTATAAATGTGGACATCGGTGCCGCAGATGGACGCGCGTTGGACGCGGATGAGCACGTCGTTAGGCCCGATCTCCGGGATCGGCACTTCCTGCAATTCCAGCCCCGGTTCGGAGCGGGCCTTCACCACCGCCGGCATCGTTTTGCTCACGGAATGGATGCTAGGCGAATTAGGAAAGCAGGAAAGCAGGAAGTGAACGGACGGCCGCCGACTTACAGGGTTTACAATTCGACGCGGGCTGGAATGATGCACACTGCATGGCCGCGACGCTCGAAACCACCGAACCGAAAACGGTGACGAAGCGTTCCGTTTTTATCCTGCGTTTTGCCAGCACGATCACGCTTTGGACGGTGGCGCTGGTCATTTGTTTCTCCGGCTATGAACTCGCGTTTTTTGCCCTCATCGCCAGCCTCGGCCTGATCGCGCTCTGGGAATTTTACGGAATGCTCGATCACAAAGGGCTGCCCAATTTCAAGATCACGGCCATGATCTGCGGCGCGGCCATGCTCGGTGGCGGGTTTTACTACTTCGCGCGCTACGGCCCGTATAAATCCTACGATTTCGAAATGGCGGTGTTGCTCTTCTTTTTGCTCACCGTTTTCACCCGCCAAATGTTCGACAGCCTGCGCGACGATGCGCCGTTACGCACGATGGCTTACACGCTTTTCGGCCTGCTTTACGTGCTCTGGCTTTACAATTTCATCACCAAAATCGTTTACGTCGTGCCGCGCGACGCGAACGGCGCGGTGACCGGCCAGTTTTATGTTTTGTATCTCATCGCGGTGACGAAATTCAGCGACATGGGCGCGTATCTCACTGGCAGCGTGATTGGCAAGCATCAGCTCATCCCGCACATCAGCCCGAAGAAAACGTGGGAAGGTTTTTTCGGCGCGCTCGCCTTCTCGCTCTTCGCCAGTCTCGCGCTTTTCAAATTGATGCCGGGCCATTTGGCTGTGCTCACCTGGACGCATGCGGTCGTGCTCGGGTTGATCCTGGGATTCGCCGCGGTCATCGGCGATCTGGCCGAATCGATCATCAAACGCAGCACCGGAGTGAAGGATTCCGGCAACATGCTGCCGGGCATCGGCGGCGCGCTCGACTTGATCGACAGCCTGCTCTTCACCGCGCCGCTTCTTTTCTTTTACATGCGGCTCGTCATTCGCGTGCCCTAACGAGCGGATGAAACGGAAACGCGTGGTCGTGCTCGGCGCGACCGGATCGATCGGCGAAAGTTCTCTCAAGGTCGCGCGGGATATTCCCGAGCGAATGGAAATCATCGGGCTGGCCGCGAAAAGCAACGCGCGCAAACTGGCGGAACAGGCCAACGCCGTTCGTCCGGAAGCGCTCTGCCTGGTCGATGAATCGAAGCTGGGCGAGCTCTGCGCGCGGCTCGAATACAAGCCGAAGATTTTCGCGGGCGAAGACGGGCTCGTCGAGATTTCCTGCCTAACGAATACCGACATGGTGCTCGTCGCCGTCATCGGCACAGGCGGATTGCGGCCGGCGCTGGCGGCGATCGAGGCGGGCAAGGATCTCGCCGTGGCGAGCAAGGAAATTCTCGTCATGGCCGGCGAAGTAGTGATGGGCGCAGCCGCAAAAAAAGGCGTGCAGGTCTTGCCGGTCGATAGCGAGCACAACGCGATCTTCCAATGTCTCGACGGCCGTGAAAGCGAAGTGCGCCGCCTGATTTTAACGGCATCCGGCGGCCCGTTCCGCAATACCCCTAACGAACAATTCGGATCAATCACGCGCGAGCAAGCCTTGAAACATCCGACCTGGAACATGGGTCCGAAGATCACGATCGATTCGGCCACGCTCTTCAACAAAGGCCTCGAAATGATCGAAGCGCATTGGCTTTTCGGCGTGGAGATGAAGCGCGTGGAAGTGGTCGTCCACCCGCAAAGCATCGTGCATTCGATGGTGGAGTTTGCCGATGGCTCGGTGCTCGCGCAGCTCTCGCACAGCGACATGTGTTTCCCCATTCAATATGCGGTCACGTGGCCCGAGCGTGTCCCGAATTCCTTGCCGGCGCTCGATTTCGGTAAGCTCGGCAAGCTGGAATTCGCGACGCCGCGCTATGACGATTTTCCCGCCCTCAATCTGGCCCGGCGCGCCGGCGAAACCGGCGGCACTCTGCCTGCTGTTTTGAACGCCGCCAATGAAGTCGCCGTCTCAGCATTTCTCGATGACAAAATCCCGTTCCCGAAAATCTGGCAGACCGTCGCGGCAGTGATGGAACGCCATACCTCCGTTGCCAAGCCGGGGCTCGATGCCATATTGCAGGCCGATCAGTGGGCCCGCGCCGAAGCGGGGAAGTTGGCCGCCGATTGATCCGATAAGAATAGCGATGGCCAACCTATTATCACCGGCTTCTTTCTCATGATCCCGCAAGCGCTCTACGCCGTCCTGGTTCTTCTCGAGGTCATCGTCCTCTTTAATCTGCTCATCGCCGTGCACGAGCTCGGGCATTTTCTGGCGGCGAAATGGCGGGGGCTTTATATCGAGCAATTCGGCATCTGGTTCGGGAAGCCGCTTTGGCAGAAGAAAATCAACGGTGTCCTTTATACGCTCGGCAGCATTCCGGCGGGCGGCTTTGTGAAGTTGCCGCAACTCGCGCCCATGGATGTAATCGAAGGCAAGGCGGATATGGATCGCCAGGCGCTGCCGCCGATTTCCGCGCTCGACAAAATTATCGTCGCGATCGCGGGCCCGATTTTCAGTCTGCTGCTCGCGCTGGCGTTTGCCTGCATCGTTTGGGGAGTCGGCCGGCCGGTCGGCGAATCGGATGTCACGACGGTGATCGGCTACGTCATGCCGGATTCGTCGGCGGCGAAAGTGGGATTGCAACCGGGCGACAAGATTCTCGCGATCGATGGCAACCGCGTCTCGCGGTTCCTCGGCATGGACGACAGCGTGATGTGGAACGTGGTGCGGAGCGAAGGCGAGACGGTGCCGGTGAAATTCGAGCGCGATGGCCAGGTGCAAACCGTGCAGGTGACGCCCTACAAAGCCGACACGAAAGGCTGGCGGCGCAAGAGCGTGCGGCAGTTGCTGATCCTGCCGGCCGAAACTTCGATCATCGATAAAGTCGAACCGAACACGCCGGCGGCCAAAGCGGGATTACAGCCAAAAGATGTCGTCCTCGGATTTAATGGGAAACGAATGTACAGCCCGGTCGCGTTGGCCGATTACATCGAGAAACATCCAAAGGATGAACTCGCGCTCGATCTGGAACGCGGCGGCAAAACGTTCACCGCAAAAGTGACGCCCGCGCTGCTGCCGACCGAAGGCGCAACGCGCGCGCGCATCGGCATCGGCTGGGACGCCAACGGCAAAGTTTTCACCGCGCATCCGAATCCGGTCGAGCAAGTCTACAAAAGTGTGACGAGCACTTTGGAAACGCTCGGCGCCGTCGCGTCGCCCAAGTCCGACGTGAAATTCCAGCACATGAGCGGACCGATCGGCATTGGACACGTCTTCTATATGCTTTTCACCAGCGACAGCGGATGGCAGCGCGCGCTTTGGTTCGCGGTTATCCTCAACGTGAATCTCGCCATTTTGAATATGCTGCCGATCCCGGTGCTCGATGGCGGTCACATCGTGCTCGCCATTATCGAATCGATCCGCCGCAAACCCGTGAACATTCGCTTGCTCGAGATTGTGCAGACGGGCTGCGCGGCGCTGATCATCGGCTACATCGCTTACGTCAGCTTCTTCGATATTGGCGATTTGTTTGGCTCGAAAGGCGAGCGGCCCCATCCAAAACCGACGCCGCAGGCGGCGCAACACTGAAGGCGCGAACCGGCCATCCGAATTGCCGCGAAGGCAAAGCTTCGGTAAAGTCGAAGGCCATGAACGCGAACGAACTTAAAGACGTTTACCACGCCGCTCCGTTCCAACCGTTCGAGATTGTGCTGACCAATGAAACGAAAGTGCCGGTCCATCATCCTGAGTTCATGGCCTTCTCGCCGGATTACCGCACTGTTTATGTTTCGAAGCTGGAAGGTGGCGTCCAGCGGATTGATGTGAAGATGGTCATCGCCCTCGACGATTCGCCCAACGGTTCTCGTCCGCGCAAACGCAAGCGGTGAACTACTGTACCGATCTCTTTCGTTATCAGCGCCGCGTCACGCGCGAAGTGATGGTCGGCAAGGTTGGCGTGGGCGGAACCAATCCGATTCGCGTCCAATCGATGATCACTTGCGACACGATGGATACGGCAGCGTCCATCGCGCAGACGATGGAATTGGCGAACGCCGGTTGCGAAATCGTGCGCATCACCGCGCCGACGGTGAAGGACGCGGCCAACCTGGAACAGATCGTTAGGGGATTGCGCGAGCGCGGCTGCGACGTGCCGATCGTGGCCGACATTCATTTCAAACCGGACGCGGCGATGGAGTCGGCCAAATGGGTCGAGAAAGTCCGGATCAATCCGGGCAATTACGCCGACTCGAAGAAGTTCAAGATTCTTGAATACACGGATGAGCAATACGCGGCCGAGCTGGAGCGCATCCGCGAACGGTTTTCGCCACTGGTGAAGTTTTGCAAGGAGCACGGGCGCGCCATGCGCATCGGGACAAACCACGGCTCGCTCAGCGATCGCATCATGAACCGTTACGGCGACACGCCGCTCGGCATGGTGGAGAGCGCGCTCGAATTCGCCCGCATCGCGCGCGATCTCGATTATCACGCGTTCGTTTTCTCGATGAAGTCGAGCAACCCGAAGGTGATGATCAACGCCTATCGGTTGCTCGTCGCGCGGCTGAATGAAGAAGGCGCGGATTGGAATTACCCGATTCACCTCGGCGTGACCGAAGCGGGCGAAGGCGAAGATGCGCGCATCAAGAGCGCGATCGGAATCGGGTCGCTTCTCGAGGACGGAATCGGCGACACCATTCGCGTCTCGCTTACGGAGGACAGCATCCATGAGATTCCGGTGGCGCGCGCTCTGGTGCGGCGAGTCGGCCGCAATCGGTCGATCGGCGTGGCTTTGCCTTCCGAAAATCGCGGAGACTGCCCCGCGATTACCTGGGATCCATTTAGTTACCAAAGACGCCCGAGCGAGCGGCTGGAACTGGGCGAGGTGGCGGTGGGTGGCGAGGAATTGATGCGGGTGGTGGTGCGACGGGCGACCTACGAGAAGGTCGCGCACAAGATCGAGCGGATGGGCGATTACAAACCGGAGATCGTTTATGAGGACGCAGAGATCGCGGCGATCGATCCGCGCCGGGACGAGGCGGCGATCGCGAAGCTCAATGCCCGAACGAAGCCGCAACTGGTCACGGTGTGCGACGGTCTCGATCTGCCGGTGATCACGGCTTTTCGTTTGCTCGCCGCGAAGGTGCACTCGCGGCATCCGATTTTGTTGAAGGATACGTTGAGTGGTTCGAGCGCGAGCGAGGCGGAATTTTTGGATACGCTGCTGCGAGCGGCCACGAATATCGGCTCGCTCATTTGCGACGGCATCGGCGATGCGGTGCTGGTGCAGGGCGAAGAAGCGCCCGGCCAATCGTTGCGGCTCTCTTATAATATACTGCAGGCTTCCGGCGCGCGGATTTTCAAAACCGACTATGTGGCGTGCCCGAGTTGTGGGCGCACCTTGTTCAATCTGCAAACGACGACGGCCCGCATTAAAGAAGCGACGTCGCACCTCAAGGGCGTGAAGATCGCGATCATGGGCTGCATCGTGAATGGGCCGGGCGAAATGGCGGACGCAGATTTCGGCTACGTCGGCGGCGCGCCGGGGAAGGTGAATCTTTATGTCGGCAAAACGGCGGTGAAGTTCAATATCCCGGAAGCGGAAGCGGTGGCGCGGCTGCAAGATTTGATCCGCGAACACGGGAAGTGGGTGGATGCGGCTCCGGCGACCGAGCGGGAGACGATGTCGGCTTGATCGTGCCAGCGGCCGAATAATTGCTCTTCTCGCTTCGTCAAGAATCGAGTTAACAAACAGCAACTATGAAACGAATCGTTCTGCTTCTATTGGGCGCCTCGCTCAGCGTGGGCGCGTTTACACCGGTATCCAGCCAGGCTGCCGGTATCACGATTGAAATTGGAGATCGACCCTTCTACAGCCACGGGCCGTCCTACTGGCATCACGGACATCGATTGGTGTGGGTGCCCGGCCATTGGGCGCGACGCCATCATCACCATCGGATGTGGATTCACGGGCATTACGTCCGTCGTTAGTTCGGCCCCGAATTAATCACCAGTCACGCGAACGCCGTCCGGAGCGAACCTCCGGGCGGCTTTTTTCGTGTCCGGAATCTGCCGCTGCTTTCAGAGGCGCGTTAATTTGCAAAATTAAATTTTAATTTAGAAAAGAATTGACGCAGGCAGCAAAAATTGTGTCTCCTGACAAAGACGTAATCAGAAGTCGGTGCGTGTTGCGCCGGCTAAAATCAGCGTCGCTGGACCAATCGAACACACGAAAAAAGCACATCACATGAAATCAATTCTTATTTCCATTTTCAGTGGGCTGACGGCTCTCATGCTGGCTCATTCCGCTTCCGCAGTGATCTATACCGAGGTCGGCGATGCCGGCCAATCGCTGGGCACGGCTCAAAACACCGGCGCTGGCGTGGTCCAGCCGCTCACCAGCATTTTCGGAAGTTTATTGACGGATACCGACATTGATATCTTCGCCATCAACATCAGTGACTTCGCTTCGTTTTCGGCGACCACCGTCAACACGTTGACCGGCAATCTCGATACGGCGCTCTTCCTTTTCACCAGCGCGGGCCTGCCCGTTTATGCAAATGATGACGACGCTGGCGGCATGTCGGTCGGTTCGACGCTGCCGCCCGGCAATCCATTAGGCCCGCAAGTGAATGGCCTTTATTATCTCGCCATCAGTCTCTCCGGAGCGGAACCCGTGAACTTCGCTAATCAACTCCTCTTCGCGATGGGGAACACCAGCACCGATGTGCGCGGTCCCAACCCGATCGCGACTGGCGGATTGTCCGATTGGGACACGAGTCTGGTCTTCGGCGGTGGCCAATTTCCAGCCGGCTACCAAATTGATCTGACCGGAGCGCAAACGGTCGTTCCCGAGCCCTCCACCTACGCTCTCTGCGGCCTGGGTGTGGTCCTGCTGCTCCTGGCCATGGCAAAACGCCGCCGCGCCGCCGCACAAATTTAAACTTCAGCCATCTCCTGCATCACACACATGAATAAAACGACAATGTTTCGAAACTTCTCAATCGCGCTTGCCGCCGGCTTTTTCCTGACGGCTGGTTTGGCCAACGCCAAACAAACCGTGCCGTCCAACCTGGCCGGTGGACTTGGCGACCTCGTCGCCAGCAACGTCGCCCTCAAGATCAACAAGGGCCTTCGTGGCGCGAAAACTTTCAAAGCCGACGATGGGCGAGTGTACGCCACGGAAGCGGCTGCTGATTTTGCCTCCAACGCCACCACGGACGAAAACGGCCGATTTATGGTGCGCGCGCATCTGAGCGGCTTGCTCGGCTTCGATCGCGTCCAGGCTTTGGCGAAACGGATTCCTTCTTTCACCGTCACAGCGGTCGATCGTAACTACAAAGGCGGCGTCCTCGAGGGCTTCATCGGAATTGATAATGTTCCGGCGCTCGCCCAAATGAAAGGCATCCGCTCGGTCATGCTGGAACTGAAACCAGAATTAACGCGCGCGGTATCGAAAGGGATTCGTCCTGTCGGCAACGCGGTGCCTGGTCAAACCCTCGGCTTGTTAGGCACGGCTTTTGATCAAGGCGTCACCCAGCATCGCGTGGACAATATCAATCGGTTCTACAACCCGGACGCCACCTTCGATTATGAAGGCAGCGGAATAAGTGTCGGGTTCATCTCCGACAGCTTCGGCAATTCGGCCAACGATGTCGCGAACTTCGATCTCCCTGGCGCCGGTGGTAATCCGGTCAACACCCAACCGGTGGTTGTGCTCCAGGATATTCCCGGCACGGACGAAGGCCGCGGCATGGTGCAGATCGGTTACAAAATGGCGCCGAAAGCCAGATTAGCGTTCGCCACGGCCAACGGTGGCGAAGTGGGATTCGCGAATAACATCCGTGCTCTCGCAGCCCTTCCTGGTTTCGCCTACGATCCGTCGGTCCAGCAGGGTTTCGCAGCAAACGTGATCTGCGATGACGTGGGCTACTCGGATGAGCCTTTCTTTGAAGACGGCATCATTGGCACCGCGGTGGACGATGTGGCAGCGGCCGGCGTTTCCTATTTCTCATCGGCTGGCAATGATATCGGATCCTACGATTACGATTCCGATTACCGGAACGTGCCAAATACGCCGGCTGCGCTCAACGGCACCAACATCAATCTCACTGGCGTGCCAACAAATCTTTATCAGGGCGGTTTCCACAATTTCAATCCAAACGGCCAGGACGTCGCTCAGACCGTAAACGTGACTTCCAACCCACCGGCTACTAATTTCCAGTGGGATGATCCTTACAACCAGACGGTCTCCTTCGATACCCCGGCCATCTATACGGCTCATGGCACCAGTGATGGCACGACCACCACGCCTTCCAGCTTCACGACTCCTGTTCTGACGGCTGGCCAAAACTATGTCATCACAGTAACGGCTGACCCAGGCAGTGGATTTGACGCCATCGTCACCATCAAAGATCCGAACGGCAACATCGTGGTGAATATGCAGGATACCGGGACGGATGAGACCGTAAATTTCTTTCCGCCTACCACGGGCGCTTACACGATTATCGTCGACATCTTTGGCAATTCCACTGGTGCCTTTACCGTGAACGTGTACACGGGCAACAACCCGCAGATCACGACCGACTTTAATATTCTCGTCTTCGACCTGGATGGGAACTACCTGCCGAATAGTTCGCTGGTCACTGATAACTACGCGACTAACGTTCCGTTCGAATACGGAAAGACGTTCCGCAAGGCTGGCCAAACCCAGGTCCAGTATGTGATTTCGCGAACGAGCGTCCCGTCAGCCGCAAGCCCCGCGACTCACATCCGCTATATCATTCGCGGAAACGGTGGCTCCGGCCTCGGCCCCGCGGAATATTTCGCCTACAATACGCCGAATACCCATGGCCATTCCATCGCCAACGGTTGTAACGGCACCGCTGCCTACAGCGTCTTCCGCCCGAGTCAGCCGGAATACTACACCTCGCCGGGACCGGCGGTCGTTTACTTCGACAAAATGGGCAATCGCTACAATCCGCCGCAGATTCGCCTGCAACCAGGCGTCGCAGCTGCGGACGCGGCGAACACCGCGTCCTTCGGCGGAGATTCCACCTCTGATGTGGACACAAACCCGAATTTCGGTGGCACGAGCGCAGCCGCGCCTCACGCCGCGGCCATTGCTGGCCTCGTTCTGGAAGCGCATGGCGGACCGGGCAGCGTCACCCCTGCTCAAATGACAGACCTTCTCCACCGCAGCGCCTTCCCGCATGATCTCGATCCGAACTTCTCGTCCGGGTCGGCTCGCTCGACCGATGGCGGCAAAATCTCCATCACTTTTCAGAGCGATCTCGGCCTGAATCCAAGCGCTGGTGTCAACGATCCCAACGCCTTCCGCGTCAGTTACGTCGGACCTGGAGCCTTGACCAGCTTGGTCTTCAATCCTGCGGGGACAGCGGCAACGGGGGGAAATGTGACAGGTGGAAACAGCGGCGTTGATTCCACGAACACGTTCTTCAGCAATGTCTATCCAGGAGAAGTGTTTGAGCCGAACACGAAAGCCTTCACGAAAGGGAACGCGACTGGAGGCGTGGTGGCTGCCGATGCGAGCGCTGCCTTCAGCAACCAGGCGCCTGCACCGTCTGTGACCGGACAATGGTGGACGATGACGTTGACCTTCGCGAACGGCAACTTCACGGGCGGATCATCCTTGGGATTCACGGTCGGCCGCGGTCCGCAGCACGCTTCTGTGGTCGGTAATGGAGCGGCTTTCAATCCGGGCCCGACAGGCGGGGTGACATCGACTTCCTACGTGATGGCTGATCTCTTTGGTGGGGGCGTGTTAATTCCAGAGGGAACTGTCACTACGAACGGCATGACCTTTAGCGGCACGACCAGCGGCGGCACGTTTAGCGGCGCGATGCGCAATCGCATGGGTGCGGGTTATTCGGTCACTGATGGCTTCGGCTTCATCAACGCCGAGGATGCGGTCGCAGCGCCGGTCCAATAATAAAGCAGTAGTTTCAACACAGAGCGGCAGGCCGAGAAATTGGCCTGCCGCTTTTGCTTTGCCTCGCACGCCGGAAATTTGACGCGGCCCCACAACCCGCCCATATTCCGCGCTCTCCTCCGCTGGAGAATCTTCCATGGATAAAATCCGTAACATCGCCATCATTGCGCACGTCGACCACGGCAAGACCACCCTGGTCGATCAACTGCTGCGCCAATCGGGCACCTTCCGCTCCAATCAAAAGGTGGAGGAACGCATGATGGACTCAATGGATCTCGAGCGCGAGAAGGGCATCACCATTCGGGCCAAGAACGCGGCTTTCCAATGGAACGGCTATCGAGTGAACATCGTCGACACCCCGGGCCACGCCGATTTCGGCGGTGAAGTCGAGCGCATCATGAAGATGGTCGACGGCGTTTTGCTGGTCGTCGACGCGCATGATGGACCGCAAGCACAGACGCGTTTCGTCCTGCGAAAAGCCCTCGAGAACAAGGTCAAGCCGATCGTCGTCATCAACAAAGTCGATCGTGAGAATGCGCGGCCGCACAAGGTCCTCGACATGATTTTCGACCTCTTCGTCGAGCTGAAAGCGAATGACGAGCAGTTGGATTTTCCGATTGTCTACGCGAGCGCGAAGAACGGCTTCGCCATGCGCGAGCTTCATGAAAACAGCGAGGACATGACGCCGTTATTCCAGGCGATCATCGATCACGTCCCGCCGCCTACTATTTCGGATGTGCCGTATTTTCAGATGCTGGTGTCGAATCTCGACTACAGCGACTATCTCGGCCGCATTGCGCTCGGTCGAATCGTGAGTGGCCGCGTCGCGGTCGGCGAGTCAATCGTTTGCATCAATCGCGAGGGGCGTCGGGAGCGAGCCAATGTCACCGGCATCTTCACTTTTGCGGGCATGGGCCGCGTGGAAGTGCAGCATGCCAGCGCCGGCGACATCATTGGCCTGACTGCTTTTGAAGAAGTTTACATCGGTGAAACGCTGACCGATCGCGAGGAGCGGACGCCGCTTCAATTCGTGGACATTGATCCACCCACGATCCGCATGCGCATTCTGGTCAACGACTCCCCGTTCGCGGGCCGTGAAGGGAAGTTCGTCACCGCCCGGCATGTGCGTGAGCGTTTGGTTCGCGAGACGCGCGGAAATGTTTCCCTGCAAATGAAAGACACCGACGCGGCGGGCGCTTTTGAAATCAACGCTCGCGGTGAAATGCAGATCGCGATCCTGGTCGAGCAGATGCGACGCGAGGGTTACGAGGTGATGGTCTCGCGGCCCGAAGTCATTTTCAAACGGGACGACAACGGCAGTTTGCTCGAGCCGATCGAGAATCTTTACGTCGAAGTGCCGAACGATAACCTGGGCGATGTTTTGCAATCGATGGCCGCTCGGAAAGGCGAGGTCGTGTCGATGGATCACCATACCACGCGTGTTTCCGTCGAGGCGATCATCCCGACGCGGGGCTTGATCGGGTTCGAGAGCGACCTGGTTAATCTGACGCGTGGCGAAGGAATCATGAGCCATCTCTTCCGCGAGTACGCGCCATTCAAGGGCGAGCTCGAAGGCCGGAATCGTGGCGTGATGGTTTCGATGGAAGCTGGTGTCAGCAAAGCTTACGCGCTGAATAACATTCAGGCCCGCGGCAAGCTTTTCGTTGGACCGCAGGAAGAAATTTACGCGGGCATGATCATCGGCGAGAACGCGCGCCCGGAAGACCTCCCGGTCAATCCTTGCAAGGCAAAAAATCTTACCAACATGCGCAGCCAGGGCGACGGCAAAGGCATTCAGCTCGAAGCGCCGCTCAAGATGACGCTCGAACGCGCGATCGAGTATATCGGGCCGGATGAGTTCGTTGAGGCAACGCCGAAGTCGCTCCGATTGCGCAAGCGCATCCTGGACGCGAACGCGCGCAAGCGTTCCCAGAACGCCGCCTGATTTGCGCGCGAAATTGTCCCGTTGACAGCGGCGCGCGCGCCGATTTAGCTTGCTGCCGTTAAATCGCTTTTCGCTGCCGCCTGAGGCGGTCCCCCGAGTCCTGGTTCCCATGCCGAGTCTCGCCGTGGCGATTTTTCCGAACTGAACGAATCAACTCCGTCCACTCATGTCGGGACATAGCAAATGGTCAAAGATCAAGCGGGCCAAAGGGGCGACCGACGTGAAGCGCGGCAATCTCTTTAGCAAGCTCTCGAAGGAAATCAGCATCGCGGCCAAGACGGGCGGCGGCGATCCGGCGGCCAACATCCGGTTGCGCAGCGCCATCTCGACCGCGCGCGCCCAGAGCATGCCGAACGACAACATCGAGCGCGCCATCAAACGAGGCAGCGGCGAAGGCGCGGAGGCGCAACATTTCGAAGAGATCACCTATGAAGGCTACGGGCCCGGCGGGGTGGCGGTGATCGTGGAGGCGGCGACGGACAATAAAAACCGCACCGCCGCCGACATTCGCAGTATTTTCACCAAGAACCACGGCAACCTCGCCACGAGCGGAAGCGTTTCTTACATGTTTCACAAAAAAGGCCAGATCATGGTGGCGGCAGATGCGATTGGAGAGGAACGCCTCTTCGAGCTGGCGCTCGAAGCCGGGGCCGAAGAGTTGACAACAGAGGAGAACCAGTATGTTATTACCACCTCCCACGACCAGCTCTACGCCGTAGCTGAGGCACTGAAGATTGCAGGTGTCACCATCGATGGGCCAAAGTTTACCTTCATTCCTGATACGACAGCTTCTGTCACCGACGAGACGACCGCGCTGCAGATCTTGCGCTTGTGCGAGACTCTCGAAGACGACGACGACGTGCAGAACGTCTATTCCAACTTAGAAATCCCTGACGAATTGCTGGCGAAATTGCCAGCGTAGAAATGCCGCGGCTCAGGCCGCTTCCGGGCCTTGCTTCACCACGAGCAGGCCACTCGAATTATGAGCGAACAAAACGATAATCCGCCGAGGGCGGAAACAGGCGCGACCGCCGCGCCAGACCAGAGGCGTCGGCCCCGCCGCCGCGGACCGCGCCGGAATTTCCGACGCAAGTTTGAAGACCGGACGGATCCGCAAGAGGCGGAAGAGAATCGCCGTGCCGAAGGGTTCGCCAATCATGAAGGAGGAGGAAACTCCGCGGGCGAAGAGAATCACCAGCACAACAGTGAGACGGGCGAAGGTGGCCAGGGCGGCGAGCAGATCGAGCGCGAGCCGGAGTTTGGCGAAGGGATCATCGAGATATCGGGCAAAGGCTTTGGCTTTCTTCGCGATGCGAAACGCAATTTCGTTCAGACGCCGCAGGATATTTTCGTCGCGCCGGAACTGGTGCGCCGCTTCGCTCTGCGCGACGGCATGTGGATTTACGGCGAGACCCGCCGCGGTAATCGCGGCCCCCAGTTGATCAAGCTGCTCAAGATTAACGACGACGAGCCGACCAAGTATCAAGGGCTGACCGCGTTTGAGGAGCTAACGACGATCAATCCGAACAAGCGCATCACGCTTGAGACGGTGCCGGATCGCTTCACCACGCGCATCATGGATTTGATGACGCCGCTCGGCATGGGCCAGCGCGGTTTGATCGTCGCGCCGCCGCGCACCGGCAAGACGACCTTGCTCCATCACATCGCCGATGCGGTGACCAAGAATCATCCTGAGATGAAGCTCATCATTCTCCTGGTCGACGAACGTCCGGAAGAGGTGACCGATTTTCGCCGTTCCTGTCCGAATGCGGAGATCATGGCCAGCTCGAACGATAGCGATATCAAGAGCCACACGCGCATCGCGCAACTCGCCGCCGAGCGGGCCAAGCGCCTCGTCGAAGCCGGCAAGCATGTCTTCATCCTGCTCGATTCGATCACCCGCACCGCGCGCGCCTTTAACAACGCGACCGGCGGCGGCGGGCGCACCATGAGCGGTGGCATCGACGCGCGAGCCATGGAAATTCCGCGAAAGATTTTTGCGGCCGCGCGCAATACCGAAGAAGCCGGCTCCCTCACCATCGTGGCCACGGCCCTTATCGAAACCGGCAGCCGCATGGACGAGCTGATCTTTCAGGAATTCAAAGGCACCGGCAACATGGAGCTCGTCCTCGATCGCAAGATTAGCGACGCGCGTGTTTATCCGGCGGTCGACATTTTCCTTTCCGGCACGCGACGGGAAGAGCTGTTGCTCTCACCGTTCGAGCTCGAAAAGATCAATATGATCCGGCGCGGGCTGGCGGGGCACAAACCGAACGAAGCGATCGAACGATTGCTCATGTTCGTGAAAAAATTCCCGACCAACGCCCAGATGCTGAAGGAAATTCCGGGCTAAATCTGCGCCCATTCGCGCCCCAAAAATTATGCAGACGCGGCGCGAAACAGACCAACCCAAGACGGTCGATTGGGAGTATCTCCCGCCCGAGGAGAAGCAACGTCGCGCGCAGCTCGAGCCGCTCTTCCGCTGGTTGGCCGTCATCATGGACGACTTGCTTCGCATTCCCGGGACGCGCTTTAAATTCGGTCTTGATCCCATCATCGGGCTCATTCCGGGAATTGGCGATTCCGCTTCGGCGATCGCGTCGGCCGTGGCCTTGATTCAAGCGACGCGGCTCGGCATTCCGAAAGTGGCGCTCGCCCGCATGTCGCTCAACATTTTGATTAACGAAGTCATCGGCATCATTCCCGGGATCGGCGACGCCTTTTCCTTTTGGTTCAAATCGAACGCGCGCAATTACCAGATTCTGCAGCGGCACCTGGCCGCGTCGCACCGAACGCGCAAGAGCGATTGGATTTTCGTGATCGGCGTTTTGCTTTTGCTCACCGTGGTCGTGGCGGTTGGAATTGCCGTCACCTTTTTTGTGCTGCACGAAATGGTGCAAATGTTGAGCGGCCGCCCGCTCTAGTCATCCCGAGCGGAGCCGTTAGGCGAAGTCGAGGGATCCCGTCATGAAATCTTGAAGGTCTCGCCCCGGGGATCCCTCGACTGCGCCTTCGGCTTCGCTCGGGATGACACTTAGCTAACGCAAACGCCGTTCGTAAACGGTGTGCACGCTATCGCGCGCGCGCAGATAATCCTGCGAGAAGCGTTCCATGTCTGGATAACCCACCCAGATGGCCAGCCGCTGCAGCGCGAAATCATCGTTCGGCAACGCGGAAACCGTTTTGATCTCCCACCGCCGCGCCGCCGATTCGCAACCGCGCAGAAAAGCGTAGCCATCTTTGAGCGCCGCCGCTTCGTCTTCCGGAATGAGCCGTCGCTCCGCCAGCCGTTGCAACGCCGCTTCCCAGTTGGGCTCCCAAATTCCCGCCCGCATCTGCAGCGCTTGCACCAAAAATTCCGCTTCCACCATCCCGCCCGTCCCGGTCTTGAAGTCGAGCAGATCGGCCCCGCTGCTGCGTTCCCGCCGCACCCGTTCCGCCATGCTCCGGATTTGCTCGATCAGGTCGGGCGCCTGGCCCGCCTGGCGCCAGACCCTCTGCGCCATTTCGAGAAAAGCCTCCTGCTCCGGTCCGGCAATGGGACGGGCGCGCGTTAAGGCCTGCAACTCCCAAAGCTGGGCGCGATTTTCATAATACGATTCATAAGTCGTTAGGCTGCAAACCAGCGGGCCTTTCTCGCCGTCGGGCCGGAGTCGCGCGTCGAGCGTGGCAATATTCCCTTCGCTGCTGCGTTGCGCCATCTGCACGATGAGCGACTGCGCCACGCGCACATTTTCGCCGACGAAGAGAACGTCCAGATCCGCGCCATAGGTGATTTCTCGGCCGCCGAATTTGCCGAGCGCGATGATGGTGAGCGCGTCCGATTCGCCGAGGAGTCGGTCCATGAAAACAAGACAGGCTTCGGCGAGCACTGTGTGTTCGGCGAAAATTTTTTCGGGCGAAGCGATGTGCAAAATATCGCGCAACAAAACGCGCAGAAGCCGCGTCTGCCGATAACTGCGCATCGGATCGAGCGAACTGGCGGTCGCCCCGGTGGCGGCGAGCCGTTCGAGATGATCGGCCACGCTGAGCGATCGATCGAGCATTCCGCTCCGCGTGATTTCTTCGAGCAGTTGCGGATGGCTCACCAGCAGCTCGCCAGCGTAATGGCTGGCATCGAAAGTTTTGATCAGCAGCTCGAGCAGGCGCGGATTCACCACGAGCAGCTCGAAGAGCAAACTGCGGAGGCCGTAAACTTCGACGAAGCGCACAAACTGATTCAGGCTCGCGTCCGGATCGGCCGCGGTGGCGAGCTGGCGCAAGAGCAGCGGCTGCAATTTCCGAAAGACCTGCCGCGTCCGCGGCGCCACGTGAAAAGCGGAGCGTCCCCGCGCCAGCTCGGTCAGCGCCTTGTTCGCGCGCGCTTCATCGCGAAAACAGGAGAGGTCGACGATCGCGGCCGGGTCCACCAGCGTGTCCCGCATTTGGCGAACGAAGATGGCGCGCACATTTCCCATCTGTTCGTGCAACGCCGCGGTCAGCGCGCCGGCGTTGGCCAAACCGAGGCTAAGGGCGAGCCGCCGTTGCGCTTCGGGCTCCTCGGGAACGGTATGCGTTTGCTGCTCCGCCTCGATCTGCAGGCGATGCTCGACGCCGCGCAGAAAGCGATAGGCACGGTCGAGGATCAAAATGTCGTGGCGCGGCAATAATTCCAATTCGCCGAGCGCGCGCAACGTTTTTAGCGTGCTCGTTTCCTGAAGGAAAGCGTGGCGCGCGCCGTGAATCAGTTGCAGCGCCTGGACGATGAATTCGATTTCGCGAATGCCGCCCGCGCCCAGCTTGACGTTGCGCTCCAGGTTTTCGTGCCCGACGACGTCGCGCTCGATGCGATGTTTCACACGCGCGATTTCTTCGAGCAAATCGGGCGTGGGACTTTTCGGATAGATGAAGGGCTGATGCTGACGCAGGAATTCGTAAGCCAATTCCTCGCTGCCGCAGATGCCGCGCGCGCGGACGAGCGCGATCTGTTCCCACGCTTCGCCAAACCCGGCATAATAATTTTCCATGCTCTCGAGCGAGCGGGCGAGCGGACCGGCGCTTCCTTCCGGGCGCAACCGCAGGTCGATGCGAAAGAGCGAGCCGGCCGGACTGCTGGACGAAAAGGTCTCGACGATCTTCGCGCTCAATCGATTGAACCATTCGTGGTAGCTGAGGTTCGCGGTCACCTGTCCTTCGTCGCTGTAGAGGAAAATGACGTCGATATCCGAGCTATGATTCAGTTCGCGCCCGCCCAGTTTGCCGAGGCCGAGCACTGCGAACTCAGCGTCCGGCGCGCCGAGACGTTTGCGCAGCTCCGTGTCCCAATGTTTGAAAACCTGGCTGAGACAAATCTCGGCGAGGCGCGATAGCTCGGCCGTGATCTCTTCGAGCGGCGCGATCTGCGCAACTTCGCGCAAAGCCAGGCGCGTCATTTCTCGGCCCTTCCAAATTCGCAGGGCGCGAAAATTTGCTTCCGCCACCGCGTCGGTGCTTAGCGTTCTCAGATCCTCGATCATGCGCCCGTAACCACTCGCCTCCCGGCAAATCGCCGGACTGGCCAACCAGAGAAGAATCTCGGGGTCGTTAATGATGCGTGTCGCGCAAATGCTGGAGACGGAAAAGAGATGGAAGAGCGCCTCTTCGCCGAGCGGAAAGACTTCCAGCAAAGCCGGCAGCGGCAGAGCGTGTGGCGGCCAGTTTTCGGCCAGGCGGGTCAGGGTGCGGAAAACTTGTTCTGGATAGATGGCGGTGAGGGCTTTCTCCCGGATCCATCCTTCCGACGTGCTCATGACCACTGACAGAAGCAGAGCTTGCGGTAGAGCGCCGCGAAAAATTACAGCCGGCGAAGCGCCGCGCGCGTGAGCAATTCGCACACTTCGGCGTCGGTCGTTTGCGCGAAGTCCCGATAGAATTGGCCGACGCCGTGGAAATCCAGAGGCATGATCGCGCAGATGACCTCATCGACTTCGGCGGCGATGGCCCGGCAGGTTTCGGGGGCGCCGACGGGCACGGCGACCACGCAACGCGCGATATCGAATTGATGTAACGCTCGCGCGGCGGCGCGCATGGTCGCGCCGGTGGCGAGCCCATCGTCCGCCAAAATCACAACTTTGCCCTGAAGATCTGGAGGAGGACGTCCAGCGCGATATTCGCGTTCACGGCGCTCGAGTTCGCGCTGTTCTTCCGCGGCAATTCTGTCGAGAACCTGCGCCGCATTACTGAGCTGCGCCACGATCTCGTCATTCAGCACGCGCACTCCGCCGGACGCGATGGCGCCGAGCGCGAGTTCCGGTTGGCCGGGCGCGCCCAGCTTGCGCACGACGAAAACTTCGAGCGGCGCGTGCAGGGCAAGAGCCACTTCATATCCGACCGTCACGCCGCCTCGCGGCAGCGCCAGCACCACGACGTCGTCGCGATTCGCAAAGTTTTGCAGATGCGCAGCCAGCGTTCGGCCTGCTTCGGCGCGGTCGCGGAAAGGCCGCCGCCGCTCGCTCGATTCCCACATGAGGGGAACTTAACGCCGTTTGCCGTTGCGCAGAAAAAGATAAGCCGCGCCGCCGATCAGTCCCCACGAGGCCTGGATGGCGAAACCGAGCGACGCCGTCAGCGCGGCCGTGCCGAGCGGTACATCGGCCAGCCGGCCCAGCATTTGTTGGAACAACGTCTCCCGCACGCCCACGCCGCCGAGGGAGATCGGCAGACTCGTGATCGTGTTGACCAGCGGCATAATGGAAAGCATGTCCGCGACGCTGGTGACGCGCGCCGTCGGAGTGGCCAGCGCCTGCCAGGCGCAGAAGAAACTCAGATAATAGGTGAGATGCGAGCCGATCGTGAGCAGGTAGGCGACGAACACTCTTCCCAATTTCGTACGATAAAGCCCGAGCGCCTGCCCGCTTTCAATGAGCAGATTGCGCAGTGGAAAACGCGGCGGCAACCGATCGAGCGACCCAAGGCCGACGAGTACGAAAAGCAAAACGACGAACGCCAAAATGCCGGCAAGCAACGCCAGCGCGACGTAGGTGATGTGCGCCGTTTGCGGAACGCGTCGCAACCAGTCATAACGGTAAAAGACGACCACCGAAGCGATGGAAATAATGGAGAAAAGCCCGAGCAATCGATCCATCGCGACAGAAAGCGTGGCGCCCGTTTTTTTGTCCGGGATGCGTTTGAAAAGGAAGTAGAGCCGCATCGCGTCCCCGCCGATCAACCCCGGCAGGAACATGTTAAAAAAGAGCCCGACGATCACGAGCACGCCGGAAATCATCCAGCCGAGCGCGATGCCCTGGACGCGGAGCAAAATTTGCCAGCGCACGGTGGCCAGCGTTTCGACCAGGCCGTAGCAAAGCCAGCCGATGACGAGCCAGCGCCAGTTGGAATGATCGAGCGCATTCGCGATCTCGTCGCGCCGCTGCGGATCGTGAAAGACGTAGAAGATTCCGGCCAGCGTGACGAGCAATTGCAGCAGGATGAGGCCGAGGCGTTTCATTGGAAACCAGACGCGCCGCGAGGCGCCCGCTAGCTCTAGCAGAAACCGCCCGTTACACCAGCACGCGAACGCTCAAAAGGGCGGTGCGGTTACCCCTAGAATTTACCGGCCGACCGTTCTTTCATCGGCAGGACCTCGAGGCAGGTCGTCCACCAGCCGGTCTCGATCGTTGCGATGAATTCGTTAGGCAACTGCTCGGCGCGCATTTCGGCCGCGAGACTCGTGTGATCGTATTTCAGCGGAACGAATTCCACTTCGACCTGCTTTTCGTCCCCGATCTCTAGGAGCGCATACCAGACATTGGTTTGTCCGTCGTTGGCCGGGCGGCCGATTGCGCCGCAGTTGATAAAGTGACGACCGCTTGGCAAGGCGCGATGCCAGTACAAACCGGTGTGGGTGCCCACAATGACATCCGCTTCAAAAGAATCGAAAAGACCATCGAGAAAGGCTGCGGAAGTCGTCGTTTGCCAGAGGAACTCGTTCGTCTGGCGCGGCGATCCGTGACAAAGGAGCACGCGGACGCCGTTGTGCGTGAATCGAATCTCGTTAGGCAAATCGCGCATCCAAAGTTTATTTTCCCGAGCGGTGTTTTGGAAGGTGTACTCGTAGGAAAGGCGGGCGAAATAGTTGTCCTTCGGATCGGTGTAGCCGCACTGGCAATCGGCCAGGTTGTTACCGACGGAGTTGTCGTAGTTACCTTGCACGACCGGAATCTGCGCGTCGCGCAACAGCGGAAAGACTTTGTCGGGATGTGGCCCGAACGCGCCAAGATCGCCGAGGCAGTAGATAGCCGAAGCGCCGCGCCGTGGTGCGTCCTCGAGTAGAGCAGCGAGCGCGAGATGATTCGAATACACGCCGCCGAAGAGTGCGATTTGTTCGGTCATCGAAAGGAAGAGTTCTTTGCCACAGATGGACACCGATGAAACACGGATGGGAGTGAGGAAGCGCTCGCGCTTTGTGTCCGGGGAGCGCACGCGTCTCGCGTGCTGGTTTCGGCGTCTCGCCGAAACGAACTTGGTCGGTCCGCGCTAAGCCGGCGGAATCTCATGCGGCGGCTTGCTGTTCCAAATAATTCAGGACGCTCTCGACCTGTTCGTAACCGGTGCGGAGCAGAAAATTCGGAGCGCGGCCGTAGCTCTTGATTCCTAGGGTGAAAAACCCGGGCTCCGGATGACGCAACGTTTCGGCGCCGAAAAGGGAAGTCGTTAGGCAATCAGTCCCGGCTTCGCCTAACAACGAAGCAGCCAGCGGATAGGTGCCCTCGGTCGCCCAGCAGGTTTGCACTTGCAGCTCGCGGGTCAGCGTGAGGTCGGGCCGGAAACCGGTCGCGGCGATGATTTGGTCCACGGTAATCTTTGAGAGCTTGCCGGTTGAATCGCTCCAGCGCACTTCGACGTCGCCATCGGTGGAAGCGAGCGAATCGATCGACGCGTCGGCGATCAACCGCACCTGCTTCTCCCGCACCAGACGATTGGCGGCGGCGGCCAGGAGGGAACGTTCCGGCAGCGGATCATCGGCGAGTTCTCCGATCGGGACGGCGCGATCGCGGCGGATGAGCCAGGTAATTTCGCTCTCTCCTTCGGCTAGATCGCGCACCATGGTCGCAGCGGAATGGCCAGCGCCCACGACGAGGACGCGACGCCCGGCCACGTCCTGCGCCGCGTTTGGGATTCCGTAATGAATTTGATCCGCGCAGGCGGCTTCGCCGGGGACCGGAATGCCGCCGTCGCCTAACGAGTTCGATTGTCCGAACGTGCCGCTGCAATCGAGCACGATGTCGGTGAGCGCGATGCGTTCGCCCGCTTCTTCGTGCAGCAGTAATCGAAATGGTGCGGCGTTGCGCTCAGGCGCAGCGATGAAATCACCCTTCAATCGGCGCGATCGGCCGATGGCTGCGACGGCGCAATTTTCGTGGATGCGGGAACGAATGCTGGCGGCGAGAGGCAGGAGATAACGCTCGCGAAATTCCGCGCCGGTCAGAAGCGCGGCGGGTGCCGGAAGATCGGCGCCGCTATCGCGCAGGCGGGCAAGGCCGCGGGGCGACGCGTTCATTTCGAAAGGCGAAAACATGCGGACGTGAGCCCATTGCCTGACGGCATCAGCGATCGTGCCGCGTTCGTAGACGGCGACTTCGTAGCCGCGTTCCAGCGCGGTGAGCGCGGCCTCCAGACCGATGGGGCCGGCGCCGATGATGGCGATGCGTTTCATGGCGCGCTCACAATTCTCCGGGGAGCACACGCGTCTCGCGTGTTGGTTTCGGCGTCTCGCCGAAACGATCTTTTCGGTCGGGCATTACGCCAGGAAAGTTCGCGATGGCGGGGACGCCATCGCCAACACGCGAGACGCGTGTGCTCCCCAGAATCTGCGCGCGGACGTTCATCGTTCGTTAGGCGCGGCGCCGAGGGCGGGATTGGCGTCCGAGCCGGCGCGTGCGAGGCGGCTGCCTTCCAGGCTTCCAGAGCTGGCGTTCGAGCAGAGCGCGCCGAATTGATAACAGGTGACGCAGGCGTGATGCCGCAGTCGATAACCTTGCATCGCGTCCTCCAGCGTGGTCCCGAGTTTCGCATCCGGCCGATCGACCAGGATCGGACAGACGTGCACGCCGCGATCGCTGACGACGCGGCTGTTGTGACAAAGCAACTGCGTCTCGTCAAAGCCCTGCATCATGCGTTCGGTCACGAATTCATTTTTGCCGTAACCGTGATCGCGTTTCGCTTCCTGCCCGATCTTGAGCGAAGGCAGCAATTTCATGCGCGGTCGCGTGTAGCCGATCTCGGCGAGGCGTGCCCGGAACTCGCGCAGAAATTCATCGTCCTCGTGCATTTCCCAAGAGCGCATCGAGGTGATGATGGGGAGAAATCCCGCAGCGACGAGCATGCGCACGCCGTTCATCGCCTGCACGAAAGTGCCGGGGCCGCGAATCGGGTCGTTCGTCTCGGGCGAGAAGCCGTCGATGCTCACGCGCAATTCGAGCGAATACTCCGAGGCGTCGCGGATGGCGGCGAGGTCCGCGATTTTTTCCTCGGTAAAACGGGTCGCGTTCGTCAACACGGTGGCAGGCCCGACCGCGAGCGTCGCTTCGAGGATTTCGAATATGGACGGATTAATGAATGGTTCGCCGCCGGTGAAATAATATTCCTTCACTCCATAGCCTAACGACTCATCGAGATACGGTTTGAATTGCTCGAAGGTCATCAGGCCGAGCGTGTGATTCTCGGGCGAGCAGGAGATGAAGCAGTGGTTGCAGCGCAGATTGCAGAGCGTGCCGGCGACCTGAAACCAGAGCGCGTCGAGCGACGTGAGCGGGAGCAATGGCGGCTGCTCAGGATCGGCCGTGGTTTTGTTTAGCGTGACCATGTGAAAATCTCCTCTTTCTTGACGCGGACAAAGATCGGCGCCTGGGGCGCGATCGAGATCCGATTCGTTGTATCGACGATTAGTGTTTCGTCACCGGCGCGCAATCGGAGGCGCAGTCGATTGCCGAGGAAGGTGGAACTTTCCACGATCGCGGCGAAATCCGCATGTTCTTTCTCGACCAGCTCGAAGGCTTCCGGGCGAATCATGGCCCAGCATTTCGAAGCGGGCCCCGGTTTCGAACCATTGGCGCTGAAGAACGGCAGTCGGATTTTTCCGGACGCTGCATCGCATTCCGCCGCGATCACGTTGGAGTCGCCGAGGAAATTGGCGACGAAGAGGTTCGCCGGCCGATGGTAGAGATCGATCGGCGCGCCGCGCTGCTCGATGCGGCCTTCGTTCATGATGATCATTTCGTGGCCGAGACTCATCGCTTCGGTCTGGTCGTGCGTGACGTAGATGGTGGTGATGGCGAGCTCGGCGAGCAGCCGGCGCAACTCCGCTCGCAGCTCGTCGCGTAGTTTGGCATCGAGGGCGGAGAGCGGTTCGTCCATTAGCAGGAGCGCGGGGCGAATGGCGAGCGCACGCGCCATGGCGACGCGCTGTTGTTCGCCGCCCGAGATTTCGGTGATGCGTCTTTCGGCCAAATGTTCGATGCGGGTGAGGGCGAGAGTTTCGCGTGCGCGTTGCGTTCGCTCCGATGCAGAAACGCCGCGCACGCGCAGTCCGAATTCGACATTCTTCTGCACAGTGAGATGCGGGAAGAGCGAGTAATTCTGAAAGACCATCCCGAAGTCGCGCCGCTCCGGCCGGACCGCGGTGATATCGCGTTCGTCGAGATGAACGGTGCCGCTATCGGGTTCTTTTAAGCCGGCGATGAGCGCGAGCGTGGTGCTTTTCCCGGAACCACTCGGGCCAAGAATGGTGGTGATTTTTCCATCGGCAAACGAATGGCTAAAATCGCGCACCGCATAGCGCGCCCCGTATTGTTTGGTCAGTGAGCGGACTTCGAGCATGTCGTTAGGCCGCTTGCTCCGGCCGGCTGAATTCGCGGCCGCCGATCCATTGCAGCGCGAGCAACACGGGAATGATGACGGCGAGGAAGATGGTAGTCGCAGCGCTCGAAACGGCAAAGCTGTTCGAGGTGTAGGTGGCGTAAAGGGCCGCGGGGTAAGTCTGGTTGAGCGGCGTGTTCAAGAGGTAGCTGACGTTGAATTCGCCCCATGAAATCGCGAAGACGAGAAGCGAACCGACGATGATGCTATGCCGCAGATTCGGCACGATGACGAAGAGAAACCGCTGCCAGGCGTTCGCGCCCAGGCTTTGCGCGGCGTTTTGCAACCGGTCGAGATCAAGACTGCGCAACGCATTGGTGATCACGCGCATCATGAGCGGAATAGTGTAGAGCACGTGGCCGCAGAGAATGAGCCACCATTTTCCGCGCACGATCGCGTAGGCCTGGATGAGGCCGATCGACATGGCGATGCCGGGAATGGAAAGCGGCAGCAGCGTGATTTCCTCCAGGATGCGGCTGGCGCGCGAATCCGTCCGCACAATCGCATAAGCGCCAGGAATGCTAACGACGAGGCAGACGACGACGGAGAGCAGGGCGAGCACCAGGCTGAACTCGAGCGAGCGGTTGTAGAGTTGAAAAACGTAACCGAACCAGCCCGGGATGAAAAAACTGCTTTGTGCCGCCCATCGTTCGGTTGTCACTCCGAGGAGCGTCGGATCAAGAAACGCGCCGGCCAGGACGACCAGGATGGGCGCGGCCACGACCGCGAGCAGGAACCAGGTGATGCAATGGAGCGCAACAATGCCGAGGCGAGCGGTCTTCATGAGGTGGCGCGCGCTGAGTAATTAATGACGAAAGCGAGCAGGACGAGAACGATAGCCATCGCCGCCATGAGGCCGTTGTTTCCGTAGCCGGTAATTTGTTGAAAAATCTCCAGCGGCAAAACGGAGAAGCGTTTGGAAAGAATCAGCGCCACGCCGAACGAGCCTAACGAGACGGTAAAGGTCACCGCGAAGGTGGAAACGAGCGGACGCCAGATGAGCGGGAGGATGAGAAGACGCAAGCGTTGCCAGGTATTGGCGCCGAGCGAACGCGCGGCGACGCTCAGTTGAGGATCAAATTTTCGCAGCGCCGACTCGAGCGTGAGGGTGGCGCGTGGAATCTCGAAGTAGAGATACGCGAGGACGAGTCCGCTTAGTCGATACGCCCAGCCGCTTGTGTAAGCGGTGCCCGTCAATTTTTCGAAGAATTGCGGAACGGCTCCGATGCGTCCCACCATAATGACGGCGAGAAAGCCAACGATGATGCCGGAGAATGACATCGGCAGCGTGAAAATGGCGCGGACCAGACTCTTCCCGGCGAAGTGTTCATTCGCGAATAGCCAGGCCGGTGCGAGACAGATGAGGGTGGAGATGGATGCCACGAGCGCACTGAGAATGAGGGAATGGAAAAGCGCGCGCCGATGCGAGTTGTCGGTGAAGAGCTGGATGTAATTCGTTAGGCTGAATTCATTCGCGTCCTGCAAGCTGCGCGCGAAGAGAAGCGACAGCGGATACGCGAGCAGGAGAAACAGGGCGACGACGAGGGGAAAGCTCGGTGCCATTTTTTTCGCGATGCTCATTGGAAACTCGGGGAGCGCACGAACTCCATTTACCTCTTGATCTGTTTGCTCCACCGAGCTTTGACGGCGTCGGCATTGGCGGCCATCTGGTCGAGCGGAAGCGTTTTCGCTTTCGCGTAGGCCGATTCCGGCGGGAATTCGCTTTGCACTTTCCCCCCCAGATCGACCTTCATGACCGGACGGAAAAAAGATTGCGCCATCAACTTTTGCGCTTCGTCGCCTAGGCACCAGTCGAGATACTTCTTCGTCTCCTCCGGATGCGGATCGTTTTTGACCATACCCATGACGAGCGGCATGACGATCGTTCCTTCGCTCGCGATCACCGTTTCGATCGGCGCCTTGTCGACGTATTTTGCTTTCAAGCCGTTGCCATCGGCGTTGATCCAGATTGGAACTTCGCCGCGGAGAAGATCGTTGTAGCTGTTGTCCTTCGCGTAGTTGAGGACGTTGGCGTCGAGCTTCTTCAAATAATCGAAGCCGGCATTCATGTCGGCGCCGCCGCCCATGAGCGCGTTGATTCCGTAAACGAAAGTGAATCCCGTTCCCTGAATCGTCGGATCGTCGTAAACGACCATGCCCTTGTATTCCGGCTTAAGCAGATCGGTGAAGGAATGGGGAACCGGTTTGCCTTTCAGCGCGCTCGTGTTGACGAGGATGGCGATGTTGCCGGTATGCACGGTCCACCACTTGCCGTCCGGATCCTTCAAGGAATCGGGAATTTTCTCCCAGCCTTTTGGTTTGTAAGGCTGATGCAGACCTTTGGTCGCAGCCTGATAACCGATCGCGCCGGAGTAATACGCGCAATCGGCTTGCGGGTTCGACTTCTCCGCTTCAAGCGCGGCCATTGCAGCCGAGCTGCCTTTCATATCTGGCGGAATGCGCACGCCGGTTTCCTTGGTATAAGCGGCGGTGACGCCGCCCCAGTTGGCGTAGTTCGGGATGCAATCGTATTGGATGACAACTTTCTCCTGCGCATAGCCTAACGAGCAGAGAAGCGAGCTGATGAGAACGAGTACTGTTTTTTTCATATGATGTTTTTTTGGTTATAGGTTCCAGACGAGAATGAGCTCGAAGCCGTCATCGAATTTGGCGGTATTACCGAAGCGATCGGTCACATCCCACTTCACATACTCGCCGTAGAAAACGAGGTCCTTCGTCAACTGCACGCTGAGGCCGGGATCGAAGATGTATTGGTGCCCGCCAGGATTGTGATCCCAGCCGTATGAGTAGTTCACGTGGAAGGTAACCGGCCCGTATTTGTAGGCAGCGCCGCCGCGCAAACTATCGACGCGATCGCTCGGGCCGCCCGAGACGTAGCGCGCTGGATTGCTCACGCCGAAGGCATCGATGTATTCGCCGAAGATGCTGAAGTTTTTGTAGGTGAGCATCAGATCCGTCCCGAAGACTCCGCGATTGTCATCGGTCAACGGGCTGATGCTTTTGACCTGGCCATACAAACCGGAAACGCCCCAGGCGACCTTGAGGTCGTCGTTGAACTGATAGGTCGGCACCAGGCGCACAACGCCGGTGTTGCGCTCCCGGCCGCCGGGCGCGGATTCCGCATCGGCTCCGACGAGCGATCCATTCACGCGATCGGAGGCGACGAAGTATTGCGCGGCGGAATCGATCGTGAGCTTCTCGGAAACCTTCCACTTATTGTCCCAACTGAATCCGTAGTCTGGATCGAACTTGTAACCGTCGAAGTAAGGAACGCTTTCCCACCAGGTCCCATCCCAGGGGATGCCAAACTCGGTCACGATCTGTCCGGCCTTGAACGTGCCGAGGTTCGTCTTGGCGTAGCCGTAGGCTTCGTAGAACCAGTAGGTGTCGTAGTAAAAGGCGCGGAGTTTGTCATTCTGGTCGTCGCGGAAACGGAACTGCACATGCCCGCCCACTTCCTTCAGCCAGCCGTCTCCGATTTTAAACGAAGGATCTGCGCCGATGTAATAGTAGTAGGTGCCGCTCTCGGTCGGCACGCCGTAGCCGTTTCCATAGATGCGTTCATCGCGGTCGAGATGGAACCAATGATTCGCGCCGACGGAGAAAGGGATGTGCCATTCTTCCTTCCAAGTTTCGATGTCGTCGTAGGTCTTGTCGAAGACATTGTCCTTGCCAAAAATCGCTTCCGCCAGCGTGGACGAGCCGCCAAAGGTGGACCTGGAAGCCGTCTGAGGCGCGGTCGCGGGAAAAGGCGGATTGGCCGGTGCGCGGTCGGATTCCTGCGCGCAAAGCGTCGAGGTGATGAAGAGGATGGCGAGGACGAAGGGTGAAGACTTGAAGCGGATCTGGAAACGTTTTGGAATTTGGAAAGATGAAATCATGAGTTGGATTGAGGTGTGGAGCGCCAATCTCGGATGGAGAGCGGGCGGCGATTAAGCCAGACGTGAACAGACGACGAGCGCGCAGACTCGCCGCCGGTAAACAATTTGCTTTTTAGGCCAGCGCCGGGGGCGGCATCTGGCCACGCACGCGCACGAATTGCGCGGCTAAGTCGACAAAGAGATCGAACTCGCGCCGCGCGGCGGCGACAAAGTCGATAAAAAAGGAGGCCAACCGCCCGATCGCATCATCGCGCCGGGCGCAAAGTTTTACATCGGCCCAGGAATCGAGATCCTGCTTTACTGGCAGCAAAAAAACCCGGGACCGCCCGGAGCGTTCGATCAGCTGCGCACAATCGGTGTTTCGCTTCCAGCGGACGCCCTGAAGCAAAGCGCGATCCGCCACGCGCAACGCGATCAAGTAACAGCCGCCGCGATGATCCGGACCGAGGACAAGCCGGCGATTTTCCAATTCGCGAAAAGCGGTCGCGATATCGTCGCAATTCAGGTCGGGGCAATCGCGGCCAATCAAGACCACTTCGTCATAGCCGCGCGCGGCAATTTCATCGACGGCCGCTTCGAGTCGGGCGGCGAACGTCGCGCCGTCCTGGCGATGAACAGTGACGGTGGGCGTCGATTCCAGATCGTTCGAAGTGAACAGATGGACATCGGCGTCGAGCGGCGAACGGAGGACGGGATTGAGGTCGAAGAGCGAGCGGAAGGAACCGGGCAGACGCCGTCGTGACAGATCGAGCGCGAGCGAGTCGGCGAAAATGAGCAGAGCCTTGCGTTTCACAAATTTGCGACAGTTGTGCGCGGCTTCTTTGTAAACGGATGCAGCGGGCCGGGAAAATCTTAAATTTTTGAGATGGGCCTTCGCTGCTCCGAATCGCTTTCCGACTTCGGCTTTTTGAAATTGAAATCCGGTTCGTGACCCCTGATGCTCGGCGCGTTGACTGTGGGGACCCCCTCAGCCTACTCTGCCACGCAATGCCTGCCCAGCGTAACCGTCCAAAGCGCGAGAACTTCAATCAAGCCGCGCAGCTGCCCTTTGAACTGCGCCTTCAGGATTTCGAGATCGCAATGCAGGATGTTTACGATTTGTTTTTCGACGTGAATTCTGGATTGCTCGATAAAGGACTCGAGCGACTCGACGACTTTCTCCGGCCAGCCATTATGTCAGGCCTGATTTCCGATCTGCTGACCGCGAGCATTGCGAAGCATGCTCGGACGTTAACGATCAACGCTTATTTTAACGGTCATCCGGACCTGGTGGTGAAAGGTATTTACCCTAACGACGCGGTGAAAGCTGGAAACGAAGGCGTTGAGATAAAGACGACGCGAAAGAGCGGTGGTGCCGTTGATACTCACGGAGCACGGGATCAGTGGATGGCGGTCTTCGTCTATGGCGTGGATGTGGAAACCGAACCAGCCCGGGATCGGCACGCGATGACCTTCACCGAGGTCTATCTTGGCAAAGTGGAAATCGCCGACTTCCGCAAGAACGCTCGCGGCGAACTCGGCACGCGCACCGCGACGCTTCATAAAGAGGGAATCGCCAAGCTTCGCGGAAACTGGATCTACCGCGACCCCAGCGTCTAGGTTCGCAACGCGCGTAGCTTTGAAATTGCTTTGCGCGCGACTTCGAAATACCGCGCGTCTCTTTCCACACCGATGCTCGCATAACCGGTCGCTTCGGCAGCGGCCAGCGTCGAGCCGGCCCCGGCAAACGGATCGAGCACCGTTCCTTTGCCTAAAGGCAAAGCAGCGCGCACGATCTTCCGCAAGAACGCCTGCGGCTTGAGGCTAGGGTGCGGAGCCAGCGCCCGTTCCTCCTTACGTGTCGGCGCGGACGCAATGACATCGCCAAACGGCTGTTCCTTCGAAGGACGACGGAAGCCCCCAGTTTTCCAGCGCCGAAGATTATCCTGCACGCGGCCCTCAAGTGGCTTGCGGAAAATCAACCAAGGTTCCCACATAGAGCGCGGCATCACGCTCACATCGGCAAACTCCTCGTGCGCCGCTTTCGGACGATCCCCTCCGCGCATCGTCATCGTCAGCCGGATAATCTCGCCGCGGCGTTCGAATCCTGCGCGGGTCACAGCGTTGGCCACGACGTAAGAGAGCAGCGGATTCGAAGCCACAATCACCTGTGCGCCCGGTACGGCCACGCGCAGAATGAGACGCCCCCAAGCAAAAAAGAAACGCTCCAGCTCGGCGAGATCATCGCGTGTAAGCACCGTAAAGCGCGGCAGAGGCGCACGCACATTCCCATCGAAAGAGGGCGGGATGCGCCAAACTCCGCCGCGGCCGTTGCGCAGCTTTTCCTGTTCCCGGTCGCTGTACTCGATTAAACCGTACGGCGGATCGGTCACGACCGCTTCGACGCTGTGAGCAGGTGCACTCGCGAGCCATTCAAAGCAATCAGCGTGAATTAATGTCGCCTTGCCGATGACGCTGGTTTCGTGGGAACCACGAGTTGGCGACCTGTGGGGGCCATTCCCATTCGTAGCGAAAGGGAGTGTCGCCTGAGCCTCTTCCCGAATACGATAGTGTCCCCGGTCCTCCTGCAAAAACAGACGAGGCGTATTCAGCCGAAGGTATGAGCGAACCGAAGAGGCGGGAGTTTCCCCAATGCGGGCGCTCACCTCCCGAGCAATCTCAGCGACACTCGCCCCGCTTGGCCTGTAAACCAGCGTTTCGACGATCGCGTCCCGCACTGCGCCATGTTTCCGCTTCGACGAATACTTCACTGGCCCATTAGACGTCTCGACGTCTTTCAACGCAACTGAATTCGTGGCAGATCGTAATCGCGTTTCGAATTGCTCAACCTTTCGGTCTGGACGCTTGAGAAAGGGCGAGGGCTCCAGTCTGAGCTGCCCAGCTTGGGTTTCACCTTTAGGTGCTATTTGACCTCACCCAGCGAGACGGCTTATTCGTGAGCAATTCCTGATTTTTATTCCGCGTTAGCGTTCATTGGCGTGTCGTTGAATCGCGCGCGCAGCAGGTCGTGCATTGCATTGACGAGCGCAACAATCGCAACGTGCTGATCAGTGAGCGCTGATGAAAGCGCTATAATGTCGAGCTTTGCTTCAAAATTGAACCTTGTCTCCACGCCATCGCGGACACGGCGGACGACGTGTGCCGGTATGATGCCAAAAAAGCTTGGAGCAATAGCATGCGCTCTGCGATTACGAAAATTTCGCGTCGCCGAATAAAATTCAGGCGAGTTCACTGTTTGTAATGCATTTCTGAACTGATCAACATGACGCCAGCCTTGCGTCCATGACTTCCAAGTTGTTCCAGAAATAGCGTCGTCTGCGGGGATGGGGCGTCGGGCTTTTGTCGATTCAATGTGAATGGCGGTTTTGGCGACCGAGAAAGCTACTTGGTTTCTAATTCCCGGAACTTCTGCGATAGCCAGTTGTAGGATTGGCGACACAAACTCTACCTCCAGGTAAAATCGGTGTTGCGGAACGTATTCGACGAGAATTGACTGCCAGGTTTTGAGCCCGAGAAGCAGGGTCGCGAGCGAATTAACCCGATTCGCAATAGCCTGAGCAAACAGTTCCGCCGTGAAGGCAGAGTGCTCTTCTAAGACTGACCGTTGCAGCCGATTGATCTTGAAGCTACCCGGCTCAAGCAATTCGACTGGCGACGGGTCAATGTAACTTCTAAGAAAAATAAATTTACGGTAGGCCGTCGCATAAAACTCAGCAGATTCATCGACCGTCGCGAATGGGTCATCATCGTGCATTTATGCAAGAAGGTCAGGTAATCTAGGGGCAGGTATGCGGCGCTACTTCGTTTTTACCTTGCTCTTGCCGAGCGCTTTTTTGGCGAGGTGGCTGACGTAGATGGTGACCGCGATGGTGGCGAGAAGGCCGACGCCGAGGAGGACGTATTTGAGTGGGCTTTGCTGGTGGTCGCCGCCGAGCCCGGCTTTGCCAGCCGCGCCGAGGTAGGCGTAGAGCAAGGTGCCTGGTAACATGCCGACGGCGGAGGCGAGAAAGTAGGGCCAGAATTTCACCGCGGTCACGCCGTAGAAGTAGTTGCTCAGGTTAAACGGAATGAGCGGACTGAGCCGGAGCAGTCCGACAATTTTCCAACCTTGTTTCCCGATCGCTTCATCGATCGCTTTGAATTTCTTGTTGCCCTTGGTCGCGGATTCGATGCGCTGGCGGACGAGATAACGGCCGCATAAAAACGCGAGCGAACAGCCGATGATGGCGCCGCTCAAGGCGACGGCGGTGCCGCCGGCGATGCCGTAAACGAGCCCGGCCGCAACGGTAAAGATCCAGCCCGGCAAAAAGCAAACAGTGGCGATCGCGTAAACGGCGATGAAGACGACGACGCCAAGCGCGCCCATTTTTTGCACCCAATCGCTGAACGCTTTCACCCAATCCTTAACCGGCAAAAACGCGGTCGCGGTGGAGAGGGCGATGAGGACGAGCGCGAGCGCGATCCATTTCCAATATTTCTTGAGCCAGTTCATGTGGATGTTTCCTTATCGGGCGCGGGCGTAAAGCCAGCCAAAGATTTTTTTGGCGCGCGGCGTGAGACGCGTCTTGTTGAATTTATCGCCGGCCTTGTGCGCCATTTCGGCCAGCGTCGGATAAGCGTGAATCATGGAGGCGAGCTGGCCGAGGCCGACTTTCGCATGCATAGCGACGACGAATTCGTGAATGAGATCGCCAGCGTGCGGGCCGACGATGACCGCGCCCAGAATTTTATCGGATCCTTTTTCAGTGAGCACCTTGAGGAACCCGGCTTCTTCGCTTTCGACGATGGCGCGATCGACTTCGGAGAGCGGAATTTGAAAAAGGTCGTAGGCGATTTTTTGTTTCTTCGCCTCCTTTTCGCCGAGACCAACGTGCGCCACTTCGGGGTCGGTGTAGGTGCACCACGGCACGATCGAGAGGTCCACTTTTTGCCGCAGCAGTTGCAGCGGCATGAGAATGTTGCGAACGGCGACACGCGCGGTGGCGTCGGCGGTGTGAGTGAATTTGAGACGGTTGGCCACGTCGCCGACGGCGTAGATGTGCCGCTGCGACGTTTGCAGGTAGTCGTTCACGTCGACGCCGTGTTTCGAAAATTTCACGCCGGCGGCTTTCAGATCGAGCGTCTCGATATTGGGCGTGCGTCCGGCGCTAACGAGCAACGCATCGGCGGTGACGGGATCGCCCTTCTCAAACGCGGCGACGATTTTCTGGCCGCGTTGCGCAAAGCTTTTTGCTTTGGCTTTCAAGCGTACATCGACGCCTTCAGCGGCGAAGCGTTTCTCGATGAATTCGGCGACGTCGCGATCCTCGGGCGGGAGCAGTTGGGCGTCGTCCTGGAGTAGCGTGACCGCGAGCCCGAAGCGGCGAAAGGCTTGTCCGAGCTCGCAGCCGATCGGACCGCCGCCGAGGACGATGAGGCTCTTGGTTTGCGGATCGAAGTGATCGAAGATCGTTTCGTTTGTGAAATAGGGGACGGAATCGAGGCCGTCGATTTCGGGAACAGCGGCGCGGCTGCCGGTGGCGATGACGAAATTTTTGGCGCGCAATTTCTGGCCGTCGACTTCGACCTCATTAGGCGAAAGGAACTTCGCTTCGCCGCGAAAGATATCGACGCCGAGCGACTCGAAGCGTTCCTGCGAATCGTTCGGCGCGATGGTGGCGCGACGTTCCTGCATGCGGGTCAGGATTTCGCCGAGCTCGAATTTCGGCTCGACCGCTTTCAATCCCCACATCTCCGCCTCGCGCATTTGCTGGATGAGGCGTGCCGAAGAAATGAGCGCCTTGCTCGGGACGCAGCCAAAGTTCAGGCAATCGCCACCCATCAGATTCCGCTCGATGAGCGCGACGCGTCCGCCCAATCCGGCCGTGCCCGCTGCGGTAACGAGCCCGGCGGTGCCCGCGCCGATGATGACGGCGTTGTAAGTGCCTTCGCCTTTCTTGGGTTTCATGCCGTTGGAAAATCGATCGCGCGCCGGTAGCGTGCTGATCCTTTGGCATTAGAGCGAAGAATCATCTCGTTGGGGCGAAAAATTCAGTCGTTGTCGCGTTGCTGATCGGTGGCTGCGTTTCCTGGCCGCATCCGAACGCGTCAGGCGTTTCGGAGTTGCGTTGGATCACGCTGGGCGGCGTGCGCCAGGCGGTGCTTATTCGCGGTGATGATCGGGCAAATCCCATTCTCTTATTTTTGCATGGCGGTCCCGGCGTTTCGGAAATGCCGCTCGCCTATAAGAACGCCGCGCTCGAAAAATATTTCACGGTCGTGCAATGGGATCAGCGCGGGGCGGGCAAATCCTATCGGCCCGATACGCCCGATATGCGCATCGCGCAGTTTGTCGACGATACGCTGGAGCTGACGCGCAAACTGGAAGCGGAGTTTGGGCAGCGGAAATTTTTTCTGGCTGGCCATTCGTGGGGATCGCTCATCGGCGCGCTGGCGGTCGCGCGGGCGCCGCAGCTTTTCCGCGCTTACATCGGCCTCTCGCAATTTGTCGATATCCCCGATTCGGAGCGCGAACTGGACCAGCGAGCGCGCGCTTATGCGAAGCAAACGGCGAACTGCCGCGCGCTCAAGAAGTTGCAAGAGCTCGGCCGCTTTCCGTATCCGAATCATCGGGTCGAGCGACAAGTGAACAAGGTGCAAAAGAAGTTAATGGGTGAAGTGCCGCACGAGTTGGGCGCGGCGCATTTCATCGCGCTCGCCCTTGTTTCGCCCGATTATTCGTTGGGCGATTACGCGCGGATGCTGCGCGGCATCGTCTTTTCCGGCAAAGCGCTCGAGCGCGAGATCTACGCGGCCAATCTTTTCCGGTCCGCGCCGGAGCTCGATGTGCCGGTTTATTTCCTAACCGGGCGGCATGACACCGTCTTAAGCCCAGTCGTGGGCAAGCGCTATTTCAAGGCTATGGTCGCGCCGCGCGGTAAACATTTCATCTGGTTCGAGAAATCCAATCATTGGCCACAAATCGAGGAGCCGGAGAAATATCGCGCCACCATGAGAAGCATATTGCGCGACACCGGGCCGTAGCGCGCGCATCGCGCCGCCTGAATTTTTTTGGGAATAGCCAGCGTACCTCGCGTCTCCGATAGTAGCCACATGAATTCTCGCACCGACGCCAATCGCCTGCCCATCGCACTGCTTACTCTGCGGCTGACCGTCTTTCTCGTTATGCTGATGTGGACGATCGACAAATTCGTTCGGCCCGCGCATGCCGCTTCCATCTTCGAACACTTCTACGGGCTCGCCGGCGTCGGCACGCAGATCGTCTATGCTCTCGCCGTCTTCGAAGTGCTGCTTTTGCTGGCTTTCGTGGCAGGCATGGCGCGTCGGCTGACCTACGGACTCGTCTTTCTGCTGCACGCGCTTTCCACGTTTGGTTCGTTCCGACAATACCTCACGCCGTTCGAGAAAGTGAATCTGCTCTTCTTCGCCGCCTGGCCGATGCTGGCGGCATGTTTCGTCCTCTATTATCTGCGCGATTCCGATAACCTGGCGACCGTTTCCTAGAGCGTGCATGCGCGTTTCGCCTGGCGAAGCCGAGGAATCCCGTCGCGCCACGAGCAGCAAAAATTCGTGGAGTGCATTTGGAAACCAGGAAGCGAGGAAAAAGAAGAACGAATGAGGAAAGCAGGAAGGCAGGAAATTGAGGCGGGAGTGTGTCATGCCTTTGCGCTGTTTGGTTGGTGTCCGCTGTAGACGTTTAGCTGTGCGAAACGGGACGGTTGGGGAAGACCGCGAGAGCCCATTCCCGCGTTTCGCATAGCGAAACGGCTACAGGCTCATCGACGACACGCTCCAACAGGCGCGACCTAACGGGGCAAAGATTTATCCTGTTCGACGAATCCAATCACGGGCCTCCAATCGAAGAACGTGAGAAACATCAGGAGATCATGCGTATGATCCTGAGGCAAAACAGTTAACTCTTATGAAAACAATTAAACCAATCATCGCGGCGCTGGCCGCGGCTCTTATTATTCCCGCGTTCTTCGCGGTCACTCCCGCAGTGGCCAAGGAAAAGGACAAGGAAGTCAGTTGCCCAAGTGGCATCAACCACGGCGCGTGGGACAAGTTGCTCAAGAAATACGTGAACAACAAAGGCCTCGTCGATTACACCGGCTGGAAAAACAACAAGGCCGACCTCGCCGCACTCGACAATTATCTGAAGCAATTCGCACCCAAGGCCGACAGAGGCGCGCAAGGAAATGAGAAGGCCGCATCGCTCGTCAACGCGTATAACGCGATCACCATTCACACGATCCTGAACTCGTATCCGGTGGAGAGCATTCACGAAACGAAGGATCCGTTCTCGGTGAAAAGCTGGATGGTCGGCGGCGAAAAAATCGCGCTCAACGACATCGAGAACGGCACGCTCCGGCCGATGTTGAAATACCGCGCGCACGCCGTGCTGGTGTGCGCGGCGCGTAGTTGCCCGCCGTTGCAGCGTTCCGCCTACAAGGCGAGCTCGTTCGATAAGCAGGACGATGCCGCGTATCGCGCCTGGCTCGGCCGCGAAGACTTGAACAAGTTCATGCCGGAACAAAAGAAGGCCGAGGTATCGAGCATCTTTAAGTGGTTCAAGGCCGATTTCGAGAAGTCGATGGCGCCGGCGAAAATCTTCAGCACCTACGGTCCGGCGTCGGCGAAGAAGCTGGTCGCGGGCGGGCAGTTCGAGACTTCGTATCTGTCCTATAATTGGGGATTGAACGACCAGGGCTCGCATGGCCGTAGTTACAGCAAGATCAATCTGATCTTCGATAGGTTGACGCACTGAGAGCGTTCGCGCTGGATTGATTTTTCTGTAGGGCGTTTCTGTGAAACGCCTTCCCTTCTCGAGAGAGGTGTCGTAGACGGCGAGGCGTTTCACAGAAACGCCCTACAGGGAACGGTGGCGCGGAGGGCTCTGGGGAGCGCACGTCTTCAGACGTGCTGGTTTCTGCATTCTGCGGAAACGAACTTCCGAGAACGGAGGCGAAAGATGGCGCGTTATTTTAAGGGAAGATCGTTGCGGCAGAATGCCGCAACCAACACGCCGGGAGGCGTGTGCTCCCCGGAAGGGATTCGGACCGCAACGTCGCAGGTGGCGTTTCGCAGAAACGCCCTACAGATGAAGATGGAAGCCGAGCGCGGATGAAAACGCGCACACTCATCGCGCGAAGTTTACTGACGGCGCTGGCGTTAATCGTCGGCGCCATTGCTTTGCTTTTGGGATGGCGGGCCTGGCGGCAGATGGAGATTCGCCACGCCATCGCGATTCATTCGAGCGACGGCATCGCGTCGATCGAGCAGGTGCAGTTGGGCGGGGTGGCGCAGTGGATTCAGATTCGCGGGCGACACCTTTCGAATCCGCTTCTGCTCATGTTGCATGGCGGCCCGGGTTTGCCGGAGATGCCTTACGAGTTTGTGAACGCGGAACTCGAAAAGCATTTCGTGGTGGTGGAATGGGACCAGCGTGATGCCGGTAAATCTTTTTCGCGCAATCTGTCGCTGAGTTCGCTCACGCTCGATCAATTGGTGCATGACGCGGAACAGCTGGTCGATTTGCTGCGCGCCCGTTTCGGGCAATCGAAAGTGATTCTCGTCGGCCATTCCACCGGCACGGTGATCGGCGTTCTCCTCGCGCAGAAACGGCCGGACGTGATTCGCGCTTATGTCGGGATCAGCCAGATTGCGAATCTGCGGGAGAGCGAACGGATTCTCTATCAGTTCGCGCTCGAATCAGCAACGCGGAAGGGAAATGAGGAAGCGACTAACGAGTTAAAAAAAATCGGTGAGCCGCCGTTTACCGATCTGAGCGAGCTGCAAACCTGCCAGAAGTGGGTGAACCATTTCGCGCCCGATCAATTTGGCGCGCTCGCGCCAGCGCGGTTGAAGCTCACCTTTATTTCGCCTGCTTACAGTCTGCTCGATCTCTGGCGATTCGGGCGCGGCGCGAAGGTTTCGTTTCAACGTTTGTGGCGCGATTTTTTTGCGGTGAACCTTTCCAAGCAAGTGCCGCGACTCGAGGTGCCGGTTTATTTTTTCGAAGGACGCGACGATCACGTCGTGACAACCCAGGTGGCGGCGGAATATTTCAAGGCGCTCGACGCTCCGATGGCGAAGAGCTGGATTTGGTTTGAGCATTCAGCGCACTGGCCGCAACTGGAAGAGCCAGCCAAATTTCAAAACGAAATGATTCATCGCGTGTTGAAGGAGACGAGCCCGTGAGCGCGTGGCGCCTGTCGATTGTGGCGCCGGTGCTGAACGAGCGGGAGTTGATCGAACCCTTTTTGCGGCAATTGCGCGCGCGGGCCGGCGCGGCGGAGATCATCGTGGCCGATGGCGGCAGCACGGACGGAACGGCGGAGGCGGCGCGACCGCTCTGCGATCGCTTGGTGGTGGCGCGCGCGAGCCGCGCGCAGCAGATGAACGCGGGCGCCGCGGCGGCGAGCGGCGATGCGCTGTGGTTTCTGCATGTCGATTCGCAAATCCCGGAAAACGCGGTCGCGGAAATGCAGCGGGCGATCGAGCGCGGCGCGGTCGGCGGTTATTTCCGGATTCAATTGCCGAAGGACAATTTCATTTATCGGCTGACCGATTCATTTGCGCATTACGCCGGCTTCGTGCTGCGGATTCGTTGCGGCGATCATGGTTTTTTTTGCCGGCGCGATGCCTTCGAAGCGATCGGCGGATTCCCGAACGCGCCGCTGATGGAGGATGTGGAATTTTATCGCGCGCTGCGACGGCGCGGCAAAGTGGTCGCGCTTAGCGCGCGGCTGCGCTTGAGTCCGCGCCGTTACGAAAAGGTCGGCGCGACGCGCTTGACGCTGGCCTACGGGCTGATCGCCACGCTCTACGCTCTGGGCTTGCCGCTCGGAACGCTCGCGAAAATTTATCGCCGGACCTGCGAAGCCTAACGAGTGATGGCTTCGACCGGCTCGGCCTCGGCCGTTTCAAAAACCTGCGCTTGTTTGAGCAGCTCGGGATTTTGCAGCCGCTCTTCGTAAACGGCGCTCCATCTTTGCTGGTTCATCTGGCACATGGGCACGGCCTGCCATTCGCCGTTTTCCTTGACCGCGCCTTTGAAAACGCAGGAGTCGAGACGCGCTTTGACCACGGGATCGACATCGGCGCGCGCCACTTCTTCGGCATCCATGAAATTATGGGTGCCGACGCCGAGCGTGTGGACTTCGCCGCGCAGAATGTCGCGCAGCATGCTCAGCGGAAAGCGGCCGGTGACGAGCAGGCGGGCCAGATGAAAAAGGGTGCGGGCGAACAAGCCGGGATTGGCGAAGAGGACGCCGGCGAGGCGCCACGGCGCGGTCCGCGCGTCGTCGGTCACGAGCGAGAGGCCGCCGATTTGCGCGAGAATCTCGGCGAATAGTTTTTTGGTGGTGGCGTCAGTCGGGAGCAGCGGTTGGAAGGCGCCCGTGCGGCGCGAGACGAGAATGGAAGCCCAACTGTTGCAATCGGGATGGCCGAAAAATGTGGCGTCCTGTTCGAGAGGTAAACCACTGCCTTCGCAAAGTTTTTGCCAGACGATTTTGGGCGTGACGGGATGCTCGGAGAAAATGGTGCGCCCGGTGTTCGCTTCGGGTTGGAAGCTGAGCATGCGCCAGATGCGCGTGCGCTCCGGCTCGGCCAGATACCAGCGAACGACTTCCGGCACATCGTTGATGTTTTTTTCGGTAACGGTGAAGCTGAGCGCGTATTCGAGCGCGATGCCGGTGCGACGACGAAGGTCGGACGCGAGCTGGGTGAACGCTTCACGAATCGGATGCAGATCGGCCTCGCTCTTGACGCGGCCGATCGGGAAACCGTGGCGCCCGGCCTGCGTCATATCGATATGCACGGAGACCTGGCGCAATCCGCCTTCCACGACGAGGCGCTCGAAGAACTCCGGATGTTCGATGAGCGTCTGGCCGTGCGTCATGAGCATGGGAACGAGGCCGACTTCGAAGGCGTAACGAATGATTTCGACGAGCTCATCGGTGCGGCCGGATTTCCAATAGGCATCGGCCACGTCGCCGCCGGTGATTTGCAATCCGCCGCCAGGGCCCTGGAATTTGCGGTTCGCGTCGATCTGTTCTTTCACGTCGGCGAGATCGGGAATGGGAACGCGGTTGGCGTTCTTCGGCAGGTAGCAATGCGTGCAATGGAATGAGCAGTAGCTCGCGCCAAGAATGAAACCGCAATGCGTGAGATGGCGGCCGGAAATCTGATTGGGCGTTTGCAGCTCGGCCGGGAGCGAATCCCAGCGCGTTTTGAGAATGCGCTCCTTTTCCGGATCGATCGGGCGCCGGAACGCGCGCCAGCGTGTTTTCCATTTCGATTGCGGGATGGATGGCGAGGTGATCATTCGTTAGGCGCGGCGGCAGTTTCCGCCATTTGCTTATTTACTCCGGAAAGGGGCGGTTGGCCAGTTGGCGGCCCATAATACCATTCGTGCAAACGCGCCGGAGAGATGCCGAAACGGAAGGCAATCAGAAAAAATAAATTCCGGAAGGTGACGCGCCACGCGCCGGTTTCGAGTTGTTGACGAGGCGAACTTTCCATCGGCGGATCGAGCGCGACGATGCGGCCGGCGCGGCGGAGGCGTTTCGAGAATTCAACATCTTCCATGAGCGGAATGGGCGCGTAACCGCCGATGCGCTCGAAGACTTCGCGCCGGACAAAAACGCTCTGATCGCCGTAGAGCGTGCCAAAGGCGCGCGTGTGCCAGCGTTCGAAATCTTCCAGGAGGATGCGCAGGAACGGATGGCGCTCGTCGAATTTCCGATAAAACGCGCCGCCGATAATGTCTGGATCGCGCAACGCGCGGACGATGGCGTGGAGATGAGCGGGCGTGAGTTTGGAATCGGCGTGATGAAAAAGAAGAATGTCGGCGGTGGCGGCGCGCGCGCCGCAGTTGAGCTGGACTCCGCGGCTCGGCGTGGGCGATTCACACCACTTCCATTTTTCCGAGTCGTTAGGCGAGGGCGATGTGTGGCCGGTCACGCCGCTGAGAATAATTTCGCGGACGGCGTCGTGATTCTGCCAGGCATCAGTCGATTGGGAGGCGTCCGCCGCATCGCACCAGCAGGGGATGATGACGGCGATGGAAGGAGTGATCGCGGTTTCGGGATGCTCCATGGCTATTGCGTCTCAGGTTCACGGATGAGACGCGCGGTGTCGAGTCTGGTCGCTGTTGGGGAAGGATGAATTTGGAAGCCAGGAAACCAGGAGGGGGAACGGGAGGAATCAGGAAAGCAGGAAGGGGAAGAGGGAAACGGCGGTCTGTCATCCCGAGCAGAGCCGAAGGCGAAGTCGAGGGATCCCGTGGCGAAAGCTTTCAGGTAGCGCCCCGGGATTCCTCGACTTCGCCCGGAATGACGAAGTGAATTCCCCGGCAGCACTCAAGGTGCGTGCGTCCTCTCCTCGCGCTGACGAATCAATCTGCGGATGACGGCGCGGCCCCAGAAAATATGGAGCGGCAGAATTAGGAGCGTTCCCAAACCGATCCACGCATGCCAGCGGCTCAGCCGGGCGCGCAGATTCTCGTCGCCCGCGTAGTAAAGTCCGTAACCGGTGACGACGAGAAAGACGTTGAGCGCGATGACGCTCGCGCCCGACCAGCGGTTCACCTTCGCGGCCCACCCGCGTTTGATGTGAAGAACCAGCGCGCCGAGCACGAGCAACGCAACCATTGCGGCCGCGCCATGAATCTTGAGCAGGAAAGCCGGCCATTCCTGCCAGGCTGCTTCATCGCGATGCCGGTCGGCGATCATCCAGCCGGCACCAGTGAGCAGGAGCAGGCCGAAGGTTGTGTAAACCGCGGCCTGAAGAGTTTTGCTAAGTCGAAAAGTCGAGCGGCGCATGCCAGGCGGAAGTGCATGATGCTTCGCCGCTGCTGGCAACGAAAATGGCATCAGCCGAGAAATGTTGCAGTACCGGAAGCGCGGCGTTGGCCGCGAGCATCAGAATTTTCGTCAGCGCATCGGCGCGCATGGCCTCGGCGCAACGCACGGTGGCGGAGCAAATGGCGCGGGCGGGCTCGCGTGAGCGGCCGTGGCGGATCGCTGCTGGCGCGAAATAATTTCCGGAAGTAGCGAGCGCATTATTCGTTAGGCAAAAATCGAGCAGCGTCGCGCGTGGATCGCGCGGGTGCCGGATGCGAATGGGAAAACCGGGCGCGCCGAAGGCGCGCAGATCGCCGCCGGCGTTGACGAGACCGCGCGGCGCGCCGCGCTCTTGCAGCGCCTCGATCGCGCGAGCGACGGCGAATCCATTGGCGCTGCCCCCGCGATCC
>JBBSQB010000022.1:0-53153 GCA_038258245.1 Chthoniobacterales bacterium
AACATCCCGGTCTTCTTCATTCAGGACGCGATCAAGTTTCCCGATTTGATCCATGCGGTGAAACCGGAGCCGCATAACGAAATCCCGCAGGCCGCTTCCGCGCACGACACCTTTTACGATTTCATTTCGCTCATGCCCGAGACGTTCCACATGCTCATGTGGGTGATGTCGGATCGCGCCATCCCGCGCAGTCTCCGCATGATGGAAGGCTTCGGCATTCACACCTTTCGTTTCATCAACGCGAAGGGGCAGTCGCGTTTTGTGAAGTTCCACTTCAAGCCGGTGCTCGGCATGCATTCGGTGCTGTGGGACGAAGCGCTCAAGATTAATGGCAAGGATCCTGACTTTCACCGGCGCGATTTATGGGAAGCGATCGAGACCGGGAATTTCCCGGAATGGGAATTCGGCGTGCAGGTCGTGGAGGAAAAGGACGAACACAAATTTCCGTTCGATCTGCTCGACCCGACCAAGATTATTCCCGAGGAGGTGGTGCCGATCACGCCGCTCGGCAAACTGGTGCTCGATCGTAATCCGGAGAACTTTTTCGCCGAAACGGAGCAGGTCGCCTTTCATCCGGGCCATCTCGTGCCGGGCATCGATTTCTCGAACGATCCGCTTTTGCAGGGCCGCCTCTTCAGTTACACCGACACGCAATTGACGCGCCTCGGCGGACCAAACTTCGCGCAAATCCCGATCAATCGTCCGATCAACCCGATGCACAATAACCAACGCGACGGTCACATGCAGCAGATCGTGAATCGTGGCGAAACCAGTTATTTCCCGAACACGATCGGCGGCGGTTGCCCCATGCAGGCGAAGGAAAACATGGGCGGCTTCGTCAGTTACATGGAGAAAATGCAGGGCTCGAAAGTGCGGGCGAAGAGCGCGAAATTCTTCGATCACTTCAGCCAGGCGGCGTTGTTCTTCAACAGTCAGGCGCCCTACGAGCAGCAGCACATCATTAACGCGCTCACCTTCGAGCTCGGCAATGTGACGCGGCCGGAAATCGTCGAGCGCATGCTCGGGATGTTGAACAAGGTGGACAACCGTCTGGCCAGCGGCATCGCCAAGGGATTGGGCTTGAAAGTGCCGGGTTCGGTTAAGGGCCGGATCAATCAGGGCGTCGGCGCGGACGCGGGCAAGGAGACGGAATCGAAGCCGATGAAAAACACTTATGGCGAATCGCCCGCGCTCAGCATGGCGAACACGGTGAAGAACACGATCAAAACGCGGAAGGTTGCGTTCCTCGCGGCCGACGGCGTTGATGACAACGACCTGAACGCGATGAAAAAAGCGATCACGGACAAAGGCGGCATGGTTAAGATCGTGGGTCCGCGCGGCGGCACGTTGAAGACGGCGGGCGGCAAGGAAATCAAGATCGACTTCAGTTTGCTGAACGCTGCGTCGGTGGTGTTCGACGCGGCTTACGTGCCGGGCGGCGCGAAGAGCGCGAAGGCATTGAAGGGCGACGAACGCGCGATTCTCTTCGTCAACGAGACGTTCAAGCATTGCAAGGCGCTCGCCGCCACCGGCAAAGGCGTGGAAGTACTGCGCGCGTCCGCCATTAAACTGGACGGCGCGAAGAAGGACCCGGCGTTGCTCGTCAGTGAAGGCGGCGACGCGAAAAAGATCGCGTCGAAGTTCATCAAGGCGATCGCGAACCACCGGAACTGGGAGCGCGAGAAATCGGATTACATTCCGGCCTAACGAGCGGCGATTAGAATTCAGGGGACGCTCGGCGCGCTGCGCGGGGCGTCCCCGTTTTCCGTTCCGGCGAGACCGAGGCGATCAGCATCGGACTGTAGCGCGGCGATGACGTGGGCGATCAAATCATCGATCGGCATTTCCAATTCGTGCGCGCCGCGCTCGATGTCCTCGCGATTCACCGCGCGCGCGAAGGCCTTATCCTTCATCTTTTTGCGGACGGCTTTGACATCGACTTCGCGGAGACTTTTCGAGGGGCGCACGCGGCCCACGGCCATGATGAAGCCGCTTAATTCATCCACCGCGTAGAGCGTGCGTTCGAGCGGAGTGTCGCGCGGTGTTTGCGCGTAATCGGCGTGACCGAGAATGGCGCGGCAGATTTCTTCGCTCCAACCGTTCTCGCGCAAAAACGCGGCCGCCACGAAGGGATGACCGCCGGTTGGCGTTTGCTCTGCATTCGGATGCCGTTCGTAATCCATGTCGTGGAGCAGCCCGGTCGCTTCCCACGCATTGGCGTCCGCACCGTTCTTTTGCGCGAAGTGCTTCATCGAATCGGACACGGCGTAACAATGGCGGCGCAGGCTGTCGCTCTGCACCCATTCATGGAGCAGCGCGGTGGCGCGTTCAGTTAAGGAAGACATGCCGGGCAGTCTGTCGCCATCCGGTCGGCTTGTCATCCTTTGCGCTAGCGCTCGCGGTCGTACTTCGGCAACGTCTTCGCATGTTCAAGATTCGTCATCCCATTCCGGGCGAACCCCCGGGAGCGTTGCGCCTGCGCAAGGACGCGCCGCGCAATCCGCCGGTCATCACCCTGATCGAATACGATCGCGATCATCTCGAGGAAAAAACGATCACGGATCGCCAGGAATTACTCGTGCATCTCGACAACAATCGCGTGACCTGGATCAACATCGACGGCCTGGGCGAGATCGAGATTTTGGAAATGTTGGGCGAGCGTTTTCACCTGCATCCGCTCGCGCTCGAGGACGTCCTCAACACCGGCCAGCGCCCGAAGGTCGAACTCTACGACGATTATCTCTTCATCGTCGTGCAGATGATTTATCTCGATAACGAAGGGCAGATGTGCGGCGAGCAGGTGAGCATGTTTCTCGGTAAAAATTTTCTCATCACCTTGCAGGAAGATGCTGAGTATGACGTCTTCGAACCGGTGCGCGTCCGTCTGCGCGCGGCCAATGGATTCATTCGCAAATCGGGGCCGGATTATCTGGCTTACGCGCTGGTCGATTCCATCGTCGATCACTTCTATCCGGTGCTCGATAACATCGGGACGGCCATCGAAGAAGTGGAAGACCAGCAGGTGGAAAATCCGATGCGCGCCACCGTCCACGAATTGCACGAACACAAGCGCACGCTCACCCAAATGCGGCGCTGCGTCTGGCCGACGCGCGACGTCATCAACGGCCTGCTCCACGATGAGAGCGGACTGGTGAAAAAGGCGACGCGCGTCTTTTTGCGCGATGCTTACGATCACATCGTGCAGGTGATGGACCTGGTGGAGAGCTATCGCGATGTGCTCTCCGGGTTGATGGAAATTTATCTATCGTCCGTGAGTATGCGGACGAACGAGATCATGCGCGTGCTCACGGTCATCTCGTCGGTGTTTATTCCGCTGACCTTCATAGCCGGTTTGTATGGGATGAATTTTGCGCCCGAATACAATGGGAAAAAGCTCCCCTGGAATATGCCGGAGCTGCACCAGCCGCTCGGCTACCTGAGCTGCCTCGCCGTTATGCTGCTCATCGCGATCTGCCAGATTATTTACTTCCGGAAGCGGCGCTGGCTGTGATTCGGTCGCCGCTGTCGGCGACCGACTGCTTGGAGGTCAGGCGGCTCGCCTGACTCGGCTGACGGGCGGCCCGCCCGTCGCTCCGGCGAAAACTTCAGGACAGGCTGGCAGCCTGTCCGCCGAGACAGCCGGGCCGGCTGTCCTCCATGCCTTTGATCCGCCCGCACGCGGACACAAAACATTTCCTATTTCCCGATCAGGATAAAAATGCCGGCCAGCAAAGCGAGCACGCCGAGGAGGACGACGGGGATGGCGAGAGTGAAGGCCGTCGCGACGCCGTAAACGATGAGGAAGATGGCCAACAGGAGCATGCCGATGTTTTTATTGAAGTTCATGCGAGCGGTCTATCAGGTCAGTAGCCGTTCCGCACGTGAAAAACATCGGTCTGCAATTCGCCGCCAATGGGAGTGTTGCGGCGAATGATCGCGCTGAGTGGTTGATGCTCGAGGACAAACACGATCGGACGCGGAAGATAAGTTTGATACCAGAAGCGATCGCCGTCGCGCACGCGCTCGAATTGGTCGCCCAAAATTGCGAAGGTGGTTTGGCTGACCATGCGTCCCGGCATGTGTTTTTCGGCCAGTGCGCCGATCCAGATATCGACGTGATCGGGTGACGCATAAGCGGCCGCAAGACGCTGTCGCACGATTGGATCGTTAGTCATCTGGGCAAAGGTGGCGTAGGGGGCGAGCCCGTAATCCTGGCGGACGCGATTGTAACGCGGGAGCCCGTGGTCGCGGCCGCGTTGCATGTTCAGCGCGGGTAAATCGAAGCCGCCAGCCCCGGGCGGGCCGAAGAGAAAATTTCGCACCTCGCTGATGACGTAGCAATCGACTTCCTGTGGTCGCTGACGGGCGAGCCCGCGCAAATACGGTTCGATGCCGGGCCCGATGATGGCCGCGGGATTAAAGAAGGAAGCGGCGAGGCTGAGGTCGCCATCGGGAATGGTCTGGTTGTGATTATCGAGCCGGCGCAGAGTGGGCGAGAGCAAGGTGTGGCCGACGCGATACGCGGCGCCGGAAAAGGCATTGGCGATGCTGGGATCGACTTCGCGACGGTAACCGCGATAAGGCCGGAGCGCGTTCGGGCCGAGGAGCGCGGGAATGAAATCGCGATAGGTGATGATCTGGATCTCGGCGCCGACAATAGCGCGGGCGCGCCGGTAGATGGCTTCATCGTTCAGGTAGGGCTGTGCTTTGTGGAAAACGTCGGCCCAGAAATTATGCTCGCGCATGAAGAGCGTGTGCATGGCAGTGAGGCCGACCTGCTCGTTAGACCGGAGATCGCCGGCCATGAAATATCCGCCGGTCGCGTCGGGCAAATTGGGAATGCCGTTGACGTTGAAAGGCAGCAAATTGCCGGGGCTGGTTTTGAGTTTACCGCTGCCGTCGAGCCGTCGTAGTTCGTGCGCGCGCGGTTCATCGGAGCCGTAAACTTGCGAGGCATCGATGAAGGCGGTGTTGACGTTAATCTGCTGGCGAATGCCGTTTATGATTTCGTAGAGCGAGCGATCGAGCTCGATCGTTTGCGTGCCGGTGTTGTTCGGGTCGAAGTCGGGATCGCCGGTCGGCACCGGGATGTCGAAAGGCTCCACCGGGTCGATGCTCGGCGTGAGGCCGATGTCGTGATCGATCCACTGGCCCCATTGCCAAATGAAATCGGAGACGTTGCGTGAGTTTGGGATCGAAAGGTCCTGCTTCACGACCAGGTTGCTGATTTCGCGCGTGCTTTTTTCGCCTACGCCGGACGGGGCGCCGTGGCCATCGGCATAAGCGATTTCAGTCTTGCGCAGCAGTGGCGTATTGGCGGCGCCGCGCAGAGGATGAGCGGGGTTGTTGCCGGAGCCATCGATCGAGCGGAACTCGAATGGAAACCTGGCCGGACCAGCGGAAGGATTGCCGTTAGCGAATACGGCCGAAGTGGCCAGGGCGATTGAGCAGGAAATTAGCGCAATTGTTTTCATGACGGCTGCGTTCCTAGCGGAAATCAAACCGTTAGGGAAGAGCAGATTAGGAAGGAAATTGTCACCGCGCTATTGCGAAACCGACCGCTTAGCGGCCGATGTCTTCGTTCCAAAGCTCCGGATGTTGAGCGACAAATTCCGCCATCATTCCGGCACACTCGGGAAGGTCGAGATCGATCACTTCCACGCCGTGGTCGCGCATGAAATCGGTCGCGCCCGCGAAGGTGCGGCTTTCTCCGACGACGACGCGCGGGATGCCAAACTGCACCACCGCGCCAGCGCAAAGGTAACAAGGCATGAGCGTCGAGTAGAGCGTTGTCCCGCGAAAACTGCCGAGCCGTCCGGCTCGCCGCAGACAATCGATCTCAGCGTGTGTGACCGGATCGTTCTCCTGCACGCGTCGATTGTGACCGGCGGCCACGATCGCGCCGTCGCGCACCAGGACGGAACCGATCGGGATGCCGCCCTCGTCGTGGCCGCGTTGCGCTTCGGCGATGGCGGCGGCCATGAATTCGTCTTTGGTTGCGCGGTTTTTCATATTCGTTGCGCGCCTCTTTCGCGTTGATGATATAGCCATTGCGATGGCGAAAGCGAAAGGGCGATTGGATAAACCGGAACCGCGCTGGCAGGCGCTGCTGGCGCTCATCGCCGTGGGCGGGATCAATCTTTCCCTGCCGCCCTGGCTGAGCGTGGCGCCGCCGTGGGTTTTACCGGCGTTGCTGCTCGTGCTCCTCGGGCCTTCGGTGTTCGCGCATCACACCGGCCGCTTCGATCTCAATCACTTTCTCGGCATCGCCATCAGCAGCGTCATTACCATCGCGCTCGTCAGTTCGGTCGTGCTCCTCGTCGTCTCGTTGCCGTCGCACAAAGAACAGGGCATCGCGCTTCTCATTTCCGGCGGTGAACTTTGGATGAGCAACGTGCTCGCTTTCGCGCTTTGGTTTTGGCGGCTCGATGGCGGCGGCCCTAACGAGCGGGACGCGAATCCGCAATTTGGCAGCCACAGCTTCGCCTTCCCACAAATGCAGATCGAAAAGGATGAAAGAAAACGTTACGGCATTACCGACGCTTGGCGGTCGGGCTTTGTCGATTATCTCTTCATCGCGCTCATGCAAAGTGCGACCTTCGGCCCGACGGATGCGCCGATCCTGGCGCGCTGGGCGAAAATTTTCACCATGGCCCAGGTCGCGATTTCGCTCGTCCTGGTGGTGCTGCTCATTTCGCACGCGGTCGGCGCGCTCTGATGATGGCGCCTTTCGATCTGGAGGCGTACCTCGACCGCATCGACTACCGGGGCCATCGTGGCCTAACCAGTGAGACGTTGCGCGTTTTGCATCGCGCGCACGTGACCCATGTTCCCTTCGAGAATATCGACGTCATTCTTCGGCGCGGCGTCAGTCTCGACCTGGGCAATCTGCAGGCCAAACTGGTCGGTGCGCGGCGCGGCGGTTATTGCTTCGAGCAAAACGCACTCTTCGGCGCTGCGCTTGAAGCGATCGGGTTTCGCGTAACGCGGCTGGCCGCGCGCGTCCGGCTCGGCTCGGCGCAGGTGCGGCCGCGCACGCACATGGCCTTGCTTGTCGAGGCAGAAGGCGAACGCTGGCTCGCCGATGTCGGCTTCGGCGCGTGGGGTTTGATCGAGGCGCTTCCGCTGACGGAAGATCGCGCAGTGAGCCAAGGCGTCTGGCGTTTTCATCTCCAGCGCGAAGGCGACGAATGGACTTTGGTTTGTCCGCAATGTCCAACGGCGGCGGAACAATATGCGTTTACGCTGGAACCGCAATTGCCCGTCGATTACGAGCCGCCCAATCACTACTGTGCGACCCATCCGCGATCTTCGTTTGTGCGCACGCTGACTGTGCAGATGCCAGTGGGCGATCTGCGCTATATTTTGCGGGGCAACGAGCTGACGAGGGCGGGCGCGGACGAGAGCCGCACGGAAAAAATTGAGAATGAGACGGCACTCATGGCGTTGTTGCGCGAGCGTTTCGGCATTGTGCTCCCGGCAGGAACGAAGTTGCCCCTGAGAGATCCGTGATGGCAACGAAACGCAAGGTCGAGAAACTCGATTTCATTCTGGCCGGCGCGCAAAAATGCGGCACGACGGCGCTGCATTCGTTTCTGGAAAAGCATCCACAAATCGCGCTACCCGATAAACAGGAACTGCACTTCTTCGACGATGAAGAAATTTTCGCCGGGCCGGTCGATTACAGTGAATTGCACAACCATTTCAAGCCGAGCAAGACCGCGACGATCGCGGGCGAGAATACGCCAGTTTATTGCTACTGGCGGCCGGCCATGCAGCGCATTCACGATTACAACCCGGCGATCAAGTTGATCCTGCTCCTCCGCGATCCGGTGCGGCGCGCGTTCTCGCATTGGAACATGCAACGCGAACGCGGTTTCGAGACGCTCGATTTTTTAAACGCCGTGCGCGAAGAGCCGGAACGTTCGCGGCAAAGCGAGCTGAATCAATCGCGCCGCTTTTCCTACATCGGCCGCAGCATGTACGCGGAGCAGATCGAGCGCATGTTTGAGTTATTTCCGCGCGAGCAGGTGTTGGCGATCAAGTTCGAAGAATTTCGTGCCGACCAGCCTGGTACGATGGACAGGGTTTTTCAGTTTCTCGGCGTCGATCCGTTGCCGTCGGTGCCGAACAAGGAGCGAAACACGATTCGTTATGCGCGGGAGATGACGGAGCGCGAAGGGAAAGCAGTCGGCGAAATGTTCGCGGAGGAAATTCCGCACGTGGAAGCGCGGCTCGGTGGGGATTGCTCGGAGGGGTAGGGCGCGACCGCCGGGCGCGCCGAGGGTGTGGCAGTTTGTTCAGCTCACGACCTAGCTCCACGCCCGGCGCGCCCGGCGGTCGCGCCCTACCTCAGCTTGAAGCGCGGCTTGATTTGCGGATCGGCAGAAAGAAGCGCCTTCGAGCGAAAGATGGCGGCGCCATTGCGTTGCAATACATCGCGTAGCGCGGGCGTGAAAAACGAGCGGCCATCGATTCGCGGATTGAAGTCGAGCAGCAATCGGCCGTCGGGCTTCAGGACATTGGCGCGCAAGTCGTCGATGAAAAATTGCCAGTCGCCCGCCTGCCATTCGTGCCATTCGCCGCCGCCGGTTCCCCAGCGTTCCGTTTTCTGGAAACAAATGCGATGCGCGGTAACGAGATCGAATTTTTCTCGCAAATCGGGCAACGGCACGCCCGCTTCGATGCGCCAGATTTTGCGCGGCACTTCGAGCAGAGCGGTCGTTTCGCGAAAGAGCGGTTGCTCGTCGATGTCGAGCCCGACGCCGCTGTGCCCGAACTGGCGGCAGACATAAAGGAAATAGCCGGGGCCACAGCCGAGATCGAGGATGCGCAGCGGCGGCGTGCGATCGAGCCAGAGATCTTGCGCACGTTCGACATTCACCGGCAGCCAGTGATCGACATCAGCGAAGCGATTGATGCGCGGACCATCCGGCCGGCGCGGGTAATTTCGGCGCAGATCCGCCCATTTTGCGCGATCGATGCCGATCTGAATTTTCGCGAGATCGACCGGATGCGTCCAGCGACGGGCGTGATCCCACAGGCTTTCGAGCGCTTCCGCGGTGAGGAGCTTCTGGATTTTGCGCGAGAGATTCATGTCGGTAACGAGCGAGCGAAAGATGATGGCGCGTGGCGGTGCGTCAACCGTCGGCATCTGCAAAGGCGGGCGAGCTGGGATAAGTTGGCGGATGGATTTAGAACTGAGCGGCAAGACGGCGGTGGTGACGGGATCAACGGCGGGCCACGGTTGGGCCATTGCTCACGCGCTGGCCGCGGAAGGCGCGGAAGTAATCGTGAACGGCCGCAGCGAGGAGAGCGTGCAGAAAGCGCTCAAGCGTCAGCCGGCCGGGAGCAAGATGCGCGGCGTGGCGGCGGATCTTTCGAGCGCGGATGGGGTCGCTGATTTCGTTAGGCAAGTTCCGGAGACGGATATTCTGGTGAACAATCTCGGGATCTTCGAACCAAAGCCCTTCGCGGAAATTTCAGATGACGACTGGCTGCGTTTTTTCGAGACGAACGTGATGAGCGGCGTGCGCCTGAGTCGTGCGTATCTGCCGCAAATGAAGAAACGCGATTGGGGTCGCATCGTTTTCATTTCGAGCGAGTCGGGCATGCAGATTCCGGCGGAAATGATTCACTACGGCGTGACGAAAACCGCGCAGATCGCGGTCGCGCGGGGTCTGGCCGAGACGTGTGCGAAAACCGGCGTGACGGTGAACGCAGTGCTGCCCGGGCCGACCGCGTCGGAGGGTGTGAGCGATTTTGTCGAATCGCTGGCCAAGGAAAACAACCAGTCGCGCGCTGAGTTCGAGAAAGAATTTTTCAAGACGGCGCGGCCGACGTCGCTTCTGCAACGCTTTGCGAAGCCGGAGGAAGTTGCGCCGCTCGTGGCATTTCTTTGCAGTCCACTTTCCGCGGCGACGAACGGTGCGGCCATGCGAGTGGACGGCGGCGTGGTGAAGTCGCCCTTTTAGGCTAGAGAAAGGTGATGAGTGAGATCGCCCAAAATCTGGAGCGGGTGCGCGAGCAAATCGCCGCCGCCGCGTCCAAAGCGGGACGCGTGGCCGACGGCGTGCAGTTGATCGCCGTTTCGAAAACGCACGAAGCCGAAAAGGTGCGGGCGGCGTTCGACGCGGGACAGGAAATCTTCGGCGAGAGCCGGGTGCAGGAGGCGCGCGCGAAAATTCCGCAATTGCCTTCAGCGGTACGTTGGCAATTCATTGGGCGGCTGCAGAAAAACAAAGTGCGGCACGCGCTGCCGTTGTTTGAAATGTTTCACAGCGTCGATTCGCTCGCGCTCGCGCAAGCGATGAATCGAATCGCGGATGAGGAAGGCTTGCGGTTGCGTGTGCTGCTCGAAGTGAATGTGGCGGGCGAGGGGAGCAAGATCGGTTTTTCGTCGGACGACGTGCGGGCGGCTTGGGAGGAACTGAACTCGTTAGGGCGATTGAGCATCGAAGGTTTGATGACCATTCCGCCGTTTGGCGAATCGGAGTCGTCGCGCCCGCACTTCGTCGCGCTGCGGGAATTGCGCGAGCGAATGGAACGCGAGTTCGACGTGCGGCTTCCGGAATTATCGATGGGGATGAGCCATGATTTCGGGGTCGCGATCGAGGAAGGCGCGACCTACGTGCGCGTCGGCACGGCGATTTTTGGGAAGCGGACGCCGCTGCGCGCGCGCAACGCCGGAGACTTCGAATAGAAATGCGGATCGCGCCCACGAACGTGCAGTTGATTGGCGCCGAGCTGGCCGTGCAATGGAACGACGGCGCGGAGTCTTTCTTCCCGCTCGAATATTTGCGGCGCGCCTGCCCGTGCGCGGGATGCGGCGGCGAGCCGGATGTGCTCGGCCATATTGTGCGGCCGCATGTCAGCTACACGAGCGAGAGTTTTGTGCTGACTGGGTTCCAGACGATCGGCGGTTATGCCTTGCAACCGCAATGGGGCGACGGCCATAATACCGGCCTCTACGCATACCAATATCTTCGCCGACTCGATCCGGCGAAGGTGCAGGAATCATGAGTTCGCGCGTCAAATCGATCCTTCTTCTCTTCTTCTTCTCGCTCTGCGCTGCGGCGATCATCGTGACGAATCGCGCGCGCCGCGAAACGCCGGCCCCATCGCCGCGCGACCTCTATGCGGTGGTCAATCGGCAACTCGCCGCGTTCCGCGCCGATGATTTTCCGCGCGCTTACCAGATCAATTCGAGCAGCGTGCAGCAGAAGTTTTCGCTCCCGCAGTTTGAGAGCATGGTCCGCCAGAGCTACGCCTCGCTGACGGAAGCGACCAGCGTGGAGTTTGGCGCGTTTCAGATCAACGGAGCGACCGCGCATGTCCAGGTCTTTTTCCTGGGCGACCATAACGCGCAGGCGTTCCTTTACGAACTAGTGGCCGAAGACGGCACTTGGAAGATCGAGGGCGTTGAGCCGATTCCGATGCAACGGCCGCGCCAGGCCCTCGCCGATTTGCAAGCCTAACGAGTCGGCGGAATCGTCACCCGCAGCAGCGCGGTGGACGCGGCGGCAGGCTTGAGTGAACGATCGGTCAGCGCCGCGGGAAGGAGAAAAAATTCACCTGGTGAAAACGGAGCCGCGCCGCATTCGATTTTTCCCGTCAGACAGAATATCAGGTCGAAGCGGCCCGGCGTTCCGACGGTGCGCGGCTCGGGCAGCTCCCATTTTTCAATCGCGAAATCGTTGTGGCTAACGAGTGATTCGCCGCGCGCTTTGGTCAGCGCGGGTTCGCAGTCGGCAAAGTCGATGCAGCGCAGCGACTCCGCGACGTGCAGTTGCCGCGGCTGCCCATCGGCGCCCGGCCGATTCCAATCGAAGACCCGATAGGTGGTGTCGCTGTTTTGCTGAATCTCGACGATGAGATTGCCAGCGCCGATGGCGTGCAATCTTCCACTGGGCAGGAACATGGCGTCGCCGTTTTTGACGGCGATACGGTGGACGTGATCGGCGACCGTTCCCTCGTTAATGGCGGTTTTAAAGCGTGATCGATCGGAGTCTTTGCGTAAACCGACGAAGAGTTCAGCGCCGGGCTCGGCGTGCGCGATATACCAGAATTCGGTCTTGGGTTCACCGCCCAATTCCTCCGCGACAACTGTGGGCGGATGCACCTGCAACGAGAGTTTTTCTTGCGCGTCGAGCAGTTTCACGAGGAGCGGAAAACGCGGCACATCGGGAAGGTCGCGGCCGAAAATTTCCGGGCGATGGTCGGTCCACAATTCGTGCAACGTGCGGCCCGCGAATGGTCCGTCGCGCACGACGCTTTGCGCTTCGGGGCGATCGACCAATTCCCACGATTCGCCGATCGTGGTGTCGGCCGGCAGCTGTTTTCCGTAAACGCTGGCGAGTCCGCGCCCGCCCCAAACGCGTTCCATGAAGAGCGGCACGAAGGCAATCGGCTGCGTGATGGCGGGTGCAATCATCGATTCGCGCCAAACTAGAGCGGTCGCGTGTTTTGACAACGATCAGCCACGGCGGGAGGCGTCTGACACAGACGCCTTACAATGCGGCGAAGAGGCGTTGTGATCGGGCGTGGTCCAGCTAAAATGCGCGGTGGCGAAATCTGGCGGTAGCTTCTTGAGCTCGTGGCTTCCGGTCGGTCTCTGGCTGATTTGGATTTTCTTCTCGGCGAGCGATTCGTTCTCCGGTGCGCATACTTCGCGCATCATCGATCCCTTTTTGCACTGGCTTTTTCCGACGATGAGCTGGCGGACCATCCAAACGATTCACCTCGTGATTCGGAAGTGCGGGCATCTCACGGAGTACGGCGTTCTCGCCATTTTGCTGTGGCGCGCGATTAATCGACAAAGTGCCAAGTGGGGGAGCCGTTTCGCGGTGGTGGCGGTTTCGGTGCTGGTCTTGATCACGATCTGCGCCTCGATCGATGAATTTCATCAATCGTTTGTGCCGTCGCGCACTTCCTCGGCGCACGATGTGATGATCGATGGGGCAGGTGCGATGGCCGGGTTGCTGTTGATTTGGTGGAGCGAGCGCCGCCGAATGCGCAAGCGGCTTACAGGCGTGACACGCACTGGTCGATTTGGGAGGTGGTGGGCCTGACTGGGCTCGAACCAGTGACCCTGCGCTTATCAAGCGCATGCTCTAACCAACTGAGCTACAGGCCCGCCGAAAGAGAGATTTAGTTGGGAGTTGCAGGCGGCGCAAATTCCAAAGCCGCTTTATCTATAAGAGAGAGGGCGGAGCCGCAAGCGAACAAACGGTTAGGGTGCTTCGCCGGCCTCGTGATTTTTTCGGGCGGCGGCCGCCGCTTCCTTCGCGCGGTCGAGCGATTGCTTCATCCAGTTGTGATTGGACGGTTGCGCCGGCACCGGAGAAGGACGGGCGGCGGCAGCGCGCTCTTTGCCTTCATCATTACGGTTTAGCCAGATGAAAAACAGGGTCATGGCCAGCGCAGCCAGAAACAACTTTTTCACGCGGATAAGGGAAGCAGTGATCGGGCCAAAAGGGCGGGCGCGATCCCGCTCCGTGGCCAGTTTCCGATTGAGAGGCCGATGGGTGCCGCGTAAGTTGCAGGAACTGCGAGACCCATCGGTTTCGATTTATTGAAGGAGGATTGAGCAAATGTCATCGGCTGTATTGGAGACGGAGAAAGCGGGCACAAAATTCAACCAGCTTGAGCAGTTGAAGCGGTTTACCAAGGTGGTCGCGGATACGGGCGATTTTGAGAGCATTCGTGATTTCAAACCGCAGGACGCAACAACGAATCCGAGTTTGATTTTCGCCGCTACGCAGAAGGAGGAATACAGCCATCTGCTTGAGGAAGTGCTGGCCGATCGCAAAAAATCGGGTTTGAGCGGCGCGGCCCAAATCGAAGACGTCATCGATCATCTGCTCGTCAAATTTGGTTACGCGATTCTGCAGATCGTGCCGGGTCGCGTTTCGACGGAGACCGATGCACGGCTCTCCTTCGATGTGGAGGGATCGATCAAGAAGGCCCGCCACTTAATCGAACTCTACGAAGAAAAAGGGATCGGGCGCGAGCGTGTGCTGATCAAAATCGCGTCGACCTGGGAGGGAATTCAGGCGGCGGAGCAGCTGCAGAAAGAAGGGATCAAATGCAACATGACGCTGCTGTTCTCGCTCGTGCAGGCGGTGCGTTGCGCGGAAGCGCGCGTGCAGCTCATCTCGCCGTTCGTGGGGCGAATTTACGATTGGTTCAAGGCGGCGAATAAACGCGATTACGCCGGCGCGGAAGATCCCGGCGTGCAGTCGGTGCAGGAAATTTATTCTTACTACAAGAAGTTCGATTATCCGACGGAGGTGATGGGGGCGAGCTTCCGCAATGTCGGCCAGATTTTGGAATTGGCCGGGTGCGACCTGCTCACCATCAGCCCGGAGTTGATGGCGAAACTCGCGGAATCGCATGATCCGGTGGAGCGGAAACTGAGCGAGGAAAATGCGCGGCAGTCGAAGATGGACAAACTGCATCTCGATGAGAAGGCGTTTCGTTACCAGTTGAACGACGATGCGATGGCGACGGAGAAGACGGCGGAAGGGATTCGCAAGTTTGCGGCGGACGTGGTGAAGCTGGAGAAATTCGTCGCGAGCAAACTTGGCTAAGAATCTTCCGCTTCCTCTTCCGCTGAATCTACTCTCGCGTCGCGACGGTCGAAGAAGAGATTGAGAGGAAGAGGGGAGTTCATGTGTTCAATATCGTTTTAGTCGAGCCCGAGATTCCGCCCAATACGGGCAATGTCGGCCGGCTTTGTCTCGCGACCGGTTCGACGTTGCATTTGATCAAACCGCTCGGTTTTGCGATTGACGATCGAACGCTCAAGCGCGCAGGTCTTGATTATTGGAAGGAGGTCGACGTGCGCTTGTGGGATTCGCTCGGACAAATGGAGGCGGAGTATCTGGACGCGCGAAGGTTTTATCTTACGACCAAGACGGAGCGTCCCTATTTCTCAGTCGATTTTCGAGCGGGAGATTTTCTGGTTTTCGGTCGTGAAACAAAAGGTTTGCCCGAGCCGTTGTTGCACGCGCACGGGACACATCTTCTTACCATTCCAATGCAGGGAACACGCAGTCTGAATCTCGCAACGGCGGTCGCCATCGTGCTTTTTGAAGCGGTGCGACAACAGTCCAGTCATGGTCTGCTTTGAATAAATGTGCGAAAGTAGGGTCTAAACCAACGAGGTACAAAACTATGAAAAAACTTCTCGCTCTCAGTTTTTGTCTTGGTCTCGCGCTGGCGCCGATGGCGCACGCGAAGGGCAATGATAAGAAAGAAAGAAAGAAAGCTCGCCACGAGGCCAGACAGCAGGCGCATCGCGCCCAGCAGAACGTGCGGCATCAGAATCGCGGTCAGCAACGCGCGGTCGCGCGGCAGCGCGGAAACGCTGCCCGGCAGCAATCGCTCACGGAGTTCAGGGCGCGCAAGCAGGCGCGCAGGAGCAACCAAAACGCGGAGATCCAGCGGAATCAGAATGCGCGTAACCACGCCGCGCGCAACGCCGCGCAACAACGCCAGGCCAATCGCGCCAATCGCGTCGCGGCCGGACGGAATCGCGAGGCGAACCGCAGTGAACGCCGCGGAAATTGGAGCAACCGCCACGGAGATCGCGGGCACCATTGGAACGGGCACGTGCGCAATCGCAATAGTTACGCGGATGCGCGCCGCCACCGCTGGCACGAACGCCACGAGCGCAGTTGGTGGAGAAGCCATTACAGTCGCTTCGCGCTGTTCGGCGGAGGCTATTACTATTGGAACAGCGGCTATTGGTATCCGGCCTACGGCTACGATACGGCCTACACGACCTATACTTACGATGAGCCCATCTATGGTTACAACAACCTCGATCCCGGCCAGGTGATATCCAACGTGCAAAACGAGCTGGAACGCCGCGGATATAGGACGGGCGGCGTGGACGGGTTGCTCGGCCGGCATACGCGTGCCGCGCTCGGCCGGTTTCAGGCCGATTACGGTTTGGTTGTGACTCGCGCCATTGACGAGCCGACGCTGGAAGTGCTCGGACTTTCCTAACGAGTCGCGCTGGAAACTTCCATCAGCCGCGTGAGGGATTCGTCTCTCACGCGGCTTTTTTTTTGACCGGGCGAAATTGCGCGGGCCGCTCTTCTGGCGAATGCTGAGCGCGCATGAGCCAGCCGCAATTAATCGGGCGAGATTTGCGCCGATCTTTCACCATTGGTCCGCGACGGATCGAGGTGTTGCGCGGCATTTCGCTGGAGGTCGCGCAAGGGGAGGCAGTATTTCTCTGCGGCGCTTCCGGCGCGGGCAAGACGACGCTGCTCTACACGCTGGCTGGTCTGGAACGGCCGGAATCCGGCGTGGTCGAATTTGAAGGGCAACGCTTGTACGCCGGTGGCGAAGCGGCGCAGGCCAGCCTGCGCAACCAGAAAATGGGTTTTGTTTTTCAAGGCTACTTCCTGCTCCCGGAGCTGACCGCTTTTGAAAATGTGCTTCTTCCCGGCATGATCGGCGGGCGCGCGCAACGCGACGCGGCAGAGAGGAGTTTGGAAGCAGTGGGGTTGGGCGATCGGCTTCATCATTTGCCGGCCGAGCTTTCCGGCGGCGAACAACAGCGCGTCGCCATCGCGCGTGCCCTAACGAATGATCCCGACATTATCTTTGCCGACGAACCGACGGGCAATCTCGATTCGAAAACGGGCGAGACGATCATCGACCTGCTGTTGGATCTGGCGCGACGCCGCCAGAAAACGCTACTTGTCGTCACGCACGACGATGCATTGGCCGCGCGCGGCGATCGCCGGTTGCAGATCGTAGATGGCCTCTTGCAGTAAATCGCTTGAATTGACCTTCGATCAGTCGAACGTTTTCTGTGCCTATGAAAACTGCGACCAGTGAGGAGATGGTGATGGAGAAACCCACGGCGGTAAAACCGGCCAGCGAAGGGCCCAACGCCAAGGCGGCTGCGCCGAAATCCTCGACCATTTATCTGGATGGCAAATTTGTGCCGGAAGCCGAAGCCAAGGTCTCGGTCTTCGATCACGGCCTGCTTTACGGCGATGGCATTTTCGAAGGCATTCGCTTTTACAACGGGCGCGTCTTCAAGCTGGAGGAACATCTGGAGCGGCTGTGGGATTCCGCTCGTTCCATCTGCCTGGAAATTCCGATGTCGCTTAAAGAGATGAGTGAAGCGCTGCTCGAAACCATCCGCAAAAACGGTCTGCGCGACGGTTACATCCGCCTGATCGTCACCCGCGGAATCGGCAATCTCGGTTTGAACCCGCTGCAATGTCAGCGGCCGAGCGTCATCATTATTGTGGCGACCATCGCGCTCTATTCCCAGGAGGTTTACGAAAGAGGGCTCACCATTGTCACTTGCGCGACACGACGGATGGGGCCGGCTGCGCTCAATCCCGCGATCAAGTCGCTCAACTATCTCAACAACGTCCTCGCGCGCATCGAGGCGAACCTGGCCGGTGCGGATGAAGCGCTTATGTTGAACGATGCCGGGAACGTGGCGGAATGCACCGCCGACAACATTTTCGTCATCAAGCATGGCCAGATTTTCACGCCCCCGATATCGGCTGGGGCGTTGCGCGGCATTACGCGCTCGGTCGTGTTCGATCTGGCGGCCGAAATCGGCCTGAAGATTACGGAAGCCGATATCACGCGGCACGATGTTTTTATCGCGGACGAATGTTTCCTCACGGGCACGGCCGCGGAATTGATCCCGGTGATCAAGGCGGACGGGCGCGTCATTGGTTCGGGCAAACCGGGACCGTTGACGTTGCGAATGATCAGCCGGTTTCGCGAATTGGTGCGCGCCAGCGGCACGCCGATTTTTTCGTGAGGCGCGTCCGTTATTCGGGCGCAGGAGGTGCTAAACTTTTTGCACGGATGAATGTTTCGACTCTTCGGAGGTCTAATTAACAGAAATGTTGTGCGACGTTTGCAAATGCAATGATGCGACGGTTTTTCTGACGCAAATTTTGGAAGGCAAAATGCAGAAGGTGAATCTGTGTGATGCCTGTTCGAAAGAGAAAGGCGTGCAGGATCCGACCGGTTTTGCGTTGGCCGATCTGCTTCTCGGCATTGGCGCCGCGGAGGAAATCGAGAAAGGCGTCGGCTCGCAGAAGTGTCCGGTGTGCGGATTCACGCAAACCGATTTTAAAAAGACAGGCCGGCTCGGCTGCAGCGCTTGTTATGCCGCGTTTTCCGAAGGGCTCGGATCGTTGCTCAAGGCGATGCATAAGGGAACCGAACACGTCGGCAAACTCCCGCAACGCGCCCATCTCGCCCTCGAACAAAACGATCGGATGCGCACGCTCACCGACGATTTGCGCAAGGCGGTCGAGGAAGAAAATTACGAGACGGCCGCTTCATTGCGCGACGAGATCCGGAAACTCGAAAACAACATGGCGAGTTCCACGAGCGCATCATGAAGTTCGCCAATGTCACCGGGACGCCGGGCGAGTGGCTGCGGGGCGAGGGCCCGCACCACCAGATCGTCATCAGCAGTCGCGTGCGTCTGGCCAGAAATTTGCGGCAGCGCGCCTTTCCCGGATGGGCGAAAAAGGCGGAGCGCACTGCGATTCTGGAATTAATCAAGCCGCCAGTCGATGAGCTCTCCGAAATGCAGGATTCCTTTTCGGAAATGCTGCAGGATCTTTCCGCGCTCGAAAAGCAGGTGCTCGTCGAACGTCACTTGATCAGTCGGGAGCACGCCGCCAAAGGGGTCGGCAGCGCCGTTATCATGAACCGCCGGCAAACGCTCAGCATCATGATCAATGAAGAGGATCACTTGCGTATGCAGTCGATCCGCTCGGGCCTGCAATTGAAGAGCGCGTTCAAGCTCGTCGATAAAGTGGACAGCACCCTGGAAGGCAAACTCGATTTCGCCTACGACGCGCAGCTCGGCTATCTCACTGCCTGTCCCACCAATGTCGGCACCGGCATGCGCGCTTCTGCCATGCTTCACCTGCCCGGCCTGGTTCTGAGCGATTTGATCAACCAGATCATCCAGGCTGTGAACAAGATCGGCCTGGCCGTGCGAGGTCTTTATGGTGAGGGCACGGAAGCGATGGGGAATCTGTTTCAGATTTCCAATCAAACCACCCTCGGCGAAAAGGAGGAGGAAATCATCGCCCGCCTCACGAAAGTGATCGAGACGATCATCGACAAGGAGCACGACGCCCGCCAGGTGCTCATCCAGAAAAAACCAAATACGCTCTGGGATCAGATCGGTCGAGCATACGGTGTGCTTACTTATGCACACGCCATGACCTCAAAAGAAGCGCTCAATCTTCTCTCCGTCATCAAGCTCGGGGTCGATCTCGGCGCTTTCCCGGAAGATCGTCGCCTGCCCATCGACGAATTGTTCATGGATACCCAGCCGGCCCATTTACAGAAGAGCTCGCAACAGAAGCTAAACGCGGAAGAACGCGATCATTTGCGGGCGCAGATCATCCGGGAGCGTTTGAAAGTCTTCCCTAAACCTGATATTAGTAACGTGGCGAAAGAATCGGAGAATGCCGCTGATTCCGAGCCTAAAAATAATGAATAATTTCACCCCGCGCGCCCAACAAGTTTTAGCGCTCGCCCGCAAGGAAGCGGATCGGTTCAATCATAACTACGTCGGGACGGAGCATCTCCTTCTCGGCTTGATCAAACTGGGGCAGGGCGTGGCCGTCAACGTCTTGCAGAAGATGGGCCTCGACCTCGAAACCGTGCGGATGGAAGTCGAGAAACAGGTCGGCTCCGGGCCTGAGACCAAGATGGTCGGGAATATTCCTTACACGCCGCGCGTGAAGAAGGTGCTGGCCTTGGCCGGCAAGGAAGCGAAAGCGCTTAATCATTCCTACGTCGGCACCGAGCATATTCTCCTCGGCCTTTTGCGCGAAGGCGAAGGCGTCGCTGCGCGCGTGCTCAAGAGTCTCGAAGTCGATATCGAACGGACGCGCAACGAAATCCTGCGCGAACTCGATCCCAACTTCACGCCGCCCGAATCGGAACAGGAAGGTCTCATCGAGAGTCCGACCGGGAAGAAGGACGTTAAGACACCGGCCTTGCGCGCCTTCGGCCGCGACCTCACCGAGTTAGCCAAAAAGGGCGAACTCGATCCCGTTATCGGCCGGCATAACGAAATCGAGCGCGTCATTCAGGTGCTCTGCCGTCGCACGAAAAACAATCCTGTCTTGTTGGGCGAAGCGGGCGTGGGCAAAACCGCCATCGCCGAAGGCCTCGCGCAGGAAATCGCCAGCGGGAATGTGCCGGAGCTTTTGCGAGACAAGAAGGTCATTACGCTCGATCTCGCCTTGATGGTCGCCGGCACGAAATATCGTGGCCAGTTCGAAGAGCGCATCAAAGCGGTCATGGACGAAATTCGCCGTTCCAAGAATGTCATCCTTTTCATCGACGAATTGCACACCATTGTCGGCGCCGGTTCCGCCGAAGGCGCGATGGACGCGTCCAACATTATCAAGCCGGCCCTGAGCCGCGGGGAACTGCAATGCATCGGCGCGACCACCCTGAACGAGTACCGCAAATACATCGAGAAAGACGCGGCGCTCGAACGCCGTTTCCAGACGGTGAAGGTCGAAGCCCCGACCGTTGACGAAGCGATCCAGATTTTGAAAGGCCTGCGCCCGAAATACGAAGCGCACCACAAAGCGAAGCTGACCGACGAGTCGCTCGAAATGGCGGTCAAACTTTCCGAGCGTTATATTACCGGCCGATTCCTGCCCGACAAAGCGATCGACGTGATGGACGAAGCGGGCGCCCGCGCACGCATTAACGCCATGACGCGGCCGCCGAACGTGAAGGACATCGAGCGCGAGATCGAAGAGATTCGCGGCGAGAAAGAAGGCGCGATCAAAGCGCAGGATTTCGAGAAAGCCGCCGCGCTGCGCGACAAGGAAAAGCAGGCCAAGGAAAAACTCGACACCATCCTCGCCCAGTGGCGCGAAGAACGCGAAGAGAAGGAAGTGCTCGTGACGGCCGACGACATGATGCACATCATCTCGAAGGTGACCGGCGTTCCGCTGCAACGCATGGAGCAGAAGGAAACAGCCAAGCTGCTCGCGATGGAATCGGATTTGAAGCTGCGCGTCATCGGCCAGGATCTCGCCGTCAGCGCGATCAGCAAGGCGCTGCGTCGTTCCCGCGCGGATTTGAAGGATCCGCGACGCCCCATCGGCTCGTTCGTTTTCCTTGGCCCGACCGGCGTTGGCAAAACCTTTCTCGCCCGCACGCTTGCTGAATTTATGTTTGGCGATGCCGACGCGTTGATCCAGATCGACATGTCAGAATACATGGAGAAGTTCACGGCTTCGCGCCTGATCGGCTCGCCTCCGGGCTACGTCGGTTACGAGGAAGGCGGGCAGCTTTCCGAAGCGGTCCGGCGCCGTCCGTATTCCGTCGTGCTTTTCGACGAAATCGAAAAGGCGCACCCGGACGTGATGCACTTGCTGCTCCAGATTCTGGAGGATGGCAAGGTAACCGACTCGTTAGGCCGCAAGATCGATTTCCGGAACACCATCATCATCATGACTTCGAACGTGGGCGCTGATTTGATCAAGCGCCAGATGACGATGGGTTTTGGCGCGCCGCAAAACATGCATGACTACGACACCATGCGCGAAAAGATCATGGAAGAGACGAAGCGCGTCTTTAAGCCGGAGTTTCTCAATCGCCTCGACGAGATCATCGTTTTTCGCACGCTCGAGAAACCGGATTTGCTTCGCATCGTCGATCTCGAGGTGAACAAGGTGAAAGCGCGTCTCAAGCTGAAGGAGATCGAAATCGTTCTCGACGAACCAGCGCACGAGTTCGTCATCGAGAAGGGCTACGATCCGACTTACGGCGCGCGCCCCATGCGCCGCGCGGTCGAGCGTTACCTGGAAGATCCGCTCGCCGAAGAGTTGCTCAAAGGCACAATCAAGGCCGGTGATGTGGTGCAGATTTCCGTGGAAAACGGGAAGCTGGCCTTTCATGTCGCCGAGCCGCAGGGCAGTCCCGCGACCAGCGCGAGCTGATTCATTTTGTAGCCGCGGTCGCTGAGCGCGGTAACGACTGCGAACGTCCGGCTTCTTGCGCACTCTTCCTTCCCACCGGAATGTGCGTAATGGTAAATGAGAAGGCGATGTTTGGGGCGGGATGCTTCTGGGGCGTCGAAGCGAATTTTCGTCAGTTGCACGGAGTGAAGGATGCCGCGGTCGGCTACGCCGGAGGGACGACAGACAAGCCGACCTACGAACAGGTTTGTTCCGCTGAAACCGGCCACGCCGAAGTGGTGCAGGTGGAATTCGATCCGAGCATTATTTCCTATCGCCAACTGCTCGATGTGTTCTGGTCGAATCACGATCCGACTACGCGCAATCGCCAGGGGCCCGATGTTGGTTCGCAGTATCGTTCGGTGATTTTTTACTACTCGCCGGAACAGCAGGAAGCTGCGGAAGAGTCGAAAGCGGAGCTGGAGAAGGGCGGACGTTTTGGCAATCCCATCGTCACGCAAATCGAGCCGGCGCCCACCTTTTACCGCGCCGAAGAATATCATCAGCGCTATCTCGAAAAACGCGGTCAGGCGCACTGCGCCATCTAAGGCGTAAGCGCGCGCATGAGTCGCGAAATCATCCGGACGAAACAGTTTGCGGCGGACGCAGCGGCGTTTCTCCTACAGCAGGCGCGCGCGGCTCTGGCCGAAAGGCAGGAATTTCGGATAGCGCTTTCCGGTGGAAATACGCCGCGGCCGGTCTATGCGGAATTTGCGCGGCGCGGCAGCGATCTTCCCTGGGAGCGGGTCATTTTCACCTTTAGCGACGAGCGATGCGTCCCACCCGATGATTCGAAGAGCAACTTCCGCATGGCTAACGAATCGCTCTTCCTGCCCGCCGCCGTTCCGGAAAAATCGATTCTGCGCCTGCGCGGCGAAATGGATCCTCAGTTGGCCGCGCAGGAATATCAGGATCAACTCGACTTGCTCGCCACCCAGCGCGGCGAAACGATTTATCGTCACGATCTTTTGCTTCTCGGGCTTGGCGATGAGGGCCACACCGCCTCACTTTTTCCCGGAACAGCCGCGCTTGATGAGAAAGCAAATCGCGTCGCGGCGACCTATGTGCCGAAGCTGGAAAGCTGGCGGCTCACTTTTACCTTTCCGCTTATCGCGAAAGCGCGGCACGTTTGTTTTCTCGTCAACGCCACCAAGCAGCCGGCCTTGCTCGAACGTGTCTTGCGAGGCGACCGCGAGCTGCCGGCCGCGCGCGTCATCGCCGAGAAAGTCACTTGGATTCTCGGTGAAGGTGGCTAATGGATGTCGCGTTCTATGCGCACCATTATCGTGACCGGCTCAGCCGGATTGATCGGCTCGGAAACCGTCAAACATTTCGCGGCTGAAGAGACGCGCGTCGTCGGCATCGATAACGACATGCGCAGCCGTTTCTTCGGACCGGAAGCGTCGACGCGCAAGACGCGCGATCAGTTGGTGGCGCAGGTCGCGAATTACTCGCATCGCGATATCGACATCCGTGACGCCAGTGCGGTTTCCGACTTGTTCAAGGAACACAGCGGCGACATCGCGGCGGTCGTGCACACGGCGGCGCAGCCTTCGCACGATTGGGCAGCGCGCGATCCGCAGATGGATTTTACGGTCAACGCCAACGGCACGCTCAATCTCCTGGAAGCGGCGCGAAATTTCTGTCCGGAAGCGCCCTTCGTTTTCACTTCGACGAATAAAGTCTACGGCGACACGCCGAATCGCCTGCCCTTGCGCGAGCTGGAATTCCGCTGGGAAATCGAACCGGGCCATGAATACGAGCCCGGCATTTCCGAGACGATGAGCATCGACCAGACGAAGCATTCGCTCTTTGGCGCATCGAAAGCCGCCGCCGACATTTTGGTGCAGGAGTACGGCCGATACTTCAATATGCCGACGGCCTGCTTTCGCGGTGGTTGCCTGACCGGTCCCGCTCATGCCGGCACGGAGCTCCATGGATTTCTCTCCTATCTCATGATCTGCACGGTGACCGGCCGGCCTTACCGCGTGTTCGGCTACAAGGGCAAACAGGTGCGTGACAACATTCACAGCTTCGATCTGGTCGAAGCATTCGCTGCGTTCATCGAGAAACCGCGGATCGGCGAGGTTTACAACATTGGCGGAAGCCGCCACAGCAACTGCTCCATGCTGGAAGCGATTCAGCTATGCGAAGAAATCAGCGGCCGAAAGTTGACCTGGAAATACGAAGAAGATAACCGCATCGGCGATCACATTTGGTGGGTGAGCGATGTGCGCAAATTCCAGGAGCACTATCCGGCATGGAAGTTCCGCTACGGTCTGCGCGAGATCCTGGAGGAAATCCACCGCGCCGTCGCGGCGCAGGCGGCCTAACGAGCGATCTTTAGTATTCCTCGCCCACGTCTCGGATATTCGGCGTGATCCGATCCGAGATGGCGTAGGCGTGAAACATCACGCCAAACCAATAGAGGACCATGAGCGCGAGTCCGAATCCGGCCGTTGCCGTCGCGGCCAGGGCGGAAATGGCCACCGCGAAAGGCGCGCCCAGAATAAAGAGGATCCCGACAAATTTGTGCCCTTTGTAAATGTGGCCGAGGCCCGGCACGATGCTGAGCAACACGGCCATTGCATCGCTCGCTTTGCCTTCGGCTGTTTCCGAATCCGCGACAAGCTCACCGGTGCGAGCGGCATGTTCATGCGGCAGAAGGTCGGTCCGCGTGCGGTTTTCCAAAGTCGCGGTGTTATCGCTGCCAGGTGCGTCGGTGTATTCCAAGAGTTCCTCCGGGCGTATCGTTCCCGCCGCGCGGGTCTTCGTCAAGCATTCGTCGCGGGAAACGAAGTACTGCTCGCACCTGTTCGGCGAGCCCGCTAAAATCGGCGCGTGCGATTCGCGTCGTTCATGAAGCGGATTCCGCTTCTCCTTCTTCTCCTCACGCCCACCTTGCGTGCAGACTTGATCCGGTATCGCGAATTGATTGTCGCTGATCGAGCGGGCGAGTCCCCGCGCAACGGAATCCGAATTACCTACCTCGGCGTGAATGGCTATGAGTTGGAAACGAACGGCCACTCACTTCTGATCGATCCCTACTTCTCCCGGCTCGCGCTCGCTGATTTCATTTTCAATCGCGCGATCCAGCCAGACGAACAGCGCATCGCGGCTGGCATGTCTCATCTCTCCGGCGCGCCCGATGCGATTCTGGTGACGCACGGGCACGTCGATCATCTGCTCGATGTCCCGCGAATTATGAACAAGACCGGCGCGCAGCTAATTGCGTCGCCCACCGCCACCGCACTGGCCAGCGCAGCGGGGGCGAAGAGCACGCGTTGCCACCCGGTGCGCGCGGGCGAGTTGCGGAACGTTGGTCCCTGGAAAATAACTGCATTGCCCGCGGCGCACGATCGCATCTTTCCGTTAGGCGTTCCGTTTCATGGACCGCTTTGCCCGGGCGCGCCGCACCGGCCGTCGGATTGGGTTTGCGGCGAGCCGCTCGCCTTTCTCATCGAGGCCGCCGGCCGGCGCATCTACATCGATTCTGGGGGAACGCCCGCCCAACTGCCGCCCGCCCTTGGCCCCGTCGATCTCGCAATTCTGGGCGTTGCCTTGCCCGATGCACGCGCGCGGTTGCCCGAAACACTCCACCGCCTGCAACCGCGTTATTTTCTCCCAAGTCATCAGGACGATTTCTTCCGCCCACTCGATCGCGGCTTCGTCTTCGGCCAATTGACGAATTTTCCCGGAATTCTCCGCGATGCGCAGCGCGGCAGATTAAAGGGACGACTCATCCTGCTCGATTATTTTCGACCCTGGACATTGCGATGAGCTAACCTCTCCCTTGATGGCCGATCTGAAAGAAATCGTTCGTTACGCCGACGACTACCTGAAAATCGGGGAGACCGAAGATTGGTCGCAGGCGCTGAACGGCCTGCAGATCGAAAACTCCGGCGAGGTCACGGAAATCGGCGCAGCCGTCGACGCGTCGACGGCCACGCTGCAGGCGGCGAGCGAGCAGAGGATCAACCTCGTCATCGTGCATCACGGCCTTTTCTGGCAGGGTCTGCAAGCCGTGACCGGAAGTCTGCGCCGGCAACTGCAACTCGCCTTCGCCAAAGACATCGCGCTTTACAGCGCGCATCTCCCGCTCGACGTGCACGAAGAATTGGGCAACAACGCTCTTTTCGTCCGCTCGTTAGGCTTGAGCGAACCGGAACCGTTTCTCGAAATGAAAGGCCGCCTGGTTGGCTTAAAGGCAAACGCGCAGGTACGGCGCGACGATCTGATCGACCGATTGGAGAAATCGGTCGGTCGCCCGATCAAATGCATCGGGGCTGGTCCCATGGAAACGAAAACGATTGGCGTGGTCACGGGCGGCGCGGGCTCTGAAATCTACGCGGCGGCGCGCGAAGGCATCGACACCTTCATCACCGGCGAAGCGCCGCATTGGGCGGCGGTCGCAGCCGAAGAGCTGGGCGTTAACCTTTTGTTAGGCGGCCATTATGCGACCGAGACTTTTGGGGTGAAAGCGTTCGCCGAGCATCTGGCCGGAAAGTTCGATCTTCCCTGGGTGTTTCTCGATCATCCCACTGGGCTCTAGCTTCGATATGGAAGGCTTCTTCGCTCTGGTGATCCTGGTTCTGATCGGGATCGTCGTGATCCCGATCGTCGCTCTCGTTACGCAGGCCAGGCGATTGCGGTCGCTCGAAGCGAGCCTGCGGAAAGTGAGCGAACGCCTCGATGCGCTCGAACGTAGTCCGAGCCAGGAAAAATCCTCGGCCGCAGCGGCGCGCGCCAGCATGCCGCCGCCGGCGATTTTGCAAACGCCCGTTTCGACAGCGAGCACGCCACCACCTTTGCCAGTTCCCCTAACGATTCCGCCACCCGCGCGCTCCCCGATTAACTTCGAAGCTTTTCTCGGAGTGAAACTCTTCGCCTGGCTTGGCGGCTTCATCCTCTTTCTCGGCCTCGCCTTCCTGGTGAAATATGCGTTCGACAACAACCTCATCACGCCCGCGCTTCGCATTCTTCTGGGCGCGACGATTGGTCTGGCGTTGCTTGCCGCCGGCGCGTGGGCGGTGCGAAAAAATTACCGTGTGCCGGGACAAAGCCTCTGCGCCACCGGCATTCTTGTTCTCTACGCGAACATCTTTTCCGCCCACGTTTACTATCAGCTCATCGCGCTCGGGCCGGCCTTCGGGCTCATGCTGTGCGTAACTGCCGCCGCGTTTCTGCTCGCGCTTTTGCTCGACGCCCAGGTCGTCGTCATTCTCGGAATGCTCGGCGGATTTCTGACCCCGATTTTGCTCAACGCTGGCCGCGAACAACCGGCGGCGCTCTTCGGCTACATCGCGCTGCTCAACGCCGGCGTTGCTGCGACCGCGTTGCGCAAACATTGGAATCATCTGGTCCTTCTCGCGGCCATCGCCACCGTCCTGATGGTCGTCGATTGGACGAACCAATTCATGGGCGCTCGCCCGATTACGTCGATGCTGCTCTTCGTCGCTTTCGAGTTTGAATTTCTGCTCGTCGTCTTTCTGAAGTGGAAAGAAGGCGGCGCGGAAAAATGGACGACGACTGCTGCCGCGGTTGCGGGTTTTGCTGCACTCGTCGCGTCCTGGTGGATGCTCGATTTCATCGCCATTCGTGAACAACGACCTCTCCTCTTTGGCTACGTGTTCGTTGCCGATGTCGGCTTGCTCATGCTCGCCTTACGGCAGCGTCGCCCGGAAACATTGGCCACGGCGGCTGGCCTGATCGTTTTTGGCTTCCTCGCTTTCTGGACATCGTTCTATCTCACTCCATCGCTCCTTTGGTGGGCGCTTGGTTCGTATCTCGTCTTCGCGTTGTTGCACGCGTGGTTCAGTGTGAAATGGGGGAAGCGTCACAGCCTGGCGGCGCTTTGCGCGGCAGCGCCGTTTCTCCTGCTCGGTCTGGCCAACTCCACTTCGCCCAGCGAAAACCCCACGCCAATTTTCGGGCTCGCCTTTGTTCTGGCCGCGCTTCTTCTCGGCATGGGAATCGTCTGGCGTGCGAATTGGATCGCCGTCGTCGCGCTCGGCGGTTGTTGGGGTATCGAGCGCGCCTGGCTCGCGACCAACTTCTCCGCCGCGCATTCGGCCGTTCCGCTCGCGTTCGTCTTTGTTTTTGCGCTGCTCTTTATCGGCTTCCCATTCTTCGCGCGCGCGAAGGAACAGGCAACGCCGTGGGGCGTCTCCGCCGTTTCCGGCGCTGCGCATTTCTGGCTCGTCTACCAAATCTTCGTCGAAGCTTTCCCGGCATCCGTCAACGGGCTGCTGCCCGCTGCCTTCATCGTTCCGTATGCGTTCGGAGTTTTTTATCTGCTCAAGATCCGGCGAATCGAGCCGGCCACGGGCGACGCAAAGCTGGCGTGGCAGGGCGCTGCCGCGCTCCTCTTTGTTAGTCTCATCTTCCCAATCCAGTTCTCGTGCGAGTGGATCACTCTCGGTTGGGCGCTCGAAGGTCTGGCGTTAATCTGGCTCTTTCGCCGCGTGCCGCATCGCGGGCTGCGACTTGTTGCGCTGCTCCTGCTCAGCGCGGCCTTCATCCGGCTCGCGCTTAACCCCGCAGTCCTTGATTACCACCCGCGCACCGGCGTGAAAATCTGGAACTGGTATCTGTATGCCTACGGCGTGACCAGCGTCTGTCTGCTCCTTGGCGCGCGCCTCTTTCGGCCCGTCGAGCCAAAACAACCGGAGCGCTACGCGCCGGCCTTCCTTTATTCGTTAGGGGGAATCCTTCTCTTCCTCCTCCTCAATCTCGAAATCGCCGATTACTTCTCCATCGGGCCGACCCTCACCTTCTCCTTCTCCGGCAATTTTGCGCGCGACATGACCTACTCGATCGCGTGGGCCATCTTCGCTTTCGGCCTGCTCCTCATCGGCATGAGCCGCAAAGCGAGCGCGGTTCGTTATGCCGGGCTCGGGTTGCTCATCATTACGCTCGCCAAATTATTCCTGCACGATCTCGGCAACCTCAATCAGCTCTATCGCATCGGCGCCTTCATCGGCGTCGCCATCATCCTCATCGTTGCCTCGTTCCTGTATCAACGCTTCGGCGTTTCCGCGACGCCGCGCGCGGAATGAGATTGTCCTTTCGCGAGAGAGACAGCCGTTGTTCCTTCCTCGCTCATGGCTGAGCTGAAAAGGGTAAGCACGCGCGCGACCGGCATCGTTGGTGTCGCCATTTTGTGCAGCCGCGTTCTCGGCCTGCTCCGCGAAGTCGTCTTCGCCTCGCTCTTCGGCGCGAGCCGCAACATGGACGCGTTCCTCACCGCCTTCCGCGCGCCCAACATGTTGCGCGATCTCTTTGCCGAAGGCGCTCTCTCCACCGCGTTCGTCACCACCTTCTCCGGCCGCATCGCCACCGAGGGCGATCAATCCGCGTGGCGCCTCGCCAGCAAAGTCGCGACCCTCACCGTCGTCTTCATGAGCTTCCTCACGCTGCTCGGCGTCATCTTCGCGCCCGCGCTCATTCAAGTGCTCGCGCCCGGCTTCGCGCCCGAAAAAGCCGAACTCACCATTTTGCTCACCCGCATCATGTTCCCCTTCATCCTGCTCGTCTCGCTCGCCGCGCTCGTCATGGGAATGCTCAACGCGAAAGACGTCTTCGGCATGCCGGCGATGGCCTCGAGCTTCTTTAACCTCGGGTCCATTATCGGCGGCGTCAGTTTTGGCTGGTGGCTCGATCCGCATTTCGGCACGCGCTCTCTCATCGGGCTCGCTCTCGGCACGCTCGTCGGCGGCCTGTTGCAACTGCTCGTCCAGATCCCATCCCTCGCCAAAGTGGGATTCAAATTCCGGCCCGACTTCCGTTGGCGCGATCGCGGGGTGCGCACCATTCTGGTCCTCATGGGGCCGGCCGTCATCGCGGCCAGCGCGGTGCAGGTAAACGTTGCCGTGAACAGCGGCTTCGCCTCCACCCTTGGCGACGGACCCATGACCTGGCTCAACATCGCCTTTCGCCTCATGCAATTGCCGCTCGGCCTCTTCGGCGTCGCCATTTCCACCGTCACGTTGCCGCTCATCTCGCGGAGTGCCGCGGTCGGCAACACCGCCGAATTCCGCGGCGCCATCGCCCATTCCTTGCGACTCGTCATGCTCCTCACCATTCCCTCCGCCATCGGGCTCATCATTTTGGCCGAGCCCATCATCAGCCTTATTTATCAACACGGCCGCTTCACTGCCGAAGCCACCCGTCAGACCGCCGCCGCGTTGCAATTCTACGCCATCGGCCTCGCCGGATACGCCGGCGTGAAAGTGCTCGCGCCCGCCTTCTACGCCATCAATAAAAAGAATCTCCCCATGCTCGTTAGTCTCTTTTCCATCGGCGTGAACTTCGGGCTCAACTGGTTCTTTCGTTTCCGGCTCGGCTTCGGTCATCGCGGCCTCGCCATTTCCACCAGCCTCGTCGCCATCACCAACTTTCTGCTCCTTTACATCATGATGCGCCGCTACGCTGAACACCTCGAGACCCGCGCCATGCTCCTCACGCTCGGCAAACTCGCCATCGCCGGCGCCGCCCTGGCCGCTGTCTGTTTCGCCGCGCACTGGGAATTCTTCCGCGCGCTCTCGACTCTGCGCATCTGGCAAAAAGCCATCGAAGTCGGACTCACCATCGCAGTGGGGGCCGTCGTCTTCTTCAGCGTCGCCTACCTCCTCCGCATCGCCGAAGTCCACGATGTCACCACCATGCTCCGCCGCCGCCTGTCAAAACGAGCGTAGCCTGCCCACAACAGTCCGGATCGAATTAACCACAGAGGTCGCAGAGACTGCCGAGGCTCAAAAATCTCCGCGCCGCGCCTACCGGACTAACGACTCAGGAACCTGGGGAAACGGGAAATCGCGAGGAATGAATTTGGAATCCAGCCCGCTACGGCGTAGCCGATCCCACCGCGGAGACGGGGAACCAAGGGGAAGGCGAATCAGGAACTCCGAAAGCGTTCGCGAGCAGGCTCAGGGAAACAGGGAATTCCGAGCCATTCCCGGCTCTGCGTCCTCCGTGATCTCTGTGGTGAATCTTCTTTCGAATTTGGAAGCCAGAAACCCAGGAGGAAGAAGAGGTGAATCAGGAACTCAGGAAAGCAGGAGGAGAAATACGAACCCGGGAAACAGAAAAAGATAAACAAAACCTGATGCTGCTGCCCGAGAATCCCGTCGAAACGGGTGAGGCTGCCGGACTAAGCGTGGCGTTTAGCCGCGAGAAAAGTCGCGAGCCTCTGCAACAGCTTTCCGTGGCGTTCAGGGGAGATGGAACCGAGCACGCCGAGGAGATGGTCGGCTGGCAGGACCGCCAGAAAACCGAGTCGGATAAGCGAAGCGGCCTTGAGACCGCTGTTGCGAAAATCGGCATGCGTCGCTTCGATCACGTCGTCGAAGCCGGCGACCTCCTGCGCGAGTTGTGTGCTCACGCCACAAAGGAGCCAGTCACCAAACGGAGGCATCATCCGCAAAAGAATCGCCGGTCGAGCTTTGATTCTTCCATCTGCCTGCGGCAGCGGAGTGAGCGCGACATCGCCCTCTGTCATTGGGCCTTGAGGTCCGCAGTCGTATAGTCCGGCTCGGCCTCGCCGTATGCACGGGCAAGGTTCTGCGCGCCCAGTACGGCCCAGGCAGAACGCTCAGTGTCAGGGGCAAAGACCGTCACCATCAGAGGAGCGTTGGCTGGCAACTCGAACGGCTCGTCGAGGACGATATGCTCGCCATCATAGTGCGCTTTGAGAATTGCGGTCGGCATAAAAGACAAATACTCCAGCGCCCCATTTACGGCAAGCGCGCGGGGGGAGTTTGGAAGCCACGAACGCAGGAAAACAGGAAATTGGGGCGGTCGCCGGGAACGCGGAGAAGGGACGACACCGGACCAAATTGCACGATCGGACCATCGAAATCAGATAGCATTCGCATTTCCGCGCGCCACCACGCGCGCGACGATTCCCGCTGCCGCGAAAACGAGGAGAGCCAGCGCCACCACCAGCGCGGCGCATACGGTTCTCCAGAAAATACCTTGTCCGATATCCCAGAGCGAAACGAATCGTGAGACAATCCAGGCTGAGATCGCGACTATCGCGGCACAGACCACGAGCTGCCGCCGGCGTATGCAGCGAGGATAAAATTACGGCGAGCCCGTGTCGCCCGTTTCTCATGCCATCGACGGTTAAGCAACCGTCCGCCGAGCGTGAAGCTTCCAACCAGGATAACGAATGTGAAAATGCCACTGATGGGCATCGCATAGAATTCGAGAGCCGTATTGGGAAAGCCTGGAATCGGATCCGGCTTCTTCGTGAACGTCGGGAGCTGCGACACCACAGCGACGAGCTTGTCCACATCCTCCTGCCGCGGCGCGTTTACGCCGATATCGACCTGCCAATAATAGTCCAGATGGACCAAAGCGTTTTGCGTGACGGATTTATTGGGCTCGATCCTCCGATGCCACTTTGCCGGAAAGATTCCGAGATGGCCTTTCACCGTCGTGCTGCCCGGTCCCGTTCGAAAGTCTGGATGGCCGCCCAAATAAAAACCGACTTCGCCAGCGAGCGGCGGTTGTGCAATGCCGTGATACAACACGAAATCCACCCCTCCGCTCCGAGTCCACTTTATAGCGTCTGGCGATACCGGCCCAAGAAACTTGGAAAGCTCTTCGCCGGTCAATAATTTGTTGTTTGCCTTCTCCGCGGCGGCAAGCACTGGCAATAGAACTAGGAGCAAGGTCCACACAGCCGCCAACCTAAAACGACTCAGAAGTATCACTCCGAAGGCGGCCTCTCGCCAATTGCTCAGAGGTGGCTGCATCGCTTGGTAGAGCGAGTGGGTGCCGTCTACCCTTGCTTAAACTCGACTGGAATTACGGCATGGCGAATCACGCGAGGCTTCGCTCGCCACTGTAGAAACGTCGCTATCACAGTGTCATCGAGTAACTTTGCACCGGTGCTCTTCAGCACGTGCACTTGCTGAACGCGACCCGTCGCGAAATCGATAGTCAGCTCAAACCAACCTTTTCCTTGTTGGCGTGCATGTCGCGCAGCCGGCGGGTATGGCGGCGGCGGCATGGAAATGAAGTAGGCGCGAGCGGTCCCTGATGGTGGAAAAGGACTCGGTTCAGTTGCTGATTGTCCACGGCTCAGCGGCAGAGTCGCTGAAATGATGAGGGTGCACACAATGAGTCGTCGCATAAATTTAACGAAACAGATCAGCTACTCCGAAAGTTCTCACGAGAGGTCGCGGCGAGCGCGTGCGTGGCGGCGGGACGAAAGGTTGGAGTCATGGGAAGCTTGAGCGTACCCTTGGCTCGTAGTTGGCGGGATTTGCATGGTTAGGTCTTTCTCCCACGCCCGGACCTTCCTCGCCCACTGATCGATCCAGCGAACAGCTTCGGACATACGCTGCGTATAGACGGAGCAACCAGAAATCGTGGGAACTTCTGTGGAACTACGACGGAACGGCTCGGCCAACGCCGAGTAATCGGGTGGGCTCAGCTGCCGGAGCGCAAACAGCGCATACATCTGCCCAGACGGAGTACTCTCGCGCAGCAACCCCCGAAGCTGTTCTTAGGCGCGTGGACTGTCGCGGATGGCTCGCATGGCAATCTCCTCTTTCGAGGTGACTCCGGCGTCACCGACGCCCCCGATCGCAAAATGTCGAGCGGATTTGACGGTGGAATACGCACTCGCTTCCGCGCGGACTGCGGTGACCCCGAGGTATGCCACCGCTAGGGCAATCGGAAACACACGTTGGATCATCATGATGTGTGCGGTGAATTAAGAGCAGCCCTTTCAAAGTGGTAAACGTGGCTCCCGGGCGAAAATCGGACGGCGAATTGTTCCGGCGAGATTTCTACGATGTGCATGACGATTGGTCGACTTGGGCCCCAGTCCTCGGGGAAGCGCAGATAAATGTTGGGACCTCCGGCATACCACCTGCCCTCGACAGTCGATGTCTTCTCGCCACTGATCATGATCACTAGCGCAAACGTGTGATCCGAGCGGAACTCCCAGTATTGGCTGTCGTCGGAATTAAATATCGGATCGAGCCAAGTACCGTAAAAGGCGCTTTCTCCGGGTCCGCGATAGTAGCGCTCGTACGTGTAGACCAGTGCGCCGAGTGTTATGACCAGCAACGCGACTCCGGCGACGATGAGCCACCTTTGTATCGGTGTCCAAGTGGGTGAGCGCGGAAGAAGCATCTACCGAAAATTATACGACCGAGCGTCGTCTATCGTGGTTGGGAGGGGCGGCGAGGGCATGAGCCTTTTATAGGGGAACGGGTCTGGGAGGCAATCTTATAGTGTGGGCCGCTACATGAGAGCGGCCGCTGTGCGAACGGCTTCGGGGAACGAACCGTAAGCGGCAGCAAGGATTCTTAGGAATGTTCCGCCGTTTGTAATCCTGCTTTGTGATAAACGACCAGGCGAAATCCCCACTCGATTAAAATCGCGTTCTCTTTGTCCTGCGCTTTGCGTTCGTTCAGGAATTTTTCGACGCGGGATTTCAAATCGGTTTGCGGGGCGGTGTCGTCGAGGATTTCGAAAATTTCCATGGAAAGGAGCCAGTCGTTCGGATGTTCGGCCTGCTGCGTTTCCCAAATTTCACCGAGGCGTTCGTAGCCGACTTTGCATTCGCGAATGTCGCGGACTTGTTGATACAGATTTTCCAGTTTGCGGCGTTGCGCATCGGACGGGGCTTTGATGGTGCGCTGGCGCGAGACGAGGGCGACCTGGTTGTAGGCATCCTTGTCGGCCGCGCCGTTAAACACGGAAACGATGCGCTCGCCCACCGCCATGTCGAACGTGCCCCAACTTGGCTCGAACAGAACGCGATCCTGATAGGTGACGCGGCAATTCGAAAAGGTGACGAGCACCAGGCGGCCGTCGCGCTCAATCTTTTCTTCGACGGTGCCTTCAACGAGCACGCTGCTTTCGAATTCCAGTTTCGCCTTCTGCCCTTCGATCAGGTCGGTCGGTTTCCATTCGCCGATGGGCGAACCAAAACCGTCCGCATGGTAATCGCGGCCGTGCCCGGTTAATTCCTTGCCGCCGACGGCGAGTGACGTCGGGCCAGTGGTGCGGAGATAGATGGCCTGATCCTTCGCGCCGGTGATGACTTCGGTAAACGTGCCGGATACCTGGAGCCCGGATGAATACTCGCAGGTGGCCGTGTTGTTACTGGAGATCGCTTTCTGAATGCCTTCGAGTCCGCCGACGCGAAAGGCCATCTTGCCGGCGAATTCTTCCAGCACGTTCGCGAGCTGGGTAAAATTTTTGGTGACGAAGAGCTGCGGCTGTTTCGTCGTGATATCGAAAGCAGTCTTGGCCGACTCGTGGGTGTAGGGAAACTTTTTCACGTGCGATTCGAGGCAGGAAACCGATTCGCCGATCGAAGAAAGCAAACCGGCGCCGTAGATTTTCGGTTTCTCCATCGTGCCGATGAGCCCGTATTCGACCGTCCACCAATGCATGCGCGAAAGCAGTGCCATCTCGGATGGCTCGCCCAGATTTTTCTGGCGCTCTTCGACCAGCTTCCCGGCGTCGGCCAATTCCTTCGCATCGGGATTGGGCAGCTCCTTCAAGATGGAGAGATGCCGAATGGCTTCGTAGAGCTCGAAATCTTTTTTCGACGACATCGCTTTCGCGCCCACTTCGCCGAAGCGCTGCAAATAATCAGCGTATTCCTGATCGACAATGATCGGCGCGTGCCCGGCTGCTTCATGCACAATGTCGGGCGCGGGCGTGTATTCGATGTGATTGATCTGCCGCATGTCGCACGCGATGACGAGCACGCGGTAGGCTTGGAATTCCATGAAGGCCGCTGGCGGGATGAATCCATCCACTGCCACCGCGCCCCAGCCGATTGTGCCGAGGATTTCGTTCATCTCGTCGATGCGCGGAATGCGATCGAAGGAAATGCCGGTTTCGAGCAGGCCTTGGAAGTAAAGTTTGTGCGCGTATTCCTTCAGGAAAAAGGTGTTCTGGCGCATGATGAAACGCCAGACCGCGTGATCGATGGGGGTGTAATCTTCGTAGCGTTGATCGACCGCAAATTGGAGAAGGTGTTTCGGGAGCACGGCGACGGCTGCGTTGTTTGTGGGAATGCCATTTTTCATCGTCAATTTTCCAATTTTCCGGCGCCGAGAAGTTGGCCGGCCTGCGCCTAAATTTTAGTTCGGAACGGGCGACGGGCAAGCGTATTGCGGAGGTTTTCCCCTCGCGTAGACTTCCGGCCATGCGTCCGACCGCCGATTCCTTGCTGCGACCGATGGCGGCAGCGCCCGTCCCGGTGGTCCGCCGCGCCCGCGGAACGCGCACGCGTTATACGGCGGTGGCGTGGCTCAACCTCCTTTGTCTGGATGCCCCGCTCGTGGCGGTGACGTGGCAATGGTTTTTCGCGCACAGTTTTCATCTTCAGGTCGGATGGCCGGCGCGGGTCGCGCTCTTCCTGACCGCCTGGCTCATTTATCTGGCCGACCGGTTGGGCGACGCGCTCATCCTCGATGCGGAGAGTGAGAAATCGTGGCGTGCACAATTTTGCAGCCGCCACCGGCGCGCGTGGTGGGTGGGGTTGATCGCGGTCGGTTTGCTCGATGGCTGGACGGTGCTGCGGCTCGATCGCGAGATGGTGGTCTTCGGAGCCGCGCTGGCGCTCGCTTCGGGCGCTTATCTGGTGGTGAATTATTGGTTGGGCAAACTCTGGCGGCGGTTGCCCTTGAAGGAATGCTGCATTGGCTTCCTTTTCGCTGCCGGCACGGTATTTTCGCTGCGCCCGGCGCTGAGTTTTGCTTTCGTGGCCGCCTTTTTGCTCTTTACCCTGCTCTGTATCTTGAACTGTCTCTGTATAGCCGCTTGGGAAATCGAACTCGATCTTGCGCAAGGCAAGCATTCGATGGCTACGCGCTGGCCGCATCTGTCCCAGCGTTTGCGCGCCGCCACGTGGGGCCTCGCTCTGGTCTCGCTTCTCGCGGCGCTCGGGCGATGGACGCCATCCGTGCTGGCCGGCGCCGTCGGCTTTAGCGCACTCTTGTTAGGCGGGCTCGATCTGCGGCGCGATTTCTGGTCGCGCGACGAACGCACCGCCCTAGCTGATCTGGTGCTGCTCACGCCGCTCCTCTTTTTCCTTTTCGCGTTGTGAGTTTCGATCGGCTCGCTCCTCGTTATCACACGCTCGAAGCGATGGTCTTCGGGAATGCTTTGCAACGGGCGCGCATCGCCTGGCTGCATAAACTCTCCCGCCCGCGCCGTGTCCTCATCGTCGGCGAAGGGAACGGGTGCTTTCTCAGCGCGCTGCTCGATAAATTTCCGGAGGCGCAAGTCGATTGTGTGGATGCCAGCGCGCAAATGCTCCATCTCGCTCATCAACGCCTCGTTCAGAGAAAGCCGGCCGCCGAAGGACAGGTCCGCTTTTTTTGTGACGACATTCTGCACTGGGAAGCGGACAGCGCCGGTTATGATCTGGTCGTTACCCATTTCGTGCTCGATTGTTTTCGGCGGCACGACCTCGTGACGGTAGTCGATAAGATTGCGGGGCTGGCCGCTCCGCAGGCGGTCTGGCTGCTCGCGGATTTTCATGTCTCGCAAGGCGCACTGGCCCGGGCTCATGCGCACATCTGGCTGGCCGCCATGTATCTTTTCTTTCGCCTCACCACCGGCATCAAGGCACGGCATCTGGTCAGCCCCACGCCTTTGCTAAAAGGCCAGGCGTTTTATCGGATCCATCGCCGCCATTGGTGGGGCGGGTTGATCAAATCGGAAGTCTGGCGGCGTTCCGCCTAACGAGAAATCCTGCGGTGCGGCAACGATAGGGCGCCGGGGTCAGACACCAGCCCTAATAAATCTGCACGACGGTGCCTGGGCTCACCATGTCGCGCACCCGCGCCGCATCCCAGTTCGCCATCCGGATACAGCCGTGACTGCCGGCCCGCCCGATCGTCTCCGGATTATTTGTGCCGTGGACGCCGATGCCGGGTTTGTTCAAACCCATCCACAAAATGCCGACCGGATTGTTCGGGCCGGGCGGGAGATTGTAGAAATTGTTCGTGCGCACGCCGTGGTTGAGGACGCCTTCGTCATGGCGAAACCACGGCAGCGTGGCGATGCCGAGAATCTTCCAAGTGCCTTTCGGCGCGGGCAATTTGGTCGAGCCGGGCGTGATCGGGAATTCGTAGAGGAGGTAATTGTTTTCGCGCACTTCGAGCGTGCGCTCGACCGTGTCGATAATTAAGACGCGTTTGGCCAGCGCCGGGTTCTTCGGCCGAAATCCTTCGCTCAATTTTTCAACTTCGAACGGCAGCACGTTTGGCACTTTGACGGTATCGCCGACCTTGAGTTGCTCGAGATTTTTACCGGGGTTGAGTGTGCGCAGAAAATCTTCGGCCGAGTGGAAACGCTCAGCCACAAATTCGAGCAACGACCCGTAGAGCAACGCCTTCAGTTTGGCTTGTTGCGAGGGCTTACTCGCCGTCGCGCCCACGAATTTTTCGTCCTCGGGGCGAATAGTGTAAGTGGTGTAGGGCGTGGGCACTTCGTCGAGAAAGCGCGCGACCGAGCCGGTGGGCAACAGGCCGTGCGCGATCTTGTAATTGACGAGCGCCTTGCGAAAAAACTCGCCCATCCGTCCGTCGATTTTTCCAGGGCCGAAGTCGTTGTTATCGAGGAAAATCTGGAGCCGCACGCTCGTGTCCTGGTCGTAGTTTGGCAGCGCGATGAGTGGCTTCGGTTTGCGTTTGACCGGCTTGGGCGGGGCGGCCGGAAGCGCGCGCGACACGCTTGCGGTGGGCGACGCTGAAGGGAGCGGCGACGTGGCGTCCTGCGGCGGCGGCATCGGGGCGAGCGACGCGCTGGGATTCGGCGACGCGGCTGGTGTCGAAAGAACGGGAGTCGGCGATGGAACCGCAGCAGAAGGGGAGGGAGACGGCGGGATAAGGGCCTGGTCGAGCGGCACGCCTTGCGGTGGCGCGGAAGCGGCGGGCTCCTGCGCGAGGAGGTTGGTCATTGCAAAGAGGGAGGCAAACGCCGCGATCATGGCCCATTTCATCCACTGCAAATAATCGCGGGCTGCCCATTCCGCAAATTGGGCGAAGGGAAGTGGCTGGCTTTTAGGTAGCGCCACGGATCCCTCGACTCCGCTCGGGATACTTATGGTAGGGCGCGACCGCTAGGCGCGCCGTGCGCAACGCGTGGCTGCTTGGGTGCGCTGCCAGTCGCCTCCATCCCTACGAATCGGTGATTCGCTGTTCCGTCTTCACCCAGCAGCGCAACACTTCGGCCACGCTCCAGGCTTGGGCGATGCAGCCGCCGGGAGGATGGGGCGCGCGGGCGTCGAAGACTTCGTCGATCGTGCCGATGCCGGTTTCGTTGAGAAGCTTTGGAAATCCTGCTAGAAATTTGCGCGCGCCGACATTGTCGCCCGGATGCACTTTCAGCCACGCGTCAACGAAAGGCCCGATCAGCCAAGCCCAGACGGTGCCTTGATGGTAGGCGCCGTCGCGTGAGCGGAGACCGCCGGAATAGACGGGTTGATAATCAGGGTCGTTAGGCGAAAGCGAGCGCAACCCGACGGGCGTGACCAGTTCGCGCTCGGCGACCTCAATGACTGACCCCCACCGCTCCTGGGCGAGGATGGGATGATCGAGCGAGATGGCGAAGATTTGATTGGGCCGGCAGGACGAATCGCTCGCGTCGCCATTGAGGCAATCGACGACATCGTAAAGATAACCGCCCTCGTCGTACCAGAAGCGTTCGTTAAATGAATGCTGCGCGCGCGCGGCCTCTTGCTCGTAGCGTTCCGCAGCAGCCGTGTCGCCCGTTTGGCGCAGCCAGTTGGCCAGCAATTTCAGCGCATTAAACCAAAGCGCGTTAATCTCGACGGCCTTCCCGCGGCGCGGCGTCACAACCCAATCATCCATCTTCGCATCCATCCAGGTGAGCTGGTAGCCTTCCTCTCCCTGGACGAGCAAACCATCCGCCGGATCGACGTGAATGTTGAACTTCGTACCGCGCAAATGGTGTTCGGCGATATCGACCAGCGTCGGCAGAAGCAGGTCGAGCGTGATGTGATCGTCGGCGCTAGCCAGATAGCGGTGGAGCGCGTGGAAAAACCAAAGCGTCGCATCCGCGGTGTGATAAAGACCGGCCTGCTCCTTGTCGGGGAACATATTGGGAATGAGTCCATCGCGCACGTAATGGGCAAAGGTGCGCAGGATGTAACCGGCTTCCACAGCGCGTCCCGTCACCAGCGTCAGCCCTTCCAGACTGATCATCGTGTCGCGCCCCCAATCGGTGAACCAATGATAACCGGCGATGATGGTGCGCATTTCGTCGCCGGAAGCATGCGAGCGCGCTGCTTCCTGCGCGCGGCCAGCCGGCTTGATGACGAATTGATCGGCCGCGAAAACCAACTCCGCTACGACGCCGGTGCGCGCCGCTGGATCGGCTTCGGCCAACAAGCGGATGCGCCTTTCCTGTTCCGCGGCGAGCGCGGCATCGGCCGAAAACACGTCGATAATTTTCCAGGATTCGGTCGAGCCCATGAGCGTGGCGCTTTCGGTATCGCGCAGGTCCACCTCGAAAAAACCGGGGCTCCAGAGATCGCCGATGTGGTCGTAGCCTCGGCTTTCCTCCGCCCGATAAACCACCTGCCGAATATGCGATGGCTCCACCGTGAAGTTCGACGGCGCGCCGCTCAGCCGCATGCGCAATGGCGGAAGATGATCCTCAGGAGCAGCGATCTCATAGCGGTCCTCGTCTACGCTCAGCTTGTAATGCGATGTTAGCTTCTGATCGACGCGCGCTTCGTAGTGCCGAAAATGCATGGCCGGTTGCAACTCAAGGCGTGGCCGGCTCGTTCCTTCCAGAATTCGATAAGTGACGTGCACGGTGTTTTGCAGATGGAGAAGAACGACGCGCTTCTCGAAAACCAGATCGCGCACGCGGAAAAGCCAGATGGGCAATCCATCTTCGAGCCGGAACTTGGTCAGGTAATCGGCCGAATGAAGATTGAGCTGGCCACCGGCGCGCTCTTCTGCGCCTAACGAGATCACTTCGTCGCCGAAGCGCAGGCGCTCGGAGACATGGCTCCACATCACCACGCGCCCGAGCGGCGCGGGCAGCGCCGCCGTGAGCAAGCCATGATAGCGTCGCGTAATCGCGCCCAACACCGTGCCGGACGCGTATCCGCCGAGGCCGTTCGTCACTAGCCATTCCAGGCTGAGCAAATCTTCGCGCGAACTTTGTTCGCCCGTCCACTTGAGCGAGCGCACCGTCGTGGGCCGGCCAAACGAAAGCGCCTCCGAATTGTCGGCGGTCACAAGATTCGCTTGATCGGTTTGGGGAGGGGCGAGGTGCGCTTCACTGGTCTCAAGGCCACCGTCGATTCTTCAGGCAGCAGCCACCCTTGATCCGTCGAAGTATCAACGGCGCCAGGGCCGCCGTATTTGACCGATTCAGTCGTGAAAAGCGTTTCCCATTGCATGCCTTCAGGTGGCGCGAGCAACGGCTCGGACACCGGCTCAAGCTGGCGTTGCTTCCCAAAATTCACCACCAGTAGCCGATCGTCGCCCTTATCGCCGAAATAGCGCAGGAGAAACGCCTTATCGTTCAAGACGGCGCCATCGACCGCGCCCGGCTTCACTTCGTGGAAGAGCGGATCGCTCCGTCGCAATTTGAGAAGGTCTTTATGAAAATCGTAAAGCTCCTTGTTCGTTTCCCGCTCGGAGAAATCGAGTGTGCAACTCGCGAAGACTTTCGGATCCGACGGCTCGGGTAACCGCTTCCGCGCTTCATCGCTCGCCATGGAAGGGAATTGCGCGAGGAATTGAAAACGTCCCTGGCGGATCGCGTCCCGCAAACCTTCCTCGACATCGCAGAAATAAACGAACGGCGTCGACGCGCCGAATTCCTCGCCTTGAAAAAGCAGCGGCGTCCACGGCCCGAGCAACAACAGCGCGCTCATCGCCCGATATTTCCCGGGCGAGGTGAGCTGGCGCACGCGCTCACCCGTCAGCGTGTTGGCCACTTGATCGTGATTCTCGATGAAGCACACGAACGTTTGCGGAGAAAAGCCGATGCCGGAAGTGCCGCGCGGAGTGGCCTGCCACTTGAACGGCTGACCCTGGTAAAGGTAACCGTATTTCGCCGCCGAGATGAACTCCTGCGGCGAGCCGTTGTAATCGGTGTAGTAGGCTTCGTTCCGCTCGCTCAACGTGACCAGCGCGCTGTGGTGCCAGTCGTCATTCCACAAGCCATCGAGCCCGTCGCCGCCTTCGCCTAAGGGACGCGCCAGCTTCGTCGTCTGCGGTTCGTTTTCGGCAACGAGAATAATCGAGCGCTCGCCGGCTGCTTCTCGCGCCGCGCGACCGATCGCGCCCACGATGTATTCCTTCGAGTCGTCGACAATGTTTTGGGTCGCGTCGAAACGAAATCCGTCGAAGTGAAATTCCTCGATCCAATAGCTGCCGTTGGTAATGAAAAATTCGCGGACCGGCGCCGAATCGGGATCGTCGAAATTGATCGAGTCGCCCCAATCGTTATCGTGGCGCTTCGTCATGTAATGATCCGAAAAAACGGAGAGATAATTACCGGACGGACCGAAGTGATTGTAGACCACGTCGAGAATCACGCCCAAGCCTAACGAGTGCGCCGCATTGATGAACGCGCGCAAATCGTCCGGGTTTCCGTAAAGATGCGTCGGCGCAAAAAGATCGACGCCGTCATAACCCCAGCCAAAGCTCCCGCCGAAATCGGCGACCGGCATCATCTCGATCGTGGTGATGCCGATGCTCGCCAGTTCCGCCAGTTGCTCGATGGCCGCCCGCCACGTCCCCTCCGGCGTGAACGTGCCGATGTGCATTTCGTAAAAAATCTGGCCGGCCATCTTTAGGCCGCGCCATTCTCCATCGGTCCACTCGTAGTTTGCAGGATCGATCACCTGCGACGGCCCGTGCGGGCCTTCCGGTTGAAAGCGCGAGGCCGGGTCGGGATAAAATTTCTCGCCGTTGCCATCGACGCGAAATGAATAACGCGTTCCGCTGTTCGCCGTGATCGCTCCGGAAAAATAACCGTTCTCCTCCGCGCTCAACGCGTGGAAGGACGCCTCGCTTTCCGCATGCAAAACCACCTCGAGCGTTTTCACCTTCGGCGCCCAGACCCGAAAATGAACCTGTCCATCGCCCATTAACTCCGCGCCGATCGGATAACGGCGCGTTTGTTTCGACTGGTTAGGCGCTTCCTGCGTTTTGCTTTTTTTGATTTCCCTTTGCTCGATTTCCATGGTTGCTATCATCCGTCGCCGCAGCCCGCGAACGCGGCCGGCTCGTCCGTTTCTCTAACACAATATGTCGGTCCCTGCTGATCAACTGGCCCGCGTCGTCTCCCATCCGCTCCTCGCCGTTCATCTCACTTTTCTGCGCGCCAAAACAACAACGTCGGGAAATTTCCGGCGCCATCTGCACGAGATTGCGCGGCTGCTGGCGACCGAAGCTTCGCGTCATTGGGAAACCGAAACGCACGAAATCGAAACTCCGCTCGCTGCCGCGCCCGGAGCGCGCTGGAAGCGGCCGATTGCGCTCGTTCCCATCCTGCGCGCCGGGCTCGGCATGGCCGAAGCCGTCTCCGAGATGATGCCGGATGCCGCCATCGGGCATCTCGGACTTTATCGCGACGAAAAAACGCTGCGGCCCGTCACCTACTATTCGCGCCTGCCCGCAAACATCGCCGCTAGCCAAATTCTGTTACTCGATCCAATGCTCGCCACCGGCTTCAGTGCATGTGAAGCCATCCGCATCTTGAAAGCGGCCGGCGCATCTCGGATACAATTCCTTTGTCTAGTCAGTTGCGACGTCGGGCTGAGGCAGTTGCAATCGGCTCATCCCGACGTTCCCATCTTCACTGCTGCGATCGATCCAGAACTGAACGAGCGCGGTTACATCGTTCCCGGCCTGGGCGACGCCGGCGATCGCTACTTCGGCACGGAGTAATGACTGACTAAATCTGGAAGGCAGGAGACCAGGAAAAATCTGGGATTATTTTCACCACAGAGAGCACAGAGCACACAGAGATTTTTATTCTTGAGGGCGCAACGTCTTCCTCCGGGGAGCGCACGCGACTCGCGTGCTGGTTTCGGCGACTCGCCGAAACGAACTTTTCTCTGGCGCCGAAAAGGCATGAAGCCTCGCAGAACGGTTTAGGAAACAGACGCCTTAAAGAAGCGCCGCGAAAATCAGAACCTAATCTGACCCATCGTGCCGCCGCATCGTTCGCCGCCGAGACGAAGACGCGCGCTCGTCGGGGTGGGCAGGCGATACTGGCGATCGAAAAGATTCGCGAAGCGCCAGGCTTTAATCGAGCCGTAAAGGAGAGCGGCGACCATGAGAATGACGGCGACCCCGATGGTGATCTGCCAGCCGACAGGCAAGGGCTCGGATGGCGGCTCGGGTGTGCTGGGCGGCGATGGCCTCGGCGTATCCGAGGCGATGTTTTGGGAGGGCTGAAAAATGGGTTGCCCGGATTGGGCGTGCGCCGTCGGCGATGTCGCAATGCTCATCAACACGGCGAGCAATGCGAGACGTCGATTGATCTTTGGCGAAAAGGATTTCATTCGGCGTCTCTCAGGGAAAGCTCCTGTAGTTTCTGCGTCATCGCATCGATGCAGGCGAACAGGCCGTTGGCGATATGACCTTCCTCCCATGCGGACGCGGCGTCTGCGAGAGCACTTTGTAAATCTTCCTCCCGCAAAGCGTGTTCGAGGCCGTAACCCATGGTGAGCGCAGCGGTCCTGGCCTCGGGATCGAGCACGAGAAGCAGTTCGAAATTTTCCGGGCCCCGCGCCTCGGTCGAGCTGAACCGGGCGCGATTCGCCAGCCAGAACACAAACTCATTCACTTTCCCGCCGCGCGGCAAGGGCGAGATGAAGATGGAGAAGAGAATTTGCGGAAACTTTTTTGTGAAACGGTCGAGTCGTTCCCGCAGCTTTTTGATTTCGGTGAGCGTGAGACATGCGGCGCGATCCGTCAGGTAGCGGGTATGAAGCGGGATGGCGCCGTACTTCACATTCATCCGGTGGAGGGAGAAACGGCAGTGGGGGCATTCTTCCGCGAGCTGTTCGAGCGCGCGCGCGCAGCCGGGACATTTCACGGGAGCCATCGGCAGAGTCATAATCCAGCGGGGCGATGTTTGCATCTGCCTGGTCGCGCGTTACTCGAAGCAGCACGGCCTTTTCCTAGTCAATCCTTCTCAGTGCGAGCGTAGCAGGCCATCGTGAAGGTGCGGTGAAGCATCATCTTCTCGAAGCGCAGCCCGGCTTTCTCAAGCACGCGGACGGAGGCGTGATTATCCGGCATGACCAGTCCGATGATTCTCGTCAAACGCACTTGCTCGAAGCCGTAGGTGACGGCGGCGATGGCCGCTTCGCTGGCCAGGCCTTGGCCCCAATATTCCGGGAGGAAACGATAGCCCACTTCCACTTCGCCCAGCTCCGGAAGAAGCTTCAGCCCAGCGAAGCCGATATGCTGGCCACTGCTTTTCAGAATGCAGGCCCAGCGACCGAACCCATGCTTCTGGTAATCCGCGATGGGATGCGCGCGCAAAACGGCGACCGCTTCGTCGAGCGACGTTATCGGCTGGTCGCCGGTGAAGCGCAAGACCTCGGGATTGCTGTTGAGCTGAAGGAATGCTGCGGCGTCGTCTTCCCGGTATTCGCGCAACCAGAGGCGCTCCGTCTCGGTCATTCGCCTTTTAGTTCGATCGCACCCGCACGACGACCGCCGCGATGCTGTCAATCGCGATGGCGGCGTCGAAGAAATCGGCGTCCTGCAACTGAGAGATGTGCACCATTTTGTTGCTCACTTTCTCCAGCTTGCCTGCGATTTTCTCGCCCGATTTCATGCGCAGCTCGACCGGTTTGCCGGCTTGCTGCGTCAAGACGTCGTGCATGGTGTCGTTAGGGCGAAGTTCTATTTTGCTTTGCGCGAAGGCGAGCGAGCCTGGCAGAAGAAGTGCGAACACGAGGGCGAGGTGGAGTGGTTTCATGCTCTTGTTCTATCGTTGGTCATCCTGTTTTGAAACTCGGGAATTTTCCATCGAGTCGCCGCGAAGCAGCCATCCGGTTTGCCGGCCGCGATTCTTAGATACTGATTATGGGCAAGTTTTTCTTCGGTGTGGTGATGGGCGTCGTGCTTCTGCTGGTGGGTCTTTATCTCTTCGTCACTCAAGGCGGGATGCCGATGAGTGTGCGGGCAAAGCCATTGCCGATGGAGCGGTTCCTCGCCCATAAGGCGTTGCACGCCGCCATGGGCTCGGCCATCTCGGAGCAATCGCCGCTCGCGGCCGACGAAACCAATCTGCTCGCCGGCGCCGAGGTCTATCGGACGAACGGTTGCATTAATTGCCACGGCTCTTTCGACAGCCCGGAAAAGAAGGGGGGCTCGCATTTCTTTCCGCCTCCCCCGCATCTTTTGCCGCCGTCCGAAGGCGTGACCGATGACCCGGTCGGCATGAGCTATTGGGTGGTGAAGAACGGGATTCGCTGGAGCGCGATGCCGGCGTTTGGCGATCGGCTGAGCGATACGCAGATCTGGCAGGTCAGCCAATTGCTGCATAATGCCGGCAAGCTGCCACCGAGCGTGCAAAATGCGTTGCGCGAACAGGCAACTAAATAGTTGCATAAAGAAAGCGGGTCGCTAATATGCAACCATGAGCTTGCATATTGATCAGGACCGCATTCACCAGGAAATCGAATTGAAGGCGTCGCGTGCCCGCGTCTGGCGCGCCCTCACCGATTACCGGGAATTCTCCGAATGGTTCGGCGTCAACCTGGAATCGCCGTTTGCGGTGGGCCAAAAGACGCGCGGCCGAATGACCGTGACCGGCCATGAAAATACGATGATGGAAGTTGAAGTGCAGAAGATCGAGTCGGAAACGCTTTTTTCCTTTACCTGGCATCCCTACGCAATCGATCCGGCGGTCGATTACTCACAGGAACCGCCCACGCTGGTCGAATTCCGCCTGACGGAAAAAGGCGACCGCACCTTGCTTTCCGTTACCGAATCCGGTTTCGCGAAGATTCCGGCGCATCGCCGTGCGGAAGCATTTCGCATGAATGACCGTGGCTGGTCGATCCAACTGAAAGACATCGCAGAGCATGTCGGCGCGAAGAGCTAGCAGCCTGGCCACCGCGGCGCAGTTGCGTCATCACGCGCCGATCTTTGCCGCGCTCGGGGACGCGACGCGCCTCACCCTGCTGGCCCGGCTTTGCGAACGCGCGCCCTGTTCAATTTCGGCGCTGAGCGAAGGTTCGCCGATGAGCCGGCAGGCGATCACCAAACATCTGCGCGTGTTGGAAGGGGCGGGGTTGGTGCGCAGCGAAATGGCCGGCCGTCAATGCCTCTTCGAAGTCGAGCCGGAACCATTGACCGAAGCCCGCGATTACCTCACCCAGGTCTCACAGCAATGGGATCAGGCGCTCGCGCGGCTGAAGGCTTTTGTGGAATAACTGCAAATCAGCCGCACTGCGAGCCACGGCAGGCGGGAGCGCCTGCCCTACAGTGCTGCCTAACGAGTCGCTACTTTCCATCATAGGCTACCGCCCGGGAAAATTCTGAGCCGAACCTATGGCGACGGCGTGCCCGCCGCCGACGGCTCGACCGGCGTGACAATCGTCGCGCCGCTTTCGCTCGCGCGCTCCAGCCGTTGCTCCGTCTTCTTTACCGCGCCTTGCGCGCTGCCTTTCACATTCACTGGCACCGCTCGCTCTCGCGTCCCGGGCGCCAACCCGACCCGAAACAACGCCGCCATCAGATCGCGCGATTCGCCTTCGAAGATCGGGCCGTGACCCGGAATGATCGCCTTCGGCACATGCAGCACCCAGTAATTTGTCTCGTTAGGCCCATGGCGCTCGATCCGCCAGCGTTTCCAATTCGTCGGCGTCCCCGTGTAAAGCGTCACGTTTTCGTAGGAGCCGGCCTGATTGCGCAAGTTCACGTCAAACGGATCCGCGCCTAGGTCAGTCGTCCCTTCGCCATCCGGCACCAGGCGATGACTCTGTAACGCGTCGTTATGCCCCGGCGTCGTCGTAAAATAGCGGAACTGCGACTCCTCTCCGCCCGTCCCGTATTTGCGAAAAGCCCCGCCGAGCAGCTTCGGCGTATTCGAGAGCTTGGTCCCGATCGGGAACGCCAGCCCCGTCGCCTGATCCGCATCCGAGCTAATCATCACGACATGCGGCGCGCCGCGCAGCGGCGTGGTATCGCGATACATATCGATCAACTCCTTCGAGTAGATTGATTCCGCGGCCGAGTTCACCAGCAGGATGAGATCGGCCGGTTTAAACACGCGATCCGTCCGCGCCTTCGGCACGCCCGGCACGAACGGCTCCTCGTAGAGCAGCGTGCCGACGAGCGCTTGCGCCAGCGCCTTCTCCAGCACGAGCGCGCCGAACGAATGCCCGATCACCACGCAACGCGAAATCCCCGGCGTATCCCGCCGCGCCGTGCGGATCAAAGTAAAAATCGTCTCCGTAACCGGCGTGCTCGACGAGATGCGCGTCGCCGCGTTCTTGCGCGAATAAAAACTGCTCTGCTTCCCGATCCACGTCAGCGCATCGACCACCGGATTCACCTTGTGCACCACCCGCCCGCGCCAGCCGAGATAGACGCCGAAGACTTGCAAGCCCGAGAGTTGCACCGTCCGATCTGCGGTTAGCCGTGCCAGCAATCCGCGGAACTGCTCCACATCCGCCGCGTCCTGGCCGTTGGAATTATTTTGCCAGCCGTGAATATAAGTCACGAGGAGCACCGGCCGGCCCGTATAACGAATCGCCTGCACCGTCTTGCGCAGTTGATTTCGATCCCAAAAATCGCCCTGCTCATCGAACTCGATAAAACCGAGCCGATAAATATCCTTGGCTGTCCCATTCGCACCCGGCGACACCGCCGTCTCCGCCGGCGCCTCGCCCAAATGATATGGGCGATTCCCGGCGCAGCCGGCCAGCCACAGCGCGAGCGCGCCTCCGCAAAGGGCCGCAACGTAATGGGCATGCGTGGAAAGATTCATCGTTAGGGGCGTTTCGCTTCCGCCCGACTTATCAAGACTTGAACCGTCCGTCAATTCCTCACGCTGCGCATTTCCACCCGATTTGATTCACCACAGAGGACACGGAGCACACAGAGAAAAGAGACGAAGCAGGAACTCCGAAAGCGTTCGCGAGCGGGCTCAGGAACTCAGGAAACGGATCAGCCTTTCAGAACTCTGCGTGCTCCGTGATCTCCGTGGTGAATCCTGTTTTAATTTGGAAACCAGGAAGAGGGGATGAACCAGCAACTCCGAAAGCGTTATCTGCGGGCAGTCAAGTATCCGCCACACATGAACAGATCAAGATTTCCGAGCTTCTCCGCCTACAGCCCTCTTTTTCGGACGCGCTAAGCGGGGCGAGTGGTGTCTTCCGTGGTGAATCCCTTAACGAAAGTCGTCCGCGGTGAGACCGCTACCCTCGATAATGCTTTTCAACGTTCCCATCGGGATGGGCTTGCTTCCATGGCGCGCCAGAATGATTTGCCGCCATTTTCGTGTCGCCACTTCTGGTGGCTGCCTTTTGGCTTACCATCTCAAACCCGTGCTTGCGCAGCACGCGAGCGACTTCTTCCGCGCTGCAAACCGGAAACGCCGGCTCACGGTAACGCCACTTCGACCAGCTTCGCGCCGGCCGGAATGGCTTCCGCAGACGGTTCGAACCACAGATCAAGCGCTTCCCTCGCATTGCGCACCGCTTCCTTCTCTGTGTCACCGGCCGAAGCGCATCCTGGCAACTCCGGAAAGAACGCCGCCCACCGACTCGTCTCGCGATCATGTTCCACGATCAGGCGCAATTTCATGGCGAAGAGGTTAATCTTTAACCGTCCTTCTCGCAATGGCATTGCCTTTGAAGACAGAGAAAAGAGACGAAGCAGGAACTCCGAAAGCGTTCGCGAGCGGGCTAGGAACTCAGGAAACGGATCAGCCTTTCAGAACTCTGCGTGCTCCGTGATCTCTGTGGTGAAATCCTCCGTCGAATTTGGAAACCAGGACTCCAAGAAGGAAGGGGAGGGATGAAACAGGAAAACAGGAAACGATCTCCCGTTGGTCACTAATCATCCGTCACTTCTCTCCCCATCTCTGCGTCCTCCGCGATCTCTGCGGTGAATCCTCTCAGAAAATCCCAGAATAAAAATTCCCGCACACCGCTGCAATTGAGGTAAGAATAGAAGCTAATGAGCACCAAAGAAATCCTCCTGGAAGTTGCCGAGAAACTTCCGGCCGACGCCAGCTTGATCGACGCCATCTATGAGCTGGAATTTCGGCAGGCTGTCGATGAAGGGCTCGCCTCTCTCGATCGCGGTGAACGCATCCCCTTGGAGGAAGCCCGCCAACACATCCCCGCATGGACTTCCAAGTATTCCTCTCCCACGAAGCCCTGAGCGACCTCGAACGCCTCAATGAAGTAGAAGGTGGAAATGCGAGAAGAAACGTGATGCTCTGTATAGCCTTGAAGGTTCTCTGCGAGCTCCCCTAAAACGCGGTTCGAGAATGAAACAATCCATCTTATGACCGAATGGATGTATCGGCAAGCCGGACAACTCATTGCACCCGATCCTGAGCTTTTGCTAAAGATGGTTAACGATGAACTCCGGGCCTCTATTAAGGCCTTCCAAGCGAATGTCGAGCGGTCGCACGCATTCTGGCGAATCAGCCCATTTTTGATAGAGCACGCCGTAGTGAACGTCTCTAATCTTTGTTATGCTACTTGGGAATTAACGGGCAAACCGTTTTTGTCCGATTCCCAAAAGGACACTGAATTATCGGGGCGTATTACCAAACGAATAGCGGACGAATTCGACCGACGCTTTGCCAAGATGGGCTCCAAAGAGCTTGCGGCTGGTTATGACTTCGACCGCGCTTTGGATCGTTTCGAGGAGTTTGTTAAAACCGATCCCGATTTTGAAAAGGAAGTGTTCGGCATTTTTCTCTCTCAAATTGTTGCGATGTGGACCGCTTTTGAATCGCTCGCCGCAGATTTATGGCATGCGCTTTTGGTATGCGACTCCAAAGCAATCTCTAATCCATCGGATCATTCCTTCCAAAGCCTGAGCAAAACACAGAAGGCTTATGCTGCTTTGGTACCCAAAAGCCATGAAATCGACTCCGTCCTGATGCGCATCGAATTGAGGAAGCTTATCTTAGTTCGCAACGTCGCTCTCCATCGCGCCGGGGTTGTAGATGAAAAATATTTGATGGGAGCGGAGGCGATTGGTTGGAGTGTTTCCGATGAACTGAACAAGCCTCTTCAGATAACTGGCGCAATGGTTCGAGATTTACTCAATCCGGTGATACAAGCTGGAATGGATTTAATCTTCGCTACAAACCGATGGATCAACGCCGAGCGGTCGAGTGAAGGAAATCAAAGGGCCGGCGCGTGCTTGGCAACCAGAGTGTCGAAAAGCAAAAATTCGCTCGGCGAGGCGCCTCGCCGGCACGCGGGGCGCGTGCGCTCCCCGGAGAGAAAAGGAAAGTAAGAAGTAGGAATTATGAATTAAGAAATTCGGGCGTTCTCTTCCTGCGCCTGCTCGCGAAGGCTTTCGGAGTTCGTGCTTTCCTGATTCATCCGTTCTCCCCTTTCTGGCGTTCCTAGTTTGCAAATTCATACGGGATTCACCGCAGAGATCGCGGAGCACGCAAAGGTGGAGAAGTTCCATTTATTCGCAGATTGCGCAGATGAACGCAGAGTTTTTGCTTTTAAGAATCTGTGTCGATCTGCGGATAAGTCGGTTCAACTACTCGGACGAAAGGGGACGGACGGGTCGCCCGTCGGCGGAGACAGGTGAGCCGCCTGTCTTCCAAGTAATCTCTGTGTGCTCTGCGAGCTCTGTGGTGAATTAATCCGGGTGCGGGTCGTAGGTGAGGGACGAGCACGAGCACGATGAGAGCGCAGGAAGCGCTAGGACCAGGCGATGAGGCGGAGTTCGTGGGGTTGGGCGAGATGGGGATGAGTGGGGACTACTCGAATACTGAAACCATAAGTGCCGCTCTCGGAAGCGGGTATCGACCCGTGATAAATATAGGCGCCGGAGCCGTCGGCGCCGTTTTGGTTGAGGACGGTGACAGTAGGTGCGCGGAGGCCGCCGTTCTCGGTTTCGCCGTGGTAGGCTTCGACACGGACGTGGGCGGGATTCACGGCACCCAACTGAACGCGGGCGGAGACTTCGAGGGTTTCGCCGACGAGGATGTTTTGGCGATCGGAGTTTGAGACCTGGACGTCGCTGATGCGGACTTGCGGCCAGTCGCGCCGCATTTGCGCTTTCCAACGGCTCAGTTCGGTGGCGGCGGCGCAGTTGTTCTCGACAAGCTCGGCGTGGGCGCGGGCGGCATCGGTGTAAAGGCGCTCGGTGTATTCCTTGACCATGCGATGGGTGTTGAAGACGGGAGTGACGCTGCGGATGGATTCGCGCATGAGCTGGAGCCAGGCGAGAGGAAGCTTCCCATCGGGCTTGGCGTAGTAGAGCGGGATGATCTGGTTCTCGAGTAACTGGTAGAGGCTGCTGGTATCGACGGCGTTTTGGAAGTCGATGGAGCCTTCTTCGATGTCGGCGCCAATGGTCCAGCCGTTGTTGCCGTTGTAACCTTCGCACCACCAGCCATCGAGCACGCTCAGGTTGAGGCCGCCGTTGGGAGGCAGCTTCATACCGCTGGTGCCGCTGGCTTCGAGAGGTCGCAGCGGGTTATTGAGCCATAGGTCCACGCCCTGGACGAGGCGGCGCGCGATGTAGGTATCGTAATCTTCGACGAAGACGATTCGGTTCTCGAATCCGGATTCGCGGGTGAATTTGTAGACTTCCTGGATGAGCGCTTTGCCGCCTTCATCGCGCGGATGCGATTTGCCGGCGAAGATGAATTGGACGGGTCGAGTGGTGTCGTGGAGCAAGCGCTGGAGGCGTTCCTTATCACTGAATAACAAGGCGCCGCGTTTGTAGGTGGCGAAGCGGCGGGCGAAGCCGATGGTGAGTATCTCGGGATCGAGGATGCGATTGACGCCGCGGATTGCTTCGGGCGATTCGCCGAGACGCTGGCGTTGCGCGCGTACGCGTTGGCGCACGGACGCGACGGGGGGGGGGTTGCGTTTGTGATGCGTGTCCCAAATCGGGGCCGAGGGGAAGTCGCTGACGG
>JBBSQB010000023.1:0-51656 GCA_038258245.1 Chthoniobacterales bacterium
AAAATACCGTCATTTCCGAAACCCGAAACCCGAAACCCGAAACCCGAAACCCGAAACCCGAAACCCGAAACCCGAAACCCGAAACCCGAAACCCGAAACCCGAAACCCGAAACCCGAAACCCGAAACCCGAAAGTCATCCCGAGCGGAGTCGAGGGATTCCGAGGCGCGACGAGAAGCTTTAACTCAGTGACGAATTTGGAAACCAGGAAGCCAGGAGAAAGATCAACGAAGCGTGTCCCTCCGGATCGCAGACGCTTCTTCCTGTCTGTGTTTTCGATCAACGCGCGAGTCTGCCTTCAGAATTCCGGTTTGCCGCCAGCGCCAACAGCTTCTTTAATGAATACAGTATGCCGCCCAAATCCTCCCCGTTGATCGATAGCCGCGTCATCTACCGCGATGTGGCTCGCAAGCGTGAGCAAAAGAAACTTGGGCAATTTTTAACGCCTGAACCAATCGCGGATTTCATGGCCTCGATGTTTGAACAGCTTCCAAAAACCTTTCGGCTCTTGGACGCCGGCGCTGGCGCTGGCGCATTGACCTTGGCGCTGGTTAGGCGCCTATGTGAGGACGGCGAGGGCACCAAGGCAATCGACGCAACGCTCTATGAAATCGACACGTCGATCTTGGATGCTCTGACCACTGTCATGCGCGAATGCGAGAATCGCTGCGCGAGAGCAGGAGTTCAATTCACCTTCAGAATTCACTCAACTGATTTTATTGAGGAAATGTCATCGTGTTTAGCGGGTGACTTATTTGGTAAAACGCCACCCGCCTTCGATGCAGCGATCGTGAACCCTCCGTATTGCAAGATTTCCAGCGACTCATCCACACGTCGCGCTCTCCGGTCCGTTGGGCTTGAGACGACGAACCTATACTCTGGCTTCATTGCGCTAATCCAAAGGTTATTGGTGCAAAACGGACAACTCGTGGCCATCACTCCGAGGAGTTTTTGTAACGGCCCCTACTTCCAATCATTTCGTGAAGATTTATTGAGCAGCCTCGATCTGCGCAGGATTCATACATTCGACTCCCGAAAGGCGGCCTTTCGCGCTGACAGCGTTCTTCAAGAAAATATTATTTTCCGTGCTGTAAAGACGTCTCGTCCGTCGGACAGAGTTTTGATTTCCAGGAGCACCGGCGAGCCTGGTTCAAGCGTCTCCGAATGTCGGGTCCCCTATCGCGCAGTGGTGCGCCCCGGCGATCCTCAAAAGTTCATTCACATTCCAGTCTCTAATGGCGATACCACTGGCAAAGAGACTCTTGAGGGCCTCAGCTCCAATCTTACGGAACTGGGTCTCACGGTTTCGACTGGACCCGTCGTAGATTTTAGGCTTAGGCACGCTCTTCGAAAGGAACCGGAACGTGGCACGGTGCCCCTTTTATATCCCTCGCACTTCAACGGCGGAATCATAAAATGGCCGAAGCTAGAGGGCCGCAAACCAAATGCCATCGTTGATGACGCGGTCACACGGCAGTGGTTGATACCTTCCGGACTTTACCTGCTCACAAAGCGCTTCACCTCCAAGGAAGAACGCCGTCGAGTTGTGGCGTGTATCCTTGACCCCGAGCAAATAAGCGCGAGACGCGTTGGCTTGGAAAATCACCTAAACTATTTCCATTCCAAAGGGAAGGGTATGGACCGCAAGCTTGCGATTGGTCTCTACGCCTTCCTCAACTCGACTATGGTGGATCGCTACTTCCGTAGCTTCAGCGGTCATACGCAAGTGAACGCGACCGATCTACGGCAGCTTAGATATCCCGATCGTGCGACGTTGGAAGCGATGGCCGATGAGATCAAAACGCTGGATATTTCTCAGGGCGAAATCGATCACCTCATCACCAGACATCTTCATGGCTCCGAATAAGCCACGACGAAAAACTGCGGGGCAAAAGAGGCTCGCGGAAGCCGTCGCTGCGCTCACAGCTTTGCAGTTTGGGCCGCGACAGCGGAACGAAACAGCGGCGTATGTTCTGCTCGCCCTCCTCGATCTTCGGCCCGCCATTCCTTGGGCCGATGCGAATGCGCCGCTTCTCGGAATCACTCCCATAATCGAATTTGTTGCCACCGCGTACAGAATTCGATACGCACCAAACACGCGAGAAACTGTTCGAGATGATGCTGTCAAGTTCTTCGTCGAGGAGGGCCTCTTGCTTCGCAATCCGGACGATCCACACCGGCCCACGAACAGTGGAAAAACTGTTTACCAGATCGAACCCGCTGCTTTGGATCTTCTTCGAAAGTTTGGAAAAACAGAATGGACGACCAGCTTGCAGAAATATCTCGCAACCAGACAAGCACTCAGAAATGAGATTGCACGAAAACGCAATCTGGCCCGTGTCCCTGTTACGCTGTTGGATGGTTCGAAGGTCGCGCTTTCGCCTGGCGGTCAAAATCCGCTTATCAAAGCGATTATCGAAAAGCTCTGTCCCGCTTTTACCCCTGGTGGAATTGTCCTCTATATTGGCGACACGGAGAACAAGTTCGTTCATCTGGATACCGCGGGGTTGTCTAGCTTAGGAATTACTCTGGATGCGGCCGCGAAAGTCCCTGATGTCATTGTTCACTATCCTTCAAAGAATTGGCTCCTCCTAATCGAGGCCGTCACGAGCGCGGGACCCGTTGACGGCAAACGCCGTAAGGAGTTGAAGGAACTATTTGTGGGCTGCAATGCCGGAATCGTCTTTGTAACTGCGTTTGAGAATCGCCGAACAATGCAATCGTTTGTTTCTCAAATTGCTTGGGAGACTGAGGTGTGGATTTCAGACGACCCGGATCACATGATCCACTTCAATGGAGAACGCTTTTTAGGGCCGTATCCTGATGTGGTCCCAGATTGCAAAACCTGACAGAGTGGTTGCTCAATTCATCCGATGAATGCACCTGACTTGGATCACGTCATCACAACGGCTGAAGGGGAAAGAGAAGTGCACCGCGCACTCGAATGGTACCCTTGGGTAGTGATGAAACTGGTGACGGGCGATCAGAGCTTCGTCGTTTCGGAATTCGTCTTGGGAAGCGAATACAAAGCTGATTTTATAGTCGCCGATTGTTTCTCCGGCGGTTGGGAGCTGCATTTCATTGAACTGGAGCCACCAAACTTGTCTCCTTTTAACCGGAAGGGCGATTATGCGCCGCGGCTCAATCACGCTGTGGGTCAAATTAGGAAATGGAAATTGTTCGAAGAACGCCACGACAAGCGACCGTATTTGATGGATCAGCTTGGAAGGGCAATAACTACCAAGGATCTCACGTGGGCCGATGGCAGGGAACCCTCAGACACCGCGGGAGGCAAAATTACTAATCCTGAATCGATCGTCGTCTTTAATTATCACGTAATCATGGGACGGAGGAGCCACCTAAGTTCCGAACTGCTGACCCGCAAAGCCGGGTTAATCAAGACCGATTTGTGCGAGTTAATTACCTATGATCGAGTTCTGGAAGAAGCCGTCCGTCAAGCCGACGACTTTTCCTATCGAGGTACCGTTCGCCAGCCGCGCACTCCTCTTCGGGCGAGCTAGTTTGGCAGTTTGTAATCGCCGTTGGAGCTAAGAGTTTCCGTGATTCGTTCAGCGCTCCCGCAGGAGGATTTTCTTATGCTGATTCGCCATTGTGATACGCGTAAGGCGCAAAGCAGCGAAGGCAGATGCGGGAAGATTGCTGGTTGTCGTCCATACCGAGCGCGGCGGATAATATCCGCATCATCAGCGCTCGCCGCGCCAGTTGCCACGAACGGCTTACCTATGAAAAAATCGTCTAACCAAACACCGGACCCGGACATGCAGCCGGAATATGATTTTCGTGGCGGCGCGCGCGGCAAACATGCGCATCGCTATGCGCAGGGCACGAACCTCGTCCTGCTCGAACCGGACGTGGCGAAAGCGTTTCCAACGGCGAACGCGGTCAATCGCGCATTGCGAACTCTGGTAAAGGGCTGATTCCCTTCGTTCCCAAACTTCCGTCTGGGCACTGGTCGCTTGCCTTGGAGACTCTGTTTCGCGTTTTTCGCGGAGGTGTCCCAAGCCAAGCGACGCTTCTATTGCTAATACCCTCGCAAATCATCGAACGCTTTGGCTTGAGCACTGAGACCGCTGAGCTCGTGCGCCTCTGTGAGGCGTCGTTGCCGGCGCAAAAGCGCCAAGGAGGTGGCCAATTTCGCGAAGTTCCTTGTCGGCCAGCAAGGCGATGCGCGCTGAGAAGAGATCATCAACGATCCGACGCCGCGCCCGCGCCAGCACGCGAGGCGCGTGCGCTCCCCGGACCTGCGGCCGCGCCCAAGGAAATCATCAAACTGTCATTCCGGTTCTGTCCCGCCATAAGTGCGTGACACGCTCTAGGGATGACACAGAGGAAGGAGACACCCTCCGAGGGCCTAATCGGAGGTGTCGTCTTCCTCGGCGGCGCGCTGGCTCTTTTTCTCGCCGCCCTCTTTGTAAGCCGCTTTCAGAATATTCCCGATCATCGGGGCGGCGGAGGAACCGCCGTGCACGTTGCTGCCGACATCGCCTTCGTATAACGCCGCAAAGGCAAAATGCGGCCCCCGCGCCGGCACGAATCCGGCAAACCACGCCGCCGTCCGCTCCTTGGTCTTCGGTCCCCATTGCGCGGTGCCGGTCTTGCCAGCCACCTCCACTTTTTCGAGGCTAGCCTGGTGCGCGGTCCCGAATCCGCCATTCACTGCATCGACCATCCCGGTGCGAATCTGATCCATCACCATCGGCGACGCGTCGATCGTTTTCTTGGCGCGGACCTGATAGGCGGTCACCACCTGGTTGTCGACCGTCTGCACCTGCTTCACCAGACGCGTTTGATAAAACGTGCCGCCGTTCGCGATGATCCCCATCGCCTGGGCCATCTGCAACGGTGTGGTCAGCAGATCGCCCTGGCCGATCGACATGTTGGCGATGTCGCCATTGAGCAATTTGCGGCCGTGCGTCGCCTTCATGTATTGATCGTCCGGCACGCGCCCGTCCGCTTCGTTGCGCAAAGGAATGCCGCACTTCGCGCCGAACCCGAGCTTGAGCGCCCAATCAATGATCGGCTGCGCGCCCGTCTTGATGCCGACCTGGTAAAACCACGTATCGCAAGACTCGGTCAGCGCCTGCACGAAATTGAGCGGCCCGCGATCCTTCTTCTTCCAGTTGTGAAAAGTGACATTGCCCACCTGCAGCACCGGCACGCAATCGTAGGTGTCCACCGGTTGAATCGTCCCGCTCTCAAAGGCGGCCAGCCCGACCGCGACCTTGAAAGTCGATCCGGGCGGATACGCCGAACGATACGCGCGCGGCAACAGCGGAATATCCGGATCGTCCTGCAGCTCCTTGAATTTAGCCGTTGAAATCGAGGGAATGAAATCGTTCGGATCAAAGCTCGGCCATGAAGCCATCGCCAGAATGTCGCCATCGTTCGGATCGATGATGACGATCGCGCCTCGCTTCGCTTTGGCGGCGAGCGCCTTCTCCGCCATTTCCTGCAATCGAATGTCGAGCGTGGTCACGACGTTGTAACCGGGCACCGGCGGCGACGAGATTCGCTCGGATGTTTTCCGGCCGCTCTTGTCGAAGGTGAGATTGAACTGGCCGCGCTGCCCGGTGAGCATTTGGTTGAACGTTTGCTCGAGCCCTTCGCGGCCTTCCGTGTCCGGCCAAAGCGTTTCGTGATTTTCGATGAACCCATCGGCCGGCCGGCTGACCTTCCCCGCGTAGCCGATGATGTGGCCGGCCATCGCACCATGCGGATAGACGCGCACATAAATGGGCCGCAACACCAGCTCGGGCGGGAGCCCGTCCTGCGCGCCTTTGTACTCGTCTGCGCTAAGATTCTGCGCGATTTCGAGGGGGAGCGCGCCGCGGTTGTGATAATGCCGCAGGATTTGTTTGTCAGCGATTTTAAGATCGCGGCCGATGATCTTTGCTGCCTTCGCAATCTGGGTGCGGGTGAACTCAATCGCCTGCGTATCGGAGAAATCGAGCGGCGTCGGGAAAACGACCGCCAGATTGTAGCTCAGCCTGTTTTGCGCGAGCGGCTCGCCATTGCGATCGGTGATCTGCCCGCGTGGCGCTGGGATATCGAGCACATAAGTGCGCGCCATCTTCTGCGTCTCGAACGTCGGCTGGATCGCTTCTTCAAACGGCGTCGCGGTGGCTGTGGGCGTGGGAGTTGGAGTCGGGACTGGGATGAGCGGCTCCGTCGGCACCTGGGCCAGAACCACCGACGCGGTGGCGAAGAAAGAGAACAGGCCGCCCAGAAGCTTAGTTTCCATTAATCTGCGTAAATCGGTGCAAACTGATGAGGATTCAATGCCTTTGCAAAAATCGGTGCACTTCCTCGGCCAGCTTCGGGCCGATTCCCTCCGTGCTCGCGATCTCTTCCACACTCGCTTTGCGCAGCCGCTGCACAGATCCGAATCGGCGGAGCAGCAGATTCTTTCGGTTCTGACTCACGCCTGGACAATCGTCGAGAATGCTTTCGCCGATCCGCTTTTTCATGAGCAACTGGTGATACGTATTGGCGAACCGATGCGCCTCGTCGCGGATGCGCTGCAAGAGCCGGAGCGCGCCGGAGTCGTGAGGCAGTTGCAACGGGAGTGCGCGGCCGGGCCGGTAAATTTCCTCAAACTCCTTGGCCAGCCCGATGATCGGCAGTTCATGCAATCCAAGCCGCTGCAACTCGCGACAAGCCGAGGACAACTGCCCCTTTCCGCCATCTACGATAATGAGATCGGGAAGGCGGACCAAAACCGAAGAGCGGAAACCGGAGACCGGAGATTTCTCCAGCCGGCGCGCTGTCTCGAGCGGCGTTTCCTGAGAGTGTTCCGCGGAATAATCGATGATCGTTCCATCTTCCTTTTCGGTTTCCGGTTTCCGCTCTCCGGTTTCCAAAAGCACCCGCGAGTATCTCCGCCTAACGACTTCCGCCATACTGGCAAAATCATCCTGGCCGACCACCGTGCGAATGCGGTAACGCCGGTAATTATTCTTGTCCGGGACGCCCTCGCGAAACGACACCATCGAAGCGACCACGTGTGTGGTCGAAATATTCGAGATATCGAAGCACTCCATCACGCGCGGCAGTTCCGTCAGCTGCAACGCCTCTGCCAACGCGCGCACGTCCGCTTCCGGATCGATCGAGCTCGGCAGCGAATGACGGGTGAATCGCCGCATCGGTTTGGTCGTGCGTCGCAAATCTTCCATCATGTTGCGCAGCTCGGCCGCTTTCTCGAAGTCGAGTTTCTCAGCCGCCTTGCGCATCTCGCCTTCGAGCGCGCCGATCAATTCGCGCGAGTGCCCTTCCAGAAAATCGCACGCCTGCCCAACGCGTTCTTGATATTGCTCCGCCGAAATTTCGCTCAACCGCATCGGCACCTGATAGGTGGCCGATTTCAACTCGCGCTCGGTCGGCGCGCCGCGCCCGAAGGTGAGCACGCCAAATTTCTTGCGCATGAAGTTGAGCGTCTGCCGTAGCGCGCCTGCGTGGGCGTATGGCCCGAAGTAGCGCGCACCGTCGTCCTTCTTGAACCGCGCCAGCCGAAAGCGCGGCCACGCTTCCGTCATATCCACTTTGACGACAAGGAAGCGTTTGTCGTCGCGGAACGAGATGTTGTAGCGCGGCCGAAATTCCTTGATCAGCTTGCCTTCGAGCAGGAGCGATTCCGGTTCGCTCGCCACTGTGTGATATTCGAAATCCCAGACTGCTTCGAGCAGGGCGCGCGTTTTTAAATCCGCCTGCGCCATTTTCGACGGCATGAAATACGAGCCAACCCGTTTGCGCAGATCGCGTGCTTTACCGACGTAAATGACGCGATTAAACCGGTCGCGCATGAGATAAACGCCCGGCTTGTGCGGCACTTCGTGCACGCGCTTCACCAAATCGGGTTTCTCCTTGGGCAACTTGCCGGACACAGAGGGAAAGCGTCCCGTCGCGCACGCGGAATTGCAAACCACGCTATTGGCCGGCTGGCTCGGTGTTGCGCCTAACGAGTAGTCAAAACCGACTTCGCGCCCGGCCCGCGCAACGCGCGCCCCGGCTTTGCGCCAGTGTGATCGCCATCCTTGATCACTTGCACACCGTTCACAAAAACATCGCGCACGCCGGTCGCGTATTGCTGCGGCTTCTCGTAAGTCGCGTGATCGGTGATCGTCGCCGGATCGAATACCACCACATCAGCAAACATGCCCTCGCGCAGGAATCCACGATGATCGAGCCCGAGGCGCGTCGCCGGTAATCCGCTCAAGCGATGGACTGCGTCCGCCAGCGTGAGCGCCTTCTCGTCGCGTGCATATTTTCCGAGCACGCGCGCGAAGTTGCCGTAGGCGCGCGGGTGCGGATTCGATTTCAAGAAGACGCCTTCCGGCGCCTGCGAAGCTTCATCGGAGCCAAAGGCGATCCACGGTTTCGTCATCTGTTTGCGCACGTTTTCTTCCGACATCACGAAGTAGATCGTGTTGATGCGCGATTCGTCTTCCGCGATCAGATCCATCACCGTTTCCACCGGATCTTTGGCGCGCATTTTCGCCACCTCGGCCAGCGTTTTACCGGTGAGCGGTTTCAATTTTTCCGATTTGAAACCGACGAGCAAAATCCGGTCGGGCGAGCCGGCCCCCAGATACCAATTCTCCCATTCATCGCTTGGCGTGCGCACTTCCTTCGCGATCTTCGCGCGCGTCGCCGGGTCGCGCAGTCTTTTGAATAACGCCGGGGGACCGCCATCCGCGGTCCACGGCGGGAGACACGCATCAAGCCCGGTCCCGCCCGCGGTGTAGGTGTACATGTTGGCCGAAATCTTCAGCCCCTTCTTCTGCGCCGCCTCGATGCGCGCGAGCAACTCGTCCTCCTTTTTCCAGTTCGATTTGCCCGCCGCTTTGAGGTGATAAATCTCGGCCGGGATACCAGCTTCGTGGCTGATCTTGATCAATTCATCGAGCGCTTCGAAGAGCCGATTTCCCTCGCTTCGCATGTGCGAGATGTAACGGCCATGATATTTCGCGGCCACTTTACATAGCTCGATCAGCTCATCCGTTTTGGCATAAAAGGCCGGCGGATAAATGAGCGACGAGCCAATGCCGAGCGCGCCGTGTTCCATCGCGTCCTTCACTAACGTGCGCATTCGCTCGAGCTCGGCTGGGGTCGGCGCGCGATCGTCGAAGCCGATGACGTATTCGCGAACGGTCGTGGCGCCGAGGAATGACGCGACGTTGCACGAAATGCCACGCTTTTCGAGAAATTGCAGATACTCCGCCAGCGTCTTCCAGGTGATGTCGTATTTGATGTCGGTCTGCGCCTGAATCATGTGCTGGCGGACGCGATCGTTGACCGGACCCATCGATTCGCCTTCGCCCATAATTTCGGTGGTCACGCCCTGGCGAAGATCGCTCTGCGAACGGCCATCCTGGATGAGCGATTCGGTCGCCCACGAAAGCATGTTGATGAAACCCGGCGCGACCGCCAGCCCGCTCGCATCGATTGTTTGCTTCGCGCTCGCTTTGGAAAAATCGCCGACGCCGGCGATGCGATCGCCACGCATCGCCACATCCGCGCGTTTCCCCTCCGCGCCGCTGCCGTCGTAAACCGTCCCGCCTTTGATCAGAAGGTCGAATTTCTCTTGCGCGCGCAAAGAGGCGAGCGCGCAAAAGACGAAGAGAAAGAAAAGTCTGCCCATGCCCGCTATACTGCCCGCGAACGGCGCAACCAGACCATTCTAAAATCTCCTTAGGCTAAACTCCATGTCGCCATCTCCGACAGCGCGCGGGTCGCAAGTATACGATGTCGCTGTCGTCGGCGGCGGGCCGGCCGGAGCGACCTGCGCCGCCTTTTGCGCCCAAGCCGGATTGCGGACATTGCTTCTCGAGCGCGAAAAATTCCCGCGCGAAAAGGTCTGCGGCGATTGTTTGAACCCGGCTTGCTGGCCGACTCTGCGGCGACTCGATCTCGAGGAGCGTCTCCGCGCCGAGCCGCATCGCGTCATCGAGATGGTCGAATTTATCGGCATCGGCGGCCAGACCGTCGCGCTGCCTTTGCCGACACAGCGCGATCCCGAGATCGTGATCAAGCGCAGTATCCTCGATCAATTATTACTCGTTAGGGCAGAAGAGTTGGGAGCGGATGTCCGGGAAGAGCAAACGGTGACGGCGCTCGAAGCGAACGGAACGTGGCAGATCGAGACGAATCGCGAACGTTTCGCCGCGCGCAACCTGGTGGCAGCCGATGGACGTAATTCCTCTGTGGCCCGCCTTCTGAAAATTTTCCCACGCGTTCCGAAAGAGCGCGTCGCGTTGCAGGCGCACGTTCCGTTGCCAGCAAATTTCGGCGACAAAATTATCCTGCAATTGTTGCCCGAAGGCTATTCGGGCCAGGCGCCGGTCAACGATCGCGAGCTGAACGTTTGCCTCGTCGGCAGGGCGCCGACGATCGGGCGACTGCGCGATTGGGCTGCGCGAAAATTTCATCTGCCGGCTGATCAAACGTGGCGCAGCATCACGCCGCTGACGCGCCCGCCGATGATGGCGCCGGAGGAGAATTTGTATTTCGTCGGGGACGTGGCGCGGGTGGTCGAGCCGTTCACAGGTGAGGGAATTTTTTACGCCATTCGCTCCGGTGAGCTGGCCGCGCAGGCGATCGTCGATCGCTGTCCGATTCGTTATGCCGCTGCCGTGACGTGTATGTATCGGGGACGGTTGTGGGTGAATAGGCTCGCGCGTGCCGCGGTGCTGTCGCCGCGGCTCACGTCCGCATTATTGCGCGCCGGTGTTGTAGGTCCTCAGTTTCTCCAACTACTGACCGCAAAAGTGGTGCGTTGATCACGGGCGCCGGGGAGCGCACGCTTGTAGCGTGCGGGTGCTCGCATTCTGCGAGCACGAACTTGTCCGGGCGACTTTCGAAACTAGGGACGCGTGAATTCTGAGCCACGCGTCGCGAAAGTTCGCGATGGCAGAATGCCATCGCCAGCGCGCTGCAAGCGTGCGCTCCCCGGTCTCCGCTCGTTACGTTAAAATCTGCCGGCAGGCTTTCACTGTGTTCGCCATCAACATCGCGATCGTCATCGGGCCGACGCCGCCGGGCACAGGCGTGATGGCTGAACATTTCGGCGCGACTTCTTCGAAGGCCACATCGCCGACGAGCCGGTAACCGCGTTTGTCCGTCGCATCGTCGATTCGATTGATTCCGACGTCGATGACGACTGCGCCGTCGCGCACGTGCTCCTGCCTAACGAATTGCGGCTGGCCGATGGCGGCGATCAGGATATCGGCCGAGCGCGTGATCTCAGCCAGATTTTTACTGCGCGAATGCACGATCGTGACCGTCGCATCGCCGCCTTTGCCTTTTTGCATGAGGAGCAGCGCGAGCGGTTTTCCGACGATCATGCTGCGCCCGAGCACGACGACGTGGGCGCCGGAAATTTCGATCCCGCTTTCGAGGAGCAGCCGTTGGCAGCCGAGCGGCGTGCAGGGGACGAAGCCGCTGCGATCGCCCATGGCCAGTTTGGCCACGTTCATCGGGTGAAAGCCATCGACATCCTTCGCCGGATCGAGCGCGCGCACGATGGCCGGCTCGTCGATCTGTTTGGGCGGCGGCGACTGCACGAGGATGCCTTGAACGGCGGGGTCGCGATTCAGTTCGGCGACGTGCGCGAGCAATTCCTCCTGCGTCGTCGTGGCTGCTAATTCCAGCTTGACTGAATGCAGCCCGAGCTCGCGGCACATCTTGTCCTTCGACCGCACGTAAGCGCGCGAGGCCGGATCGTCGCCGATGAGAACTACCGCCAAACCCGGCGTATGGCCACGCGCTTTCAGCTCTGTGATTTCGCCACGCAGATCAGCGTAAACTTTTTCGGCAACGGCGCGGCCGTCGATCAAGTTGGACATGGCAGATGATCGGGGCGCGCGGAAAAGCCGCAAGCGCGGAAGGCGACGCGCTGTCGGTACAGAAAAATGCCGCGCCCAAAGTGAGCGCGGCATTTCTTAAATTCTTGGAGCGATCCTTATTCCTTCACCTTTGTGTATTGCATCACGGTCTGCCCGTCGGCTTCGGTCACGGTCATGGTGTCGCCTTTGATAACGACCTGGGACACGATCGGGCCCATCGCGGCCATCGGGCCTTCCACTTCGGCTTTGATGTGCGTGGCGTCGACAAAGGAATATTTCCCTTTGATTACGTCGCTGCCGGCCATCGTTTCGATCATGGAGCCGTCGGCTTTGTATTCGATGGTTTCGACCCCTTCAGAGTCTTTCCATTTGCCGACGATGTCGGATTTGGAATCGGCGAAGACGGTGGAGGCGAGCAATAACCCGGCGGTCAGGGTCGATGAGATGATGTTTTTAATGGTCATGAATGCGCTGCCCTATAGCAGGTTCTGTTCTGGCGGCGAGAGGATATAGGGCGTTCCCGAACGGGAATTCTATCGGGTCTCAACCAATTCCATCATCGCGCTCTGCAATCGCACGCGTTCCCCTTCGAAGTCCTCTTCGGTGGCCGTTTCGGCGACGGAAAGAGGCTGTCCAAGAATGACGCGCACTCTGGAAAAGGGCGCTGGAATTATGAAGCGATCCCAGCTTTTCAATCGCCAGGAGCGGGAATACTCCATGTTCACCGGCAGGACGGCAGTCTTTGATTTCTGCGCGAGCAGGACGATGCCGGGTCCCATTTCGTAGGCAGGGCCGCGCGGGCCATCCGGGGTGATGACGACGTCGTGGCCGGCGGCGATCACTTCGGCGAGTTGGCGCACGGCGCTCGCGCCTTTTCGCGAAGTGGAACCGCGCACGACCTCGAACCCAAACCGTTGCACCAAATCCGCCAGCAACGCGCCGTCGCGGCTGGCACTGATCAAGGCGGCGCCCTCCCGGCCGGGGAAGAAACGTTTGAGCACGCTCGGGAAAAGGAGCAGCCGATTGTGCCAGAGGGCGCCGATGAATTGCTCGTTAGGCAAACGCGCCTGCAGATCCCCGCGATCCTCGACGGTGAAACGAATGGTGGCCGCCCAAAGTTGCAAAAGGCGATGGCCGATGGCGACGAGCCAGCGGGCCAGCCGGCCTTCGATCTTCAAGAGGCGGACGGCGGGGTTTTCGCCGCGTTGTTCGGCCAGCGATAGGCCCGCGCACTGGGCAGGCCGATTTGATCGAGAATGCGCCACACCACCGTATCGGCCACGTCATTGACCGATCCCGGCCGGCTGTAGAAAGAGGGGATGGCCGGGAGAACGATGGCGCCCGCTTCGAGTAGCGTCACGATATTGCGGGCGTGAATGAGATTCCACGGCGTCTCACGTGGGACGACGATAAGTTTGCGGCGTTCCTTCAAGAAAACATCGGCCGCGCGGAGCAACGCGCTATCGCTCGAGCCGGATGTGATTCGCCCCAGCGTGGCCATGGAGCAGGGGACAATGACCATGGCGTCGAAGCGCGCCGAGCCGCTGACGAACGGGACGTTGAGATCGTTCTCGGCATGCTGGGCGATCCCGGCCGGCACCTGGAAATCGGCCATCTCCTGAGCGGCCACCTGTTTGGCATGTCCGCTCATGATCAGATGCACCTCGTGCTCGCGCGCATCGATTTGCTCGAGCAAACGCCGGAGATAAATCGTGCCGCTGGCGCCGGTGGCTGCGATGACCAGTTTCATGCGCTCAACCAATCATAGGTCGCCATCTTACTCTACAAGATAAAACGGCCCCTTGAGCGTTCGTTAGGTCGGGATTTCCCGAGGAAGCGTTTGAATTTCGGCCCGAGCAGGGCCAAGTAGTTGCGTCATGGTAAAGAAGCTTTTGCATACGCGTTATCGCGTGACCGATCTCGAGAAGACGGTTTCATTTTACACCGACGTCCTCGGGTTAACGGAAACCCGACGCCACACTTCCGGGCGTGGCTCGCAGCTTGTCTTCCTGAAAGCGCCGGGCAGCGAAGAAGAAATCGAGCTTTGCAAATTCGACGAGAGCGGCCCGGTTGTGGTCGGCCCGGATCTGACTCATCTCGCTTTCGAAGTGGACGATATCGGGAAGTTTGCCGAGCAAGCGAAAGCCAAGGGCTATCCGCTTTCCGATGGCCCGCATCCCAACGGGAACGGGGGCGCCATTGCCTTCATCGATGCACCGGAAGGCTATGAAGTGGAATTGATCCAGCGCGGATCGGGCGAGAATTGAGCGAATCTTCGCGTCTCGCACCGATGGAAATTTCTGTATTAGCTCACAGGCGTTGTCGCCACCTCTGGCGGTTGCTCGCTTTGCTTCTCTGTGTGGCCGCGGTCGGCCACGCAGAGGCGCGCAGTTCCACCCACTCGCACAAAAAGAAGAAGGTTCTCCGCGCGACTCTGGCCTCGGACGACGACGAACTGCCGACGGCCACTCCGACGCCTGGCGGCACCGTGCCGGTGACACGCGCCGCAGCGGTGATAGTGATCGACGCCCGCACCGGCGAAGTTCTTTACGAAAAGAATGCTGATGCGCGGCGTCAGGCCGCCTCCACCCAGAAGTTGCTCACCGCGCTGCTCGTGGTGGAACGCGGTTTCCTCGATGAGCCCGTGACGGTTCGCGCCAGCGACACCATGGCCGAGCCGGTGAAGTTGAACATCAAACCGGGCGACACTTATCAGCGCATCGATTTGCTCCGCGCGCTGCTCGTGAAGAGCCCGAATGACGTGGCCCGCTGCCTGGCCCGCGATCATGCCGGCAGCATCGAAGCGTTCGCCTTTCTCATGAACGAAAAAGCGCTACGGCTCGGCGCGACCCATTCGCATTTTGTTAACCCAAATGGCCTTCCCATTCCTGGCCAGTATTCCACCGCCCGAGACCTCTCCGTCATCGCCCGCGCCGCGTATGCGAACGCCACCATCCGCTCCATCGTCCGCCTTCCGCAGCTCGTTTTTCGCTATGCCAATGGGCGAACGCGCGAATTGGAAAACACAAACAAGGTTCTGAAACGTCTACCTTATTGTAACGGCATGAAGACTGGCTATACCGAGGCGGCAGGACATTGTTTGATCGCGAGCGGTTCGCGCCCCGGGCGCGACGTGATCGCCGTCGTGTTGGGCGATGGCAAAGCGCGCGTCTGGCAGGATGCCTCCGCGCTCCTCGCCTGGGCGCTCTGGAAATAACACCGTCGCGATGAGCGATCTTTTTCAGGAGCAATTGCAGGCGCTCCGGGCGCGTTCGCTCCATCGCGGGCTGCGTGAAATCGGCAGCGCGCAAGGCGCTGAGGTTGCGATCGTCGGCCAGACGCTCACTAACTTTTCGTCTAACGACTACCTCGGGCTGGCCAACGATCCGCGTCTCCGCGAAGCGGCCAAGGAAGCGATCGAGGAATTTGGAATCGGCGCGGGCGCGTCGCGTCTGGTCAGCGGAACGCAATCGCCGCATGTCCGGCTCGAAGCCGCTCTGGCCAAATGGAAAGGAACGCCCGCCGCGCTCGCCTTCAGCAGCGGCTACGCGACGGCCACCGGCGTTATTCCCGCGCTCGTCAAAAAGAGCGATGTCGTTTTGCTCGACAAACTAAGCCACGCCTCGCTCATCGATGGCGCAAAACTCAGCGGCGCCACCGTGCGCGTTTTCCCGCACAATCATCTCGGCAAACTGGAGAGCCTGCTCGATTGGTCACGGCGCGAACATCCCGACGCGCGCGTCCTCATTATCACGGAATCGGTCTTCTCGATGGATGGCGATCGCGCGCCGTTGCGCGAGCTGATCGAACTCAAAAATCGATTCGGCGCGTGGCTGCTGCTCGATGAAGCGCATGCCATCGGCGTGATCGGCGAAAACGGTCGCGGGCTGGCCGCCGCGGAAGGTTTGAACCGTGACGTTGAAATTCAACTCGGCACACTGGGCAAAGCGCTCGGCGTGAGCGGCGGTTATGTTTGCGGTTCGCGCACCTTGATCGAATGGCTTTGGAATCGAGCGCGTTCTTTTGTTTTTTCCACCGCGCCGCCGCCGGCCATGGCGGCCGCTGCTTGCGCCGCGGTCGAGTTTCTCGCCTCAAACGAAGGTGAACAACGCCGCCAGCTTCTGTGGGAACGAATCCGCACGTTGCGCGAAACGTTACCTGAATCTCGGCGGCCAAAATCGGCCGAAGGCAGCGCCGTCCATCCGTGGATCGTGGGCGATGAACAGGCGGCGCTCGATCTTTCGCGCGCGTTGCAGTTGGAGAACTTCCTCGTCCCGGCCATCCGTTATCCCACGGTGGCGAAAGGCTCGGCCCGGCTAAGAATCAGCGTAACCGCCGATCACACCGACGAGCAAATCCGCTTGCTCGGCCAGGCGCTTGCGCGCTTATAGATACTGCTCGCACCGCCGCGCGGCCAACATTTCGGAGGGACATGCTTCCGCATGTCCACCCGCGAGGTCATGGCCAAACGAATCCATTTTTCGTGTATTCGTCCCAAACGGCCGTCGCGCTATTCCAGGTGATATTGCACTGGCCTCTCCGAACCCGCGCAAACAAACACCCTATCTCCGCCGGACGCGCAGAAGCGCGTCCCTCCGCCAGATGAGCGAATGTGAAGTTCCCTCAAGATGGCGTCGCTCCCTCGGAGGGACATGCCTCCGCATGTCGACGCGCGCGCTGATGCGCGCTCCATCCGAAGAAAGCAGTTCGACTAGGGGCTGCCGGAAGCAGCCGAATTGCGCAGGAGCGGCGACGGGACGAGTGCCGGGTTCCGGTTTACATCGTTCGGGCCTTCGGCCGGTATGTCCTGCGGACCTTCGGCGGGCGGCGCGGGCTCGGTCGAATCCACGGCGGCGTACTGGGCGCGCGTCCGTTCTTCGAGGGTGCCGCGTTTTGCAGTCGAAGTGGATTGGCAGGCAGGAAGGAGGGCAAGGGCGAGCAGGCAACTGGCGATTTTGATTTTCATTATTTCGGTTTGTTTCACTGGTAAAACGGCCTCATCGGCGTCGTTCTTTATAATTACTATAAAAATAGTCGAAAGCGCAAGAACGATTTTTGCTTTCTTATTCTGCGACGCAAATTTGAGAAAACCTCCCTCATTTCTCCTCGAATCGGCCCAGAATGGCGGCCAGCTTCTTCCGCGTCTCCTCCGGCCAAAGCTTCCGGTCGGTCACCAAAGCGGAGTCCAAAGCGGAGTGCGGCCGCCAGTTCGGTTCGGTCGGCATCTGCGGGATCACTTGCGCCAAAATTTTCTTGGCGAGGTCGGCGTTCGCCAAAAGATGACCGATGACTGATTCGGCGGAGACCGGCTCCGCCTCGACCTGCCAGCAATCGTAGTCCGTGATCATCGCCATGGTGGCGAGCGCGATCTCCGCTTCGCGCGCCAACTTCGCCTCCGGCAAATTCGTCATGCCGATCACGTCGAAGCCGTGCCGGCGATTGAGCTCCGATTCAGCGCGGGTCGAAAACGCCGGGCCATCCATGTTCACATAAGTGCCGCCATTATGGACGCGCACCTTCTGTTCGCCCGCCACCTCGGCCAGCAGATTGCGCAGCCGCGTGCTGATCGGCTCGGCAAAACCAATATGCGCGGCGATTCCGTCGCCGAAGAAAGTATGCTCGCTGCCCCGACTCGTACGGTCGTAAAACTGCGACGGAAGAAGAATGTCGCGCGGTTCGTATTGCTCCTGCAAACTTCCCACCGCCGTCACGCAAATAATCCAGCGCACGTTGAGGGAACGCAGCGCGTAAATGTTTGCCCGATGATTCAGTTCGTGCGGCAAAATGCGATGGCCGCGCCCGTGTCGCGGTAAAAAATATACCTGCCGCCCGGCCAGCTTCCCGCCCATGATCGTATCCGACGGCTTGCCGAACGGCGTCTCGACCTCGTGCTCGGTCGGCTCCGTCAATCCATCCAGTTGGTAGAGGCCGCTGCCTCCGATCACACCGATCGCGGGAGCTTCTTCTGCATTCATGGGTGTTCTATTCGACAAAAATCGTTTCCTCCACGGTCCCTTCGGGGCCGCTCGCGCACACCTTCCATTCCCCGGGTGCGAGCGGCCAGAAAAAACGTCCATCTTTTTGCGGCGGTTGCGGCGTCCCGTTGACCCGCCAGATCACCTCGCGGCCGAGCGTCCCCGTCAATTCGATCATCTGCTGCGCGCGCGGGAGAGTGTCGTCGATTTCATAATGCGCAGTGGCGGGCGGGCTCGTGATCAAGGCCGCGGGCCGCACCCGCGCGCCACGCGTATTCCAGGAGCTCGCGCACCAGCCGGCATACTCGTTAGGCAAAAGCAGCCGGCCGTCGGTCGCGAAGAATCTGGCCGAGCTCGCGCGCGGTTCCGTTCCTTTCAAAAAAAACTCGCGCATGGTGCGCCTGCTCTGCGCGGACGGAAGCAATCCAGTCTCCGCGCAAACCTCGCGTTGAACGAGCGCTTCGCTCAGCGCCGGCGGCGGGAGCGGATGATCGCGCCGCAGCAGTTCGTGCATTACGGCGGACCACAACGGCGCGGCGGCGCGGACGGCGAGCGTGTCCTGCATTGGGCGCCCGTCGAAATTTCCCGCCCAAACCGCGACGGTATGCTCGCGATTAAATCCCACCGTCCATGCGTCGCGAAAGCCGCTGCTCGTGCCGGTCTTAACCGCGATGCGTTGCTCGAACGCGAGCGGCGAATTGGTGCCGAAGCTTTTTTCGCGCGCGCCGTTGTCGCACAGAATGTCGGTGATGATTTCGGTCGCTTCGCGCGAGGCAAGTCGGGTGAGCGGTCGGTGTTCCGTGGTCAGGGTTTTTGGCCCCATCGCCAAACCTCGACGCGCCAGGCCAGCGTAAGCGCCCGCCAGATCGACCAACCGCACCTCGGCATTGCCCAGAATGAATCCCGCGCCGTAATCGGAAAGGTCGCGCGGGAAGTTGAAGCCCCATTTTTGCAGCAGATAAAACGCGGGACGCGCTCCGAGCTGGCTCAACGTGTAAACGGCCGGCACATTCAACGAGCACGCGAGCGCTTCGCGCATGCGCACCGGGCCGAGATACCGATGATTGAAATTCTGCGGATCGTAGTCCGCGTATTGATCACGGACCGCGTCCGGCGTGTCGGGCAGCAACGTCGCGGCCGTCAGCAATCGCCGATCGATCGCGGCGAGATAGACAAACGGTTTCAGAGTCGAACCACAACTGCGCGGTTCGGTCGCGCCGTTGATTTGAAATCGAGCGAAGTCGGAAGAGCCGACCATCGCTCGGACGGCGCCGGTTTCATTCTCCACGATGACGACCGCGGCCTGTGTGATGTCGTAGCGATTCAGCGTCGCCAGATGCACGTCGAGCAGTTGCTCCGCTTTCTTTTGCAGATCGAGATCGAGCGACGTTCGGACAGCGCCACGCAGGTGCGGATGCTGGGCGACAACGGCATTCACGAAATGCTGCGCCAGGCGGGGCGGAGCGAAGTGGCCGATCGCGGGCGGATTGGCGGCGAGCGAGTGCGACTGCTTTGGCGTCAGAAAGTGCAACTGGGCAAGCCGCTCGATCGAGCGTTTATATTTGCGTAGCGCGCGATCGCCATGTCGCCAGGGATTGAAACGCGACGGCGCTTGTGGAAGGCCGGCCAGATAAATCGATTCCGAAAGCGTGAGGTCGCTCGCCGATTTGCCGAAGTAGGCGCGCGCGGCGGCTTCCGGGCCGAGCCGTCGATTGCCGTAGCTGCTGCGGTTCAAATAACCCGCCAGAATCTCTTCCTTGCTCCGGTGTCGCTCGATTTTTAACGCGGAGATCGCTTCGTAGATCTTGCCCGACCAACTGCGGCCGCGGCGGCCCGTCGCCAGTTTCACCAGTTGCTGCGAAATGGTCGATGCGCCGGAGACGACGCGGCCCGCGGTCACGTTGCGCGCGGCAGCGGCGGCGAGCGCGCGCCAATCGACGCCGCGATGTTCGAAGAAGCGATGATCCTCCAGCGCGACGGTCACGCGCGGGAGCCACAACCCCATTTCATCCAGCCGGCGCGGCAATTGCACGCGAGCGTGGGCCGAGGCGATCTCGGCAATTTCGCGTCCGCGACAATCGAGCAACGTGAGCGTGCCCACGGGTGCATTTTCCAACTCGTTAGGCAAAGGAAGCCACCAGGCGACGACCACGGCGGCGATAACCAACAAGGAGAGCGCCGCGAAAATTACTCTCCGGTCACCGCGCATACGCTCGAGGGTGAAAGGCCGTTAAATCGACTGTCGTACATCGGTGAGACCTGCGTCGCCGGCCAGCGGAATGTCCCCGCCGCGGTCGCCCGCGCGAGCACCGAGTAGCCGCCCGAACCGGGCGCCACGTCGTCGAAGTAAAGCAGCGCCTCGCGATCGCGCATTTCGCAATAGGACAGAGCGAGCGTTTGTTCGTTCTCGGCCTCCTTCGGCAACTCAAAGATTTTTCCGACCTGCGCCAGATTCGGGTTCACCACTTCGAGCCCGGACGGCAAAGCATCTTCGAGCGCGACGTAGCTCTGCTTCTTCCGCGTGTTCATCCGATACGTGATCAGAATTTGATCGCCCAATTTAAACGGCGCCGCGCTCTCGCCGGTGCGCGCGGCGTTGGTTAAATTTTTCACGATACGCTCGACTCGAAATCCGTTGTCGACGCGATCGGTCTGGACTTCGTCGGTTGAATAATCGGCGCGGAGCAGAAAATGAAGCGCGCTCTTGTTCAGGCCTTTCACGATGAGCGGATCGCTCATTTTACGATCGCTCCAGGCCATTCCGGTTTTGTTCGCCGAAAGTTGGCCAGCCGGAGTCGCGTGCGTCAGTCCGGGCGCTTTCTCCCGCTCGAGCTGCGCCTGAAAAGTGAGGAGCAGCCAAAGGTTTTCCTGCGTGGAAAGCGCTTCCGACGAATCGAGCAACGCCATCAATCGCGCATGCGCTTGTCGCTTCTTCTCCCCGGTCCAGAAAGCGGGTACGATCTCATCAAACGCCATCGTGCGCATCGCTTCGGCGCGGTCGACGGAAGTGAAGCTTCGCGGATCGAAGGCGCGCACGGCCGGCGGCGCGTCGATCTCGCGAAGCAGTTGCAACTGCTCCGCCGCCATGACCTTTTGCCGGTGCAGCGCCAGGGCGAGCATGGCGCGCCCTTCATCGGTGGCGTCATTGCGTTGCAGATAGAGTTCGTGGGAAGTGTTGCCGAATTCATCGCCGCCGCTTTGGGTGAGCACGAAGAGCGCGAAGCATTTTTCGAATGCCGTGGACGGAACCTGGCCGTTCAGAATTTTGCGCAACGCGCCGGTCAGTTTCTCATTCAACCCTTCCGGAACCTCGAAACCGGCGCTCGCCGCCACGTTCGTCGCCCAAAGCGCTTGCGTCGTGACGAAGACGTTCCCTTGTTCCTGGCCCGGCCAATACGGCAGCAGATCGTTGCTGACTAACGAGTCGCTAAATTGCTGCAACCCGCGCTCGAGCATCCGGCGGTATTCCGCGCGGCGCGCGTCCACTTCTGGCAAATACGCCATCAATTTCGCGAGCAACGCGTAACCGAGGAGTTTCGACGAAATTTGCTCGAAGCAACCGTGCGGATAATCAAGCAACACCGGCACGCCGCTGATCTTCGGAAGCCACGGCGAAGTCGAAACCGTCGCCGTGAATTGGCCGCGCCCTTTCTTCCAGTTTTCCGGCATCGCGTCGCGCGCGACGAATTGCGGGCCGCGGAAACTGCCGGCCACGCTTTCGTGCCGCACAACCGTTGGTGGCGAAACGGGCAACGTCAGCTCGACCGCGTCCGCCATTTTCGCGTTCGATTTGGCGACGGCTTCAAATCGGATTTTCGTTGGCGCGAGCGCGCGATCCGAGACCTTCGCGCGAAAGCGAAACACAACCGGAGCGTTGCGCGCGGCGTTCTGCGTTGCGTGATCGGCGGCGAGCAGCGGGCAATTTCCGTCGGTCACGCAGCGCGCCGTGATCTCTTCGTTCTCGGCAAAATTCTGCTGCACGACCGCGCGCAATTCGATCTCATCGCCGTCGCGCAGAAAACGTGGGAGCGCGGGATTGATGAGGAGCGGCTTGGAAATTTTGACGGTTGCGCTCGCGTCACCGCCAAACTGGCTGGCGCGCGTCTGACCGATCGCGACGAGCCGATAAGTCGTTAGGTTATCAGGCGCGGGAAAGGAAAACGCGGCTTCGCCTTGCGCGTCGGTCTTCAAACTGCCCTGCCAAAAGGCGAGCGTGCGAAATTCTTTGCGCGCGGCGATCGGCCCGCTTTGCGAATCATCGCCGCCACCGCCAATGACGAAGCCTTTGTCGGTCAGATCGCGTTTGGTGATCGCTTCCTGGAAACGGTTCAGCGCCTGATAAGTGGTAATCGAAAACGGGTTGCGCGGATAAAAAATGCCGAGCAGCTCAGGCAAGTCCCACGCGCCCAGTTGCAGAACGGCGTCATCGACCGCAAAGACGGCGAGGTCCGCGCCGGCCACCGGTTTTCCTTGGGAAGTGACGCGAAGTTTACCGGCCACCTTTTCGCCGGGCTGGACGGTCGCGCGATCCAGATGCGGTTCTACTTTTAGTTCCCGCTCCGGCCGGCGCACTTCGATGTTTGAAATGGCGAAGCGCTCACGCGGTAGCGTGTCCGCGTCGCCCGGTTTCACCAGATAGATCGCGACCGTCGCATTCGGCGCGTATTCTTTTTTGATCGGGAGATCGATGTGGCCCGCGTTGCCGGACAACGGCACGAGCAGCGTGTCGAGAATCTTATCCGTCTCAATCGAAACCCAGGCGACGCCGCCGAACGGCGCCTCGATCGAAAGCGGTACCGTTTGTCCGGGCACGAACGGCCCCGGCGGATGATCGATCTTGAAGCTCGTTTCGTTTTCCACCGGCAACTCGACCTGTCCTTCACCAGAGACAATCGTCATGTCGCTCACCATCGGGCCGCGGCCATCGGCGGGCGTGGCCGTGATCACGTAACGCCCCGGCGTTTTCACCGAGAAGTCGACGCTGGCCGGCGTCTGCGTTTGCTGCGAAGCGATCTTCTCGAACTGATTCGTGTTTTGATAACGGAAAACGAACGGCGCGATTTGCTGCCGCACCGTTTTCGCGGTGAAGCGGAAGAGGTTGGCCGTCGCGGCGACGCCTTTGACCTTCGCGTCGTGCGAATCGACCGCGTCGATCTCCACGTGGATGCCGCGCGGATTTTGCAGCTTCTCTTCCGTTTTGATGCCGAGACGCGTGGCCGCGCGGAAAATCGTCTCGTTTCCGGTCGTCGTCATCGTCTGGCCTTCGAGCGAAGTGACTTCGGCGCGCCAAAGAACGTTCGCTTTGCCGATGGCGGCGTTCGTTTGAAAAGGCGAAGTGCAGGTCAGGTCGGCGAAGCCGCGGGCATCGAGCTTCCCGTCGCCTTCGACGGTGGCGAGTTCTTCGCCATACGGATCGAGGTGCGGGCCGAGTTCGGGATAAGCGTTGAACCGCCGCCGGTAATCCGATTCTTCCGTCTCCGAATCCGCCGTGGCGGTCCAGGTCGCTTTCCAATGGATTTGCGCGCCGGCGTTGGGCGCGCCGTGGAAATATTGGGAGGCGATGTGCGCGTGGGCTGTCTCGCCGATCTCGTTAGGCGCCTGCACCGCTACGGTGAAGATCGGCGTGCGATATTCTTCCACGCGCACCGCAGTCCATCCCTCGTAAATCTCGGCGCCGAGCGCGGCGTTGATCTGGTAACGGCCGAGCTTGATCTTGTCGGGCACGATCCATTCCGCTTCCCAACCGCCCTCCGCCGAAAGCGCGGTGTTTCCTTCCGCCATTTGGCGATCGCCGTCCGATTGCGTGACCGTCCAATGCACCGCGGACTCGTATGGAACCATCGGCCCGATATTGGTCCCCTTGCGCATGATGCCCTTCATTTTCACTGTCTGCCCCGGCCGATAAAGGTTGCGATCCGTGATGATCGCGACGCGATCGGTATTCGTTAGGCTGCGCTCGTCGTTTTGCGTCCAGTAAGGCAGGGCGTTGACAAATTGCAGCGCTGGGCCGGCCGCGGTATCGGCGTTGAAGAGATGAGCGCCGGGAAGTTTGTCCGGAAAAAGCAACGCGCGCGGAAACGTCGCCAGTCCGTCAGCATCCGTCACCGCGTCCGCCAGTTCGACATTGTCGATCGTCACCGCGCGCACATTCACGCCGGCGACCGGCTGCGCATCTTCCATTCGCGCGACGCGCAGATAGACCATCGTAGGCGAACGTTTCTGCGTGAGAATGAAATCGCTCGCGCAAATGATGGAGCGATTTCCGACGATGCGGCCATCGGGCAGTCTGGAGGTTGCTTCGAGCAAATAAGCGCCATTCCACGTTCCGCCGGCTGGCGCCGGGCAGCGAATTTCGCGCTGCACTTTCGCGTCGCTGGTCACCGCGTCGCAGGTGCCGCTGTTCACCACCGGGAGCGCGAACGAGTCGATGAGCAGTTCCGTTGGGAATGGCTTGGCAAAGCCGGTCCGCGGATCGTTAACGACGTCGCCCGTCACCGGATCGGTCGCGGCTCTTTCAAACTCGCGAATGCGCGCATCGACCGGTCCCAATTTCTCAAGCGGAATCCGCGCGATCTTCCAGGTCACCGCCGGCGTGTTGACCTGAAAAAAGGCGAAACGCAGTTCCTGGCGCGCGCGCAGGAAAACTTGCGAGGAAGGGAAAAGTAGCGTCGGCGTTTTCGGGCGAAAGGTGGCCTGCCAGGCCGCTTCGCTCGTTAGGCCGTAACCGTGTTCGCCTCTAATTTCCGGTGAAATGTGGACGCGATAACGCTGTGCCAAATCAAACTTTCCTTTGATCTCCACTTCATCGCCGCTCGCCAGCAAATGCATCCCGGGCACCGCCGGTTCCACCCGAATGCGCGCCGGCGTGACTTCCTCGGGATCGATGCCGTCGCTGAATTTGATGCGAATAGCCGGCTCATCGAGCGCCGAATTAAATGCGCCGACCCATTCCACTTTTAGCGGCACCGTTTTTCCCGCAGGGAACGCCTTCAAATAAGCGAGCGGCTGGCGCGCGCGGGAATCGACCAGGCCGTCGACGATCACATCGTAGCTGCGATCAACCGGCAACAACCCGCGCGGTTCCACGCGAAACGTCTGTGCGACCGGCGGGCTCGTCACTTTGTCGTCGCTCGAGAGGATAACGTTGACCGGAAAACGCCCGCGCGAATCGCGATCCTGAAAATAAACATGCGCCGCCACTTCGCTCAGTTGCACGTCATAGTTGGCGCTGAGTTCCATCTGCGGTTGCGTAGAGAGATGTGTCCGTTCGTCAAAATCGGTCGTCACCGAAAACGGCGCTGCGTCCAGCACGGCGCCCCAATTTGGCGAAGCGACCGGCTGACCGTTCGCATCGCGCAAGCCTGGATCGAGCGTCAGCCGATGATGCGCGCCCGGCACCACCGCGCTTACCGTGAAGACGCCTTCCGTCTGGCTTTTCCAAAGAAACGTTCCTTCCACTTTCGGCGAGCTCACGAATGGGCACGGCTGATCCGCCACGTCGATGCGATCTGCTGGCACCATCGCATTCGGAAACGTGATGGTGATCTCTTCACCAGGCCCGATCGATCCGTGGCTCGGCAGAATGACCACGCCGCCCGCGTCTGGTTGGAGGTCGGTTTGAGCCGTCGCGGAAAATGCAGCCAGCGCGATCGCGCAAAAAATGGGAAGCACGCGTTTCATTGCTGACCCGTTTCCAGTTCGGCGGCACGCGCATCATCGCCGTCCGCCTCCTTGTTGCGACCGATGCGACGCAGCGAAAGCGCGCGTTGCCGCAAGGCCGAGGCCGACGGGCGCAGATTGAAAGACGAGGTCAACGATTTGATCGCCGCGGCAAAATCAGCGCGCTGCGCTTCTTCGAGCCCGCGGTAGTACCACATTACCGGATTCGAAGGCGCCAGCTCGGTCGCGCGAACGAGATGCGGCAGAACCTCGCGCTGATCCTGCAAACCATCGAGCCCGCGCGCCATCTCGAATTGCGCATCGGCCGATTGCGGATCGAGCGCCAGCGCGGCGCGCGCGTCGTCGAGGGCGAGGGGATATTGATGGAGCTGACGCAAAACATTCGCCCGCGTCGCGTGCGCCGAGGCTTGTTCCGGATTCAGCGCGACCATCGCATCGGCTTCCGTCAATTGATCGAGCGCTTGCACACTGACGTGTCCATCCGGCGCGCGCACCAGATCCAGTCGCATGCGCAACCGCGCCGCGTCCTGCCTCTTTCTCACATCGAGCCACGCCTCGCCCGTTTGCACTCGTGCCCGGAGCGACGCCGGATCGAGCGTCATCGCCTGCTCGGCATCATCGAGCGCCAGCGCCGGCCAGCGCGCTTCCGTGAAAAGACGCGCGCGCTTGAGCAGGAGCGCCGCGCTTCGCTTCGATTTGATCTCCGCACCGAGCTCCTCGATGCGCGGGAGAAACGTCTGCAGCCTTTCAAATTGCGGAAGCAACGACTTCACCGTGGGATGATTCGCTTGCAGCTCGTTAGCCCGCTTCATTTCCGCATTCGCCGCCGTCCAGCGATGCAGATGCAACAGCGCCATGGCCGATGCCGCACGACGGCTCGGAGTTTCCTCCGCGGCCACGGCCTTCGCTGCGTAATCCGCGCTTTCCGGCCAGCGCTGTTGCTCTGCGCAAAGTTTGGCCAATTCATCCAGCACATCGGCCCGCTGCGCTGCCGGCGGCTTTTGCGCGAGAAAGGCGAGCCAATGTTTCTCCGCCTCGGCGAATTCCTTCCGTTCCTGATGCAAGGTCCCGCGCAACGCCTCCAGCTCCGCCGCCGGCCGCGCCACCGTCTTGCTCCACGCTTGCAACGTCTCGTCCAGGCGATCCCACTGCTTCGCCTCCACTTCGGCCCGCGCCATCTCCGTCCAGACGTTTTGCTCGTTAGGCGCCAACGCCACCACCCGGCGTCCCAGCTCAATCATGGCCGGCAGATCATGCGCGGTTTTCGCCTGCTCGAATTGCGCGCGCCACGTCGCCAGCTCATCCGCCGCGCCGCGCGACGATGTGGCGGCGCACGTCAGCAGGATGACCAAATAAATCAAAACCGGGGAAGCGATGCGCCATCCTGCCCGATCTGCCGGCTCCCCATCAATCCAATAGTGACGCCGAAGCGCTTCGCGTGAGAGATCGACAGCGGCCGGCGCGCTGTTTACCCTGCGCGCACTTTCATGAGCGAGCCCAAGAGCTTCGTCTGCCAGATTTGCAGGCAACCCAAAACGGAAGAAGACGTCACCATCGGTGAAAATATCCGGCCTTCGCTCGCCGAATTCATCCAGTCGCAGCAGCCCGATTGGAATCCAGCCGAACCGATCTGCCTCGAAGATCTCGGCCGATTTCGGAAGGAGTACGTCAAGCGCGCCCTGCAGGACGAGCTCGGTGAATTGTCCACGCTCGACAAGGAAGTCGTCGAGAGCCTGCAACAGCACGAACTGCTTTCCCAAAACATCGAGCATCAATTCGAGCGCAAGCTCACCTTCGGCGAACGGTTGTCCGATCACATCGCCGAGTTCGGCGGGAGCTGGACCTTCATCATCCTGTTTGGCGCGGTCCTCGTCGCCTGGATCGCGCTCAACGCTTACCTCCTGGCCGAGCGCGGTTTCGACCCGTATCCCTTCATCCTCCTCAACCTGATTCTCTCCTGCCTGGCAGCCATCCAGGCGCCCGTCATCATGATGAGCCAGAATCGCGCGCAAGCCCGCGACCGCCTCCAGGCCGAGAACGATTACAAAGTGAATTTGAAGGCCGAACTCGAGATCCGTCACCTGCACGAAAAGGTCGATCACCTGTTGAGACGCCAATACCAACGCCTCTTCGAGATTCAACAAATCCAGATCGAACTACTCGAAGAACTCGGCAGCAAAAATCGCGACAAGCCTTCGCACTGACCGCGGAATCGCTCCGGAATTTCGGCCACAGATTGACACGGATTTTCACAGATTCGGAATCCGGAATCATCCATTCGTGTTCGGTCGTGTTCATCCGTGACCGAAAACCCTGTCGGCTCAGGAAGCCGTCGCGCGCTGCAAAGCCTTGACCATCCGTCGCGCGACGCGCGGCCAATTCTTCCTCGGCAGATCACATTCCCAAACCCGCACCACGCGCCACCTCGCCTTGCGCAAAGTCCGCGTCACCAACACATCGCGCTCCCGGTTCCGCGCCAGCTTCGCCGCCCACCACTCCGCGCGATTCGTTGGTAACGGCGCATGCTTCGGTTTCGGGCATCCGAGCCAGAAACAACCGTCAACAAACACTGGGAGGCGCGCTCGACGAAAAACAAAATACGGTTTGCCAACAGCTTCTGATCCCGCCGCCAGCGAGGGATGCGATGCGCGCGAAACAGCGCGATCATCCGCCGCGGCGATTCTCCTCGAACATGTCTGCCGGCATCGGATGCTGCAAATGCCAGACGATCTGAATCGGTCGTTCAGACTCGTAGCTGACCAGCCGAGCCGGGCCGAGAAATGTAAAAGGAGCGGTGGCGCGTTCGGTTCTTTTCTTCGACCGGGCGAAGAAAAGGATTGTGTATCCACGTTCCTGATGATGGATGAGATTTTGCCCGGTGTCGCTCGCTTGCGAGGTCTGGGATTGAGTTTCCCAGTGGAGCAACTCTCGGCTAATCGGATAGTCCTTGTACATCGTGCTCGGAGAGAATTCTTTTTCGGTCTTTTGAAATGTGATCAAAGCCCCGTATGCGCGAATTGTGCGAAAATGGAGCCATCCAACTCCTGTTACGCCGGCTGATTCAAATGAGGCGCCACCCAACGCCGCCTTCAGTTCGTCGCTGCCGTAGAGAGCGTGCAATTCGAGCTGAGATTCAAAGGGCAGATTTAGCGGCTCGCTAATCACTCGCGCCTCGTCGTTTGACCAAGTTAGAACTTCGTCTAAGTCTCGGAGAATCGAGGGATTTTGCGTCAGCCGGACAAATGACTCCTTGAGGTTAGCAAAACCGAATGCCTTTCCCGGCTTGCCCCATATCCGATAATACGCGCCCAAGGCCGACGTTCCTGCTGCGGCAAGTGCGCCTGAAATATCGCCCGCAATCAGACGGGCGATGGTGGCGCGGAGACGAGCAATTTCGCGCGGGCCATTAGTCTGCGAAGCGACGGTGAGCGCGTTTTTCAGCCGTACGAGATCGGGGTCGTCTGGCGTTTCGGCCACTCGGGCTGAGGCCTTCCACTGTGTCCAGGTCTTTCGCGAAAGCAACGCTTCCGGCTCGTAATCGTGGAAGCGAACGAAATTCCCGAAGCTTAGCGGCTGGTTCGCCTCATGTTCGAAGGACTCGATTCTGTCCGGCACCTGATCCGCGAGGTTCCTGAGATTCTCCCGGATATTGGCGAGCACATGTTCACGGGCGACACGATCGAGCTGGAGGCTGCAACCAGCGGGGAGATGCGGGAAATCCAGTTCGACTTCCCGCAGCATGTTGAATCGTTGCTTCGACAGGAGAGCTTTCAGCTTACGGTCGATTCGATATCGGCGATGGGCTTGACCAACGAAATCAAGCACGGTCAGGCAATCCTTCTCGGGCGCGTGACGCAGACCGCGTCCGAGTTGTTGTAGGAAAACGGTCAGGCTTTCAGTTGGCCGTAGGAAAAGGACCGTATTGATTTCTGGAACGTCCAGACCCTCATTGAGGACGTCCCGGCTGAAGAGGAATTGAATTTGGCCTGCGCGAAAGTTATTCAGCAGTTGCGTTCGCTGATCGATGTCTGTTTCGCCCAGTAGAACAGCGGACCGGATTCCGCGCTCATTGAACTTCTGCGCCATGTAGTTGGCGTGCCGGACCGAGACACAAAAGGCGACGCCACGGACTCGAGCCAGATTCGGTTGATAGCGGTGTAGGGAAGACAGAATGACGTCGAGGCGTTGTTGTGCGACGGCGTGCGCACCGGTGTAGACGTTTTCTAATTCGGCGATGTCGTATTTGCCGTTTCGCCAGTAGCTGTCTTGAGAAAGCGAGACGGGATCGGCCACACCAAAATAGTGGAAAGGACAGAGGAGCTTTTCCTCAAGTGCTTCCGGCAGGCGAATTTCCGCCGCGAATCGATTTCCAAAGTCAGCCGCCACGCTGGCCCCATCCATCCGTTCCGGCGTGGCGGTGAGCCCAAGCAAGATGGTGGGCTGAAATTGATCGAAGATGGGACGGTAGCTGGCAGCGGGTCCATGGTGCACCTCATCAATGACAATGAAGTGGTAATAGTCTCGTCCGAGCCGTTCCCACAGCCGCCGATTGTTCAGCATGTCCACAGAGCAGAATAAGTGGTCGAAGCGAGACGCGACGTGCGGGCCGACGAGCAATTCGCCGAAATCCGGCACGCGAAGAACTGCGCGGAAAGTCGCGATGGCTTGCTCCAGAATCTCGCGCCGGTGCGCGACATAGAGCAAACGAGCCTGTCGATTCTCGCGTTCGTAGAAGCGACGAAAGTCAAAGGCAGCGACCACTGTTTTACCAGTCCCAGTCGCCGCTACTACGAGATTTCTAGAATGGGTGTGTGTCGCACGTTCTGATTCGAGTGCGTCCAGAATCCGCTCCTGAAACGCATGCGGTGTGAGATCGAAAAATACGGGCGTGGAGGTCGAACGAGTGCGGGCATGGCGGATCGCGTCGCGGAAGACGAGCGGCTCGTCAGGATTGAAGGGCACGAACTCTCGGCTGTTCCAGTAAGTCTCGAATTCGGCGACAAACTTTTCGAGAATATGCGGAAGGTCTTGAGCGGTGACTTTGAGGTTCCACTCCAACCCACTCGTCATTGCCGCTTGCGACATATTTGCCGAACCGATATAGCCCGTCGAAAAGCCGGTAATGCGCCGGAAGTGGTAGGCCTTCGCGTGTAACCGTGTTCGAGCAGTATCGTAAGAGACGCGGACGGAGGAATTCGGTAACCGAGCCAACCACTCCACCGCCTCAGAATCGGAAGCTCCCATGTAAGAAGTAGTGATAATTCGAACCTGGCCGCCGCGACTGGTGATCTCTTCAAAAGCAGACATCAAAAGGCTGAGGCCAGACCATTTGATGAACGAAATGAGCATGTCCATCGAATCCGCGGACTGCATTTCCCGGCGCAATTCATCCACAAGCTGGGGATCGCGCGGCGATCCGGTGAACAAGCTGCTTTCTGCGATGGAGGTCAGCGGACGGGGAATCCCGGGCGTGACGTAGCTCGGGGGCGTGACCTCCAGGAGAATCGGACTTTGCGCAGCCACCAATGAATGTCCGCGTAAGAAATCGGCGCCCGGCTCGCTGGCGATCCGTGCGATTAGTTCGTTGCAGAGTCGCAACCGCGCCTCTCTACTCGATTGCTGGCCGAGAGCCTTTTCGAGGACCCGAGCAATGAACGATGCATAACGGGCAGGCTCCTCTTCTTCATCCAGTTTGGCCAGGATCGAACGGAGTTCCGGTTGCTGATCCAGCACCGATTTCACCTGCTCATCGAGCAACAAATCGTAGATCCCACTCGAAAGAGACATCGTTCCGCTACGCTATGCGCTTTGGCGTCTGAATGTCACCGTATTAAACCAGCGGCCACGCCTGCCAAGGAACCGTTCAAGCGGCGATTGCCGCCAGTCTTTCAGGGATCGGGTTGTTTGCTGACGCGGTGCCGACGTCAAGGAGCTTGGCGCGCTCGGCTTCTTTCAGATCGCCGGACGGATGCGCGACGCCACTAACGATGACGGATTTGAATTCGAGTCCTTTGTTGCTTTGGGTTGCAGGGATGCTGATCTCCGCACGGCTTGGATCGGCCGCCGCCGGCTATTTCAGCCAGACGATTTTGATCTCTTTCGCCAATGCCTTGAATTCAGAATCTCCCGTGATGAGTTCGGCCTTTTGTTCCCTGGCGAGCGCGCCTGCGAAGGCGTCGGCCAGGCTGAGCTTATAGCGGGCTTTGTAGTCGGCGGCGATTTCCGCGAGGGCGCGGGTCGCAGGATGAAACTCAATCGGAAGCGCGGGGAGGTGTCCGGCGATTTCTTCCCAGCGGGCCTGGCCATCTTTGCGAATCACGATGTATTTCAGCTCGGCGTAGCTGACTTCTGTCATGTGGACCGGTTCATCGCGGAGTCCGGCGCGTTCGAGCAGCGCGGCAATCTTTTCTTCACCAGGCTCACCTCGCAGAAAGGCGATCAGCGCGAAACTATCCAGAACGACGCGTGCTGCGCTCATACTTTGCTTCTTCCAACGCCTTCTCCTCCGCGGTGTGCTCGGCCCATTCTTCGACGAACGTTTTGCTTCCCGGCTTGCGCTTGAGAATCCCGCGTAGCCGAGAAATGGCGTGCTTTGTCACCGGCTTGAGCAGGATGCCCTCGGGCGTGGCTTGCACGATCGCGCGCGTTCCGTTCTCAATGTGAAACTCGCGCCGCAGTCGGGCTGGGATTACGACCTGTCCCTTTGTGGTGAAACAGACGGATTCAGTCTTCGATGTCATACAATTTCAGAATATCCTACTTTTGCGTTAAGTCCGTCAATTTAAACTTTGCGCACGTTCGCGCTCCTCGCTGTACGCTCCCGCGCCATCGATTGTGCTGCGAATTTAATCCGCGCAGCCTGCGGCGGTGACGATGTAGCCGGTCTGCTCAGGCTTCCGGAATGATGAGGGGGATGACCTGACGTCCATTCTTTCGATAGGTTTGGAAATCGCCGTCGGTCGTGAAGACGACTGCGGCCGCCGTTTGTTCCGCCATCCGTACCAGACAGGCATCGGCGAAGCTCATCGGAGTGTCCCGATAGCGCCGCATGAGGCGGAGCGTTTCGGTGCGTTGTTCGGAGAAGGAGAATCCGACCTGCACGATGCCCCGTTCGAGCAACGCGCTGAGCGCGGGCTGGCCATCGCGCGCACGCTCCAGAAGGAAAAAGGACTCGGAGATGACGGCTTCGCAAGTTACGAAAGGCTCGGTCGCGACCTCGAAATGCGCGCGAGCCCATTCATGATGTTGGTCGCGGCGGCGCAACGCGGCCACGAGCGGTCCGCTATCGATGAGAACGGGAGCGGCCATATCCCTTGAGATAAGATTTATTCGAGGAGAGATCGCTGGGAAGGGAATCGCTCTCGATGACTAGGTCCTCCATCCGATGCCAAAGAGAGGGGGCGGCGCCCTTCCTCTGCGTGGCCGGCTTGCGCTGCAGGCGTTCGCGGATGACTTCGGACTTGGAGACGTTCCGCGCCTTGGCCGCACTGGCGATCTCGGAGAACAGTACATCCGGCACCTTGAGGGTCAGCGTCTTCATTGGGAGAGCGTGTCACAATTGTGGCAATAGGGCAATACCGGCGCTATTCCGTTGAAGTGCGCGATGCTCGCCCGGACTGTGATCACTCCATGGCTCGCGAATACACTCTGCAACGCGCCCCGTCGGCGAATGCGATCGCGATCGATTACGCGGGCGAGCTGAACGCGCAGCAATACGCCGCCGTCACCGCGCCGCCCGGGCCGTTGCTCGTCATCGCGGGCGCGGGCTCGGGCAAGACGCGCACGCTCACTTATCGCGTCGCCTATTTGCTCGAGAACGGGATCGATCCGCGGAACATTTTGCTGCTCACGTTCACCAACAAAGCCGCGCGCCAGATGCTCGATCGCGTGGCCAATTTGTTGCCGGTCGACGCGAGCGGGCTGTGGGGCGGGACGTTTCATTCCATTGGCAATCGCATGCTGCGCCGGCACGGAAGCACGCTCGGTTACTCGAGCAACTTCACCATTATGGACCGCGAGGATCAAAAGGATTTGATCAACACGGTCATCGCCGCGGCCGGCATCAATCCGAAGGAAATCCGCTTCCCGAAAGGCGATGTGCTGGCGGACATTTTCAGTTTCGTCGTCAACACCGAGCTGCCGATGGAGGAATTGTTGGCCGAGAAATTTCCCTATTTCCTCCCGCTGATCGAGCAGATCAAAGACGTGCATGCGCGCTACGAGCGGAAAAAGAAATCGACCAACGCGATGGACTTCGACGACTTGCTCGAGAAGACGTTGCGCATGTTGCGCGAGCACGAGCACGTCCGCGCGTTTTATCGGCGGCAATTTCAGTTCGTCCTCGTCGACGAATATCAGGACACGAACAAGATCCAGGCCGACTTCATCGATCTACTCGCGGCCGAGCATCAAAACCTTATGGTGGTGGGCGACGATGCCCAATCGATCTACTCGTGGCGCGGCGCGAATTTCAAAAACATTCTCGAATTTCCGAAGCGTTATCCGCGCGCGCAGGTCTGCAAAATCGAGCTGAATTATCGGAGCGTGCCCGAGATCTTGAGCGTGGCCAATGCGGCCATCGCGGCGAACGTTGATCAGTTCGAGAAGAACTTGAGTGCGACACGCGCGACGAAGGATTTGCGGCCTGCGGTGGTTGCTCTCAACGACGGAAACGAGCAGGCGCGCTTCATCGCGCAGCGCATTCTCGAGTCGCGCGACCAAGGCGTGGAGTTGAACGAGATCGCGGTGCTTTATCGCTCGCACTACCATGCAGTCGAGTTGCAGCTCGAACTTTCGCGGCGCGGCATCCCGTATCAGATCACGAGCGGCGTCCGCTTTTTTGAACAGGCGCACATCAAGGACGTGGCCGCGTTCATTCGCTTCGTCGCGAACCCGCGCGATGAAGTCGCGTTCAAACGCATGGCGCGCCTGCTGCCCGGCATCGGCGGCAAGAGCGCGGATAATCTTTGGCGCGAATGGGAAATCGGGCTTGGCGGCGAAGCTGTAGCCGCGGTCGCTGACCGCGGTCCGGACGCCACCGCCAATGTCGCGCCTAACGACAACGACCCCGCTGAACCGGCCGCGTCTCCTCCCGCCGCGGTCAGCGACCGCGGCTACAACTTTCGCTTTGGCGAGCGGCTGCGTGACATGCGCGTCGGCGCGAAGTCGAAAAAAACCTGGGAGCAACTCGCGCACACGCTCGACGAAATCGCGCCCGGCGGCGTTCCGAATCCGCCCTCGGAAATGATCACCTCCGTCGTCGAGGCGATCTACGACGACTACGCGAAAGCGAATTTCAGCAACTACGAACTGCGCAAGGAAGACCTCACGCAGCTCGCCGCGTTTTCCCGGCAATTTCAGGACGTGCACGAATTCCTTTCCCAGCTCGCCCTCATTAGCAACGTCGACGCCGAGCCGGCGGCCGATCGCAACCAGGATAAGGAAGCGGTCAACCTTTCCTCCGTGCATCAGGCGAAAGGCCTCGAGTATCACACCGTCTTCGTCATCTGGCTGACCGACGGGATGTTTCCGAGCTCGCGTTCGCTCGAATCGCGGGAAGCGATCGAGGAAGAGCGCCGGCTTTTTTACGTCGCGGTCACCCGTGCGCGCGACGAGCTCTATCTTACTTTTCCGCAGATGCGGTTCAACGCCGGTTACGGTGACATGTTTCAGCGCCCGTCACGTTTCCTGAAAGAGATCCCGGCCGAGCTGATCGAAGACTGGCAAATCCACCGCGGTTGAATCGTCCGCAGATTTCGCAGATCGGCGCAGATTAAAGATGCGTAATTTCGAATCGACTCTGCGGAAATCTGCGTAATCTGCGGACGAAAATGAGTCTTTCATCCGACCAGCGCATCGCCGGCTTGCTCGCTCCGCTCTTCGCCTTGCGCACTGAAACCGATCTCGGCATCGGCGATCTCGCTGGTTTGCGGCAATTCGTCGATTGGGCGGCGGGGCTCGGCTTCAAACTTGTCCAGTTGCTGCCCATCAACGAAACCGGCCGCGACAACAGCCCGTACAACGCGATCAGTTCAGTCGCGCTCGATCCGCTCACGCTGCATCTCGCGCCCGGCTCGCCTGACGACCTGACGCAGGAAGATTACGATGACGTCGTCGCCGGCTTCGACCTGGTGAAATTGCGCCGAGGCAAAGTGAATTATCGGAAAGTGCGGAAGTTGAAAGGCGCGCTTCTTGAGAAAGCATTCGATCGTTTTCAAAAATCGACAGAGCCGTCAGCCTTCACAGAATTCCGTGCCGCGCAGAAAGATTGGCTGGAAAGCTACGTCCTCTTTCGCGCGCTCATGGAAAAGAATCGCGGCCGCGAAACGTGGGATCAATGGCCGGAGGAACAACGCTCGTTAGGCGCGGCGCAATCCTGGCTGGCTGGCTTGAAACCGAAAGCGCGCGCGCGCTTCGAGACTCGCCAGCAATTCTTCCGCTACGTCCAATGGATCGCCTTTGACCAATGGAAGGCGATGCGCGCTTACGCCGATGAGCATGGCGTCGCGCTGATGGGCGACATTCCGTTTGGCGTCAGCTACTACAGCGCCGATGTCTTTGCGCAGCCGGAAATCTTCCGGCTCGACTGGTCGGGCGGCGGGCCGCCGGAGCCGTATTTCAAGGATGACGCGTTCACCCAAAAATGGGGCCAAAACTGGGGCATCCCGCTCTACCGTTGGGACATCATGCGCGCGCAGAATTTCGCGTGGTGGCGGCAGCGCATCGACGGATTAAAAAATATCTTTCACGTCTTCCGCATCGATCACGTGCTCGGGTTCTACCGCATCTACGCCTTTCCGTGGCGGCCGCAGCGCAGCGCCGAATTCCTCTCGCTCAATTGGGATGAAATGCGGGAGCGGACCGGCGGACGCGAGCCGCACTTCGCGCCGCGCGACGATTCGAATTGGGATAACGCTGAAGCCAATCGCCGCGAAGGCGAGGAATACCTGCGCATGATCTTGGAGGAAGCGGGCGCCACGGCCGTCGTTGGCGAAGATTTGGGCACGGTACCGGATTATGTGCGACCAAATCTGCAGTCGTTAGGCATCGCTGGATTCAAGATTCCGCAGTGGGAAGTGTATGACGGCCGCGTGACTCCCGGGCAGGAATACGAGCGCGTTTCCGTGGCCACCTATGCGACGCACGATCACAAACCGCTGCGCCTGATGTGGGAGGAAGCGTTTGAGAAGGAATCGAGCACGCGCGAACAATCGCGCGACGCGATGGAGAAGATTGCCACCTTCGCCAACCTTCCGCCGATACAGGAACCGCCGAACTATCGCCGCGATTTTTTGCCGACCGTTTTGCGCGCGCTCTTTGCCAGCAATTCGTGGCTGGCCATCGTCATGATCACCGACCTGCTCGCGCGCAAAGATCGCTTTAACACGCCCGGTCGCGCGGGCGGCGCGAACTGGACGCGGCGTTTGCACGTCACGACCGCGCAGTTGACCAAGAGTCCGTCGATCAAGCGGCAGGTGCGCTTCGTGCGCGATTTGTTGAAAGAGACGGGACGTTAACGAGAGCGGAAAGCGGAAACCGGAGACCGGAAAGCTGAGCAGACGTTCGCCAGTCCGTCATCCCGAGCGTAGTCGAGGGATCCCGTCGTGTGAGCTGTACGCGGACGCGCAGAAGCGCGTCCCTCCGAAAAATTTCCTGCTTTCCTACCTTCCTGATTCAAAATCCCTTCTTCCTCCTGGTTTCCTGGGCCTACTCGCGAACGCTTTCGGAGTTCCAAATTCAATCCCGATTAGCGCTTCACGGGAACGCCACGGGATCCCTCGGCTTCGCTCGGGATGACAGCGCTGGATTCTGCGTTTATGAAAGACAATGAATTCGCCCATCAAAGTCGCCGTCACCGGCGCGGCCGGTCAGATCGGTTACTCGCTTTTGTTTCGCATCGCTTCGGGTTCCATGTTCGGCCCGGAGCAACCGGTCGAACTCCATTTGATCGAAATCCCGCCTGCCCTCGATGCGCTCAAAGGCGTCGTCATGGAGCTGGATGATTGCGCGTTTCCGCTCATCTCCAAGATCATCCCGACGACCGATTTGGCCGAGGGTTTCAAGGATGTGAACTGGGCTTTGCTCGTCGGCAGCGTGCCGCGCAAGGCGGGCATGGAACGCAAGGAATTACTCGGCATCAACGGCAAAATTTTCATCGGACAAGGGCAGGCGATTGAGAAAAATGCGGCGTCCGATGTGCGCGTGCTCGTCGTCGGGAATCCGTGCAACACCAATTGCCTCATCGCGATGAACAACGCGAAATCCATCCCGCGCGATCGCTGGTATGCGATGACGCGGCTCGACGAAAATCGCGCCAAGGCGCAGCTCGCGCAAAAAGCCGGCGTGCCGGTGACGAAAATCACGAACATGGCCATTTGGGGAAACCATTCCTCCACGCAGTATCCCGATTTCTATAACGCCCGCGTGAACGGAAAAGCGGCCGACCAGGTGATCGGCGACGAGAGCTGGTTGAAGGAAACGTTTATTCCCACCGTGCAACAACGAGGCGCTGCCATTATCAAAGCGCGCGGCTCGTCGTCAGCGGCGTCGGCTGCAAACGCGGTCGTCGATACGGTGCGTTCCCTAACGATCGATACGCCTGGCGACGACTGGCATAGCGTGGCCGTTTGTTCGGATGGCAGTTACGATATCGAGAAAGATTTGATCTGCGGATTTCCTGTGCGCAGCCAGGGAAATAAGCGCGAGATCGTGCCGATGATTCCGATCAACGAATTCAGCCGCGGCAGGATCGATGCAACGGTCGCCGAGTTGAAGGAAGAAAAATCGCTCGTGCAGGAGCTGCTCGGCTAACGAGTAATCCCTTACGAAAAATAGCCGTAGCGCGCGTCGAGCCGGCTGATGGCGATGGTGGCGAATTGCTGATCCTCCGGCGGCAGATATTCGCGATAACCGCCAACCTGCCCGCGGCGGACCTTGAATGATTCCGGATCGGAGACGTCGCCGGGCGTGAGAATCTTGGAGTCGAATTCGCCGGCCGCTTCCATCTTCTTCATGTTGCCGAAATCGGAGAAGGCGAGGGCGTGATCGAAAGCCGCCTCCTTCGGTTGCTTTTCACCGACGGCGGCGAGCAGATGGGCGAAATTCTCCTTCGGCTTGGCGCGCAGCGATTCGTAGCGCAGAAGGATGAAGTTTTCGCGGCCGGCGAATTCGGCCATCCACCCGTTCATCACGTCGACGATTGAGCCGATGCCGTAATCGGGATGGCGCAGCAGTTCGCTGATGCTTTTTTGTTTTAACTCGTTAGGCGTATCCTCCGAACGGCGGACGAGCTGGATATAGTGCGAGACGAAGGCGTCGCGTGGATCGCGCGCCAGCAGGATGACGCGCGCCCGTTTGAGCGCCCCTCCCGGGATACGGTATTTCCCGCGAAGCCGGGCCCAGAGATCGGCTTTGGTGCGTTCCTCAAAACGATCGTGCGAATAGATGATGCGCGGAATGCGAGAGTCGCCGTACTCTGCTGGTTGCAGTGTGAAAGGATGACCGCGGAGGCGGCAATAATAGGCGCAAAGAAAAGCGCGCACCCAGGTGCGGCCGCTCTTCGGAATGGAGACGACGATCGCGTCGCCGCCCGAAAGTTCGCCGGCCCGGCTGCTGAAATTATAGCGGAGCACGGTCGTTGTTTTTGCGGGATTTCAGGTTGTCGCGCCAGGAGTAAAGGCGGGACTTCAAATATTCGCGCGGCGTTTCACCGGGAATGGGGCGCAGCCAATGCCGTAGATGCCGTTGCGACAGACGCGGCGCATAACCAAAGGCGGGCATAAGATCGCGACAATGCCATTCCACCCAGCCGATCTCGTCCTCGGATAATTCGCTTTCCCAGCGCGTGAGCGGTTCGCGGCTGATCTCGGCAAACTCCGTCTCCGCCGCCGAGTTGCCTTCCCAAAATTTGCCGGCCTTCGTCGGCGTGAGAGCGGTGGCGGGATCGAAATCGATTTCGAGAAAGGCGCAGATTCTTTGCATATTCGCTTCCGTTTGGAGCACGAGATCCTCGTAGGTGACGACGAGCGCATTTTCTTTCTCGGCGCGTTGCGCGTGCAAGGCCGCGGCGGCGGCTTCGCGCCAATGGCTGATGCAATAGTAAACGGAGAAACGGCGCAACTTTCTCGTTTTCTCGAGAGCGATTTGCGCGGCGAGAATGGCGCGTGGATCGCGCATGGTGAGGAGAATTTTCGCCTGCGGAAAGCGTGCGCGAATCTGAGGCAGGTAACGCCGATTGGCCGGCGTCTTTTCCACCCAGCGCGTAACGGAATCGAGTGGGCGCCCAACGACCGCAGCGTAGTTTTCGAGCAGAAGAACGAGCAAATCCTTCTGCGCATTTTCCGGTGCGAAGGCCGCCGCTTCGAAGTGGGCGAGCAATTCGACGGTGGGGAAATACGAGTAATCGCGTTTGCCCCATTTACACGGCCCGCCGAAGAGAACGTTGGCCAGGGAATCTCTCGTTAGGTAATTGAACTGCTCGCGTCGGGATCGCTGCCCGTACTTCGTGAGCACGGTCGGAAAATAGGCGGTCTCTTCCGGGAGGACGAGTAGTTGCGGATGATTGTCGAGCAGCGCGACGAGCAGGGTCGTCCCCGATTTCGCCTGGCCAGCGATAAAGCAGGCGCGCTGATCGAAAGGCAGAGGGTCCGGCATCGCATTCATCTCGTCCGGCACGCGCCGAGTCCGCGCAAGAATATTTTGAAGCGGCTAGCTATAGAATTCTTCGTCGCGCGGGCGCACTTCCAATTCGAACGTCCACGCGCTCGGCTTTTGCTGCGTGAGCATCCAATATGTCTCGGCGATTTCATCCGGCGCGAGTTGCGGCTCGTTCGTCGCGCCATCGCCGATGATGCCGTCGATGACGATGTGCGCGACGTGAATGTTTTGCGGCCAGAGTTCGCGCGCGAGCGCATCGGCCAGACCGCGCAATCCAAACTTCGCGCTCGAAAAATCGAGAGCGCCTTTGCGTCCGCGAATGGAGGAGGTCGCACCGGTGAAAAGAATGGCGCCATTCTTTTGCGCGATCATGTCCCGTGCCGCTTCCTGGCAACAGAGGAACGCGCCGAACGTCGTCACCCGCCAGGCGCGCTCGAACTCCGCCGGCGTGATCTCGGCGATTCCACTCCAGGCCGATGCGCTCGCATGATTAATGAGAATGTCGACCGGGCCTAGTTTGCCGCGCACCTGAGCAAAGCCGCGCGCCACCTGCTCGCGATCGGCAATATCGGTGGGCACCGCGAGCAGATCGAGTCCGCGATTTTCCGCAACCAGTTGATCGAGATAATCTCCGGAACGCGCAAACATGGCCACGCAGCACCCTTCGCGCGCAAACTTCTTGACCAGCGCCGCCCCCAATCCCGGCCCGACTCCCGCGATGACGACCGTGCTCGGATCTTCCTGTTTCTTCATCGCTCAACTTCCGCCGCGCGGGCTTCGTCTCAAGGCGAACCCGACCGAACCAGCTTCTCCGCCGATTCCTTTTATATGAAGCCGATTGGCGATGGGCCTGAAGAAAACAAGAGTGTGGCGGAAGGAAACGCCGAGTTGGAAAAGCGAAGCGAGAAAGATAAGAAGGACCTGCAGCTTTCGGAGGACCTCGATCACAGTCATGGTGAAGAACGCCGCGACGTTGCTGAAGAGATCGAGCACCAAGAAGACAAGACCGATTCGTAAGGTGGTTTGAGGCAAAGGCCGGGCCTCGCGGCTGCACGCGGAACCTCCGTTGACAAACCGGTCGGCGACGACTACCTAGTTTTATAATGAATTCTACGTATTCGGTCACGCAAGCGCAGACGAATCTGCCCCGTCTTTTAAAGGATGCGGCGGCGGAGGGCTCGATCGTCATCACGCGACACGATGAGGCGGTCGCGTATCTCATTTCGCGGGCGCGGATGGAGGCGATCATGGAGACGCTCGATCTGCTGGGAAATGCGGCGGCGATGAAAGCGGTGCGTGATTATGAAGAGGGGAAGACGAAATTCGTCCCGCTCACCGCGCTGGATGAAGACAAGAGTTGAGATTTCCGGCCAGGTCGCCCGCTTTGTGAAGCGGCAAGCTCCGGAGCCGCGGCGCGCGTTGCGGGTGGCTTTGCGCGGACTGGAAAAAGAGCAAGGCGACATCAAGCCGCTGGAAGGTCCGCTGCGGGATTATCTGCGTCTGCGCGCCGGCGGCTTCCGGATCATCTTCGCCTACGCGGAGACAAGGAAGGGCGTTCGGTTGATTCAGTGCCTTTTCGCGGAGCGGAGAAACGCCGTTTACGAAGTCTTCGAGCAACTGCTCAGGCGGCAACTCCTGGCGCGGGAGAAGAAGATTAATCCTGCCGGCTAATGGCACGGCGAAGAATTCGCGTGCTCAACCTCAGCGAAAAATCTTTCTGTCGATGCATTGATCCGCTGTAAGCGTGGTCGCTGACCTCGGCCGTCCTGCGCCGATTGCAAAGGAACGGTTCGTGGCTGCGTTAGCGGCCTCGGAAAGAGACGGGGGCCTAATGGTTTCGACTCATCGTTTGAAACGCAGGCGGCATGTCGAGGAGCGCTCCTGATCTCTTCTCCGCGTGGGGCCATTCCGGTCGCTGCGCACGAACCATTTATATGGCTCAATGCGAAGTTTGCGGAAACGATTACGAGAAAGCGTTTGAAGTGATCATGGAAGGCCGGAAACACGTCTTCGACAGCTTCGAATGCGCCATCCATGCGCTCGCGCCCAAGTGTACGCATTGCGGTTGCCGCGTCATCGGTCACGATGTGCAGGAAGGCGATCGCATCTTCTGCTGCGCCCATTGTGCGCGGGCCGATGGCCGCACCGAACTCAGGGATCACTCCCCCGCGGAATAAGCCTTTCCCGTTCCGACAGCAGGAGGCTCGGTCTTACTTTTTCCCGGGGCGCTTTTTGTCGGAGCGAGCCGTTTCGAGATCGAAGGTCACCTTGGCGTTGACGCGGTACCCGGTGATCCGGCCATCTTCGACCGTCGCTTGGAATTCCTTGATGTAAACCGAGCGAATATTGCGGAGCGTTTGGTTTGCCTCCTGCACAGCGGCCTGCGCGGCGTCCTCCCAGCTTTTCTCCGACTGCGCGAGCAGTTCAATTACTTTTAATACTTTGGCCATAATGGGTTCTCCTGGTTGATGTGCCTTTAGATTCGATCCGCGCCTCTCGATTGGGTGTAATGTTCATCCTTGTCCCTTGGGAGAGATCGAACACGATCAGGAGCAGGAGCAGGAATTGTCAGGGCGGTGACTGGGATTGAATTTGCGAGCGAATTTGCTAGATTAGCGGCCTCCCAAAAAAACGGGGGCGTACTGGTTTCGACTCATCGTTTGAAACGCAGGCGGCATGTCGAGGATGGTTCGTTGGCCTCGTTAAAATCCGAACCAAAAAAAATAAACGCAGATCACCAAGATCTCGCTCTCGCGGCTTAATTGACTGCGATGTCCCGGGCTGGACGCCTGCTACGGCTCGGGACATGGACAGCAGGCTAATCGGACGGCGGAGTGACCGCGCCGGACGGTGAAGGAATTTCGTGGTGGCTCGGGAGACGGAGTGTGCCGGCGCAGCCTTCGTTTCCTTAAAAATAAATCACCGGCTACACATGTAGATGTTTGCGCGGATCGCGTTGAGGACAGGGGTTCGACTCCCCTCGCCTCCAATTTTTTTCTCAACCACGCTTCTCACGCATTCGCGACCGCTCCTCGCTGCGTTCATTCCGAAACGGGCGGCTTGGATTCTTTCAGGTCGGCTGCCGCCTGGTGATACTTCCGGCGAATGTCCGCGATGTTCACGGTCGGCTGCGGGATTTGAATACCCATGGCTTCCATCGTTTCGACGATGACTTGCGAGATGGCGAGGTTGCGAAACCATTTGTGATCGGACGGAATGACAAACCAGGGCGCGCTCTCGGTGCTGCATTTGTTGAGCGCGTCGTCGTAGGCGGCGGTGTAATCGTCCCAGCGCTCTCTTTCGGTGTAATCGGCTTCGCTGATTTTCCAATGCCGCGCCGGATCGTCGAGGCGGTCTTTGAAACGCTGGAGCTGCTCCTCTTTGCTGATGTGGAGGAAGAACTTTAAAATGTGCGTGTCGTTCGCCGCGAGCCGGCGCTCGAAATCGTTGATCTGTTCGTAGCGCTGCGACCAGATTTTCTTTGGAACGAGATCATGCACCCGCACCACGATCACATCCTCGTAGTGCGAGCGGTTGAAGATGACCACTTCGCCCCGCCCCGGTGTCTGCTCTTCGACGCGCCACAAAAAATCGTGCGCCAGTTCCGCCGCGCTCGGCTGTTTGAAAGGAACGACGCGGCAGCCTTGCGGATTCATCGAGCCAAAGACGTGCCTAACGACACCATCCTTGCCGCCGGCGTCGGGCGCCTGCAGGCAGATCAGGAGTGAACGCTTCCGCTCGGCGTAGAGCTGGAACTGCAGTTCATCCATCCGCTTCTGCAGTTTCTTCATCTTGCGGCGCGCGGATTTCTTGTCTTCGTCCTTGTTGCTGAAGGCCGGATCGAGGTCCTGCAATCGGATCCGACTTCCCGGCGCGACCTGAAATCTTTTTCGATAATTCATCATGTGGTTCTCGTGGTTTTCTTCTCGGTGTTCAAGGCGTCGAAGCCGGAAATTACGTCGAATAGTTCTTCGTCGATACTGCTTTGGCGGAGGCGATTGAAGCTGCCTTGGAGAGTGACCAGGAGGTCGTCGATGTTTTTATCGGCGCGTTGCATGGCGGCGAGGCGGCTGGCGTTTTCGCTCGCGAGGGATTCGGCGCAAGCCCGGAAAAGCGAAACGAAGAGATACTCGCGGATGAGCGCGCGCAGGGTCGCTGTTCCGTCGCCCAAAACTTCTGGCAGGTTCTTCGTTGGCCAGGGAAGTTTCGCCAGATTGCGGCGCCAGGTTTCGTCCAAGGGAAGGAGCCGCTGGGTCACGGGATCGTAGCCCGCGCCGGAAGTGGGGCGGTTGTAGAAAAGGTGAAGCTCGGTGACTTCGTTTCGACCTTGATGCTTCTCGTGCTCGATGAGCATTTGTCCGATGAGCGGCGGGATGGCTTTGACGGAACTTGGAACTGCGAAAGTTCCGATCGGCTGCAAGCCAGCGTCCTGCAGGCGCGACCGGACACGTTCGCCGACAGCCCAGACCTGAGCTTTGTTCGTTAGGCCGCCCAAAGTCTTCACGGCGAAATCGGTCACGACGTCGTTGAACTGCCCGACCAAACCTTGATCCGAGCCGAAGACGATGGCGCCGATCGAACTGGGGGCCTTTGGTTTTCCCGATGCGGCGGCGCCGGCGGCGCGAAAGCAGACGCTCAAACCGAGCTCAACGGTGTGGTAATAATCGCCTAACGACTGCACCGATTTCTCGTATTGCCCGATGCTCGAGGCGGCGACTGCCTTCATCGTGCGCACGACCGATTGCAGATCGCCGGCGCTGGCGATCTTTCGGCGCAAGCTTTCCGTCGTGTTGCTCATGATTTCCTTCCGGGCTTCATGCTCCGAGATCCGACAGAACTTTGGGAGGAAAGGCGGCGCGCAGCGCGTTGAGCACAGCGAGCACATCGATGACTTCCTGGCTGATCGCTCCCGCGACCGGGCTCAGAAATCCGGTGGCGGCGAACGCCATACCCACCAGGCTCAGCGCCATGCCACCGACCGCGCTCTGCAAGGCGATGGCGCGCATCCGCCGGCTGATATGCATGAATTCGTCGACCTTCTTTAGTGAATTTCCCATCACGACGACATCGGCGGCTTCTGCCGTGACGTCGCTATTTTGCCCCATCGCCATGCCGACCGTCGCGGCCATCATGGCGGGGGCGTCGTTGATCCCATCACCGACGTAGAGCGTTCTCGCTTGCGCGGTTTCGGTGCGCACGATGGCCAGTTTTTGTTCCGGGCTTTGCTCGGCGCGCATTTCGGTGATGCCGACTTGCTCGGCCAGATAACGCACTTCCGATTCGCGATCGCCGGAGAGAATCATGATGCGCTGGAACTGATGTTTCGGTCCCAGGTGCTGGATGAAGGATTTGCCTTCAGCGCGCGGCGCATCGCGCAGCCGGAAAGTGGCGGCGAAGCGATCGTCGATCACCACCACGCATTCGAGTCCCCCGGCGACGGGCGGGAGCTGCTCTGCGCCGGCAACATGTGCGGCCATGACTTTGCCCCGGCTGGTAATTTCCACCGCGCGACCGCCGACGGTCCCGCGCAACCCTTGGCCGGGAGGTTCGTGGACCGCGGACGCTTGCTCGAGCGCCAACCCTTCCGCATTGGCCGCCCCGACGATCGCGCGGGCCAGCGGATGTTTGGAGTAAAGTTCAAGACTGGCGGCGAGCCCCAGCACTTCCTTTTGCGCGAATCCGGGCACGACGAGCTGTTCCGTCAGCTTCGGTTCGCCATAGGTGAGCGTTCCTGTCTTGTCGAAAATCGCGGTCCGACAGGTAGTGATTTGTTCGAGGACGGCCGGGTTCTTGATAATGATGGAACGCCGCGCCGCGAGGGAAATCGAGCCGATGATGGCGACCGGAATGGCGATGAGCAACGGACAAGGCGTGGCGATGACGAGCACGGCCAGGAAGCGCACCGCTTCGCCGCTGAGCCACCAGGCGGCGAGGGCAATGCCTACCGCGACGGGCGTGTAGATGGCTCCGAGTTGATCGCCGAGCCGGCGCAAATGCGGACGATTTTGTTCCGACTCGCGCATGACTTCGGTGATTTTCGCGTAGCGCGAATCGACCGCCCGGCGAGTGGCGTTGATCGTTAGGGCAGACTCGCCGTTGACCGCGCCGGAGATGACGCTGGAGCCGGGCGCTTTCGTGATCTCAAACGGCTCGCCGGTGAGAAAAGCCTCGTTCATGACGCCGTGGCCTTCGCGCACCGTTCCGTCGACCGGACAAATATCGTGCGGATAAATCACGAGCGTGTCGCCGACCGCGATCTCGTCGAGCGCGACATCGACGATCGCGGAATCCTGTTTCCGATGCGCGACCGAAGGCATCCGTTGGGCGAGCGCGCGCAAGACCGAGGAGGCGTTGCGCAGGGCGTAACTTTCGAGCGCCTCGCCGCCGGATAGCATCAGGACCACGATGGCGCCGGCGAGATATTCCCCGAGGAGGACAGACGTGACGATGGAAATGCCCGCGAGCAGATCGGAACCAAACTCGCGCCGCAGAAGTTTCCGGAGCAACTCGTAAACAAGAGGAACGCCGCCAAGCGCGAGCGTGACGAGGAGCGGAATCTGGTAACTGCGCGGACTGCTCTGGACGCCGAAACGCAGGATGAGATGCACGGTGATTCCCACAATCGCGACCAGCGCGATGATCGTGGTGCGACGTTGCCAAACGCCTTTGCCGACGGGCGTGGAGTTGGCGACGGCACTCACGGTTTCTTCTCGTCGGGCGCTTTCGGCTTCGGATGAAATGAGGTCAGCGCTTGCTGGGCGATGTCGGTCATCGTTTTGCGATCCTCGTCGCTCAGTTTGTCAGCGGTGTTCAGGCGCTCGATGACTTCTGGCGGAATTTTCGCCGCGGATTTTCGGAGCGCCTGCTCGGCTTCCTTCATGCGTTCAAGCGGGACGTCGTCGAAGAGCCCCGCGGTCAGGGCCAGCAGGACGGCGATTTGTTCCGGCACCGAGACGGGATCGAATTCCGGCTGCTCGAGACAAGCGCGGATGCGGCGTCCGTGCTCGATGATCTTGCGCGCTTCCTCGTCGAGGCGCGCGCCGAAGCGGGAGAAGGTTTCGCGTTCCTCAAATTGCGCGTAAGCGAGTTTGAGATCGCCCGCCACGGCTCGGTAGGCGGCTAACTGCGCCTTGCCGCCAACACGCGAAACCGACTTGCCGACATCGACCGCCGGCAGCACGCCTAATTCAAAAAGCGACGGCGAGAGATAGATCTGTCCGTCCGTAATCGAGATAAGATTGGTCGGGATGTAAGCGGAAATATTTTGGGCTTCGGTCTCGATGATGGGCAGCGCCGTGAGCGAGCCGCCGCCGAGTTCTTTGCGCAAATGGGTGGAGCGTTCCAGCAACCGCGAATGGATGTAAAAGATGTCGCCGGGAAAAGCCTCGCGCCCGGGCGGCCGGCGGAGCAGCAACGACAGCTCACGATAAGCACGAGCGTGATGCGTGAGATCGTCGTACACAATCAGCACGTCGCGCCCTGCTTCCATGAAATGCTCCGCGATGCTCGTCGCGGCATAAGGCGCGATGTAAGCGAGCCCGGGCGGATCGTTCCCTTCGGTCACGACTACGACGGTGTAATCCATTGCACCTTTTTCCCGCAGCCCGGCAACGGCTTTCGCAACCGCCGACGCGCGCTGGCCGATCGCGCAATAGACACAAACAACATCGCGATCCTTTTGATTGAGAATGGTGTCGATCGCGATGGCGGTCTTACCCGTCCGGCGGTCGCCGACAATCAATTCGCGCTGCCCGTGCCCGATCGGAATGAGCGCGTCGATCACCTTCAGCCCGGTCTGGAGCGGAACCGTGACCGGCGCGCGATCCATGATCGACGGAGAAGGACGTTCGATCGGCAGCCGTGCGGTCGCGGAGAGCGGACCGTTGCCATCGAGCGGTCGACCAAGCGGATCGATCACCCGCCCGAGCAATCCATCGCCGACGGCAACATCCATGACCCGGCCGGTGCGCTCGACTTCATCACCGGCGTGCAGCTCCTGATATTCGCCTAACAACACCACGCCGATTTCATCCTCGTCGACGTTGAAAGCGATCCCGAAGAGATCGCCGGGAAACTTAAGCAGCTCCTCAAAGCCCGCATTCGGAAGACCCGCGACGCGCACGATCCCAGTGGAGACACTGATGATCGTGCCGACCTCACGCGGCGTGAGCGAAGGCGCGAACGCATCGCGCGCCTGATCGATTCCAGCGAAAGTGCGATCGAAGACGCTCTGCAAACTTTCCGGCGCTTCGGTCATTTGCTCTTTTCGGCAAGCTTCGCGTCGTTAGGCGTAGCTTTCACTTCCGGTTTGGGCTCGGCTTTGGCTGCGGGCTTGCCCTCGAGCTTGTCCTCAGGTTTGGACGCCGATTTAGTTTCAGGATCAGGCTCCACTTTGGTTTCGGGTTTAGCCTTTGCCTCGGTTTTGACCTTCGGTTTGTCCTTCTCCTTCAGCAGTTCGTCGATGCCATTTTCCAACGACGTCAGGTAGTCCGCGATACTCCACGCGACCTTTTGGCCATTCGCGCTGAGCTCGATTCCGCTGACCAAATCCGGCGCGGTTTCGAATCGAAGTTTGACGTCGGCCGAGAAGGTTTCGTTTAGCGCTTTTTGAATTGCGGCTTGCTGCTCGGCAGGCAGAGCAAAGGCGCTGCGCACGACCACTGGTTCGGAAGCGGACTTGATTGCTTCGGCGAGACTGACTTTCGCTTTTGGATCGATCGTTCGGAGACGGCGCGTGAAGATTTCGGTCATCTGCGCTTCGAGACTTGTCGTCGCGAGATCCGTCAGCGCTTTTCGTGTGATGGCGAAAACTTCTTCCTGGGTTTTGCGGCTGATCGCCTGGCTTAAGTGCTGCGCGTCATTTCGTAGCGTCTCGCCTCGCTTCGCGCTTAGGGCGTCAGCGGCCTTCCGCGCTTCGTCGAGGAGCCGCTGGCGTTCGGCTTTTGCTTCATCCGTCGCTTTGGTCAGGAGGGCGGCGCGCTGCTGGTCGAATTCCTCGTTCTTGTGCTGGAACTCGTCGCGGTCCTTCTTCGCTTCGGCTTTTTTGGCAGCGGCGTCGGCCAGTTCGGCGGCGATTTTCTTCTCGCGCGCGTCGATCGCGTTGAGGATCGGTTTATAAAGGAAGCGCCTCAACAACCAAACGAGGATGAGGAAGTTGAGCGCCTGTGCCCCGACGGTGAACCAGTCGATGAGCATCGATTACTTTCCCGCCGTCTGTGCGATAACGTGATTCCAGAATGGATTCGCGAAGATCAAAATCATCGAGACGACAAAGCAGTAGATGGCGGTCGATTCGATCATGGCGAGGCCGACGAAGAGCGTGCGGGTGATTGTGGCAGAGGCGTCCGGTTGTTGCGCCAGGGAGGTGAGCGCGGCCGCGACCGAACGGCCTTCGCCGAGCGCCGGCATCATGCAGCCGATGCCGGTCGTTAGGCCGGCAGTGACGATCGAGGCCATTGCAATGAGAGTCATGTTATCCATAGGTGTATCCTTTGTTGGTTAGGCTGCTTTCGCCACTTTGGGCTGACGTTTGCGGGTGGCCGCGGCGATGTAAACCGCGGCGAGAATGCTGAAGATGTAGGCCTGCACCATGCCGGTGAGGAGTCCGAGCGCCGTCATCACGATCGGGAAAATGAACGGCGTGATCGTGAGGAGAATGCCGATGATCATCGCCCCACTCATCATGTTGCCGAAGAGACGGACGGCGAGCGCGAGCGTGCGCGAGAGCTCGCTGATAATGTTAAACGGCAACATGATCACCGTCGGCTCGGCGTAGGACTTGAGATAGCCGCCGAAGCCCTGGTCTTCGATGCCAAAGAGCGGCACGGCAACGAAGACGGAAAGCGCGAGCGCCACCGTAGTCGAGAGCGAAGCGGTCGGCGGCTCGTAGAAGGGCAGGATGGTGCAGAGCGCGGCCGTGCCGAGGAAGAGGAAGAGAGTGCCGAGAAAGCCGAGATATTTCTCTGGGTTACGCAACCCGACCTCAGCGATTTGTTGGTTGATCCCGGTGACGATGATTTCCAAGAAGTTCTGCCAGCGGGTGCGTTTCAGTTCGGTCGTTAGGTTGCGCGTGATCAGGATCGATCCGACCGCGAGCGCGATCATGATTCCCCAGGTGAAAACAATGGTGGCGTTGAGTTTGAAAAACCCATGCTGCCAATAGATCACTTGATCAGGACTAAGGTGCATGACTGGCCTCCGGTGTTTGGGAGTGATGATCCTCGCGGGTTTGGCGCGTGAGCCACGTCACGACGAAACGCGCAACAACGAAGCCGGCCAGACAAACGAGCAAGCGTTTCCAATCACCGCGCCCAACCAAGTAGAAACCGGCCAGCGCGATGCCCATGCGCAGCAGCGTGCTGCCGAGGAACCAGATTACCGGTTGTTTGGACGTAAGACCTTTGCGCACCGTCCACCAAAGGCCGCCGAAGAAGATCGCGCCGAGCAAGAGCCCCGCGAATCCAGCGAGCACAAATGGGAGCGACTCATTCATCGTTAGGCTCCTCTTCTTCGCGCATCGCCTTTTCTTCGTTTGCGACCCAACGCCACGCGTTCAGACAACCGAGGGTGAGCCCGGCGACCAGGAGCGCAAGGGTCCACGGGTGATTCCCTGGATGATGTTTGTCGAGCCAGATGCCAAGGGCGGCGCCGAGCAAGGTCGGGACGACGACCGACCAGCCGATCAATCCCATCATACCGAGTCCAAACCAGACACCGGGGCTGGGATTGCGCCGCGCCTTCAGTTTGCGCGCCGCCTTCACTCCGATCTGTTCGGCGAAATCGGGCGATTCGTTAGGCTCTTTACTCATGTTGAAAACTGGCGATGCGATGCAGAAATCCGGTTTCCAATTTCGCCATGACAGAGCGGACGTTTCGTTCGGCTTCGTCGAGATTGAGGAACTCTTTCTTTACCGCGTCGCGCAGTTGTCCGAGATCGGTTCCGCCCAGCGCGCGACGCACCGAGACCAGGACATTCGATCCAGCCTTCACCAGGACACCTTCATCCACGGCGACGAAAACTTCGCCGTCGGATTCGGTTTCGTAAGTCAGAATTCCAGGCGCGAGCGAGGCGACGCAGTCGAGGCGCTGCGGCAGAAGGCCGAAGGAGCCATCTGGCGTCTCCGCGACGATGCGTGAGACATCGGTCTTCTCGGCGAAGACCTGAAATGGCAGGAGAATCTTGAGCCTCATGCCACGGCCGCTGGCGCTGGTGTCGGTTGAGGTTTCGCGTCGGGCGCAGAGTTGGCAGCGGCGGCGGGTTTCGCTTTTGCTTTCGCTTCATCGACCGCCCCGATCATGTAGAAAGCGCTTTCGGGTAAATCCTTGAATTCGTCGTTCAGGATTCGCTCACAACCATCGAGCGCATCCTTTAGACTAACGAGTTTACCTTTCATCCCGGTGAACTGCTCGGTCGTGAAAAAGGGCTGAGTGAGAAAGCGCTCCAGCCGCCGCGCGCGGGCGACGACGTTGCGATCTTCCGGCGAGAG
>JBBSQB010000024.1:0-49584 GCA_038258245.1 Chthoniobacterales bacterium
CGGCATCCACCTCCGGCGCGCCCGGCGGTCGCGCCCTACCGAAATCCATCCGCTCGATTAGCTTTTGCAGCTCCGCTTTCACGCGCGGGATTTGCCGAAGCGACGTCTTCAACGCGACCAAATCGCGCGCGTTCCCCGATTGCTGGCTCAACCGCCCGGCCGCGCGCTCAATGTCGCGCATCGCCTTCAGCTCCTCACGCAACGACCCGAGCAAATCCGGCTCCTGCAACAAATCGGCAATGCACTGTTGGCGGCGTTGCAACTCGCTCAGCTCGCGCAACGGCTGCAAGATCCAGCCGCGCAACTTGCGTCCGCCCATCGGCGTGGCTGTCCGATCAAGCGCGGCAAGCAGACTGGTGTCGCGCGCGCCGCGCGAACTGACCAATTCCAGATTCGCCTGCGTCGCCGCGTCGAGCACCACATACTCGTTAGGCGTATCGCAACGGAGCGATTGCAGATGATCGATCTTCCGCCGCAGTTGATGCTTCAGATAGTGAACGATCGCGCCGGCCGCGCCGATCGCTGCGGGCATCGCGCCGCAGCCAAAACCATCGAGCGACTTCACCTTAAAATGTTCGCAAAGCGTGTAGCCCGCGTGCTCCGGCAGGAAGGCGTAATCGTCGTAGCCGAGCGTGCCGTCGATCTCGCCAAACTGCGCACGCTGACCTTCGCTCATCAAAGTTTCCGCCGGGGCGATGCGTGCCAGTTCGTCGAGCAACGCGCTCGTATTAGCCAGCTCGGACAAGCGAAACTCGCCCGTCGTAAGATCCGCGTAGGCCAGACCGAACGAGCCGTCGCCGGCAAAGATCGCCGCCAGATAATTCGCGCGCTTCGTCTCCAGCAAATCGAGTTCGCTCACCGTGCCAGCAGTGATGATTTGCGTGATTTCGCGCGAGACGATCTTGCCCGGTTGCGGATCGCTCGTTTGATCGCAAATGGCGACGCGCTTCCCGGCTTTGATCAACTTCGCGATGTAAGCCGGCGCGGCGTGATACGGCATGCCGCACATCGGCACGCCGTTGCGCTTGGTCAGCGCGACGTTGAGCAGCGGCGAAGCTTCCTTCGCATCTTCGAAAAAGAGTTCGTAAAAATCGCCGAGCCGAAAGAGCAGCAGCGCGTCTGCGGGAATGCTGGCCCGCAGCCGCTGGTATTGCTGCATCATCGGCGTAAGCGCGTCGGCCATGCGCCTAACTTGAAAGGGCCGCTTCCGAATTGCGAGTTTCGAAATTAAGCGGGGCGACTGACAAATTTGGAAACCACGAAACCAGGAGGTGTGCCATCACGCCGTCATCCCGAGCGCAGCGAGCCTTGCATTAATTCGAGCCCCGAAAGCATTCGGGGCCGAGGGATCCCGTGGCGTGAGCGTAAAGCATCCGCCTCTGGCCTCTGCGGGCCGAAAGCGTCCGCTACGAATAACGGCCTGAGCCCTTCTACTTCGCGATCATTGCGTCCCAGCGCCGCTGCATTTCTTCCGGCGCAATCTTCTCGATCTCCTGCGAGATGATCCATTCGTGCCCAAACGGATCGCGCACCCGGCCGGAGAGATGTCCGTAAAACTGCTCGCTCAACGGCCGCACCACTTCCGCGCCCGCCGCCACTGCGCGCTCGAAATCCGCTTTCGCATCCACGCTCATCAATCCGAGATTGACCGCCGTGCCGCCGAGCGTCTTCGGTGATTTGTTCATGCCCGGATATTCGCTCCCCAGCATCACCAGCACGCCATTGATCGTGATTTCTGCGTGCCCGATTTTTCCGATCTCCGGATCGACCAGCCGGTAAACCTCTATCGCTCCAAACGCCTTTCTATAAAACTCGATCGCCGCCACCCCATCGTCGACCACGAGCGAAGGTGACAGCGGTGGATATTCAATTGTCGCACTCATGTGTCACCAGTCGCCCGGAGGGGCGCCTCGCGCAAAATTTGCGAGGACGGGGCGGCAGGAAAAAGAAACCGGCATTTCACCGCAGAGATCGCGGAGAGCGCAGAGTTTCCGGATTAGTCTCGATCTCTGTGTGCTCCGTGCCCTCTGTGGTGACACAAATGTGTCGATCGACGATTGACGGAGCTGCGTCTGGAGAACGTCGGAAACGAGTGCAACGCGTCAGCCGGCGTCCGTCTGGAGGGGCGATTCCGTGGGAGTTTGCGGGTCGCGTTCGCCATCAACGTCCGCGGAAGAGGGATTACCCGCGTTTTCCAGCTTGCGCTGTTTTTTCGCTTCCTTCTTCTTCTGCTTCTCCAGCTCTTTGCGGCGTTTTTCGCCGGAATAATTCGGTCTGGCCAAAGCTTATTTCTTTGGTTTCTGGACCGACCGGGCAGCGGTCGACGCGTTTTTCTTTTGCGCCGCGCTCGCCGCCTTGCCCTTCTGCTGCGCCTTTTGCTTCTGATTCGCTTTCGGTGATCTATCGCCCATGATTCGCAAACGTCGGTGGTTGCGTCCCACTGTCAACGAGACCTCCCCCGAGAGCAGCGGCCGGTTTCTGATCGGACCGCGTTTTCTCGGCGTGCGCGGGTTGCCGGGCACGGGTAATCCGAGGCAATTGATTCGCCGGCTCGCGCGAGGCATCGGTTGTGGCTATCATTCGGGACCGTCGCTGAACTGGATGGACAGCCCGGGTCTCGACGCAGCTTTTAAGGAGAACTGTGAAATCAATGCAGACTCGCGGACGGCTCGCCGACCGTTGCCAGCGATTATTCGATGACGCTTTGCAGCGAATTCCCGCTCAGAGCCTCGCGTGGACAGACTACAATGACACCGATCCGGGCATCATATTGGTGCAGTTGTTGGCCTGGCTTTCTGAATCGCTGCTCTCCCGGCAAATCCCGGAACGCCAACGAAGAATATTCCAACGGATTTCCCAGTCCGCGCCGAAGCGGCGGTGCCGCCGCGTGCTCATCGTGGGAGGAGACAAAAGAGCGAGGTCGGCGCCCGCACGTTTCCTGGCCGGCAAGCTTGGCCTCAAGCTGCATGCAATCGACCTTTCGGAAGTCAGCGACAAATACATTGGCGAGACGGAAAAGAACCTTGGCCGGATTTTCGAAGCCGCAGAGGACGGCCGCGCCATCCTTTTCTTCGATGAAGCGGACGCACTTTTTGGCAAGCGCAGCTCGGTGCAGGACAGCCATGATCGCTACGCGAACCAGGCGGTCAGCTATCTGCTGGAGCGGCTCGAGCATTTCCAGGGGATCGCGATTCTGGCGATCAGCCACAAGCAAGATATCGATCCGGCGTTCTTGCGTCGTAACGAATGGGTCGTGTATCCCGGCGAGGAAGCATCGTCCCGCGTCCGTCTTCGTAAGAAACGCAAAACGCGGGGAGCAGACGAAGCCTAACGAGCGAGGCTATGCGCCAGCCCATTTCGGAATTCCTGATGCAAACAATTCGTTAGGCCGGCACGGAGGCGAATCCCTCCCGGGAGGTGGTGCGGTTTTGATTGGTTAAATGAAAGTTTGAACCCATCTACGTTTTCGCTTTCCCGCTCGGCGCGGCCGGCATACGGTCGGACCGTTGGTTGGAAACGAATCTGAGCCCAAAGGAGTTTCGAAATTATGGCTGAAAATAGCAATGGCGGTGGTGGTGGCGGAAATGCCGCGGTGGTGGCAATCCTGGTGATCTTTTTGGTGATCGTAGGCGTGGTTCTGTTTTTCTTCGGCGGACAATGGTTCGGCGGCGGCGGGAGCACCAAGAAGGTCGACGTCAATATTTCGGCACCGGCCAAACCGAGCAAACCGTAGAGCGGGCAGCACGCCAAAAGCCAGCGTCGCGGCCGACGAACGCCGGTCGTTGTTCGTTAGGCGACGAGGTGACGGCCGACGATGACGAGATCGCGCTCGGCGCCGTCGAGTTTTGCCACGCGCGGGAGGTAGCCCCAGCGCGCGAAGCCGGCGCGCTTGAAAAATTTCAAGCTCGGCTCGTTGTGGGCAAAGATGTGGCCGAGGAGTGCGGTGGTTCCGATGGCTGGGGCATACTCGATCGCGCGCTGCAAGAGCTGGCCAGCAAAACCTTGTCGCCGAAATTTTTCGCCGACATACACGCTCACTTCGGCGGTGCCGCGATAAGCGCAGCGCGGGAGGAATGATTGCAAACTGAGCCACGCGGCAACGCCGCCGGATTCGCGTTCGATCAACCAAAGCGGATAGGAATCATCCGAGTGGCCTTCGAACCACGCGCGCCGCTCTTCGACAGTGCCCGGATCGAGCGTGGCGCTGACCCTGCGCGAAGGGATGGTGGCGTTGAAAATCGCGACGATGGCCGGCAGATCGGCAGCCGTCGCGTGACGGAGGGTCATGCCGCGCGAATCGACTTCGGCGGCGCGCTGGCTGTTTCGAAGAAGATTTGCTCAAAGGTCGGCTGGAACGGATTGGTCGAGGTCGCGCCGATTTCAAAGCGCCGGCTGATTTCGCGCTGGCCGGCGCAAAAGATTTCGATCTCGCGCCGACCGGTTTTTTCGAGCAACGCCCGCACCGCGCCCGCGGCCAGCTCGGGCGTATTGCAATCGCGGCTGAGATGGCCGAGGACGACGCGCTCGATTTTGCCGGGCAACAATTGTTCGATGACGGCGGCGGCGGCGGCGTTCGAGAGATGGCCGTGACGCGATTGGATGCGTTGTTTCACCGACCACGGCCGATGCGGATCGTTCTGGAGAAGTTTTTCGTCGTGATTGGTTTCGATGACGAGCGTCTGCACCTGGCGCAGGCGTTCGACCAGCATTTTAGTGGCGTAACCAAGATCGGTGATGAAGCCGAGCCCGCAATCGCCGGCATGAAAAGCGAACCCGACCGGCTCGACCGCATCGTGCGGGACGGGAAACGTTTCGACCGTGATGTCGCAGATGGAAAACGAGGTGCCGGTGCGAAAAAGCCGCCAGTTCCGATGATTGCCTAACGAGGCGCAGCGGATCGCTTCCGCAGTGAGGGCATTGGTATAAATGGGCACCTGGAACTTGCGGCAAAGCACTTCGAGCCCGTAAACGTGATCGCCGTGTTCGTGCGTAAGCAGGACGCCATCGAGCTGTTCCGGGGCGACGCCGCAGAGAGCGAGACGCGTCACGATCTGGCGCGCGCTCAAGCCGCCATCGACGAGCAAGCGGCAGTGATCGGTCGCGATAAGCGCGCAATTTCCCGCGCTCCCGCTCCCGAGCATGGTGAGACTAAACACTTCGTTTCTTTAACGGACCGGCGCGCGCCGCACAAACGGAAATCGATTTTGTTGATGCGCGTTTCGAGTTCACCGCAGAGAACGCGGAGCGCGCAGAGATTTGTTGGTAGGGACGATCGCCGAGCCGTCCGCGATTGTAGCGCTCGGCCGGCCGCTGCGACCACGGCGCGCCCGGCGGCCTGCTCGCGAACTCTCGGAGTCGCGCCCTACCACGGGGCTTTGGGAGGCGTTTCGCAGAAACGCCCTAAGGCGCTGATCCCAAACGAATCATTTCGCTTGGCGCGCGCAGAACGGACAGGCAGGTTTCTGGAAATGAAAACATTTACTCTCCTTTTTGTTGGGCTCCTCGCTCTTCTGCCCCTCACCGCGTCGGCCGATGACGCGAGTCATCGGGCGGCGGCGGAGGCGTTGCTCAGCTCGATGAACATGGACAAAATGCTCACGCAATCGATCGATCAGATGCTGCAGATGCAGGTGAAGCAGAATCCGGCGATCGCTCCCTACGAGACGCAAATGCGCGCCTTTTTCGCGAAATACATGAGCTGGGCCACGCTGAAGGACGATGTCGCCAAGATCTACATGGAGGAATTTACCGAGCCGGAATTGAAACAGATCACGGCGTTCTATCAGACGCCGGTCGGCCAAAAGGCGGTTTCGAAAATGCCGATGCTTGTTTCTCGAGGCATGGCCATCGGACAGCAGCGAGTTCAGGAACATTTGCCCGAACTGCAGGCTGCCATCGCCGCGCAGGCTGGCGGCAAGAAAACGCCCTAACGAGCTGCCGGGGCGGCGGCTCTGGATAAACCGCGGAGGTCGCGGAGAGCTTGGTAGGGACGGATCGCCGAGCCGTCCGCGGAGGTTGCGGAGAACGCAGAGGATTTGGCGTTCCGCAGCAACAGGCTTCCGAGAAATGTTCGCTCTTCCTTTATCGATCCCAACGCGAAAAGTTCGTTTTCGCAGAATGCGAAAACCAGCACGCCAGAGGCGTGCGCTCCCCGATCCCTGATCGAGCGGCGTTTACGCTACGAGCGAAAGGATGCGCGCTTTCTTGGCGTCGTAGGAAAGGGCGCGGAAATTACGGATCTCGCCGACGCGCGTGAGGCCGCTGAGGCGGTCGAGATGCTGCGTGTAGCTCTCGGCCAGTTGCGCGGTTTCCTGATAGCGCTCGCGCAGGTTGGCATCGGCAAAGGCTCGCGGATTCTGCCGCGCAAAAAGATGGAAGCGGAGCCAGCGACGATCGGTCCGTGAGACGCGTCGCGTTTTGCGAAAGAAACCGACGAAGAGAAGCAGGACGAGATAGGTATCGACCTGCGCCTGCAGTTCGAGGTCGCGCGCAAAATCTTCGGAGGTAATCTGGCGGGAGCCGGCCTCGAACTGAAGCGCGGCGTGGAGCGCGTGATTGATTTCCTCCACGAAAACGATGAGCGAACGGATATTCCCGTCGTGCAAACTGGCGCGCGGATCGTGGCGCTCGAGTTGTTCGATCAACCAGCGCGAATAATAGATGCCGACGTAAAGCTGGTCGTCGGCGCAACGGAGAAAAGTGCGGGCGAGTTCATTCAGTTCGCGCGCCGAAGCGCCGGCCAGGCGGCTGAGTTGCGCGCAGCGGCGGCGGTCGATGAGACAATCTTCAAGGTTGATGCCGACCTGCGCATAGGTGCGCTCGAAGAGGCGTTGCACCTGGCTGAAAAGCGTCTCTTTCACAGGAGAAGCGAGGCGTTTTCGTCTTCGTCGAGATGGAGGAGTCGATCGGAAAGTTGATTGAGCGCGAGCCGCACGTCGCGGAAGCGATCGGCCAGTTCTTCGTAGACACCGCTCAACTCGCAACGGCGCGCGGTGGCGTGCGAAGAGACGAGCTGATAATTCTGGCGGCCGACCCGTTCGTAGAAGCTCAGATCGGGCGCGCCGCGTTGGCTGCGGCGTTGCGTGTTTTCGTGAAAGATGCCCGTGACGAAGAGCGAATAATTGCCGACATGCGCGCGCAGGAGAAAGGCTTGCTCGGGCGTGGCGCGGGTGAGCGCGATGAGCATGTCGGAGAGATATTGGCGGCTCTGCTCGTCGCCGGATTGCGGACCGCGCAAACCGTTCGCGCGCGAAAACGCTTCGAGAAGCGAGCCGACATAATCGGATAATTTGCGATCGGCCAGACCAGCCTCCCGCAGCACGTGACGGGCGAGCACGTAGAAATAAAACTGCGACGAGATGCGGAGCTGGCTGGCGTTGCTAAGGATCGCCTCCACCAACCGCGGATGATCGAGCACGTTGTCACGTGTCTCGGCGTCGCTCAATAAATCGACGAGCGAAACGTGATCACGCGGCGAACGGGCGAGGGTGCGCACAATGAAATCGAAATCCGCCGCCGTGAACCGTTCTCGACAATTCGCCCTGATCATCGAGAGCCCATCATGAGCTACGCGCGTGCCATCTGGCAAGCGCGGTGCGTAAGATGCCGTTGCCTAGCGATGAATCCCATCGAAATCGAAGACGCTTGCCCGCTGACGCCGCTGCAACAAGGGATGTGGCTGCATGGCCTTTCGGCGCCGGGCTCGCCGGCTTATCTCGAGCAGGTGATCGTTCGTTCGCCGGAAGCGATTGACCGGGCAGCGCTCGAATTGGCTTGGGAAAAGGTGGTGGCGGGGCAACCGGTTTTGCGGACGACTTTTCGCTTCGAGGAAACCGGTTCGCCGGTGCAGGAAGTGCAGCGAGAGATGGCGGGAGCGTGGGTTTTTCATGATTGGTCTTCACGGGCGCCTGATCGCCGCGACGAAGATTTTGCGATATTTCTGGCGAGCGATCGGAAGCGTAAATTCCCGCCGGCACCCGAGCCGCTTTGGCGGATGGCGATCGTTCAGTTCGCGCCAACTGATTTCCGCTTTGTCTGGTCCTTCCATCACGCACTGCTCGATGGGCGCTCGGTCAAGATTGTCGTACGTGATTTGTTCGACTGCTACGACGCGATCCGGCGCGGCGAAGAGCCGGAGCTGGCTCCGGGGCAGCCTTATGGCGAATTCGTGCGATGGCTGCAGGAGGCGGATCTCGAAACATCAAAAGCATATTGGCAGAAAATGCTGGCTGGAATTTCCGCGGCGTCACCGCTCCTGGTCGGCCATGTGTTGGCGGAAGACGATTCCTCGGGCGTCGAAGAGATTTCGCTGTCACGCGAATTAACTGACTCGTTAGGGGCGCTCGTTCGCGGAGAGCGGCTTACGCTGAACACGCTGGCGCAAGGCGCGTGGGCGGAGGTTTTGGCGCGCGTCAGCGGCGAAACGGACATCGTTTTCGGCAACATCCGGGCGGGGCGGTCAGGCGCGCCGATGCCCCTCAACGAGCGGGTGGGTCTTTTCATGAACACGGTGCCGTTGCGCATCACGGTGCGGCCCGATTTGGTGCTGCGCGATTTTTTGCGAGCGATCCGGTCCGAGTGGATCGCGATGCGGCCGCACGAACGCGTGCCCCTCGCGACGATCCAGAAATGGAGCGACACGCCAAGTGCAACCTCGCTCTTTTCCAGCCTGCTCGTCTTCGAACGCGAGACACTCGAACACGCCCTGCACGCGGCGCGGCCGGAATGGAGCGAACGCGAATTCATTCACCGCTCGCGCACGGAATATCCGCTGACTCTTTCCGTCTGCGCGGAACCGACGCTGCGCTTGAGAATTCGTTTCGACACCGCGCGATTCGATCGCGTAGCCGTGCGCGGTTTGCTCAGCGGCTTGCGTGCCTTACTTGAAAACACGGCAGCGGATTTGGACAAACCGCTGCGGGAACGCGCGCTGCTCAGCGCCGCAGAATTCCAACAGGTGGTGATCGATTGGAATGGAACAGCACGGATTTTCCCTAACGAAAAGCCGGCGCACGTTTTGTTTGAGGAACAGTCCGCTCGTTCGCCCGAGGCAATCGCGCTCGTCGCGCCCGCGCGATCGCTCACGTTTGCGCAGTTGAACACGGAAGCGAATCAACTGGCACATCATCTTATCCACCGCGGCGTACGGCGCGGCGATGTGGTGGCCATCTTCCTAAAACGCTCGCCCGAAATCGCGGTGGCGGTGTTCGCCATTATGAAAGCGGGCGCAGCCTGGCTGGCCATCGATGCCGGAAATTTGGCCAGCCGGCTGGACGTCGTCTTGCAGGATGCGAAGCCGACCGCGCTGATCACTTTGGAAAACCTGGCGCCCGCCGGCTCGGGCAACGTCGCGCAGATTTTGCTCGATCGGGATCACCCCGAAATTGCGCCCGAGAAAAAATCGAACCCGGAGGTGGCCGTTGCGCCTGAGGATCCCGCCTTTGCTGTTTACACCTCTGGCTCAACGGGAAAACCGAAAGGAAGTTTGCTGCGCCATCGCAGCCTGACGAATTTTGTCCTCTACGCCATCGAGCGCTACGGTATCACCGCGGCGGATCGTCGCCTGCAATTCGTCTCGCCCAGTTCCGACGTCTTCGTGGCGGATCTTTTTCCGCAACTGCTCGCCGGCGGCGGCGTGGTCTTTCGGCCGGAGCAGGAGTTTGGGTCGCTTCAGGAATTTTTGCGTTTCGTCGAGACGCATCGCGTCACGGTGGTGAGCGTGCCGAGTGCCTACTGGCACGAATGGGTCGAGGCGCTCGCTGCGCAACGCGACGTGAAATTTCCGGCGTGCGTGCGGCTTGTCATCGCCAGCATGGATAAAGTGCGCCCGGATTTGTTCGCCATCTGGCGGAGTAAAATTCCGCCGACCGTGCGCTGGCTGAATATTTACGGTCCGTCGGAAGCGTGCGTGGCGGCGACGGTTTATGAACCGGATCTGGCGAGCCGGGAGAATTTCGCGTCGGTGCCGATCGGCCGGCCGCTGGCCAACGCGCAGGTTTACATTCTCGATCAAGATCGAAACCCGCTGCCGGTCGGTTTGCCGGGCGAGATTTACGTGGGGGGCCGCGGCGTGGCCTTTGGTTATATCAATCGCCCGGAGGAAACCGCAGAACGATTCCTGAAAAATCCATTCGTTAGGGGCGAAGAAGCGGTTTTTTATCGGACGGGCGATTTCGGCCGTTATCGGGCGGATGGAAATATCGAGTTCATCGGACGGCGCGATCATCAGGTGAAGATTCGCGGTTACCGCGTGGAATTGGGCGAAGTGGAAATCGCGCTCACCTCGCATCCGGCGGTCAAGGAAGCGGCGGTCGTGTTGCAGAAAAACGAGAGAGGCTTCGATCGATTGCTCGGCTTCGCGACGCTCGGGCTGGATCACACCGCGGACCCAACAGAGCTGCGCGACTTTCTCCGGCCGAAACTTCCGCATTACATGGTGCCGGCGGCGCTCACGATTTTGGAAGCGCTGCCGTTGACCGGAAACGGAAAAATCGATCGCAGAACGCTGGCGAAAACGGAAATCCCGACCGTCGCAGTCGAGCCGGAAACGCCGTTGACGAGCGAGGAGCAAAAGATCAGCGCGATTTGGCGCGATGTTTTGGGCGTCGAGACCGCGGGACGGCACCAGAATTTTTTCGAGTTAGGCGGCGACTCGTTGCAAGTCGTGCGCCTGCTCACCGCCATTGCGGAGCAAACCGGGACCGAGGTGACGCTGGAAACTTTTCTACACGAGCCGACGATCGCCGGACTCGCCCGGCATCTCTCCGGCGACAACCGAATGCGCGTCTCCGCAGTTGTTCCCATTCGAGCTGGGGACAAGGCGAAGACACCCATCTATTTTCTGCACCTGCTCGACGGCGATGTGCTGCACGCCTTTGCGATCGCGCATCATCTGTCGCCCGCGCAGCCGGTTTTTGCGTTGCAACCGCCCACCGAGAACGGCGCGCCGTTGCCGGAGAAAACCATCGTGGAAATCGCGGCGCGTTACGTCCGCGAACTGCAAGCGCTCCGTCCGCATGGACCGCTCGTGCTCGCCGGGTTTTCGTGGGGCGCGCATCTCGCGCACGAGATGGCGCGTCAATTTGCGGATTTGGGGAGGAGCGACATCGGGCTCGTCATCATCGACACGCCGCCGACCTACGAGCGTGATTTTTCCGCGCGCTTCGCTCCCGAGATGTTGCGCAACGTCCCGCTCTGGATGCGGGAGGAAGTGTTTCATTCTTCCTTTCGAAAAATGCGGGCACGGGCCCGAAGAAAAGTCGGGCGTTTCGCCAAACGCCTGCGCCATTGGCGGAGCGCCGAGCGCGATGTGCCGCTCGTTTTCGAGCCGGAAGATTTTACCGAGATCAATCACTTCTCGCCGCTCACCCAGAAACTCTACCGGCTGCATTGGGCCGCGACGCAAAATCACGCGCCGCAATCTTTCGGTGGCCAGGTGACGCTTTTTCGCGCCGAAGCGCGGCCGCTCCTCCATTCTTTCTCGCGGGATATTGGCTGGGACCGGTTTGCCGGGGGCAGCGTGGAAATCATTCCAGTGCCGGGACATCATCACACGCTCATCGAACACCATGCCCGCGAGTTGGGAGAAGCGTTGCAATCGTGGCTCGATCGGTTCTGAAATTGGCGGAAGGGGTGGGATTCGAACCCACGGTGAGTTTAACCCCACGCTCGATTTCGAGTCGAGTGCCTTCAACCGGACTCAGCCACCCTTCCTTTGCTTCGAATGAGCGCGCTCAGTTTGCGCGAAAACGATGCGGCCTGCAAGCGGGCATCGGGCAGGCGGAGGTTAACCGCAGAGGACGCGGAGAGCGCAGAGAATTTCTGATTTCACCACGGAGGACACAGAGCCCACAGAGATTTTATTTTGCCGGGCGACTGGTAGGGACGGACCGCCAGGCCGGCCGCAAACGTCCGACGCAACGAAATATTGCGCCTAACGACCGCAAAAACGGCCTCGCCCGGGCGTTTTTCCGAGGCGAGACGAAGGATGGCCCGGGGCAGAAAAAATGTAACAATTTTCGGCTTGCACGGGGTTCGTTTTCCACGCCATGTTGGGCACTCCCATGACCGCGCCCGCTATTACTGGTATTTTTGCCGTTTCCACCGTCGTGCACCGGTTTTTCACATCTTATTCCCTCCGCTGTTCACTATTATTCGCCGTTATTCGCAACCTGAACCTGCCTTCGCCATCATGATCCAACTCAAACCCGGTCTGCCGCCCGCCACCCTCCAAAAATCCCGCAAAGCTTCGTCGCGCTCGAAAAATCGCGCCGGGAAAAAGAAGAGCAGCGGACTGCGGTTCGCACGGGTTTTTAGCGACGCGAAGGTGAAACCGTTCGACCAGATCGAATGGGAAGAACGCACGGCCGAGATCACGGACGACGGCGGCAAGGTGATCTTCAAACAGGAGCACATCGAGGTGCCGAAAAACTGGAGCGCGCTCGCCACCAAGATCGCGGTCTCGAAATATTTCTACGGCGACATCGCCAACGGCACCGATCCGCACAAGGGCGGTCGCGAAACTTCCGTACGTCAGCTCATCCATCGCGTCACGCGCACGATCACCGATTGCGGTTTGGCTGACGGCTATTTCGCCGACGCGGCGACGGCTGAAGTTTTCTACGAGGAATTGACCTGGCTCTGCGTGAATCAGCACGGCGCTTTCAATTCGCCGGTTTGGTTCAACGTCGGCCTCCATCACCAGTACGGCGTGGGCAAGGACGCCGGCCAGGGTAATTATTTCTTCAACCACAAAACCGGCGAGGCCGAGCGCGCCTCGACCCAATACGAATATCCGCAAGGCAGCGCCTGCTTCATCCAATCGGTCGAGGACACCATGGAGGACATCATGCGCCTCGCCATGAGCGAAGCGATGCTCTTCAAATATGGCAGCGGCACGGGCAGCGATCTTTCGTCGCTCCGCAGCACGCGCGAGAAATTGAGCGGCGGCGGCAAACCGAGCGGCCCGCTTTCGTTCCTGAAAGTCTACGATCAAGTCGCGAACGTGGTGAAGAGCGGTGGCAAAACCCGGCGTGCCGCCAAGATGAATACGCTGAAGGATTGGCACCCGGACATCGAGGAATTCATCGAAGCGAAGCAGAAGGAAGAGCGCAAAGCGTGGGCGCTGATCGAGCAGGGTTACGACGGCAGCTACAACGGCGATGCCTACGGCTCGGTCATGTATCAGAACGAAAATCTGAGCGTGCGGGTGAGCGACGAATTCATGGACGCGGCGACGGAAGATCGCGAATGGTGGACGCGCCGCGTGCGGGACGGTTCGCCCTGCGAACGCAAAGATGCGCGCACCTTGCTGCGCAAGATCGCCGAAGGCACGCACGTCTGCGGCGATCCCGGCATGCAGTTCGATTCGACCATTCACCAGTGGCACACCTGCAAAGGCACCGCGCGGCAGAACTCGACCAACCCGTGCGTGACCGGCGATACCTTGATCGCGACCGAAAATGGCTGGCAGCCGATCGTCGATCTCGTCGGGAGCGAACCGATGATCGTAAATGAAGATGGCGAGCTGGCGCCGGCCACTCGTGTTTGGAAAACCGGGACGCGCCCGGTTTACGAGTTGAAAACTGCGAGCGGCTTGAATCTCAAGCTGACCGCCGATCATCGCGTGGCGACGCGCCATCGCGGCGACGTGCCAGCGTGCGAACTGAGCGTGGATGATGAATTGATTCTCGGCGGCGCCCGGTTTGGTTCGCGCGCAGTCGATCCGGTGATTGCTAGTTTGGCGGGCGCATGTCTCGGCGATGGCTGCATCACGCAGTTCGAAGATCAGCGAAATATTTTCATCACGGGCGCAAAGGGCGAGGCGGCTTATCTGGCGGATCTCCATGAAACATTGGAAGCAGCCAAGAATCTGTTCGCCGATGGCGATGGCCGCCGCACGCGGACGACCAGGGTGGTCGAAACTGCCACGACTCTGCGGCTGCAAACATCCGTTCGTCCGGTGGTCGAAGCGATCGAAGAATTAGTCGTGCTCGACAAAGGTTCGGAAGGAAAATGTTTCGAGCCGGCTGCGTTCGCGCTGGAAAAAACGGCGCTGGCTTGCTTGTTGCGCGAGCTTTTCACAACCGACGGAACGGTCGCGAACTACAGCGCGAAATCACAATACGTCAGTCTCGACTCCAGCAGCCGCACCCTGCTCGGCCAGGTCCAGTTGCTCTTGACGCAGTTCGGCATTCGCAGCCGCATTTACGAAAATCGCCGACCGCTCGGACAGCTCACTGCCCTGATGCCGGACGGTCGCGGCGGCACGAAAGAATACGCCGTGCGCCAAATGCATTCGCTGCGCATTTCGAAAGCGAGCCGTGTTCTCTTCGAGCGCGAGATTGGATTCAACCCGAAGAGCGCGAAGGCGGCGCAACTGCGTTTCCTCAACGAATCGGTCACGACTTACTCCGATGGGCGAGGCGATCGCGTGGTATCCATCACGCCGGCTGGAGTCGAGGACGTTTATGATTTAACCGAGCCGGTCGGAAGTCATTTCATCGCGAACGGATTGCTCGTGCACAACTGCAGCGAATATCTTTTCCTCGATAACACGGCCTGCAATCTGGCTTCGCTCAACTTGATGAAGTTCCGGGACGAAGAAGGCGCCTTCGACGTCGAGCGGTTCAAGGCGGCGGTGCGCATCTACATCACCGCGCAGGAAATCATCGTTGATAACGCCAGTTACCCGATCAAAGAGATCGCCGAGAACTCGCACATCTTCCGCACGCTCGGCCTCGGCTACGCCAATCTCGGTTCGCTCATCATGAGCTACGGCTACGGTTACGACAGCGTGGAAGGCCGCGCCATTTGCGGCGCCATCACCGCCATCATGACCGGTGAAGCTTACGAACAAAGCGCCGTCATGGCGCGCGCGATGGGGCCGTTCCCGGGCTACCGAGACGCGCGTTGCAGCGGTGTGACCAAGACGGTCGCGAAGGACAACGTGAAATCGATGCGCGAAGTGATGGAGCTCCATCGCAATGCCGTCGCCGAGATTCCCGATGTGCCGGAATTCGGCTTCCTCAAAGAAGAAGCCGCCAAGGTCTGGGATCGCGCCGTCGACCTCGGCAAACGCCACGGCTACCGCAACGCGCAGGTCACCGTCCTCGCTCCGACCGGCACGATCAGCTTCCTCATGGATTGCGACACGACCGGCATCGAACCCGACATCGCGCTCGTGAAATACAAACTGTTGGCCGGCGGCGGCATGTTGAAAATCGTCAATCAAACGGTCAAACCCGCGCTCGAGAATCTCGGCTACAACTCCGAAGAGATCGATCGCATCATCGCGCACATCGACGCGCTCGACACCATCGAGGACGTGGTCGACACCGATGGCTCGGTCATTTCCTCCGGATTAAAACCGGAGCATCTCGCCATCTTCGATTGCGCCTTCCGGCCTTACAAAGGCGAGCGCTCGTTAGGCTACATGGGCCATCTGCGCATGATGGCGGCGGCTCAGCCGTTCCTAAGCGGCGCCATTTCCAAGACGGTCAACATGCCGGAAACGGCCACCGTCGACGAGATCATGCACACCTACGTCGAAGGCTGGCGGCTCGGCTTGAAAGCGATCGCCATCTACCGCGACGGCTCGAAGCGTTCCGCGCCGTTGAACACGCGCAAGACCAAAGACATGGGCGGCGACGCCGGTGCGTTCGACATGATGGTCGAACGCCCCGAACTCGAAGCGCGCATTCTCGAATTGGAAGAGGAATTGAAAGCGGCGCGCGGCGCACCGGCGCGCCATCGCATGCCCGATACGCGCATGTCGCTCACCCACCGTTTCGAAATCGCGGGGCACGAAGGCTACATCACCGTCGGCCTTTTCGAAGACGGCATGCCGGGCGAACTCTTCGTCACCATGTCGAAAGAAGGCAGCACCATCGGTGGCCTCATGGACACCGTCGGCACGCTCACCTCCATCGCCTTGCAATACGGCGTGCCGCTCGAGTCGTTGGTCAAGAAATTCGCCTACCAGCGTTTCGAGCCGAGCGGCTTCACCAAAAATCCCGATATCCGCAACGCCACCAGCATCGCCGATTACGTCTTCCGCTGGTTGGGAATCCAATTCATCCCCGGCTACAAAGAAGCGACCGCACCCCATCGCGGCCAGCCCGAGTTGCCGATGAAAGAAATCTCCGACATGGAGAAAAAATCGGTCAACCGCCCCGTCTCCAACCTCGCCCGCACCGCCGAGAAAGAAGTCCTCGACGTCATCACCAATCACACCTCGAACGACGGCGGCCCGCAGGTTTCGACCAACGGGCATACGCATGCTGACCGCGTGAAAGAAGCGCTTGGCACCATGTATATGGAGACGACCTGCTCGCATTGCGGCAGCGACAAAGTCATCCGCGCCGGCGCTTGCGGCTGCTGCACCGAGTGTGGGACGAGCCAGGGCTGTAGTTAGAGTTTTCTGTGAAGATGCCCCCGACATTCGAGAGTGCGTTGGTCGTTTTAGACGGAGGTTCCGCGTCTGATTGTTGTTAGACCTTAACGCATGCAAACAATACCGCCATACACCAACAAGCACGGCGAGACATTCCGAATCGCATTGGAGTACCCGTCCGTTCCGCCCGACGCCGATTACTGGGGCTACTACTACGTCGTCACTGATTCCAAGGACAGGAAGCGGGCCTTTCGGCTCGTCATCAAGAAAACGTGCATTTCTGAAGAACAAATCGCCGACGGCTTTGCACATCAGCAACCGCTTCACACGCTTCATGGACTCCTCGACGACACGGTTGATGGGCGGTTACCACTCTTTCTCCCTGACCTTGGGAAGGGCTGGGAGGTATATTGACACCAAGAGGTACAACCAGGCGATTCAGCCAATTGCTGGCCGCCGTACGCTCAAGTTTCCCATGACTCCAACCTTTTCACCCGCCGCGACGCGCGCTCTCGCCAGCGGTGGCTGATCTTGTTCTCGTTAGGCCATGCAACCCACCTTCTTTGAAAGACTGGAGAGCGATTCGGAGTTCACAAGCAATCTTGGCGTGTTGGTGTGTGCGACATCGAGATTCGAGGACGCTCTAGACCAATACGTTCCCATTGCGGACCGCAGCAAGAAACTGCCCCTGAGTGTCCTGATCAAGAGATTGAAAGAGGCCAAATATATTGGCGACACACTCGATTTTCATATTGGCTTTGCCGTCAATCAAAGGAACTACTTTGTTCACAACCTATACAGAAGACTCAAAAAGTATTCGGCGGGAGATTTGAACGCGGAACAATTCAAGAATCGCGTTCAGCACCTTGCAGAAGAATTCCGTTTCTTCACTAATCTGCTCAACGACGAAGTAAATGTCGTTTTGCAAAACCCCGAGGCCCAATCAAGCGAGATACGGCCAACCACTGGCCGACTTACGCCGAAGATTTCCATTACCTCAACCTTTCCTTCTGCCGTCAAACGCGCCCTCGCCAGCGGTGCCTGATCGTGTTCTCGTTAGGCCTACAACACATCGCTCGATGAGCTTAACCTTAAATGACTTCCTCTCTATCGGGGGTGTAGTGGCAGTTTTGCAGCTTATTGGCTCGCTTTGGCTCAAGGCTCGCCTTGAAAGCAGCATCAAACACGAGTACGACAAAAGGCTTGAAGAATTCAAATTTGAAACGCGCACGAGAGAGCAGAGCGCTCTCGTTGCTGCCGTGCTCTCTGAATGGATTAGCCGGGACAGTGACTATAAGAAACTGAATAAATTGGCTTGGGAAGCCACGTTGTGGCTTCCCGATTCGCTTGCAAATGATCTCAACGCACGACTGGCCAACGCGCCCACCGCAAAATCGTTGAAAGAAATTTTAGTCGAAATTAAGGGCCATCTTCATGGGTCGCCGTCGCAAATTGAGCCAAATTCCATCGTGCACTTTTCCAAACAGGCCTAACTTGTTTTCGTTAGGCGGTTACCGTACAACCGTAACTCGATAAATGGGCAAGTTTTTGACCGACCGCTGGGACGATATCGTTTCGCTGCAGGCTGCGCAGTGGTTTGTCGTCCTTCTGCTCGCGATCGCCATAGGGACCGGCCTATTCTATCTCTTCAACTGGCTCTACTCGCAGCGATTCTCCGCGGCGAAGGATCTCATCGACATACAGAAACGGCGTCTCGAACTCTACGCAGGAGAGCCTCCGACGTTGCCAACTGACCACACGCCACCCGCCGCGAACCCAATCTTGCCGGCAGATTGGTCGCCTTACCTCGATCAGGCCATCGATTTTATTGACGCGGAACTCGAAGCTTGGAAGCGCGGTCAGCAAGGCGCAAATCGAATGAGCGCCGATCTCGGTTGGATTCACGACGCTAAGCTTATTGAGCTTTATGTGCGCCTTTATGAGCGTCTCCCCCATGATCAGCGCGACGCGTTCCGCGTTGAGCAGACGGCATGGCTTACAGCGCGCCGAAGGCGCGCAGAAGATGCCGTAGAGTCTCACGGTGGCACGCTCGCTCCGCTCGAATACAACCTTGAGTTTATCGAGGCGACGAAACAGCGAATAGACGAAGTCCAAACTCGATTGAAACCCTTTGAAGAACCCGCAAGGGCCTAACCATTCGTCGATGGAGCCAACCGCTGCTCGTTGTGCATTCTCGCGTTTCGTCTCGTTAGGGCCTCCCGTGCCGCGATGTCTTGAATTCTGCGCTTTTTCACCTCTGGTCATCAAACGTATCATCCTGCCATGAGCGTTGAGGAACTTGAATCCGTCGTTTCCGGCCTTCCGCCAGCCAAACTGGCCCGTTTTTCCCAGTGGTTCGAGGAGTTTGCGGCCGACCAGTGGGATCGCCAGATTGAGCAGACCATGCAGGCTGTCTCAATGCTGCCCTCAAGCGCGCCGACGACCACTACGAGGCAGGTCGCTGTCGGCCGCTTTGAACCACTATCACTTCGCAAGCGCGATGAGGTTGTAGCCGTTTCGCTGCGCGAAATGCGGGACCTGGCTCTCGCGGCATAATTGACTCTCGCATTTCGCACAGTGAAACGGCTACAGGATGGCGGCGGGCGATCCAAGAACGCTTTCGGAGTGGTTGATCTTATTCTCGTCAGATGCAAAGGAGACATCACCATGGACAATGCCGCTCAATCCTATTTGGAACCGACTCAAGAAGCGGGCCGAGCATTTTTCAGCCGCAATCTTTCCGGCAGCGTCGTCATGCTTAACCTGATGCGGTTCCGGCCCATCGCAGACTATTCCAGCGCGCCAGAGCTGGAACCCGCGTCGCCTATCACTGGCGAAGCCGCCTACCGTTTATATATGGAGCACACTTTGCCTTACCTTAAGAAATCCGGCGGTGAAGTGCTCTTCTACGGGCGCGGCAGCGAATATCTCATCGGACCGAGCAACGAACGGTGGGATGCGATTATGTTGGTCCGGCAATCCAGTATGCAGTCGTTCCTGGCCTTCGCATCAGACCCGGGATATCTCTCCGGCATTGCCCATCGGACGGCTGCTTTGCAGGACTCGCGATTGCTTCCAGTGGTGGAGCAAGATATCTAACCAGCGATCTTGTCCTCGTGACGGCATCACTACACTCCAACTCTCCACTAACCTCCGTCAGCACAATGATATCGAATAGAATCTCACTGTTTACAGCCGCCGCTCTCTTGCTCACCATTCTTTCAATGGGAGCGCAGACTCCGGCCAGTCCATCCCCTAAAAATTCAATGACCACGCACCACGCCAAAGGAACTTTCGAAGTGACTCTAAAACCGGTGCCCCTGGCCGAGGCGGGCGCCGATGCGAAACTCGCGCGGATGTCGATCGACAAGAAGTTCGCTGGCGACCTCGTCGCCACGAGCACCGGCGAAATGCTCAGTGCCGGAACCGCCACAGAAGGCTCGGCCGGTTACGTCGCCATCGAAAGAGTGGTGGGAGAGCTGGACGGACGCAAAGGCGCCTTCGTTTTCCAACATTCTGGCTCGATGGATCGCGGCCGTCCGCAGTTATCGGTCACGGTCGTGCCGGATTCGGGCACCGAAACTCTCGCGGGAATCAAAGGCACGCTGCAAATCGAGATCAGGGACGGCAAGCACTTTTACGATTTTGCCTACACGCTGCCGCAGTGAGGGGATCGTTGGGCCTAAACATTCGAGGCGATGGAAAAACTCCGGTCAACGAAAGCCAAGCCGACGCCGGAACGGATTAGCGCGGAGTGGGAAAACCGGTTGGCGGATTTGTGGGCGTCGATTGACGACATTGCGGAGGAAGAGTTCGTGGCTCGGATGGAGGCCCTCGTCGGCGAACTCGCTTCGGGCAGCGCGGTCGCTGCCTTTGAACGCGCGTCCTCGCTGGACTCAACCGGTCATTCCAATCTGGCGGTACCACTCTATCAAGAGGCACTCGATCTTGGTCTGACGGATGAGCGCCGGCGGCGTGCTGTCATCCAGATGGCCAGCTCGTTACGAAGCATTGGTCGGGCGCAGGAGAGCGTCGCTTTGCTGAGCGCCGAGCGGGATGCTGGGTCCGACGAACTCGACGACGCCGTGGTGGCTTTTCTGGCGCTGGCTCTGGTGGATGTGGGACGCGAGCGTGAGGCGGTGTCGCTCGCGCTTTCGGCGCTGTCCGGGCATTTGACGAGGTATCAGCGATCACTCGCCAATTACGCCCAACAGATCTCCGACGAGAATGGGCGCGACACTTAAGCACGCGATGCCGGGCAACTTTTCTCGATGAGGTTAGCCGTTTCGCTGTGCGAAATGCGGGAGCTGACTGTCGCGGCGGAATCGAGTCTCGCATTTCGCATAGCGAAACGGCTACAGGAAGCGCGGTCGCCTGCCCAGCGCGACGGCCCCGCTAAGCTGCAGCACATCTGAACCAATTGGGAATCCATAATCCGGTTGTCGTGGAATCCGTTTTGCTCTATTTTCGGAAGCTGTGAAGACGACAATTGATATTCCGGAAAAAGAGCTGAAGGCGGCGATTCGTTTTACCAAAGCGAAGACGAAACGGGAAGCGGTCAACGCGGCGATTTCTGAATTCAACCGCCGGATGCGGGCGGAAGAAGTCATTAAGACATTCGGGACGTTCAAATCCCTGCCCACCAATGAAGAGCTGGAGGCCGAGCAAATGCGCCTGCAAGAGGAAAAGCTGCGTGGTTCTCATTGATACTTCGCTTTGGGTTTCCAGCTTGCGCCACACAGGCCGGGCGGACGACAGGACCAAACTTTCCGCGCTGATTCAGAATCGTGAAGCGTGTTGGTGCGCGGCCGTCCGGCTCGAATTGTGGGCGGGAATCGGTGATGCACGCGAGCGCGAGGCAATGAAGCGATTCCTCGCCGTCGTAATTGATTTGCCGATGACGGCAGCGACGTGGGATCTCGCAATCGCGACGGCGGAGAATGGTCGTCGCCACGGAAGGACATTTCCGTTTGCTGACTTGCTGATTTTTGCGTGCGCTAGGATTCATCGCGCAGAGCTGTTGCATCGCGATCAACACTTTGATCAGATGGCAAAATTGCGTTGAAGCCTTCGCGCCGCGGACATGCAGAAGCATGTCCCTCCGATCTATCGGACTGCGCGAAACCATCTCCGGTTGATGCACCTGACACGCGGTCGGCGCGCGTATTTTCTTGGATGAAGAAATATGGCGTTTTGTTTTTCCTGGCCTCGATCGCATTGCTCGTGGGTTGCGCGGCGACTTCGAGCTCGCGGTTGATCGGGCAGACGCGGGCGCCGATCGACCCGGCGGAGGTGCGCATTTATGAGGAGGCGCCGCGGCGTTATGTGGAAATCGCAGCGCTCGATGCTTCGAGCGGGAGTTCGTTTCTCCATTCAAGCGCGAGCGGTCGGGCGGAAGCTTACGCACGCTTGAGAGAGGAAGCGGCGCGCGTGGGCGCGAATGGCGTGCTCCTCACTTTTGTGGCGGAGCAGCCGACGGGCGGGCTCAGCTTCGGGGCGGGCGGCGGTGGGATTTCCGGTGGCCGACGCAACTTCACCGCGGCGGGCGGCCGAGCGAGTTTCGGCGGGCCGATTGTGCGGCAGCGGATCCAGGCACTCGCAATTTACGTGAGTGATCGGCGTTAACGGGGCGTTTCATGGAGGGACGGGACGACACGGCGGTGGTCCCTCCAGGAATTCCTCAACGGTGGACACTGCCGCGGCCTTGGCTACAGTGCGGAGCTCCCCCGCCCGACAACGGTCCCCCCTCGACCTGATTCAACGAATTCAATTTTATGAACGAAGCGGAAATCCAACGGCAAAAGGAAATGCAGCAGGCGGAAGAGTTGCTCTTCAGCGGCAAACAGGAGCTCGGCTTCGCCAAGGGTTTGTTCCTCGGCAAATTTATCGCCGATTGGGCGATGCCTTATCCGCGCATTACCGCGGCACAGCAGTCCGAGCTCGATCAATCGCTCACCGAAGTGCGCCATTTTCTCGATGAGAATCTCGACCCGGTGGAGATCGATCGGCAGGCCGATATCCCGCGCAGTTTGATCGACGGGCTCGGCGAAGTAGGCGTGCTCGGCATGACGGCGCCGAAGGAATTTGGCGGCCGCGGTTTTTCGCAGATGGCCTATTGCAAGGTGCTGGAGGAAATCGGCGGCCGTTGCGCGTCGACTTCCGTTTTCACGAATGCGCATCATTCGATCGGCATTCGGGCGCTGCTCCTTTTTGGCACGCGCGAGCAAAAAGAGAAATGGCTGCCGCGCCTGGTAACGGGCGAGCAGTTGGCGGCCTTTGCGTTAACGGAAGAGAAAGCCGGCTCGGACGCGGCCAATGTGCAGATGACGGCGACGCCGAGCGAAGATGGCTCGCATTTCGTGCTGAACGGCGAGAAGCGCTACATCACAAACGCGTCGATCGCGCAGGTGCTCACGGTGATGGCGCGCACGCCGGTGCCGGGCAAGGACGGCAAGACGTCGATCACGGCGTTCCTCGTTAACCCGGACATGGAAGGCTTCGAAATGATCGAGCCGCGCATGCCGAAGCTCGGAATTCGCGGGACGGCGACGGGCCGTTTCCGCTGCAACAACATGCGGGTGCCGAAGGAGAATGTGCTCGGCCCGCTCGGCAAAGGTTTGCGCGTCGCGCTGACGGTTCTCGATTTCGGACGGACGACTTTCGGCGCGTGCTGCACGGGCGCGGCCAAGACTTCGCTGCGGCTCGCGGTGGAGCACGCGAACAAGCGTCAGCAATTTAACAAGACGCTGGCTGATTTTGATTTGGTGAAGAAAAAGATCGGGCGCATGGCGGCCGACGTTTACGCGATGGAGGCGATGACCACGGTGACGGCGTCGCTCATCGACCGCGGGCTCGAGGATTACATGATCGAGACGGCGATGTTGAAAGTGTTCACGACCGAGCGGCTGTGGGACGCGGTCAACGACACGTTCCAGATTTTGGGCGGCTCGGCCTATTTCGACGATTCACCGCTTGGCCGGATGTTGCGCGACGCGCGCATCAACCAGATCGGCGAAGGCAGCAACGAAGTGCTCACCTCGTTCGTCGCGCTCGTCGGCATGCGCGGCCCGGGCATGGAATTTAAGGAACTGATGGACACGATGATGAAGCCGACGCGCGGCATCGCTAAAGCGTGGAACGCGGGCAAAAGCCGGCTCAGCGCCGCGGTGCTCACGCCCGATGTGCCGGTGCAAAGCAAGGCGTTGCAGCCGATGGCGGCGCGCTTCGGCCGGCTCATCCGTCGGTTCAACATCGCGATCAGCCGCGCGCTCATCACGTATCGCGAGCCGATTCTCGATATGCAGTTGCTCCAGGAACGCATCGCGGGCGCGGCCATGGAAATGTTTGCCTCGGCCTGCGTGATCAGCCGTTGGGATGCGGAATTGCAAGCCGGCTCGCGCAACGGCAGCTCGCTCGCGCAATCCAATCCGGCGGCCGATCTTTTCCTGCGCCGCTCGTTCCGTAAGATGGACGAGTTCCTCGATGGCTTGACCGAGAACGACGACAAGGCGTTGCTCGCGACGGCCAACGCCGCGCTCGGCAAGGCGTAAGCGGCGGGCCTACGCAGCAAAAAACCGGGGCGGTTTTCGCTCGAAGAGCGGGGCAAATTGGTCCGCTTCTAGCTCATGCATCACGCATGCGCGAAGAGGAAACGCTCGATTTCGGTGGGCAACGTTTGCTCATCTTCATCGTCGCGTACAATGCCGAGACCACCATCACGCAGGTCCTGAATCGCATTCCGCGTTCGCTCCATTCCAAGAATGTTGAGGTCCTGATCATCGACGATTCGTCGACCGACCACACGTTCGATCGCGGGCTGAGTTATCAGGCGCCGGATTCCGATTTCAAGATCACGGTGTTGCGCACGCCGGAAAATCAAGGCTACGGCGGCAACCAAAAACTCGGTTACCGCTACGCCATCGATAACAATTTCGATTTCGTCGCGCTCGTCCATGGCGACGGTCAGTACGCGCCGGAGAAATTACCCGATCTGCTCACGCCTCTTCTCCGCGACGAAGCAGACGCGGTTTTCGGTTCGCGCATGATCGACAAACGCGCGGCACGTGCCGGCGGCATGCCGTTCTACAAATGGATCGGAAACCAGATCCTGACGGCGTTCCAAAACCGGATGCTCGGGACGGCACTTTCGGAGTTCCATTCCGGCTACCGCCTCTACGCGACGAAGGCGCTGACGCAGATTCCGTTCGAACGAAACACGAACGATTTCCATTTCGACACTGAGATCATCATTCAGCTCATCTTAAAGAAGCTGCGGATCGCGGAGCTGCCCATTCCGACTTACTACGGTGACGAAATCTGCCGCGTGAATGGTTTATCCTACGCATGGTCGGTGGTGAAGGCGATGCTGCGCGCGCAATTTCACCGGGCGAATCTGCTTTTTGATCGCAAATTTGATTTGCAAGCGCCGGAAGACACCTACGATCTCAAGCTCGGCTACACATCGTCCCACACGGAAGCGATCGAGGCGGCTTCGCCCGGCGCTCACATTCTGGATATCGGATGCGGCCAGGGCCACGTCGCGCAGCAAATTGTCGCCAAGGGATGCCGGGTCACGGGCATGGATCAATATGTTCCCGACGATTCGCCGCAGCCGGACCAGCTTGATTTCATTCGCTGGAATCTGGATCGCCGTGAGTTTCCGGTCGACGTCTCCAGCTTCGATCAAATCCTTATGCTCGACATTGTCGAACACTTGAAGGAACCGGAGCTCTTTATGGACGAGCTCCGTTTCGCGGCCGCTTGCAAGCGTCCCGAGATCATTCTCACCACGGCCAACATCGGCTTCATCGTGACCCGTCTCATGCTTCTCTTCGGTCAATTCAATTACGGGAAGAAAGGCATTCTCGACGCGACCCACACGCGCCTCTTCACCTTCCGCTCTCTTCGCACCTTGTTCGAGCAATCCGGTTACAACGTCCTCGAGCTGCGCGGCATTCCCGCTCCCTTTCCGAAAGCGCTCGGCACCAACTTTGTCTCACGCTGTTTCATGCTCGCGAACAAGGCGCTCATTCGATTGAGTCGAGGCTTGTTCTCCTATCAAATCTTTGTGCGCGCGCAGGCCAAGCCGACGGTGAACAACCTTTTGGGCGAAACCATCGATCTGAGCAACGCGCTGCGCGCGGGCGCCTTTGAGGTCGCGGTCTAAGGCGCGACCTACTTCAAGATGCGCAGGACCTGGAGCAATCCAGAGGAGACCAACTCGTAAAGGTCGTGATCGACGAAGAAGATTCGATATTGGTGCAGGTCGAATAAAGCGAGCGCGCCAATCACGGACCCGAGAATCTGCGTTCGGTAAACTGCAAACCGATTCGCAATATCTGCGACCGCCAGCACAGCCAGATAGCGAATCGGCAGGTCCCATATATCGGCGTAACGGAGGTTCATGCCGTAGCGCACATTGCACATCACGACGTAGCTGGCAGCGACAAAAACGAACAGGTAGAGGGCGGAGGTATCGGTGCGACGAAGGTTAAGCAATTTGCCCAAGGCAAGGATCAGGACGAGCGGGCTGATCAAAAGCAAATCAACGAGGTAGCGATACCAGGGCCCATCGCCAGTCGCGATCGCGTAGGGCAGAACAGAAGCCTTGCTTATGAGTAGCGTGTAGATTTTAAAACAGGCGCTTACTCCGCCGCACAGAAAGGCGAGGGTCACAACTCCAGCCAACGCTCCCAAAATGGTGCAGCCAAGTAACGCGGGCGTGATGGCGCCGAATCGAAGCCAGCGGTTCAAACCCAGCGCAACGAGCAGCGCGAAGTAGACGAAGGCGGCGTTTTCCTTGGTCAAGACCAACAATGCCAGGCTCAATGAGTAGAGAATCAGCCAAGGTAGGTAATTCGGCTGGCGCAGATTCTCCCAAAGCATCCACAGGCAGACCGTCGCCCAGAAGGCAAAGAAGCCATCGATCAGGGCATGTTGTCCCATGTGGATTTGCAGGGGCGCGCAAGCCATCAGTGCTGCTACACAAACCGCGATGCGACTTCCACCCAGGCGCCAGGCAAAAGCGGCCGAGAGAATGAGAAGAAGGATGCTGAACAAACTGGCTGTGTCGTGCAGCGCGATCAGTGGATCGGTGCCGAAAACGCAGTGCCACGAGTAAGCCGTGAAAACGTAAAGAAAACGGGTGGGCGGAAGAACCGCTCCGGCGAGGCGAGTCTGCGCTTCGATATACGCACCGGCAATATCAGGGTAGGAACTGAGACCGAACCTGACGAGGCTGTTCACGTAGGATCGATAGAGGGCTTCGTCGATTCCGAGGCCGGTAAAACCAGGCGATGGATGCAAGCGTGCGAGCGCGCTCAAGGGCGCATGATCACCTTGAAAAAGATGGGGAGGAAGTCTCAGGAAAGTGCCGATCATCAGGATCGCGATCAGAAGGATAATGACGGACCGGGGCACCGGTATTGGGGACTGTTTCTCCACGAGTTTATCGATGACCATTCTCGCGCAGGCTCTGGAGTTTGTCCCGGAGTTGGAGGAACTCAGGACGCTGCGGGTCGAGAGCAAGGGCGCGATCGATTTCCAACAAGGCGCCGGCTGGGTTTCCCGCGCCAGCTTGTGCTTCGGCCAAAAGGTAATGTGCTCTCGCGTCTTCAGGCTGGCGCGCGGCGGCGGCGGCAAAGAAGTTGCCCGCTTGCTGGTAATTGCCTTCGTGCAAAGAAATGAGGCCAAGGTTGGTCATCGCGCCGACGTGAACGGAATCGAGTGCGAGCGTGACCAGGTAGAAGGAGCGGGCGCGGGCCGAATCCTCCTTGGCGAAAGCGAGATTACCCAAGGCGAAGTTCACCTCGGCATTTTGCGGAACGTAGGCATAAGCGCACTCAAGATTTTTCTGCGCCGAAACGAGATCGTTCACTTGCAACGCCTGCCACCCGGCGTTGTAGGCGTCGAGCGCCCAGAGGCTGGGATCGCGTTGCGGCAGCGAAACAAAGGCGGTGCTGAGGACGACGGCTGCGCCAGCCAGAATAGCCGGCCGATACTCAGCTCGGTAAAGATTTTCCCAAAGAGTGCAGGCGAGATAGCCCGCGCCGAGAAGCAGACCTGGGACAGCGGCGAGACGGTAGCGTTCGGTAACGAAGACGGTGAGGAGCGAAGCCATTTGTAAAAGGATCGCCGCCGTTACCCAGCGCGAATTGCGAAACCGAAACCATGCGATGAGGAGCCCGGGCAACCCCAAGGCTGCGACCAGACCAAATCGCCAACCGGGCAGCAGAACGCCTTGATCGCGCAAAATGGTCACGATGCTGAGGTCGTCGTATTGGAAGGCGCTCCAAAATTTCACGACCTTGGTGAGCAACAACTTTAGCCAGGCGCCAAAGTTATGAGCGATGTAATGGCGTGCCTGCGTCGACCAAAATTCCGAGACGGCGGAGCGCGGCAGCGGATGACCGGCGGCCTTTTCCGCGACGACGATTGAATCCTGAAGCATGGCGCGCTGGCCAGCGTGCAGACCGGGCGGAAAATGTGGGTAGCCGGTGGCGGTCGGGTTATTGCCGATCCAGAAATTGACGCCGCCGTGCGCGGAGAGAAGAACCGGGTCGTGCGCGACGAAGTAGTTGTGAACCCAGCACGGCGCGGTGCCGAGTGCGAGACCGACGAACAACAACGCGCAGGCTTTGCTGCGGAAAAGAAAACACTCTGTGCCCGAGCGCCAGCGAACCAAGAGCGCGATCAAAATAAGCGGAAGAAGAAAGAGAATGCTGGCGATCCCCATCGCGGTGAATCCGATCAACGCGCCGATCAGCGTGAGCCAATAAAGACTGGGCCGAGCCGGACGACTGACGATTTGCCAGACAACAAACCAAAAGACGAAAACGAACGGGGCCGTCGGCATGAGGACAACCGCGTAAGCTTGAGCGGGAAGAAAGAAGGCGTAGCCGAATGCAGCCAGCGCTCCGATGATTTCGCCCCGATAGCGGGAAGGGAATTTATCAGGCGCGAAAATGGCGACGCCGAGCCGGAAAAGAATAGTGGAGGTGCCGGCCTCGCAGAGCGCGTGGAAGAAGGCGGGAACAAAAGGATTGTAACCGACAACCTTGTAGCATACGGCAAGCAGATACGGGTAGAGCGGCAAGCCGTAGAACGCGTGGTGATTGGTCCAATGTCCGGCGACGATGCGACGCGCCCAATCATTGTAAAACTGCATATCTCCCTGACTGGGCAGAAGGAAAGGCGAACCGGTCAATCGAACGAGCACGAGCAAGCGCAGCAGAAAAACGGCGGTGAAAATTCCCGCACCGATCCGAAAGGCCGGGCGATCGATGATCGAAGTGAGTTTCACTGGCAAGCAACTAGCAGAATCCATGCGCTAATGGCGCGGGCGGCGGGCTCTTCACTTCTGTCGCCCCGCGGCGGTGCGCACATTTCCGAGCGGGATGGGCGGGCAGAGCATGGTATCCATTTGGTTGCCTCTGCCGCTCACTTCGGTCCAGACGCGTTTTGTGTTATCCACGAAAATCGCTTCGAGCGCGTAGGTGGTGTCGCGATCACTCGATGGGGGCGTGGGGGGCGTGATGCGCCAGGTTTCCCGGCGGGCGCCGGCCACCGCTTCGGGCGCGCACAATCCGCGCACGAGGAAGGTTCGCTGGCCGTTTGCTTGATTCGTCAGGCGAAGGAAAAGCCACGGAAAGGTTTTCCGCGGCGCGTCGAAATTCCACGTCATTTTGATTTCCCAGGAGCCGTCGGGTCGAGCGATGTCGGTTGCTCGCGAGATGCTGAGGAGATGGTTGCCGCGGCCGGCCTCTGCGACCGGGGCGGCTGACCCCACAGCAGATGGCTCGGCGGGAGCCGGCGCCTGACGCAGGAGAGTGAGTGCGTCTTCTGTCTCCGCCTGCCACGATCGAGAGCTGAGAAACGAATGCAGCCGTTGGTCGCTCGATGGGATAATTCTTCCATCGGCCATGCGCATGGTCGGATGATAATATCCGGATTCCGCATCGAAGGTGGCGGAGTCACCGTAATCGATCAGCACAAAGTCCGGCGGCGGCGGCGGCTCGAACGGCTGGCGGCTCAGGGTTTTCAGGCCCTTGAGAATGTGGTGAAGCGAGTAGGCTTTTTCGCGCAAAGCCAGATGCGAGAGGTAGGCGAGCGGCGCGACGACGCCGGCGCGAGGCGGGATGCGAGCGAGGAAGGCGTTCTTGCGGGCGCGATCTGGAGCGCTCGAAAACCATTCCGTGGTGGCGAGAGCTATTTCGCCCGCCGGACCGAGCATGCATTGGGCGACAAGGCACCCGATGAGCACCAGAACCGGTAACGCACTCCGCAAAGGAAGCGGCCATTTTCCCCAACCGTCGATCTGAGCAACGGATTCGGCCGTGGCCATCCAAAAGAGCGGCAGCAACGGCGCGGCGTAGTGAAAGTAGATGTTCCACTCGGAGGAGCGCCAGGAGAGGAGATGTTGCAGCAGGATTGGCGCGGCGATGAGGAGCCACTTCGGTTTGAGCAGCGGTAGACCGAGAAAGGGTAGAAGCAACACCCAAACGAGGTTGCCGTGGGCGAGCGCGTTCCGCATCGCTCCGATCATCAGCTGCGGTTGCGTGACAGCTTTATAGATAATGTCCGGCCCGGAAGTGCCGATCTGGCTGTAGAGACCGACGTAATCGATCTCCCCGGAATTGAAGGCGCGCATGACGACGAGCGCTCCGATGAGAAACCAGGCGACCGCTAGAAGCAGCGCCCAGCCATACCATTTCATCAGCTCGAAAAAACGTTCGCGCCGAAGCCAAATGATCTGCACCACGCAGTAAGCGGCGAGCAAGAGCGCCATATTTTCTTTGCAAATCAGCACGGCGACGAACCAGATCCAATGCTGCCCCAGCGAGCGGAGGAGGCGCGCGCGAAAGAGAAGCAGAAGCAGCGGCGCTGCCAGCGCTTCCGGATGAAATTCATGGAGGGCGGTGAATCCCAAGGCCGGCGCGAGGATCAGCGCGCTTGCCAAAAAAGCGGACGCTTTCCCGCCGAGGCCCAGCCGTTTCCCGATGTCGTAAGCCACCGGTCCCATCGTCGCGAGGGCGGCGTTTTGGGCGACGACGAGCGTGAGCGGATGTTGAAACAAGGCGAAGAGCGGCGTGAGCAGGAAAACAATCGGCTCGAAGTGATTCCCCAAAATGGGCACCGGCTCGATCGTGACCGCGAAGCGACCGTGCAGAAATTGCCAGAGCCCCTGTACGTAGAAGGCCAGATCGAAGGTCCGATAACGAAAATCCGCCCAGCGCGCGTAGGACGCCCAGAAGGTGGCCGCGAAAAAGAGGAGCGCGACGGCGCAAACCGTTCCGCAGCAAGGGTCCAGCCGCCCACGCGTCCGATTTGTCACGATAGCGTCCTTAGGCCCCGAAATTCCGGGTCAAATAATAAATGGGGCAGGCTGGAAGGAAGCCCAGGAGTGGCACTGGAGCTGCTTGTAATTGCCATACACCCATCGCTCGCGGTGGACGCAGTCAAACATAACAAACGCAGAAGTAAATCAGCATGTTAAATAAACTTAATCACAAGAAGCGCGGGGGTTTTACCCTCGTGGAAATCATGATCGTCGTAGCGATCATCGCACTGCTTGCCGCCATCGCCGTTCCCGGATTCCTCCGGGCTCGGAAGCGCTCGCAAGCCAGTAGAATCCTGAACGATTTGCGCTTGATCGACGCCGCCGTCGACCAGTATGCGATCGAAAATAATAAGGCAAGCGGCGACGCAGTCCCGGTGGCAGCCTGGACCGCCTACCTGAAGAAGAATACTGCCCTCGAAAAGACTGGGTTGGACCTCTTTCAGCATGGCTACCTTGGGCAAACGGTGGACACCATCCCGAAAGTCCCAGCCGCGACTTTCACGGCTTTGTCCGACGTGGCCCCGTCGACCTTCTGGTCGCCGTACTACTAATCTGACGATTCATTCGCCTGTCACCGAAATACCGGTGGCAGGGAATGAGTCGTTAGACCTGTGAATCCCACATCGCTCGCCGTCAAAGTGCTCAATAACTCAGGCGACCCGGCGGTCGTCTCTTCACCTCCCACCCTGTCCCGGATCGCCGTCCACGCGGCGAAGCCCTGGGTCCAATATTTCTTTCTCGCGCTGGCTGGGATTTTGGTTCGCGCGCCGGCCCTGCAAGGCCAGTTCCTGTGGGACGACGATTTCCTCGCGCGGGCGAACCCATTCATCAAAAGCCCGCTGCTGATCCTTGAAGCATTTCGGCACTATCTCTTTCCTGATTCCTACGCCAGTCACTATCGACCAGTCCAAAACATCTCGTTCATTTTCGATTATTACTTCTGGAACAACAATCCGTACGGGTTCCATCTGACGAACCTGGCACTGCACGTCGCGAGCGGCCTTCTCCTCTTCGTCTTGTTGCGCGGTCTGTTTCGGTCGTTGCGACCGGCGTCATCCGCCATCTCGCCGGGTGTGCTCCGCGCGGGCGCCTTCTTCGTCGCGCTGCTTTGGATGGTGCATCCGGTGCAAAGCGCGGCGGTCGATTACATTTCCGGTCGCGCCGATAGCCTGGCGTTTCTCTTTGCCTGCGGCGGCTGGCTCCTGGTGCGCCGGGCGCAAATGGTCGAGCGGACTCCGCTCCGCGTCCTGCTTTATGGCGTCGCCACCCTTTGCGGCCTGCTCGCTCTTTGCTCGCGCGAAATCGCCGGCATTTGGCTCGCCCTCTTTTTGCTGCACCGTTTCCTTTTTGAAAAAACGCTCCCGCGGCGCGCGCAATTCGTCTCGTTAGGCATTTGCATTGCGCTCTGCGGCATTTATCTCGGGCTGCGCCAATTGCCGGAGCGCCGGCCCGGCGGCGGACCGTCCGAATCTTTCGACGGCGCCACGCGCGCCGTGTTGATGCTGCGCGCGCTCGGCGATTATGGGCGGCTCATGGTTTTCCCGGGAAATCTGCACATGGAACGCACCGTCTTCGACCCGGCCAATTACCGCAGCCCGCAGAGCTGGCGCGCTCATGCCACCACCGAGTATCTCTCCATTCTCGGAGCGCTCGTTCTGGCGGCGTTGAGTTACGGTGCGGCCCGGCCGGGCGCGGCGCGCTCCATCCGCATCTTGGGCGCGACCTGGTTTTTCCTGGGATTTCTTCCCATCTCGAACGTCGTCGATCTGGGCGCGACCGTGGCCGAACACTGGCTCTACCTCCCGAGCGTCGGCCTCCTCATTTTCGCGGCTGGTTGCGTCCTCGATTTGCCGATTCGCTTTCGCAAACTTTCCGTCGCGCTCGCCAGCGTGGCCGTTATCGCACTCGGGGCGCGCAGTTTCGTGCGCAGCGGCGACTGGCTTTCGCCCGAAATTTTTTACCAACGAACGCTCGCGGCCGGCGGCGTGAGCACACGCGTGGTGGCGAATCTGGCCCGCATTTACGGGAATCAGCAGGAGGACGCGAAAGCCGAAGCGATGTATCGCCGCGTGCTCCAGATCGATCCCAATTACCCCGTCGCTCAAAACAATCTGGCCGAAGTCCTCTACCGCGAAGGCAAAACAAAAGAGGCCAAGCAACTCTTCGCCCTAACGAGTGCCGACGCCGGCGAGCGCCGCAAGGAATACCCGCGCACCTGGATGGCCGCGCTCAATCTGGCGCGCGTGCTCCACCACGAAGAGAAGGATCAAGCCGCCCTCGCCCTTCTCGAAAAAGCGGCGCGCGATTTCCCTCGCACCTGGGAGATCATCAGTCTCGAATCGGAGCTGCTCCGCCAAGCAAAGGGACCCGATGCGGCGTTGCCCATCATCCAGCAGTTCGCGCAAAATAATTGGTGGCACTACGGCGCCGCCCTCGCGCTCGGCCGACTCCTCGCGGAAAAGGGCGAGGTCGAAAAAGCTTACGCTGCCTTGCGTCACGCCAGCCGCCTTGATGTGCACGACGCCGAAGCGCTCAATTTGATCGCAATGATGGACGTCCGCCAAGATCGGCTCGAAGACGCTCGCGCCACCCAAGGCCGCGCCATCGCCCGTCAGCCGAATGAACCGCGGCAATACGTCATGCTCGGCAGCATTCTCGAAAAGATGGGACGCACCGCGGAATCGCACGCCGCCACCGCGACCGCCGCACGCCTGACCGCTTCCGTAGAGCCCGACGCGCTCGCTAACTGACGATCGCACACGGCGGATCGTTGACTTCAAAAGTTGGCGCGTTAGCGTCGCTCGCCTGCCGCCATGCCGACCCGAATTCTCACGGACAAGGATGCGACGCTCGCCCCTTTGCGAGGCAAGACTTGCGCGGTACTCGGCTTCGGCGCGCAAGGTCACGCGCACGCCCTCAATCTGCGCGACAGCGGCCTGCGCGTAATCATCGGCCTGAAGCCGTCGAGCAAATCGCGCGCGAAAGCCCGACGCCATGGCTTGAAGGTGATGACGACGGCCGCAGCAGTTCGTCGCGGTGACGTGATTTTTCTCGCGCTCCCTGATTCGCAAATGGCCGCGATCTACGCGCGCGACATCTCACCGCATCTCGCGCCGGGCAAAGCGTTGCTCTTCGCGCACGGGTTCGCCATTCACTACGAAACGATCGTTCCGCCAAAAAATGTGGACGTGATCATGGTCGCGCCACTCGGGCTCGGGCCGATGGTGCGCCGGGAGTTCGTGGAAAAACGGGGTGCGCCCGCGTTGATTGCCGTGCATCGGAACGCCACAGGCCAGGCCAGGAAAATTGCGCTGGCCTGGGCGAAAGGCATCGGGGCAACGCGCGCCGGAGTGATAGCAACCACGTTTCGCGACGAGACCGAGACGGATTTGTTCAGCGAACAAGCGGTCTTGTGCGGCGGCATGACGGCGCTGGTGCGGACGGGATTCGAGACGCTGGTCGAAGGCGGTTACGCGCCCGAGATGGCTTACTTCGAATGCCTGCACGAGCTAAAATTTCTCGTCGATCTGATGCATGAAGCCGGGATTGCCGGGATGCGCGCACTCATTTCCGATACGGCGCAATGGGGCGACCTCACGGTGGGACCGCGCATCATCGGCCCTGCGGCGAAGCGCGAAATGAAAGCGGCGTTGCGGCGCATCCAACGCGGCGAATTCGCGCGCGGCTGGATCGAAGAAACGCGCCGTGGTCAGCCAAATCTGAAGAAGCTTCTCGCCGCCGGAGAAAATCACGCCATCGAAAAAGTAGGCGCTCGTCTGCGTGGCCTCATGCCCTGGCACGCCGGAAATAAAAAAACTAGCCGTGGCCGACGGATCGCCGGTTAGATCAGCGCGACCTCTGCTCGCGATTTCGTTCTCCAGTTTTAGCGTCCTTTACGCGGGTCGCCGATAATTATTATCGGGCTGGTAGTGGTCGGAATCCCGTCCAGTCGTGTGACTGGGATCGGGATGGCGGAAGCGGCCGAGTGGACGAGATAGATCACCTTCCTCTGCGGGACGGTGACATCAGTCGCCTGATGAGCTCGGTTTACCACTTCCTTGCCTTCGGGTTCAGCGCTCACGGGAGTGCAAAACGCGAGGACCATTATTCCCACGCATAAAACGCCATACAGGCTGGAGTGCCCGCATTTTGTTTTCATAAGAACAGCGTCCGCCCCGCACGCCTCGTTGGCAATTCTTTATTGATCCCAAAGAAAATGCTCCAGGCGCAACTGCGTCAACCGCGCTTTCGCTTCATCGCTGCGCGTGCCGCTGACCGAGGCCAACTTTTGGTAAATCGAGGCCGCTGAAGTCCACTTTGAATCTTCTTCCAGCAGGCGCGCCGCATTAAAGCCCGCCTTGTAAAACCAAAGAAACTCCCGCGGCCGCTCCGGTCTTACTTCCTCTTCGAGCACGCGATAAAAAGTGGCGAGCGCGCCGGCTTGGTCGCCTAACTTCTCCTGGCAGGCACCCTTCTTGAAGAGCGCCTGGTTGCGCCAATGCGGCGGCGCCTGTTCGTCGGCCAGCAGTTGATCGTAACTTTGAATGGCGCGCCGATAATTTTCCTTATCCGTCACGCCCATCTCGAAATAAATGTCGCCCTTGCCGCAGAGCGCTTCCCGTTTTTCGCCGGGCCGCGCGTCTTCCTTGAGCACTTCATCGTAAAGCAACAGCGCATCCTGCGGCTTCCCAAGTTTCCGCTCGACCACCGCTTGCTCGTTGCGCGCCGCCCATTTGAGATCGCCGTTCCGCTTGATCACTTCGCCAAACAAAGTAAGGGCGCGATCGATCGAATCGGCGCCCATGCTGGCGAGCGCCGATTCCGCGGCGAAGAAGAGCGCTTTCTCCGCATAGGTGCCATTCGGATCCTGTTCCGCGAGGAGCTCGAACTGCGTCTGCGCATTTGCGAAATCCTGGCGTCGATAATACGCCTCCGCCAATTTCATGCGCACTTCGCTCTGGAAACGGGAAGCCGCGTGCTGTCGCAGGAATTCATTGCACAACGCGATCACCTTTTCGTCGCCGCCCGCCGCCGCATCCTCGATCCAGATTTGCAGGTAATCGGCACGCTCCTTCGCGGCGGTCGTCGGGTTTGCTTGCGTTGCGCGCCGCATATTCTCGCGCGCTTCCTCGAGCCGCGGTGGCGACGCATGGAAGGCCAGCTCGGCCAGCGCCACCCAAGCCTCCGATACGCGCGCGTTCTTCGGAAATTGCCGCGCAAAATTGCGCAGCGTCGCCATTGCCTGCGCGTTTCCTTGCGCCGCTTCGGTCAGGCCTTGTTCGAGCATCAACTCCGCGCCCGCTTCCTGATCGCCGGCGTTATCGGCAACCTTGCGATAGTCGGTGCGAAACGCCTCCCCTTTGCCCGCTTGCAGCCAACCGAGTGAAGCGTTGAACAACGCCCGATCAGAAATGGCCGGCGCGGTGCGGGCGAGCGCTTCGAAATCTTCCGCCGCCGCCGCGAAACGGCGCGCGCGAAATTGCGTTTCCGCCCTCAGCCATTCCATGCGCTCGCGTTCCGGACTTTCCGGATGAAGCGCGGCGGTCGCTTTTAAAATATCGAGCGCCTCCTTGAAGTGGCCGTCATCGAGTTGCAACTGCGCATACTCGAGGTAACCGCCGGCCAGCGCGGGCAAGGGCACGCCGCCCTGGCGCAGGCTTTGCAAATGCGCCAGCGCATTCGCGCGATGCCCGACCCGCAACTCGGCCCGCGCCAGATACCATTGGGCGAGCGCCCGCCGAGGCTGCTCCGGCGCGCGCGTCCAACGCGTGAGCTCACTGCGGGAAGCCTTGCGTTCGGCCTGATAAACGCGGTCGAGCTGCGCGAAGATTTCCGGCAGTGCGCGGTCGTTGGGATGGTGCTCGATAAACTCTTCGAGAAAATCGTCGCCCGCTTCCGGCGTGTTCATTTGCAGATGCAAATCGGCCAGCGCGAGAAGCGTGGCGATCAACATCGGCCGGCTCGTTTTCTCCGGCGCCTGGAGAAGCGATTGGAAAAGCTCGATGGCTCTTTCGTGATGTTGTTGCGCCGCTTCCACCCGGCCACGGAGGAAACGGCGTTCCTGTTTTTCAAACGAGGCGCGGAGCTGCGCGCGCTTCAACATTTCGCCGGCTTCGGCTGCTTTCTTCTGCTCGAGCAACAGCTCGGCCGATCGAAAATGCGCCGCCACGCTCCAGTTCGGATCGGGGAAAAGCAGGGCAAAGGTTTGCAGCGCCTCCTTTTTGCGTCCAAGGCCCCGCAAGGCGCTGGCTTTTCCAAAGAGCGCCTCAGCTAACCAGCCATCGTGCGCTGCGATCACTCGCTCGTATTCGCGAAGTGCATCGGCCCAGCGGTTGAGGCGCGCGTACGATTGCGCCCGCCAGAAATCAGCCTCCGGCTTTTGCCGCACTGCGGGATCATTTAAAACTTTGAGTGCCGCTTCCGCCTCGCCCGATTGGAAAAGCGCTTCCCCCAGTTTCAAAGCGACCGTCACTTTTTGCTCGTTAGGCAATTTTTCCTGCGCCAGTTTTTGCAAGCGCACAACCGCGACCTCGGGCACGCCCGCTTCGAGCGCCTTGACCGCGTCCGCCAGATCCTTCGTTTCGGCGGCGTCGAGGAAGTTCGCCGCCAGCCCGAAAACCAGCGCCGCGATCACTCGTTGCGTCCAGCGTTTCATGCCTTGGGCAGGAGCGTTCGCAAATACTGGCCGGTAAAACTTTCCGGCAGCGATGCGATTTCTTCGGGCGATCCAATCCCGAGAATCTGTCCGCCGCGCGCGCCGCCTTCCGGCCCCAGATCGATGATCCAATCGGCGCATTTGATCATCTCGAGATTATGCTCGATCACGACCAGCGTGTTCCCGGAGTCGCGCAGTTTCATCAGCACCTGTAGCAACTTCTCGATATCGGCAAAATGCAAACCGGTTGTCGGTTCATCCAGAATGTAGATGGTGCGGCCCGTCGCCTTTTTGGCCAGCTCGGCCGCCAGCTTCACCCGCTGCGCCTCGCCGCCGGAGAGCGTGGTGCCGGCCTGGCCGAGCCTTAAATAACCAAGCCCCACGTCGAGCAAGGCGACCAATTTATCGGCTACCGCCGGCACCGCGCGGAAGAACCGCGCCGCTTCGTCCACCGTCAGGTCGAGGATGTCCGCGATATTTTTTCCCTTGTAGGTGATCTCGAGCGTCTCGCGATTGTAGCGCTGTCCGTGACAGACTTCGCACTCGACATAAACGTCGGGCAAAAAATGCATCTCGATCTTGATCAGCCCGCCGCCTTCGCAATTTTCGCAGCGGCCGCCTTTGACGTTAAAGCTGAACCGCCCCGCATCGTAGCCGCGCACGCGCGACGCCGGCAGTTGGCTGAATAAAATGCGGATCGGCCCGAACGCGCCGGTGTAAGTGATCGGGTTTGAGCGCGGCGTGCGGCCGATCGCGCTTTGGTCGATCACGATCGCTTTGTCGAGCTGCTCCACGCCGATCAATTTTTGGTGCACGCCCGGTTTCTCCTTCGAGTTGTGAAAATAGCGGAAGAGCGCCCGCCGCAGAATGTCGTCCACCAAGGTCGATTTGCTGCTGCCGGAAACGCCGGTCACGCAGGTGAAACAACCAAGAGGAATCGACGCGGTGACGTCGCGCAGATTATTTTCGCTCGCTCCCACGATGGTGAGCCAGCCATCCGGATGCTCGATTTGATTGCGGCGATTCGCTTCCATGCGCGGCGTTTTGCGCAGGCGCGGAATGGCGATGCGCGCCCGGCCCGAAAGGTAATCCGCGGTCGGTGAATTTTTCGCACGCAATACTTCGGCGAGCGTTCCTTGCGCCACGATTTCGCCGCCGCGGGGACCGGCGCCCGGCCCGAGATCGAGAATGTGATCGGCCGCGCGAATCGTTTCCTCATCGTGCTCGACGACGATAACGGAATTGCCGAGATCGCGCAGCCGCGTGAGCGTGCCGAGCAGACGGGCGTTATCGCGCTGGTGCAGACCAATGCTCGGTTCGTCGAGCACGTAAAGGACGCCGGCCAGTCCCGACCCGATCTGCGTGGCCAGCCGGATGCGTTGCGCTTCGCCGCCGGAAAGCGTGCCGCTCTCGCGATTGAGCGTGAGATAGCCGAGGCCGACCTCGACCAGAAATTGAAGGCGCGATTCGATCTCGTGCAGCACTTCGCTCACGATCTTTCTTTGCGAATCGCTCAACTCTATTTCGCCTATAAAACGCGCCGCCTCTTCCGTGGTCAGCTCGCTGAATTCGTGGATATTTCTTTCCGATTTCCGGTCTCGGCTTTCCGGTTTCGATAAGATGGTGACGGCGAGAATTTCCGGCTTCAACCGTGCGCCGCGGCAAACTTTGCAGGGCACGCGCGACATAAACGCGCGAATGCGGTTGCGGGTGAACTCGCTCTCCGTCTCCTCGTAAAGCCGCTCCATTTGCGGGACGAGCCCTTCGAATGGCTTCTTTACCTTGGCCGCTTTGCCATTGCCGCCGCCCGTCCCCAATTCAATTTCCTCGTCGCCCGTGCCGTAACAGAGCGCCTTCTTGAATTCGTTAGGCAAATCGGCGAAGGCAACGTCGTCGCTCACGCCGAAGTGCTCGACGATCGCGCCTTGCAGTTGGCGATAGTAAGCCTGCATTCGTTTCGTTCCGCGCCGCCACGGCGTGATCGCGCCTTCCGCGATCGTCTTTTGCGGATCGGAAATCATGAGATCGACGTCGCAGACCAATTGCGTGCCGAGACCATGACACGTCGGACACGCGCCGAGATGGCTGTTGAAGGAAAAGTGGCGCGGGGTCAGCTCGCCTAACGAGAAGTTTGTGTTCGGGTTGCCGTAATCGGTCGAGAAACGCTGCTCCTCCCAATTGTTTGGGTCGGCCGCCGCGCTGCGCAGGACGAGCAGCCGATTCCCGCCCCACTTCAGCGCCGTCTCCACGGAATCGCTGAGCCGCGCGCGAATCCCCTCCCGCACGACGAGACGATCAACCACCGCCTCGATGGAATGGCGGCCGCTCTTTTTCAGCCGAATCGGCTCCGGCTGGCTGAGCTCCAGCATCTGGCCATCCACCCGCACGCGCACGAACCCTTCGCGTTTCACCTTCTCAATCACGTCGCGAAATTCGCCTGCCTCATTTTGCACGAGCGGCGCGAGAATCATGATCCGCATCTCCGGCGGATAGGCGAGAATCTGATCGACGATCTGCTGCGGCGTTTGCCGATAAATGCGCTCCCCGGTCACGGGATCGTGCGGCTGGCCCACTGCCGAGAACAAAATCCGCAGATAATCGTAAATCTCGGTCGTAGTGGCGATGGTCGAGCGCGGATTCGCGCCAGCGCTGCGCTGTTCGATGGCGATGGCGGGCGAAAGACCTTCAATAAAGTCGACGTCCGGTTTTTCCATCTTATCGAGGAACTGCCGGGCGTAGGCGGAGAGGCTCTCGACGTAACGGCGTTGCCCCTCGGCGTAGAGCGTATCGAAGGCGAGCGAGGATTTACCGGAACCGCTCAGACCAGTGATGACGACCAGCTTTTCCCGGGGAATCTCGACATCGAGGTTCTTCAGATTATGCTGGCGGGCTCCGCTGATCTTGATACTTTGCGCAGGCATTTTGACGAAATTCGCCGAACCTGTCAGTCAAGCATAGTTGATGCTTTTCTCTACCGGAAATGCCGCAAAACCTGTCTTGAACATGAACGAACCCATAAACAGCATCTCCCGGGACGAAGTGGTGGAATTGCAGAAGAAATTCAGCGAAATCAAACACTCCATCAACAACGCTCTCGCTGTGATGATGGCGCTCTCCGAGATGTCGCAGCGGCGTCCGGATTACTCCGAGAAGTTGGCCACCACCGTGCTGGCGAAGGCGCCGCAGATCGTCGCCAGCCTGCAGGAATTCACGCAGGCGCTGAACGAAAAAGCGCCTAGGGCGGAAGCGCCGGCTGCGGTTGTCGGCGCGTAGAGCACCTTACGCTTCCCGGTTAGTCCCCTGAGCCGTTTCGCTATGCGAAACGCGGGAATAGACTTTCGCAGCCTTCCTTAATGCCGCGTTTCGCACAGCGAAACGGCTACCAGCTTCCGATCAGGGCTTTGGTGAAGCGTTTGGCGTGGTGGCCGGCAACGGAGTCCCCGCCGGCGTTTCCACCGGGGCAGTTGCTCCCACCGCCATATCGGATGGCCGCACCGGCGCCGTCGCTTCCGCTTGCGCGGCTACTGGCGTGGGATTGGTCACCGTTCCGGGAGCGCCCACTGCGGAGGAAGGGCCCGGCGCAGGCGTCGGACTCAACGCAGCGGCCGGCTGCCCTTTCATCAATTCCTGGCGCAGCCCGCTGTGATTGATGCTGCGGTGCGCATAAAGGATGGACAGGCTGAAAGTGAGCAAAAAGAAAATGGACGCCAGCCAAGTCGTGAACTTGGTCAGCACGTTGGTGGTTTGCGCGCCGAAGATGTTGTCGGTGACGCCGCCGCCAAAAGCCGCCCCAAGGCCTTCGCTCTTCGGGCGCTGCATCAGAATCACCAGCACCATCAGCAACGCCACCAGCACGTAAACCACCAAAAGAATGTCGATCAGCAGGGTCATCGGGACGGCCAATATGGCGAAAGGCGGCAGTTTGTAAACGGTGGGTTTCCGATTGAAGAGACCACCACCATCCGGTAAATCGCGCCGCGATCCGCGCAATGCAATCTCTTGGAAGGCGTCAGAAAAGTCCCGTCATCCCGAGCAAGGCCGAGGGATCCCGTAGCGAAACCTTAAAGCTCATGCCACGGCACTGCTCGGTTCATTCTAAGCGCAGCGAATAACCGTGCGGGCTACCCTGGATTTTACTCCCCTGTAACGCACTACGCCCGCTGCCGACGAAGGTAGCGCCGGCCACCGATCAGAGCGACGAGACCAAGACCAGTCAGCAGGTAGGTCGATGGTTCCGGGATCGCGTCGGCACGGATGAGCCAGTTACCGGGAAAGAAGTTTTCAACTGCGAGAGCGCCGCTCAGATCATTCGGATCTCCACCAATGCTGAGAAAAGAGCGATTGGCGACCGGGGTGGTCTGGTCCAAGGAAGCGGGAGTCTGGCCCGCATTGTGGGTGATGACAAACCCTACAAAAAAATTCGAAGTCAAAACAGTCGTCGGAGTAATGAGTGACGTGAGGAAAACGTCCGCGCCTTGAGATGTGATGACACCTGGCGCAGTCGCCAGAACCACCGCATCCGTAGGATCGCCATCATTATTGGGGTCGCTCCAAAGCACCGCGGTGTAGGTGAGACCAATCAGGGAGGGGTCAGGAAAAGCGGGCGTTCCCCACGCGATGGAAATCGAGGTGATGGTATTGAACCCCGGAAGGACGGCGAAGGAGCTCAAGGCAATGAAGCTTCCTCCGTTGGTCAGCCCGACGTCGTTTTCGGATGAGCCGTCGTCGAGGACGTAGGCCTGCGCGAATGTCGTGGAGTTGGCAAAGAAGAAAGCGATCGCGATGGCTGCGGAAGCGGTTAGCGCTCTTTTTCTGAAGGAAGTCAAGGTGTCCATGCCGCGAGTGAAGCGGGAATACGCGTAAATCGTCAAGACTTTTTCGGTGACAAAGGGCTCGCGCGCAGGGACTTTTTACTCTCGATCGGAATTTTTGTGAGCATTCCAAATTGCGTCCAATTCCGGGAGGCTCGCCTCCCCCAAACGCTGGCCGCGCGCACTCAATTCGTCTTCCAAGGCATGAAAGCGTCGCGCAAATTTATCCGTCGCCGCCTGCAAAATCGTCTCCGCTTCCAACTGGTTTTTGCGCGACAGATTCACTACCGCGAAGAGCAGGTCGCCCAATTCCTCGGCTACTTCCGCGGGATCGCCGGCCGCCAGCGCGGCTTTCGTTTCCGCCAGTTCCTCGTCCACTTTCGCGACCACGTCTGGAATTTCCGCCCAATCGAAATTCACGCGCGCCACTTTCTTCTGCGCCTTCTGCGCGCGCATCAACGCCGGCAGCGCCGTTGGCAGTGAATCGAGGAAATGCCCGCCCGCGTTCTTCTTCTCCTCGCGCTTGATCGCTTCCCATTGTTTCAGCACCGCGCCGCTGTCCGCCGCTTTACTGTCGCCGAAAACATGCGGATGCCGGCGGATCAACTTCTCCGTCACCTCCGCCAGAATTTCATCCATCTTGAATCGCCCGCCTTCGCGCGCGATCTCGGCGTGCATCACCACTTGCAGCAGTAAATCGCCCAATTCCTCACGCAAATTTGCGTCGTCCTGCGCGTGGACCGCACCGACCACTTCGTAGGCTTCCTCGAGCAGGCTCGGCAAAAGCGAGGCGTGCGTTTGCTCGCGATCCCATGGACAACCGCCCGGCGCACGCAGTTGCGCAACGATGTCGTAAAGCCGGTCGAACGCCGCGCTCATATCTTCCAAAGCGAGCGATGATTGCCGAATTCCGAAATCTCGCCTGAGGATTTTTTGCCGACGTAAATGGTCATGCCGATCACGATCGCGATCGTCCCTCCAAAAATTAACGCCACCAGCCACGAGGGAATGTGGCCGACCTGGAGCGAGCGATAGAACGCCATGATGTCCTCGATCGGTTCCTGGGCATGCAGGAAAATCTTCGTCACCCACGCCACCATGATGAGGATGAAGATGAAAACGTAATTGCGTTTCAAACGCCGGCCGACCGCTTCGAACCGGCTGATCTTGAACGAAGGCAAAATCAAATCTTCGCAAACCAGTTTCTTCCACTCGCCCTGCAGCATCTGCCGATTTTCCATGATCACGGGGACGAGGAAATGCGCTTCGAGCATGCGCACCCGCGCGCGAAACGCGTCGTAGAAGCGGTAGCGCCGCGCCTCGATCCAGAGCATCACCCAGACGATCGCGAGATTGAAAAAGAAGATGATATGCGGCACTTCACGATTGGCGAAGGCAATGGTGATAATGGCCGTGCTCGAGGTGATGGCCCAGTTCGTCGTGATGTCGAGCCGCTGTCGCCAGACCATGATGCGGCCCAGTTCGCCCCGGTAAAAGTGCGACATCGTGTTCACGTAGCTCGGGTCGTAAAGGCTGCGCTGAACCGAGACGTTGTGTTCTTCGGTTGGCAGGTCCGTTTTCTTTTCTGTTGCCACGGTGAAGTCGTAGATTGGATAACTGGCTTTGCCGCGATAATCCAACACTTCCTCTTTGCATGCCCGTCATCCTTCCTGATCTCCTCGATGAAAAACAAATCGCGTTCGATCTGGCCGCCGAGACCAAGGAAGAAGCGCTACGCGAAATCGTCGCGCTTCTGGCTGCCAATGGAAAACTGACCGAGCCGGACAAATTTCTCGAGGCCGTCATGAAGCGCGAGCAATCCAACCCGACGCTCGCCGAACACGGCATCGCCTTTCCGCACGCCCGCACAAATCTCGCGCCGGAGCTGATGCTCGCGATCGGCCGCAGCGCCGCTGGCATTCCCTTCGGCAAAGAGGGCGAACCGGCGCATTTAATCTTCGTCATCGGCGTGCCGCAACAGATGATCCAGGATTATCTGGTCTGCGTCGGCGCGATTGCGCGGCTCGTGAAAGAAAAGGAAATGCGCGACTCGCTCATGGCCGCGGCAACTCCAGCGGATTTCGCCACGCTTTTGCGCGACGCATCGCTCGTTCTCGAATAGGCCGAGGGTCGCTGGTTGCTCTAGCTCGATTTCTTGAGCAACCGATTGCGCGCCCGATCGAGCGCACGGCGCTCACTCGCCGTCAAACTCCCAATCCCCGATTTCGAAATCTTCTCGAGCAGCGGATCGATCGATTCGTAAACATTATCCGGCTCCGCGCTGCGGCCCGGATTTTCTCGCGTCACCACCGTAAACTTCGGTTTCGGCTGCAACTTCGTTTTCAGATTATCCCACCAAGCCAGCTCCGGCCCCACCCCGCGTAGGCGAATAAAGAAAAAGCCGATCCCGATGCTCAACCAAAGCACCGCCATCTCCGACCAAACGTGATAGGCGAGAAGCTGCAGCGTGTAGATCGCCGCGATGATCATCGCCACCCACTTGGTCATAATGCGCAGGAATAATTCCGTCCGCGGATAGATCGTGGCAAAGGCAATGAAGATGCCGAAGTGCGGGGCCCGCGAACCGGAAAGGCCGGTGCGCTCCGCCAGGCCCCAGCCCGTCAGCAGAATCGAGGGCGCCATCAACAAAAGAAGATAAAGCGCGATGAACGCGCGCCGGCCGATGAAGCGTTCCACTTCGCGCCCGAAAATGAAAAGCATATACATTTCGATCGCGAACCAGAGGAGTTCACTCGGCGGATGCACAAACGCGTAAGTGATAAGCTGATGCACCGCGCCATGCAGCACCGCCGTGCTGTCGAACATCAGCCAATTCAGAAACGCGCCGCCGCCGAACGCGATCAGGAAACATCCGATTACCATGCAGGAGACGTGCATGGCGACCATCAGCGTGGTCGTATCAACAGGGAATCGACCGACCCAGGTGACGGGTTTGTAGTCATCCGAGGTAGTGACTCCAAACATGCGATTATTTACGGCTGCGCTCCACCGCTCGCAACTGTCATCCCGGCGAAGCTCGGGATGACCACAAAAAATATTTTGGACATCTTCCGGTTCCTCACGCGAGAATAGGCACCCCGCGCTTCGCGGCCCTGCACCATGGATAATCTCGCGCCTGCTATTTCACCGCCGAGCGGCCTCGGCGATCAGAAACCTCAACACAAGGAAGTTCTCGATTGGGTCGAGGAAGTATCGCGGCTGACCACGCCCGAGAACATTTTCTGGTGCGACGGTTCCGATAAGGAAAACAAATATCTGCTCGAGCAGGCGGAAAAACAGGGCGTCGTCGAGAAGCTGAACGCGCAGAAAGTTCCCGGCTCTTATTTGCATCGCTCGAACCCAAACGATGTCGCCCGCGTCGAGCAGTTCACGCTCATCTGCACGCCAACGAAGGAAGAAGCCGGCCCGACCAATCATTGGGCCGACCCAGCCGAGACCTACACCAAACTGAATGGCCTCCTCAAAGGCGCGATGGCCGGGCGCACCCTCTTCGTCGTGCCCTACATCATGGGCCCGCCCGATTCACCGCTCGCCAAAGTTGGCTTCGAAATCACCGATTCCATCTATGTCGTCCTCAGCATGCGCATCATGGCGCGGATGGGCAGCGTAGCGGTGGATCGACTCGAAGGACAAACCGATGGCGAATGGAATCGCGGTGTGCATTCACTGCTCGACGTCAATCCCGAGCGCCGCTGGATCTGCCATTTCCCGCAGGATAACGCGATCATCTCGGTCGGCTCCGGTTACGGCGGAAACGTTTTGCTTTCGAAGAAATGCCTCGCCCTCCGCATCGGTTCCTACCTTGCGCAAAAGCAGGGCTGGATGGCGGAGCACATGCTCATCCTCGGCGTCGAATCGCCCGAAGGGAAAAAGCATTACGTCGCCGCGGCGTTTCCGAGCGCGTGCGGTAAAACGAATTTCGCCATGCTCATTCCGCCTGATCATTTCAAGGGCTGGAAAGTGACGACCATCGGCGACGACATCGCCTGGATGCAGATTGGCCAGGACGGCCGGCTTTACGCGGTCAATCCGGAGAACGGTTACTTCGGCGTCGTGCCGGGCACGAGTTTCAAATCGAATCCGAACGCGATGAAATCGATCGCGCAGGACACTCTTTACACCAATGTCGCCCTAACGGATGACGGCGATGTCTGGTGGGAAGGCAAAGACGGCGAGCCGCCCAAGCATGCGATCGATTGGAAAGGGAATGATTGGACGCCCGACTCGAAGGACAAAGCGGCGCATCCGAACAGCCGTTTCGCCACGCCCATGCGCAACAATCCGGTGCTCGATCCGCATGTCGAAGATGGCGCCGGCGTTCCGATCAGCGCAATCATTTTTGGCGGCCGCCGCAGCGACACCATGCCGCTCGTTTTCCAGGCGTTCGATTGGGAACACGGCGTCTACATCGGCTCGACCATGGCGTCGGAAACGACCGCGGCCGCGACCGGCGCCGTCGGCAAAGTGCGGCGCGATCCGATGGCGATGCTGCCCTTCTGCGGCTACGACATGGGCAAATATTTCCGCCATTGGCTCCGCATGGGAGAGAAGCTGAAAAATCCGCCGCTCATTTTCCACGTGAATTGGTTCCGCAAAGGAGCCGACGGAAAATTCCTCTGGCCCGGCTTCGGCGACAACATGCGTGTGCTCAAATGGATCATCGATCGTTGCGAGGGAAAAGGCGGCGCGAAAGAGACGCCCATCGGTTGCATTCCCGAACCGAAGGATCTCGACCTCGAAGGCATCGCCGGCGTCGCGCCCGAGCAGATGCCAGAGCTGCTTTCGGTCAAGCCTAACGAGTGGAAAAACGAACTCGAAGGCGTCGCCGAATTTTACGGCACCCTCGACGTGCCCGAAGAACTGACCAGCCAGCAGCAGGAACTCGGGACGAAATTCGCGAGTTAAGAAGCGGGCGCGCCAATGAGTCCGGGTAGCGCAGGCTGCCAGCCTGCAGATCGCGGCTGCCAGCCGCGATCACCTGTGAGACGCGCCAAGACTTTCCGGCAGCACCGCCCATAAACGTTTTCGGCAGGCTGCCGAAAACCGCAGGGTGGCAGCCTGCGCTACCCGGCGCTGTCGGCAAACCGCTCGGTTTATCCTCCCGCCAATTTGCTAACCGAATCCGCATCTCGGATAGTCTTCGGTGGTTCCGAAGAAGCGTAAGAAATCCAGTGTCATTGCTCCGATGGAACGCCCTTCCATTCAGATTCGCGGCGCGCGCCAGAACAATCTGAAGGGCATCGATCTCGATCTCGCGCTCGGCGAAATGACCGTCATCACCGGCCCGAGCGGCAGCGGTAAATCGTCCCTCGCCTTCGACACCATTTACGCGGAAGGCCAGCGCCGTTACGTCGAAACGTTCTCGCCCTACATGCGGCAATTCCTCGACCGCATGGACAAACCGCGCGTCGACGAAATCCGCGGCATCCCGCCGGCCATCGCCATCGAGCAGGCCAATCCGGTCAAGACCTCGCGCTCCACCGTCGGCACGATGACGGAGATTAACGACTATCTGAAATTGCTCTGGCCGCGCATCGCGCGCGCCTTTTGTCCGAGCTGCGACCGCGAGATCCGGCCCGAGACCGCAAAGTCGATCGCCGATCATATTCTCGTTCAATTTGCCGATTCGAAAGACAACCCAACCGCCCTCATCACCTTCTGGGTTTCGGTTCCGCCCAAAACCGAGCCGCGCCAGTTCTTCGATTTCCTGCAGCAACAAGGCTACCTCCGCGTCTGGATCGACGGCGAAATCATCCGCGTCGATACCGACAAAAAAATCAAACGCCTCGGCGCGCGCGTCCAGGTCATCCAAGATCGCATCACGCTCAATCAAGAGAATCGCTCCCGCCTCACCGAAGCGATCGAAACCGCGCTCCGTTTCGGCAAAGACAAGATCAACGTCATCCCGCTGGCCAGCGACCAACCGCCGCATCCCTACAGCACCGGCTGGCATTGCGCGCATTGCGATCTCGACATTCGCCCGCCCACGCCCGGTCTCTTCAGTTTCAATAGCCCGTTAGGCGCCTGTCCCGAATGCCGTGGGTTTGGCCGCACCATCGCGCTCGATTTGAACAAGGCGATTCCCGATCGCTCGCTCTCGATCGCGCAAGGAACCGTCCGCGTTTTTCGCGGTGAAGAAATGGGGCAATCGCAAAAGGATCTGCTCCGCGCCTGCGCTCGCGAAGACGTCGACATCCATCTGCCCTTCGAGGAATTGCCGAAGGCCGATCAGGACTTCGTCATCAACGGCGAGAAGAGCGGCGGCGATTACAGCGAGGACGAGTACGAAAGCGAGCGCTGGTACGGCGTGCGTGGATTTTTTAAATGGCTCGAGAGCAAGACTTACAAAATGCATGTGCGCGTGCTGCTCAGCCGCTACCGCGCTTACACGACATGTCCCCGTTGCAAAGGCGGACGCTTCCAGCCGGAGACGTTGAATTACCGGATCGGCGCCTCGCCGAACACCCGGACGAGCGGGAGCTCGTCCCTCCGCCTGCCCGATGTGACCGCGCTCTCGATCGCTCATGCGCGCGAATTGTTCACCCAGATCGCTCTTCCGCCTAACGACTCGACGGCAGAGATGCTGCGCGGCGAAATCGTGGCGCGGCTGCGTTACCTTTGCGAAGTCGGCCTCGGCTATCTCACGCTTGATCGCTCGACCCGCACGCTCAGCGGCGGCGAAGTGCAGCGCGTGAATCTCACGACCTGCCTCGGCGCGTCGCTCGTTAACACGCTCTTCGTCATGGACGAACCGAGCATCGGCCTGCATCCGCGCGATGTCGGACGGCTCGTGCGCGTGATGCACGACTTGCGCGACAAAGGCAACACGCTGCTCGTTGTCGAGCACGAAGAATCGATTATCCGCGCCGCCGATAATCTCATCGACATCGGCCCCGATCGCGGCGAACGCGGCGGCGAGTTGATCTTTCAAGGAACGTTGCCAGAGATGCTGGGGAGCGCACGCGACTCGCGTGCCGTGATTGGCGACTCGCCGATCATCTCCCGACACCGCGCGGCCGAAAGACCCAGCGTAAAATCCCCTCCGGGTTCGCGGCGAGTCGCCGCAAACGGCACGCGAGTCGCGTGCGCTCCCCGGATGAGATCGCCGCGCTGACCATGGACCCGCTCACGCTAGATCAAATCGCGCAGTTTGCTGGCGCCGCTACGCCAACCCGTGGAAGCGATCTTGCCATCACCGACTTCAGCACCGACTCGCGCACGGTGCAGCCGGGCGATTTCTTCGTCGCTCTCCGCGGCGATAATTTCGACGGGCACAAATTTGTCGAGCAAGCGATGCAGCGCGGCGCCGCCGGCGCGATCGTGGAAACGAAATGGACCGGCAAACCAGGTCCCAACTTTTCCCTCC